>JAFDWK010000026.1 GCA_018268515.1 Actinomycetota bacterium
CGCCGCCCGCAGCAAGCCACGAGCGACGATTTCCATCCCATGCGAGCAGCACTCCGACGCCTGTCGCGGGTCCGCTCGAGTCGCGACCGGCCGCCGCGAAACGACCCGTCGGACCTACGCGGAGAAGTCCTCCGGAACCTCGAGGGGGCGCCGGGAGAAGTACGCGTCCTTCGCCTTGCGGTAGAACAGCAGCAGCGGGATCACTCCGACCGCGATGAGGCCGAGACCGAGGATGTTCACGACGGGTTCGTTGTTCGGGATGGACGTGACGAAGATGTACATCATGAACAGAGCCCCGACCAGGGGCCAGATCCCGATCAGGATCGCGTTCTTGACCGAGGTGAAGATCACCTTCCGGAACCCGATCACCACGGCGAGGCCCGCGAGCGAGTAGTAGAACGCGATCTGCAGGCCGATCGACGACACCGCCCAGCCGAGGATCTGCCCCACGCTGTCGCCGAACACGTTCGCCAGCACGAACAGCAGGAGCGACACCACGACGACGACGAGGGTGGCGAACACCGGCGTCTTCCACTTGCGGTTGATCCGGCCGAAGGCGAACGGGATGGTGCGATCGCGCCCCATGGCGAACAGCGTGCGGCTCACCTGCACGAGCGTGGTCTCGAGCGTCGCGATCGTGGACAGCGCGACCGCGATGATGAGGATCTTGCCGCCGATGCCGGGCATGATGGCGTCGCCCAGCACGCTGAGCACGTTGCCGCTGTTGTCCTGGATGGTCTTGCCCGGCAGCATCACCAGGGTCGTCGTGGTGTAGATCTCGAACAGGATGAACACGATGACGATGCCCAGGATCCCGGCCATGCCGGTGGTCTTGTGCGCGTTCTTGGTCTCCTCGCCGAGGTTGGCCGTGACGTCCCAGCCCCAGTAGTAGAAGGCCGCGATCAGGGCCGCCGACACGAAGACTCCCGCACCGGTGAGGTGGCCGAAGCCGAACCAGTCCCAGGAGAAGGTCTCGCCATGGTGGTACGTCGTGATCGCGCGCGGGATGGCGATGACCGCGAAGATCACCAGGATCCCGACCTCGACCACCGACATGATCCACTGCGCGCGCTCGGTCGTATGCACGCCGAAGATGACGGCCGCTGCCATCACCAGGAACCAGACGGATCCGACCAGGGTCACCAGCAGCGTGTTGTTCGCCTGGTCGGGCGCGAACAGTGCGACGGTCATCTGGCCGGCGGGCAGCGCGCCCGCGACCATGAACACCGTCGCGGAGATCACCAGGGCCCAGCCCGCGAAGAAGCCGAGCAGCGGATGCAGGCCACGGGCGACCCACGAGAACGACGCACCCGCGTGGCTGTCGACGCGGGCGAGGTGGCTGAACGCGAACGCGATGCCGAGCATCGGGATGCCGCACCACAGCAGGGCGGCGGGGGCGCCGACGCCGGCGGCGCCGATCAGCAGTGCGGTGCTCGCCGCGATGGAGTATGCGGGTGCGCTGCCCGCCACGGCCATCAGCGTGGAGCCGGCCTTGGACACACCGCCGGCCTGCAGCGCGTGCTCCTGGTAGTCGATCGCACGTTGCGCAGACGTCTCTGTCTCGATCGGGTTGTGGGTCACTCTGTTTCCCCTGTCTCATCGTCGGGTGTGGGGGATGACAGAGGGACGCTAGCACCGCGGATCCACCCGCGACTAGATCCGGATCCGATGATTTCGCTGTGCTTCCGAAGGCTATGCGCGGGCTGAGAGCTTCGGATTCTGAATCCGCGGAAACACGCGCGTTCTCGGAGAAAGTGTTTCGGTATCCGTTGCCGTTCATGTCGAAGGCTTCGGGATGCGTCGCAACCGGCGCATCCCGAAGCCCTCGGTCTCAGCCGACGGTGGCGGGTGCAGCCCGAGCCACCGCGCCGGTGGAGTGAGGCACGCAACGCGGACTCCACCCTGGGGATCCGCCGGCCGCGACAGGGGGTCAGTAGGGCGCGACGAGCCCCTCGAGCATCGGGTAATGCTTGACGTTGCGGGTCAGCAACCGTGCGTCGAGCAGGGTCGCCGTCGCCGCGATCAGGAAGTCGGCGGCGTCGATCCCGGTGAACGCCGGCAGCCAGCGACGCCCGAGTGCACCCGCCAGTTCGGCGACCGGCCGATCGATCGGATGCCAGACGATCGCCTCCAGCAGCGGCTCGACGAGGCGCAGCTCCTGTTCCCGGATGAGGATCAGCAGCTCGGCCCGCACGATCTCGCTGGAGTGCAACGCCCCCCTGGCGGCGGCGTCGAGCAGAGCCTCTCGCGCTGCCGGAACACCGCGACTGTGGTCGATCAGCACAGACGTGTCGACGAGGCTGATCATGCGGACTCGGACAGCCTCTGCCCGGATCGAAGGGAATCGACCAGCTTCTCGCCGGAGACCTCGATCTCCACGACACCGAAGCTCATGTCGATCAAGGTCCGGATGCGCTCCGGTTCCCCCACCTCACCGTAGGCCGTATGGATCGCGTCGCGGATCAGCGCACTCATCGATCGCCCGGTGCGTCGCGCAGCCGCATCCAGCACCCGACGATCGTCGTCGCTGAGCGAGATCTGCGTACGCGTCAAAGCCATGATGTAATCATCCTACATCATGCGAGGCGTGCGCAGAGGGGATCCTCCACAGCTCCGCGCGCCCGGCCCCCGGCCCCGACGCCCCCACGCCAGTCCCGGCCCCGGCCCCGGCGCCCCCACGCCAGCCCCAGCCCACCAGTCCCGGCCCCGGCCCCGACCCCGGTCCACGACGATGCGCGGGCCGGGGTCGACGGGTCGAACGGACGCTCAGCGCCCCGAGCGGCGCTTGTTGAACACGTCGAAGGCGACGGCGGCGAGCAGCACCAGACCCTTGATGAGCGCCTGGTACTCGGTGCCGACGCCGAGGATCGACATGCCGTTGTTGAGGATGCCGATGATCAGACCGCCGATGATCGCTCCCGTGATCCTGCCGATGCCTCCTGTGACGGCCGCGCCGCCGATGAACACGGCCGCGATCGCGTCGAGCTCGAACCCGTCGCCGTTGCGGGGGCTCGCGAGGTTCAGCTGCGAGGTGAACACGAGACCGGCGAGCGCCGACAGCACGCCCATGTTGATGAACAGCGTGAACGTGACCCGCGGCGTCTTCACGCCGGACAGGCTGGCCGCGAGCGGGTTGCCGCCGATGGCGTAGATGTGCCGCCCCCAGACGCTGCGGGACATGATCGCGGAGTACACCACGGTCAGCACGCCGAGGATCACCAGGGCGATCGGGGTGCCGTTGTAGCTCGCGAGCAGGTAGGCGACGAACGCGATCAGCAGGCTCGTGAAGGCGAGCTTGGCGACGAACCACCACAGCGGCTCGTCCTCGACGGCGAACTTCCGCCGCGTCATGCGCCCGCGGATCCCGAAGCCGATCATCCCGAACACGACGAGCACCGCGAGGATGAGCGTGAGCGGCTCGACAACCGTCTGGCCCCCGCCGAGATCGGGCAGGAAGCCGGCGCCGATCGCGCGGAACCCGTCGGGGAAGGGAGAGATCGCGGTGTTCTGCAGCGTGATCTGGGTCAGGCCGCGGAACGTCAGCATTCCGGCCAGCGTGACGATGAACGCCGGGATCTTGAAGTACGCGATCCAGAAGCCCTGCCAGGCGCCGATCAGAGCGCCGAGCACGAGGCACAGCACGACGGCGATCGGCCAGGGCACGCCCATCCGGGTGATCAGCACGCCGGCCGCGGCGCCGATGAAGGCGACCACGGATCCGACGGACAGATCGATGTGGCCCGCGATGATCACCATGACCATGCCGATCGCCAGGATCAGGATGTAGCTGTTCTGGATGATCAGGTTCGACACGTTGATCGGCGCGAGGGTGATGCCGCCCGTGGTGATCTGGAAGAAGATCACGATCACGATCAGCGCGATGAACAGGCCGATCTGCCGCAGCTGTCCGGTGAGGAAGTCGACGACGCCGCGCAGCGAGGCCGTCTTCGGGGTGATGGATGAGCCGCTCATGCGGAGCCCACCTCCTTCTCCTGGGTCATGAATCGCATGAGGTTCTCCGCCGTGGCCTCCGACCGCGGGACGTCCGCGGTGATGCGCCCCTCGGCGAGGGTGTAGATGCGGTCGCAGAGACCGATCAGTTCGGGCAGTTCGCTGGAGATCACGATGACGCCCTTGCCCTCGCTCGCGAGCGAGTTGATGATGCCGTAGATCTCGTACTTGGCTCCGACGTCGATGCCGCGCGTGGGCTCGTCGAGGATCAGTACGTCGGGGGACGTGTTCATCCACTTCGACAGCACGACCTTCTGCTGGTTGCCCCCGGAGAGCTTGCCGACGACCGCCTCGACCGAGCTGGTCTTGATGTTCATGCTCTTCCGATAGGACTCGGCGATGATGCGTTCGCGGCTCTCGTTCACCCAGCCGATCTTCGCGATCCGGTCGAGCGCCGCGATCGTGATGTTCCGCTCGACGTCGTCGATGAGGTTCAGCCCGAACCGCTTCCGGTCCTCGGTCGCGTAGGCGAGCCCGTGGCCGATCGCCTCCGACACCGTCTTCGTGGAGATCTCGGATCCGCGCTTGTAGACGCGGCCCGAGATGTTCACGCCGTAGCTGCGGCCGAACACGCTCATCGCCAGCTCGGTGCGCCCGGCCCCCATGATCCCGGCGATGCCGACGATCTCGCCCTCCCGGACTGCCAGGGTCGCGCCGTCGACGACCTTGCGCTCGTGATCGAGAGGATGATGCACCGTCCAGTCCTCGATCCGCAGCAGCTCCTCGCCGATCCTCGGGACGCGGTCGGGGAACCGGCTCGCCAGATCCCGGCCGACCATGCCGCGAATGATCCGGTCCTCGCTGACGTCGTCCGTGCGCATCTCGAGGGTCTCGATGTTGCGTCCGTCACGGATGACGGTGACCTCGTCGGCGATCGCACGGATCTCGTTGAGCTTGTGGCTGATGATGATCGAGGTGATGCCCTCGTCGCGCAGGTGCGTGATGAGCTCGAGCATGTGCGCGGAGTCGTCATCGTTGAGCGCCGCCGTCGGCTCGTCCAGGATCAGCAGCCGCACGCTCTTGGAGAGCGCTTTCGCGATCTCGACGAGCTGCTGCTTGCCGACGCCGATGTCCGCGATCTTGGTGGCGGGGTTCTCCTTGAGCCCCACGCTCGCGAGCAGCTTCGCCGCCTCCTGGTTGGTGGTGTTCCAGTCGATCCAGCCGCCGGATTGACGCTCGTTGCCGAGGAAGATGTTCTCCGCGATCGACAGGTACGGGCTCAGCGCCAGCTCCTGATGGATGATCACGACCCCGGCGTGCTCGGATTCGTTGATGTTCTTGAACGCCACCGGCTCGCCGTCCAGGACGATCTCCCCGTCATAGGATCCGTGCGGGTAGACGCCTGAGAGCACTTTCATCAGGGTGGACTTTCCGGCGCCGTTCTCGCCGCAGATCGCATGCACGTGGCCGCGCTGCACCGTGATCGACACGTCCTGCAGAGCCTTCACGCCCGGGAACGTCTTGGTGATGCCGCGCATCTCGAGGATGTTGTCGCTCATCTCGCTCTCCTTTCGTCAGAGGGGCGGCCGCGGGAGCGTCCGCGGCCACCCCTGTCGAGGGAGTGCCTACTTGAGCTGATCCTCGGTGTAGTAGCCGGTGTCGATGACGGCTGCCTTGTAGTTGTCCTTCGTGACGACGACCGGCTCGAACAGGAACGTCGGGACGACCTTGGTCTTGTTGTCGTAGGACTTGGTGTCGTTGACCTCGGGGGTCTTGCCGTTCAGCACGTCGTCGGTCATCTTCACGGCCTCGCCTGCGAGCTTGCGGGTGTCCTTGTAGATGGTGGAGTACTGCTGGCCCGCGATGATCGACTTGACGGACGGGATCTCCGCATCCTGCCCCGTGATGATCGGGAGCTTGTCGGTCGCATAGCCGGCCCCGGTGAGGGCCGAGATGATGCCGATCGACAGACCGTCGTAGGGCGAGAGCACGCCATCGACCTTCTGGCCGCCGGAGTACGTGGAGGCGATGAGGTCCTGCATGCGCTTCTTGGCGACGTCGGCCTGCCAGCCCTGCGTGGCGACCTGCGTGAATCCGGTCTGGCCGCTGCCGACCTTCACCACGCCCTTGTCGAGGTACGGCTTGAGCGTGTCCATCGCGCCGTTGAAGAAGAACGTGGCGTTGTTGTCGTCCGGGCTGCCTGCGAACAGCTCGATGTTGAAGGGGCCCGCGTTGCCGGTGTCCTTGCCGCTCTTGTCGAGGACGCCGAGTCCCTCCAGGAGGCTGGTCGCCTGCTGCACGCCCACCTTGTAGTTGTCGAAGGTCGTGTAGTAATCGACGTTCTTGTTGCCGTTGATGAGCCGGTCGTAGGCGATGACCTTCACACCCTTGGACGCGGCCTGGTCGAGCTGGCTGGACAGCGCCGTGCCGTCGACCGAGGCGATGACGAGGACCTTGGCCCCCTTGGTGAGCATGTTCGAGATCTGCTGCACCTGGGTGGGGATGTCGTCGTCCGCGTACTCCAGGTCGACCTTGTAGCCGAGCTTCTCGAGGCCCGCCTTCACGGCGTCGCCGTCGTGGATCCACCGGGTCGAGGTCTTCGTCGGCATCGCGACGCCGACGAGGGCTCCCTTGTTGGCACCGGGCTCCGCCGTCGTGGAACCGCCGCCCCGGGTTCCGGCGCACGCGGTCATGGTGACGGTCAGGGCGACGGCGGCTGCGACGCCGACGACCAGTCTCTTGAACTTCATGTGATTCCTTTCGTCGAGCGGCCGCCATGGCGCGCTCCGAACAGCAGCGGGCGCGCCGATGGCACGATCGGACCGCCCGGTCAGGACCTGCACCCGGCAGGGGCAGGGCGGCGGTCGCATCGATGCGGCCGCCGATTCGTGGTGCTCTTCGCACGACACCGGTGGCCGCCGGCATCCTGCACTGCTGCGGCGAGGAGAGTCGGAACCCGACCTCTTCGTCGCCGCGAGTGTGACCGCTCACACCCGCACGACAGATCTTCTGGCGAACCGGTCACATTTGTCAAGAGGAGTTTCAGAATGCACGAGGCGCGGGGCGGCTCAGGACCGCCTCGATGCCCGTCGCGAGCGGGTCAGGACGACCGGGGCGCCGCCGAGGAAGCCCGCACGATCAGCCGCGGGATCAGGGGTTCCTGCACGACGTCCTCACCGTTCAGCTGCGCCATCAAGATGCGGATCGTGCGACGGCCGAGCTCGACGAAGTCCTGCCGCACGGTCGTCAGCGGCGGGAAGAAGTGCGCTGCCTCCGGAATGTCGTCGAAGCCCACGATGCTGATGTCCTCGGGCACTCTGACGCCTCGCTCCCGGCAGGCGTGCAGGAAGCCGAGCGCCATCGAATCGTTCCCGGCGAAGACCGCCGTGAAGTCCGGCGTGCGCAGCAGGCTCAGGCCCGCCTCGTAGCCGAACTGCGCGGTCCAGTCGCCCAGCAACGGGGCGCGCACCCGCAGATCACGGGCGTCGAGCTCACGCAGATAGCCGACCATGCGCGCCTCGGCCTCCGTCCAGTTCTGCGGCCCGGCCAGGTGGACGATGAACTCGTGGCCGAGGTCTGCGAGATGCCCGACGGCGGCTCTGGCACCCGCGATCTGGTCCATCGCCATCGAGTGACGCTCACCGCTGGGCCCGAGCGCCACGATGGGCACGTCCACGCTCATGCCGCCGACCTCGCTGAGGACCTCCTGCTGCGGCGCGATCACGATGATCGCCTCGACGGCCTGGCTGAGCAGGTCGTCGACGCTGGTGCGCACGGCATCGGGCTCTCCGGAGCGCAGATTCGCGACGGAGAGCCGGTAGCCGGCGTCGCGCGCCGCGAACTCGATGGCGGTGATCGCCGTGGCGGGTCCGTACAACGAGCTCTGCGCCGTGAGCACGCCGATCGTGCGGGAGCGGCTCGTCGACAGCGCCCTCGCGACGGGATTCGGCCGGTAGCCGAGCCGGTCGATGACCGACTGCACGTGCTCGCGCGTCTTCTCCCTGATCCGGTCGCTGCCGTTCAGCACCCTCGACACGGTCTGATACGAGACGCCGGCCTCGCGCGCCACATCCCGGATGTTCAGGGCGCGAGGCGGCTCGCTGTCCACAGCCACGCGCACCCCCGTTCCATTCGGTCAGGACTCATTATGCGCGAGCCCCGGGACGCCACGGACGCGAGAGACGCGCACCCCGCCGGTCCGGCATTCGGAGCAGACACCACAGCGTGCAGAGCCGGTGACGTTCTGCATGATCCGAGAAGCTCTCCTGCTGAACCCCAGAAGGGCCCTCGGGAACCGGGGCGACGCAAGCGGCGAGGAACGCCCGCGCCCTCGCGGCGACCGCGCCCCGTCGCCGTCGCCGTCGCGGGCGAGCGGATCCGGTCCCGTCGACGACGGTGGCATGCCGGAACAGTGCCGAGGAGGTCTCGGCGGGAGCCCTCCTCAGAAGACGGTCTCCACGGCGTCGACGACCACGGAGTCGAGCGCATCCGCATCCGCGACGACGGGGATCAGCCGCCACTTGTCGAGCACCGTGCACGGGTGCGAGAGACCGAGCCGCACCACGTCGCCCACCCGCAGACGAGCGGCGGCGCCCGAGGCGACCGCGTCCTCGCCGAGGCGGAGGAACAGGTGCTGGTCGTTGAGCGCGGATACGTGGCTGCCCGCGAGCGCGCCGTCGTCCTCGGCGCGTCCTGCGATGCGCTGCGCGACCGGGAGCCCCTCGTCGAAGGAGGCATCGCGGCGTCCGCAGTCGAGCAGCGCGAGACCCGGCTCGGGCCGCGACAGCACCCGTGCCCATACGTGCATCGCGGAGCGGAACGGCACATCACCGATCGTGCGGCCCATCGGGCTGATCCCCGCGTAGAAGCCGTCGTCGTGGATCTGGAACGCTCCCGAGCGCACCACGACGTCTGCATCGGGGCACAGCGGCGGGAGCACGGCGCCGACGCGATCGAAGTAGGCGCTGCCGCCCGCGGTGACCACGGGACGCGCGCCCTCCGGATACAGCCCGGCGTCGGCGAGCTCGCGATGCAGGCCCCCGAGCGCGGCCAGATAGCCGTCGACCCGGGCGATCGCCGCGTCACCGGCGTCGTGCGCGAGGGCGCCCTCGTAGCCGCCGACACCGGCCAGCTCGAGCACGGGCGAGGCGGCGATGGCCTCGGCCACGGCGCGAGCGGCGGCACGGTCGCGGGCGCCGGTACGACCGCCGGCCCCGCCGAGCTCGACGAGCACCCGCAGCGGACGCGGCGCTCCCCCGTTCGAGGCGGTCTCCATCGCGCGGACCACATCGACGCCGTCGGCCCAGCTCAGGATCTCGACGTCGGGGTGCGCGGCCAGCTCATCGGCGATCCAGCGCAGCCCGATCGGATCCACGACCTCGTTCGCGATGACGATGCGGCGCACTCCGTGGGCGCGTCCGACCTGCGCCTGCCACGGGGTGGCGAGCGTGAGTCCCCAGGCGCCGGCACCACGGGGGCGGTCGTCGAGCAGCCGCCGCCACAGCATCGGGGCCATAGCCGTCTTGCCGTGCGGGGCCAGCAGCACCCCGGCTCCCTGCGCCCAGTCGGCCATGCGCACCTCGTTGTGCGCCATCGCACCGGCGTCGAGCGTGAGCAGCGGCGTCGCGAAGTCGGAGCGCACCGGTCTCGTCAGCAGGAACTGCTCCAGCGTCAGTCCGTGCGCCGACGGCGGGAAGGACTTGTCGCCGACGGACAGCGTGCGGGCACCATTCGAAGACGTCTCCATACCTCCATGATGCGGCGCAGCGGCACTCGCATCACCTGTGCCGCGCAGCGACACTCGCGTCGCCTAGCATGTGTCCGTCCGGCGCTGCGGCGACCGCGACGCGGGCCGCGTCCGCAGACCCGGGCCGGGCGCCGCACCCGGCCGCCGACCGAGAGGAACCACCATCATCGACGAGACCCCGAAGACCCGCGTGCTCACGACCGACGCCCCCGCGCCCGCGCACGTGTTCTGCGCTCCTCGCTCAGGGACCGGACGCGGGATCACCGCACTCCCCGGTTCCTGAGCGAGCGCAGCGAGACGAAGGACGCTCGGGGACCGAGGTGCGCACCGGAACCGGGACCGACGCGCGGACCCCGCCCGGTCAGAGCTCGATCTGAGAGCCCATCACGATCACCCGGTCACGGGGCAGACCGAAGTGGTCGCTCGCGTCGGTCGTGATGTGCGAGGCGGCGAGGAAGAGCCGCTTCCGCCACAGCGCCATGCCGCCGCGCCGACCCTCGCGCAGTTCGATCTTCGACAGGAAGTACGTCGCATTGTCCAGGTCGAGCCAGCCCTGGGTCTTGTGCGGCGGGATGCTGCGCAGTGCGCGGGGCAGATCCGGCTTCTCGGCGTATCCGAACCGCGCGGAGATGTACAGGATCCCGTCGGTCGGATCGCCTAGGTCGTCGACCGTGCAGCGTTGGGCCTGCGGCACTCGCGGGATGTTCTGGATGTCGACCGACACGATGATCACCCGCGCATGGCGAACGTGGTTGTGCTCGACGTTGGCGCGCAGCGCGAGCGGCGTCGTGGTGCCGCCCGGATTGAGGAAGATCGCCGTGCCGGGCACCCGGTCCACGAGCTTCGGGTGCGTGCGCAGGTTGCTGACGAAGTCGGTGAGGGACCCCTCCGCCTCGGTGCGGCGCGCGGTGATCAGCGCGCGCCCGCGCTGCCACGTGGTCATCACGATGAACGCGGCGAGCCCGATCGCGAGCGGCAGCCAGGCGCCGTGCACGAACTTGGTCAGGTTGACCGCGAAGAACAGCAGATCCACGGTGAGCAGCACGGCCGCGCCGATCCCGAGGATCCAGCCCGGCGTCTTCCAGCGCCGGCGGGCGAGGTAGAAGAACAGGATCGTGGTGATCGTGATGGTGCCGGTCACCGCCATCCCGTAGGCGAACGCGAGCGAGGCGGAGCTGCGGAACGCGAACACCAGCGTGATCACCGACACCATCAGCAGCCAGTTGATCCACGGCACGTACACCTGGCCGTGCGACTCGGAGGACGTGTGCGTCACCCGCAGCCGCGGGAGGTAGCCGAGGCCCGCGGCCTGGGCCGCGACCGAGAAGGCCCCGGAGATCACCGACTGCGACGCGATCACGGTGGCGCCGGTGGCCAGGATCACCAGCGCGATCCGCCCCCACTCGGGCGCCAGCAGGAAGAACGGCGCCGACATGTTCGCCTTGTCCTCGAGCAGCAGCGCCCCCTGGCCGAGGTAGGTGAGCGCCAGCGCCGGGAAGACGAGGAACAGCCACGCCACGGAGATCGGCTTGCGTCCGAAGTGGCCCATGTCGGCGTACAGCGCTTCGGCGCCGGTGACCGACAGCACCACCGCGGCGAGCGCGAAGAAGGCGATGTTGAAATGGCCGACCATGAAGCCGATCGCGTATGTGGGCGACAGGGCGAGCAGGATCTGCGGGTCGTGCGCGATGCCGCCGATGCCCAGCACCCCGACGACGACGAACCAGACCACCATGATCGGCCCGAACAGCCGTCCGACCACGGAGCTGCCGAACTTCTGGATCAGGAACAGGATCAGCAGGATGGTGGCGGTGATCGGCACCACCCACTCGGCCAGATCCGGATTGATGGTCTTCAGACCCTCGACCGCGGAGAGCACCGAGATCGCCGGGGTGATCATGCTGTCGCCGAGGAACAGCGCGGCGCCCAGCACGGCGAGGCCCGACAGCAACGCGACCGTGCGCGTGCGGGCGGTCGGCGCCCAGCGGCGCAGCAGGGTCAGCAGCGCCATGATGCCGCCCTCGCCGTCGTTGTCCATCCGCATGGCGAGCAGCACGTACGTGATGGTGACGATGAGGATCACCGACCACACGATCAGGGAGACCACGCCGTACAGGTTCTCGGTGGTCAGCGGCACCGGATGCGGATCGCCCGGGTCGAACACGGTCTGCAGCGTGTAGATCGGGCTCGTGCCGATGTCGCCGAAGACGACTCCGAGGGCGCCGATGATGAGGGCGAGGCGGAGCGGACTCCTGCCTGCGGTCGACGCCTGATGGTCGATGACGGCCTTGCTGCTCACAGGGGAAGCCTAGGGCCCGATTCGGGCGCGGCCAGGCGCCCCTCACGGAATCCTCACGGGGCGTGTCGGAGCGGTCCTCACCGGATCCTCACGCCCGCCGCGCCACGGCGCCGTGCACGCCGCAGCGCCGGCCCTGCGGGTGCGGGACCGGCGCTGCGGGTTCGGGTCAGCCCTTGCGGGGCGCGGTCACCGAGATGAGTGCCGCGGTGTTGCCCTGCATCGACTTCTTCACCGAGATCACGGTGCCGTAGCCCACGCCGGCGTCGGCGGGGTTGCCGGTGCCGAGGGTGGTGAACCCGAGGTCCGCGCCGTACCAGTCGGTCGCCGGGGTGCCGTCGGGGTTGACCACGCGCGTGGTGTACGGCGCGCCGCCCACCGAGGGCACGACCACCGAGGAGTCGCGCATGCGGTTGAACAGCTGTCCGCCGCGCACCTCCAGGCCGGCCACCCAGCCCTTGTCGTCGGTGAAGGTGCTCACCGCGGGCAGCGCCGGGATGTCGGTGCACGCCTCGGTGTAGTCCGCGTCCACCAGGCAGTCCTTGAACGGGTACGTGGCCTGCAGGCCGAAGGCCGCGTTCGACGACTGCGCACGGCTGGGCAGGTTCTTCAGCGTCGACGGATCCAGATCCGCCTCCGCACCCGTGCGGCGCAGCGGGTCGAAGTGGCTGTCCACGAGCAGCAGGCCGCCCTTGGCGCCGTAGCTCGGCAGGCTGGTCAGGTTCGTGGTGACCTGGTTCGAGTTGCCGTAGGTGGTGTCGCGGTACCAGACCAGCGCGCCGGGCGCGTTGTACGGGACCTTCTCGACCTTCCAGGCGTCGTCGCTGTACACCGTGGTGTAGCCGTACTTCAGGCCGTTGTCGAAGCCGTCGAAGTTGCGCCACTCGACCAGGTAGTACTGCGCCTTGATCTGAGTGCCGCTGTCGCGGGTCCAGCCGGCACCGGTGGTGTCGGTGAAGGTGGAGTCGGTCGCGGTCCAGCCGTTGTCGCCGGACTCGACGTCATCCGTCCAGACGTCGGCGCCGCCGGCGGTCAGGGCGAAGTCGTCGGAGAACCAGCCGCGCTCCTCGAACGCCGCATCGGTGGCCTGGCGCAGGCGCACCTGGATGTTCTGCCCCGCATAGGCCGACAGGTCGATGTGGTCATGACGCCAGCCGCCCGAGGACCCGGTGAGGCCGTACCTGAGCCCGCCGTAGTCCTTCATGCGGCCGTTCGGGTCGCTGTAGCCGTCATCCGTGGAGACCAGCGCACCGGACTCGTCGTAGACCTTCTGCGGGCTCCAGGTGGATCCGCCGTCGGTCGAGACCTCGATGAAGCCCATGTCCCAGTCCTTCTCGATGACGTAGTTGTTCCACATCGAGAAGGTCGCACCGGCCGGCACTGCGTCGATCGAACGGGTCAGTCGCGCGTCGGCCCAGTTCTGATCGGCGTTCGAGTACCACATCTCGGATCCGCTGTGCGGCTCGGCGAGGGTGATCACCTTGTCCGGCAGGTTGACCTTGATGCCGTCCTTGGTGCCCTTCGCCGGCCGCGAGGTCTGGCCGACCTTGACCGTCTTGGTGCCGTCGCCCGGATTGATCACCTCGGGCTCCGCCCAGCCGAGCACCCACTTGTCCCAGATGCCCATGTGGGTCGGCTGGGACTGGAAGATCGGCCCGGAGTGCGAGCCGGAGCTCATCAGATCCCAGAAGTCGATGTCGGAGTTGCCCGCGTTCGACGTGTCGTACAGGTCCGGAAGCCCGAGGTCGTGACCGTACTCGTGCGCGAACACGCCGACGCCGGAGTTCTCCGGCTGCACGATGTAGTTCTGGATCTTGAAGTCGGTGCCGGGGATCGCGGCGCCGCCCGCCACGTCGGAGGAGTGCGCCCAGATCGCGTAGGTGCCCTCCTTGCCGCCGCCGCCGGACTTGTCCTCGCCTGCGTGCACCAGCACGACGTGGTCGATGATGCCGTCGGGCTCGTTGACGTTGCCGTCGCCGTCGCGATCTCCCTGATCCTCGATGTCGTAGTCGGCCCACGGGAAGTCGGGATTCTGCGCCGCGAGCGCCGCCACGGCGTCGATGGGCAGCTGCCCCGGGCCGAGCGGGTTGTCGGGGTGCCCCTGCATGTCCTGCATGGGACCGGCCTCGTACTGGCCGGTCTCCGGGTTGATGTGGCAGACGGTGGCGCCGTAATAGGCCTCCGAGTGCGGCACGGTGACCCATGCGGTGGCCTCGCCGGTGAGCGAGTACGCCCCGCGGGACATCTCCTCGTACATGTTCTTCATGGTGTTGCCGGAGATGTCGAACCCGGGCTTGCCATCCGGGCCCGTCAGGTCCGTGCGCACGCGCTCGGTGACGCCCTTCGTGGAGAACAGCATCTTGTTGTAGAAGTCGCTCGAGAAGTCGGGCACCCACATCGTGTTGTTGTCCTTGTGGGCGGCGGTGGCCGGATCCGGGATCTCGTTGTGCCGGGTCGGGCCCTGCACGTCGCCCGGCTTGCAGTCCGTCGCGCCGAACCCGGTCGGCACCTGCAGGTTCGAGAAGTCGTCGGTGCCGTCGAACTCGACCAGGATCGTGAGGAGCTTGGCCTGCTGCGTCGTCTTCGACTTCTTCAGGTTCTTCGGGCTCGTGCCGGTCTTCACCGCCTGCGCCTCGGTCTTGGCCAGCTGCTTCGCGGCCACGGGATTGCCCTGCGCGTGCTTCTGGTCGTTCTTCTTCGCCCGCTCGAAGGCCGCGGCGCCGACCGTCTGGCGGGTGCTGGTGCTGCCGTCGGCGGCGACGACGGCCTCGTCGTCGGATGCGTCGGTGAACGCCTCGGCGCGGGGCGCGACGTAGTTGATGTAGTGATCGCCGGCGCCGCCGTCTGCGGCCGACCCAGCGGATCGGGTGCCCGCCGATGCCGTCGCGGTCGGCGGCGGGGTGCTGGACGATGGGGGGCTCGCCGGTGCGGCGACGGCGGGTATCGCCCCGAAGGTCGCCATCCCGGCCGCCGCGATCACGAACGCGGACGTCGTCGCCGCGACACGTCGTCGTGTGCGGGCGCTCTTCTCTGACATTGCTTCTCCCTCCAGGCATCGCCGCGAGGGTTCCCGCGACGGTGCGGATGTCGTGCGCCGGTCAGGCGCACAAGAAACAGGATTACCGTGAAAGTCCTATGCACGGGAAGAGAATCGCCTGAAAAGAGGAAGGTCTCCCGGGAGCGCCGCAGACGGCGGATCCCTCGGATCCCTCGGGAGCGCGGACGCGCGGATCCCCCCGGAGCGCGGGGACCCGGAGGCCTGCAGCACGCCGGCGGGTGCAGGCCTGCCGACCGCCGAGAAGAGAGCTCCCGCCTCGGCTCTGGAGCGCCGAAGAGCGCCATCCGGAGGTGATCCGGATGGCGCCTTTGCGGACGAGCGGGATGCTCGAAGTGCGGATCAGGCCTTGTTGCAGACGTCCTGCAGCTTCTCGGCCTGGTCGGTGAGCGTGGTGCTGGCGGCCTGCGCCTTGTCCGAGAGCGCCGTGAGCTTCTCCTGCGCCTGGGTGAGCTTCTCCTGCGCCTGGGTGAGCTTGTCCATCGCGGCGTCGAGGTCGCTGGGTTCGGGCCGCTCCCGCGGATCCGGAGGGATCGTGACCGCACCGAGATCTCGTGGATCAGGCCGCCGAACGCGCCGCCGCGACGAACGCCCGGATGAGGCCGGGATCCTTGACGCCGCGCGACGACTCCACGCCGCTGGACACGTCCACGCCCCAGGGGCGCAGCCCGGCCACGGCCAAGGCGACGTTGTCCGGCGTGAGGCCTCCGGCCAGCATCCAGGGCCCGTCGATCGTCCGGTCGGCGAGCACGGAGGCGTCCCAGCGCTCGCCCGCCCCGGGGGTCGGGGCATCCAGCAGCAGCGTCTCCTCGCCTCGTTCGCCGACGCGGTACGGGAAGTCCACGTCGGCGAAGGAGGTCGCCCGCCAGATGCGGGGGGTGATGTCCGCGGCCCGGGCGAAGTCCGCGGCACCGTATCCGGATCCGTGAAGCTGCAGGATGTCGATCCCCGCGGTGCGCGCGATGCCGGCGGCCTCGTGCGCAGCCGTCTCGTCCACGACGAGGACGGTGTCCGCCGCCGCGCCCACGTAGCCCGCGAGCTCCGCGGCCACGGCCGGCGAGACGCGGCGGGCGCTGCGCGCGCTGAGCACCAGCCCGATCGCGTCGGCGCCTGCATCCAGCGCGGCTCGGACGGTCTCGAGCGTCGACAGCCCGCAGATCTTCACGTACATGCGGGTCAGCGGTTGCTGAGGGAGCGTGCGATCCCCGCGCCCAGTGCCACGTTGTTGCGGTACACCTCGATGTTGACCTCGAGGCTCTCGCCCTGGGTCGCCTTCTGGATGTAGTCGAGGAGGAAGGGCGTGGTGTCGTGACCGATGATGTTCGCCTCCGCCGCCGCGGCGTTCGCCTCGACGAGCACCTTCTCCAGGGTCTCCGGCGGGAGCTGCTTGTCGGCGGGGATGGGGTTGGCCACCAGCACGGTCGCGCTGAGCTTCAGCGCATCCCGGCTCGCGACGATGTCCGCGATCTCGTCGGTGCTGTCGACGGAGTACTCGATGTCGTGGCCGGAGTCGGTGATGTAGAAGCCCGGGTAGTCGGTCGTCTTCCACCCCACGACCGGGACGTTGAGCGTCTCGAGACGCTCGAGGGTCAGCCCGATGTCGAGGATCGACTTGACACCGGCGCTGACGACGACGATCGGCAGGCTCGCCAGGGCGCCGAGGTCGGCCGACTCGTCGAAGGTCTCCGCGGCCCCCTGGTGCACGCCGCCGAGGCCGCCCGTGGAGAAGACCCGGATGCCGGCCGCGTGCGCAGCGAAGGCCGTGGCGGCGACCGTGGTGCCCGCATTGAGCTTCTTCGCCGCGGCGATCGGCAGGTCGCGGATCGACGCCTTGACCACGGTGTCGTCGTTGGAGAGGGCCTCGATCTCGGCGGTGGAGAGGCCGACGACCAGCTGCCCGCCGATGACGCCGATCGTGGCCGGGACCACGCCGGCGGCGCGCAGCTGCGCCTCGGACTCCGTGGCGACCTGCAGGTTGCGCGGGCGCGGAAGACCGTGCGTGAAGATCGTGGACTCGAGGGCGAGGACGGGCTTGCCCGCGGCGACGGCTTCCTGGACCTCGTCCGAGATGCGAATGGCGTTCATGGGTCTCCTGCTTTCGTGGGGTTCGGGCCGGCTCCGGGGAGCACGTTCTCGTCTCAGTGTCGGATCCGAGAATCCTTCACCACAACGGGCAAATCTGTCTTATTGATTGTCTTTATCTATTTCTTGGGCGGGAGCGGGATCGGCGAGGTCGCCCCCGGGGAGCCGAGCACCGCCTGTGCGGCACGATGACCGCCCTCGCAGGACATCCGGAGGTCGGCGGTGCGCAGGAACGCGGAGAGGAACCCGGCGGCGAAGGCATCGCCGGCGCCTGTCGAGTCCAGGATCTCGCTCACCGGAGGCACGGGCACGACCAGCGGCTCCTGGCCGCGTGCGAGCACGCGCGTCGGAAGCGGTCCGGACTTGAGCACGTAGGTCGTCGACGGATTGCGGCGCAGGATCCGGCGCTCGGCCGCCGGGTCGCCGAAGCCCATGAGCCGCGCCTCGTCCTCGTTGGCGATGACGAAGTCGGGCGCGATGCGCTCGAGCTGATCGAGGAAGCCGCGGAGCCCGAAGTTCTCGATGACATGCGTCGACGAGGCGTCGACCGAGATCAGGCCGCCGCGGGCGCGGACCACCGCGATCATCTGCTCGACGCTCTCGCGCACGGGGGAACCGTCGAAGGAGTAGGCCGGGACGTGGAGCAGGTCGACGTCGTCGAGCCACTCCGGTGAGACGGGCTCGAGCAGCGTCGCCGCGGCCCGGTTCGGCAGCATGGTGCGCTCGCCGTCGGGTTCGATCAGGATGACGATCGTGCCGGTGCTGCCGCGCTGCTGCACGCAGACATCGACGCCGAAGTCCTCCAGATCCTGGGCGAGATACTCGCCGGCGGCGTCGTCACCGACGCATCCGATGAAGCGCGTGGCGTGCAGAGGGGCGGCGAAGGCTGCGACGTTCGCCGCGGAACCGCCGCGCGTGCGATAGATCCGGGCCTCGTTGTCGGTCCCTCTCCTGAGGGGCCCCGCCGGCCACACGATGATGTCCTCGACCAGGTCGCCTACGACTGCCAGCATCTTCGCCCCACTCCACTCTCGATCCCTCCACGCTAGAGGACGCAACCCATGCGACCAATGCACAAATCATGCTCGATTGATAGGCTTCATCTATGAGGATCACTCTTCGGCAGATCGAGGTCTTTCTGGCCCTGGCCGACGAGCTCCACTTCGGACGGGCCGCCGAGAGCCTGCACATCGCGCAGGCGACGGCCAGCCAGGAGCTCAAGCGGCTGGAGGTGGCCCTCGGGCTCCGACTCTTCGCCCGGTCGACCAGGGCTGCGACCCTGACGCCGGCGGGCGAGGCCCTGCTCGAGGACGCACGGGCGCTCGTCGACGCCGCCGGACGGCTGACCGATCGCGCGCAACTGTTCCACAGCGCCCACCTCGCCCGGGTCCGGGTCGCCGCCTCGCCGAGCGTGGTCAACCGGCTGCTCCCCGCCGTGATCCGCCGTGCCGAGGACGCGGCCCCGGGCACGAGCATCGAGGAGCTCGCCGCCGAGAGCGGCACCGTCGTGGAGACGCTGCGGGAGCACGCGGCCGACATCGGCATCGGCCGGTTCCTCACGCCGCCGCCGCGCTTCGTGAAGGAGGTCCTCGTCGAGGAGGAGTTCGTCGCGGTCCTCGCCACGACCCACCCTCTCGCGACGCAAGACGCGGTCGATCTGCGGGAGCTGGGCGACCTGCCCCTCCTGCTGTGGCCACGGGAGCAGGCTCCGGAATACTACGATGCCCTCCTCGGCATGTGCATCGACCGCGGCCTCACCCCGATGGTGCTCGTCTCGCCGCCGCGCATCGTCGGCTCGCGCAGCTACCTGCTCGGCGACGGGAGGGCGTTCAGCCTCGTCCCCCGGTCCGCGGCCGAATCGCTGCCGGGCGGCGTCGTCGCCCGGCCCCTGGCGCAGCCGGCGACGCTGGCGCTCGAGATGATCTACCGGGAGAAGGATCCGCGCGCGAGCATCGCCGAGGTCACGGACCTCATCCGTTCCGCGGCGACGGAGCTGCTGCACTGACGGCGCCGCGGGCGAGGCGCGCGAGCGCGAGGGCGAGGAGCACGGCGCCCGCACCAAGCCCGGCGACATAGCCCGCGAGCGGGCCGGCCGCCGTCACCAGCTGTCCGCAGAGCGCGGTCGTCACCGCCTGGCTCACGATCAGCGCGGCGGCGAGGATCGCGAACGCCGAGGTGCGCCGCGACGCGGCGACGTCGTGCGCCGCCAGGCCGAACACGGTGACGAGCGCGCCGCCGATGCCGCAGCCGAGCACCAGCAGGCCCACGCAAGTGGCCACCATCGTCGTCGTGCTCGCGAGCACGACCAGTCCGACGCCGCCGACCGCGCTGCAGACGACCCATCGCATCCGCCGCGGCAGCACGGCGACGGGGATCTTCGGCAGCACCACCGCCGCGATGATCGACCCGACGCTCATGATGCCGTAGACGACGCCGGTCAGATCCGGCATGTGCTGCAGTTCCATCCAGCGCGTGAGCGAGGTGAGCGTCGTGCCGAACAGCGCGCCGATCGTCGCCATCCCGGCCACGAGGAGGACGAACCAGCCCGTGACGAGCGCGCCGCGCGGAGCCTGCGCGGCGTCGTGAGCAGGCTCCGGCGCGGAGGCCGTCGGATGCAGCGCGAACACGACCACGGCGGAGAACGTGAGGGCGGCCGCGACCAGGAGCGGGGCGTACGGCCCCGATGACGCGGACAGCACTCCGACCAGCGCGGGCCCGACCACGAACGCCCCCTCATCGGCCATCGACTCGTAGGCCATCGCCGCGTCGAGGGTCGTGGGGGACGCCGTCGGCGCGGCCGCCGTCACGCGGGATCGCGAGAGCGGCGCGACCTGCGGGCTCGAGATCCCGGCCAGCGCGGCCACGGCCAGCAGCAGCGCCACCGGCGCCTCCAGCCAGGTGAGCGGGACGATCGCGACGAGCAGCACGCCGAACACGGGCGCGATCACGAGCAGCACCGGGCGCTGGCCGAAACGCTCCACGGCGCGGCCCAGCAGCGGGGCGCCGGCCGCGGTGCCGATGCCGATCACCGCGGAGACCAGGCCTCCTTCGGCCACCGTGCGCCCGGCGCCGACCAGGAGCAGCAGGACGCCGACGACGGCCATCGCGAAGGGGAGCCGCGCGATGAATGCGAGGACGAGGTAGCGGATGCCCATCAGCTCCGTCACGCGGCTCGTGCGGACGGCGGCGGTCGGAGCTGTCATCGTCATCACTTCACGGTACGAACCAGTGCGCTCTTCATCAACGATCAATCTTGATCCATCTATGTGCTTCCACTATAAACTTGCGTCAGTCGAGCGCCCGCACGGCGCCCTCGATGAGGTTCCAGAAGCGGTCGACGTCCAGGTCAAGGGCGACCTCGGCGTTCGCCTGCCTCCCGAGAACGCCGAGCAGATCCACGCAGGTCGCGCCTCGGGTCTCGGTGCCGGTGAGCTCGATGTCGAGGCGGGTGCGCACGATCGTAGCGACCGCCGGATCGGCGATCATCGCGACGGTGATCGGGTCGTGCAGCGGCCCCTCGGCCATCCCCTCGGCCTTCTCGTAGGCCGCGCAGAAGTACTCCAGCAGCGCGGCCCCGAAGGCGCCCATGCGCGTTCCCGCCGCGGCGACGCGCGACCGCACGTCGGCGGTGATCAGCGCCTGGTGGGCGATGTTGAGCCCCACCATCGTGAACGGGACCCCGGAGTCGAGCACGATCTGGATGGCTTCCGGATCCGTCCAGGCGTTGAACTCCGCATACGCGGCGACATTCCCACGGCCGGTGGATCCGCCCATCCAGATCACCCGGGCGATCCGCGGAAGCAGATCCGGGTGCCGTCCGACGAAGAGCGCGACGTTCGTGAGCGGACCGGTGGCGACGATCGTGACCGGTTGCGTCGAGCCCGCGACCACGTCGCGCATGAGGGCGAGCGCCTCGCGATCGTCGAGTGCGATCTCGGGCTCAGGCAGTTCCGGCCCGCCGAGCGCGTTCGCGCCGTGGATCCAGTCCGCGATCGACAGCTCCTGCACGAGCGGTCGCTCCGCGCCCCGGGCGACCGGGACGTCCGTGATCCCGGCCACCGTGCACGCCACCAGGGCGTTGCGGGTGGTATCGGCGATGTGCCCGTTGCCGGCGACCGCGGTGATCGCACGCAGGTCGATGGCCGGGTGCGCGGCGGCGAGCCAGATCGCGAAGACGTCGTCGTGGCCGGGATCGCAGTCGAGGATGATCGGGGTGGGCATGCGGAGTCCGTCCTTTCCGGGCCGTGCGGTACGGACGTCTCGTGCACGGTCACCGCCTTCCATCCGTCGTGCCAGAGCGCGCGATGACCGAAGGTCTACCCGTACTGGGTCCGCCAGCCGGCGGTCTCGCCACCGGAGACGATCGCGTCTCCGACGCTGTTGCCGTGCACGTGCTCGGTGCCGGAGATGCCCGCGAAGTCAAGGAGCGTCGGTGCGAGATCGATCACGTTCACGAAACCCTCCCCGGATCCCACCCCGCGTGCCGATCCCAGCGGGCCAGTCGCGGAACCCCGTGGCCACGGCAACGCCATCACGAAACGAGACCTGACCCCATGCCTCCCTCAGCCTGGATTCCCGCGCGCGATCCGTCAAGGGGCAAGGCAAGGAGGTGGCCGGAGAGCGTCTTCCCGTGTGGGTCCGCCGTCGCGGACCGGGTGACACCGCCGTCGAGCCGATGCGGGATCACGATCGACAGCGCGCTGAGGGCTTCAAGCGGACGGATCGCGACGCTGGCGACGTCGCGGATCTGGAAATGTGCGGCGACCGCCGCTTGCGTGACCACATGGCGCAAGAGTGCGTAGTCGCCCTCGTCGAACGGCGCGAGAAACAAGATCGAGCTGTCCCCCTTGTCGCCGGCGCGCGCGTGCGCGATGTCATGCAGCGTTCGCCGGATCATCTCATCGTCACCTTCGTCGTCACTGCCTCACGATCGATCATCGTGGAAACGATTCCGAGCGTCTCCCGGACCACGGTCGTGACACCGCCGCCGCCGTATGGTCCGTTCGTGTAGAGCGCCTCGACCTCGTCGCACAGGGCGTCCGCTGCGGCGCGATCGAACGTGCGCACCGAGATGCGCAGCCGAACTTCTGACGGGGAGCGTTCCGCGTCGGGCCACCAGGGACGGGTCGCATCAACGCCGATGTAGCCCACGGACAGCAGATCGGGGTTGAACCGTCGTATATGCTGCCAGCGCTCCTGCACCACTTCGGCCGCGAGCTCGGCCCGCCTCATGCAATCCGCGCCGGAGTAGGAGATCTCGGCAACGGCGAGGTAACCGTCGCGCAGGCCGACGCTCACCTTGAGCTGTTCCGGCCTGCCGGCGTCCCGTGCGCCGTCGACGGTGACCGTCGATGCGCCGTCGGCACGAATACTGACCCGGCTGAAGTCGATCGTCACATCAGGCGTCTTGTACGACGCCGGATCGTCGATCTCGTACAGAAGCTGCTCGAGCACCGTGCGGCGATCGATCACACCGCCGGTACCCGGGAGCTTCGTGTACGTCGCGGAGCCATCCGCCCGCACGTCCGCCATCGGGAATCCGAGATCCCAGAGCCGATCCACCCGTTTGCGCCCGGCATCTGCGAAGTATCCGCCGGTGAGCTGCCCTGCGCATTCCAGAAGGTGGCCGACGAGGCTCGCACGTGCCATGGCACCGAGATCGTCGAGCGCCCAGCCGAAGTGGTGCGCCAGCGGGGCGACGAACAGCGCTGCATCGGAGCATCGGCCGGCGATGACGACCTGGGCTCCCTGGCCGAGCGCCTGCACGAGCGGCTCGGCCCCGATGTAGGCGTTCGCAGACACCAGGCGATCACGGACGTCCCAGAGCGTGTCGTCAGTACCCAGGATCCGGGACTGCTTCAAGTCGATCGCCGACAGCACATCATCGCCGGTCACCGCCGCGATCACGGGGGCAAGGCCGATCGAGTCACAGAGAGCGCGAGTCGCCTCCGCGGCTCCGATCGGATCGGCGGCACCGGCATTCGTCGTGACGACCGCACCACGCGGCAGCAGGTGCGGGAGCGTTCCGGCGAAGCGGCGAAGCAGCCGCGAATCGAACCCGGGACCGGTACCCTGCTGACGCATCTGCTGCGCGACGCCGATCGTGCGTTCTGCGAGGCACTCGAACGCCATCGCGTCCACACCTCCGTACCGCGCCAGATCGTCGGCAGGCTGGATCCGATCTCCGGCGAATCCCGCACCGACACCGATGCGAAATGCGTGAGGCGCGACGGGCGGGGCAGGTCGTCGCTGCTCTGCGATTGTCATGGTCGAGGTGTCCCTTCCCAGTGGGCGAGGAGTCGCGCGAAAGATGCAGGGATCACCCTGCGCCCGCTGCCGAGGTGCATGACTCCCGAATCGGGGGTCTCGAACTCCGCCCAATCGGCGGATCCCATGCGCGCGAACCCGCCGATCGTCTCGCGGAGCAGCCCACTCAACACGGCATGGGGGTCATCGTCGGCGAGGTTGCCGAACAGGAGAGCCGCAGGCAGATCGTGAGATGCCAGTGTGTCGTCAGGCTGATCCACCTGAGCGATCCATGCCCTTCCGGAAGCCGCGGTCTGTGCGAGCGCGGAACGGGCGGCCGGAAGCCGATAGATGTAGTCAGTGAGAATGTTCTCCCGCATCCTGCCGAGATCCGGATCCTCGTATTCGGCGACGAGCGCCATCGGATCGGGAGCTCCCCAGGCTTCGACTTCGGCGACAAGACGGTCGCGACTCGACGGCACGAACTCCTCGTCCGGTCCGCGCAGGCTCGCGACCTCGGCCCCTGTGACGACGAATAGCAACGGGATCGCGGAGGCTCTGCCCGCCGCGATCGCCTGCATCGGATGATCGTCGAGAACCGGGCCCGGCGCCCCCGCATCGAGCACGACGCCCAGCGAATCCGGGTTGGCCGCGTTGCGCGCACCGATCTCGCGGGACCCGACCGCGCCCTGTGCGGCGAGAATCGCCGCCACCGGCAGATCGCGCAGCCGAGCTCCGGGATCGGAGGCGTCGGAGGCGATCCCTGCGGCCTCGAGGAACTGCTCGGCGTGACGACGGGCCTGCGCGAGCGTGACGAGCCGCGAGGCGCCCCCGGAAATGAGGACGAGTCGGTGAAAGAGACCTCGTGCAGAAGGTGCGGCCAGGAGCGCCGCGGACACGAACGCCCCAGAGCTCTGGCCCATGAGCGTCACCCGACTCGGATCGCCGCCGAACGCCGACACGTTCTCGTGCACCCAGCGCAACGCCGCGATGACGTCCTGCACCCCGAGGTTCGATGCTTCAGGCAGCCCGCTGCCGGTGAGAGCCGAGAACCCCAGCACACCGGTCCGGTGATTCGCGGAGACGACGACGATCCCCTGTTCTGCGGCGAGACGCGCACCGTCGAAAATCGGCAAGGCGGAGCTGCCGCCCTGGAATCCGCCCCCGTACACCCAGAACAGCACGTCTGCGTCCCCGATCCGGTCCGGTACCCAGATGTTCAGGGTCAGACAGTCCTCGGACAGGATCAGCCCTTCCGTGTGCGGCGTCGTCGGCTGCACCGGCGAGGCGCCGAAAGAAGTGGCGGAACGCGGTTCGGACCAGCTCGGGCTCCTTCGCGGACTCGCGAACCGCAGCTCTCCGACGGGCGGCGCAGCGAACGGAACCCCCAGATACGCGGTGGTTCCTCCGTGCGCACGGCCGATCACCGGCCCGGTGGTCGTCGTCATGGTCGGCCCGCTCATGCTCGGTCCATCTCCGGTGCGGCGGCGACAGGCAGCGGCGGAACAGCATCCAAGAGCCTCTTGGTGTAATCCGTGCGCGGCGAGCGATAGATGCTCGCGCGATCGCCCTCCTCGACGAGGTCGCCGAGGAGCATCACGCCGATGTGATCGCACAAGAATTCCACGACGGAGAGATCGTGCGAGATGAACAGGTAGGACAGCCCCAGTTCATCCTGCAGATCCTTCATGAGGTTCAGTACCTGAGCCTGAACCGACACATCCAGCGCGGATACCGGCTCATCCGCCACGATGAGCCTCGGCTCCAATGCGAGGGCTCGGGCGATCATGATGCGCTGGCGCTGTCCGCCGGAGAACTCGGCCGGTCGGCGCTCGAGCGCCGACGACGCGAGCCCCACCTGATCGAGGAGCCTTCCGGCCCGCAATCGGCGATCCGGCCGCGTATGCAGCCCGTGGATCTCCCAGGGCTCACTGATGAGCTCGAGCACGGTCATCCGCGGATTGAGAGCCCCATACGGATCCTGGAACACCATCTGCACATCGCGTCGGAACTCGCGCAGGGTCCTGCCGCGCAATCCTGTCACATCCCTGCCGTCGAAACGGATGGTTCCGCTCGTCGGCCGGGCAAGCTGCGCGACCATCCGCGCGACAGTGGTCTTGCCGGATCCGGACTCTCCGACGAGTCCATAGCTCGCCCCCTCCTCGATCCGCAACGACACTCCCTTGACCGCGTGGAAGGTCGTCTTCCGCAGCGGCGGGCCGATGCGGAAGTCCTTCACGAGACCATCCAGTTCGAGCAACGCAGTCATGCCGCCGCCTCCTGATCCTGATCTCGAACCCAGTGGCCCGGGGACACCTCACGCAGCTCGCTCACGACTCCCTCTCCTGCCATCTCGCGAGTGTCCGTGAGCCACGGGGCCGACGTCGCAATGGACGGCAGCCGCCGCCGGGTATCGCCGATGCGCGGCGATGCATCCAGCAACGCCCCGGTGTAGGCGTGACCAGGTGCTCGCATGATCTGGGCGGTGCGTCCGCGCTCCACGATCTCACCGGCATACATCACGGCGACCTCTTCGCATGTCTCGGACACCACGCCGAGATCGTGGGTGATCATCAGCAAGGACAGCCCCAGCCGCTCCTGCAATCCGCGCAACAGCTCGATGATCTGTCGCTGCAGAGTGACATCCAGCGCGGTGGTGGGTTCGTCTGCGATGAGCAGATCCGGCTCACAAGAGATCGCCATCGCGATCATCACGCGCTGTCGCATGCCACCCGACAGCTGGCCGATCCTGTTGTCCAGGATGCTCCGCGCCTTCGCCAGGCCGACGAGGTCGAGCAGCTCGATCGCCCGGTCTCGACGCTGCGCCCGTGACAGCCCGGTGTGCGCACGCAGCCCTTCCGCGAGCTGTACACCGATCGGCAGGATTGGATGCAGTGCCGACATCGGTTCCTGGAACACGAAGCCGATCCGGGATCCGGCGAGGGCACGTCTCCGATCCGGCGCCATCCCGATGAGCTCTTCGCCGTGAAAACGCGCAGACCCCGACGGGGTGAGGTTGTCGGCGAGCAGGCCTGCGATGGCGAGGGCGGTCAGTGACTTGCCGCTCCCGGATTCTCCGACGAGGGCAAGCTTGGATGACGGCCGGAGGGAGAAATCGACGCCTCGGACGGCCGGAAACGCGCGCCCGCCTCGGGAAGCGGTCACTGCCAGGCTCTGCACCTGAAGAGCGGGGATCTGTTCGGGGGTCATCGTGACTGCGCTCCGTACTGGACACGGGGGTCGACGATCGCGTAGAGCACATCGATCACCAGATTGAAGATGATGATGGCGGTTCCGCTGAACAGGACGATCCCCTGGATGAGGTTGTAATCGCGGCTGGACACGGCGTTGAACATGAGTTGCCCGATGCCGGGGATGCCGAAGATGTTCTCGATCACGACGCTGCCGGAGATGAGGCTCGCGGCCAGCAGGCCCACCACGGTGAGGACGGGAAGCGCCGCGAGTCGTGAGATGTGCACACCCGCGATTCGCGCGGGTCTCAGCCCGAGGGACTTCGCTGTGACGATGAAAGGCTCCCCGATCACGTCCAGCAGTGCGCCGCGGGTGATCCTGCTGACAAAGCCGACCTCGCCGAGCCCCAGTGCGAGTGAGGGCAGGACGAGCGAGTTCAGATGAGGCAGGAGTCCCGCCGAAGGCGGAACGTAACCGCCGACGGCGAACCAGCGCAGACCGACCGCGAACACGATGATCAGCAGCAGCGCGAGGAAGTAGTTCGGAATCGAGATTCCCAGGATCCCGAGCGCCTTGGCCACACGGCCTTCCGGGCGACGACGACGGAAGGCCGCGATCGCTCCCAGGATGATTCCGAACGCCAGCCCCCAGACCAGAGCGAGAACGCTGATCTCGATCGTCACCCAGGCGTACCCGGGGATCACCTGGGCAACCGGCTGCTGCAGGAAGGTGCTGTTGCCGAGCTGCAAGGTGGCGATGTCGCCCAGGAAACGGCCGAACTGCGCGAGCGGCGGCTGATCCAGCCCCATCTGGTGCCGCAGCGCCGCAACCTGGGCCGGGGTGGCCTGGTCGCCGAGGATGATGGCGGCAGGATCCCCCGGCGCGAGCCGGATCAGCAGGAAGACCAGGATCAGCGGCACGAGCACAGTGGGCAGGAGCGCCAGCAGGCGCTGGACGAGATAGGTGAGCATGGTTCAGCGCTCCGTCATGCGGGGGTCGAGAAGATCGCGGATGTCATCGATGAGGACGTTGGTGGACAGAACGGTGCCGACGAGAGCGGCCCCTGGGAATACCCACATCCACCAGGCTGTCTCCAGGTAACTGCGCGACGCGGCCAGACTGGCACCCCAGCTCGGGACGTCCGGCGGAAGCCCCGCACCGATGAAGCTCAACGCGGACTCCACGAGGATCGCGACGGTGAAGGCGATGGCGCCCTGCACCAGGATCGGAGTCAGGCAGGCGGGCAGCACATAACGCCACAGGATCCGCGCTCTCCCCGCTCCCGCTGCGCGAGCCGCGTCGAGCATCGGCAGCTCCGCGACGACGAGTGATGTGCTGCGCACCACTCGCGTGACTCCCGGGAACAGCACGATGATCAGGCAGATGTTCACGGTGACGAGGCCCGGGCCGAGGATCGCCACCATGGCCAGCGCCAGCACCAGGACGGGGAAGGACATGACTCCGTCGACGATGCGCATCACGATGAGATCGACCCACCGGAAGCTGCTCGCCAGCAGCGCGATCAGGGTGCCGAGGACCGTGGCGCCGACGCCGCTGATCAGCCCCACGGACAGTGAGGACCGCGCTCCGACGACGACGCGGGCGAACACGTCACGGCCGTAGTTGTCGGTGCCGAACCAGTGCGCACCCGACGGCGGCTTGAGCCGCGCCGCGCCCGAGAACGCATTCGGATCAGTCGCCAGGAGCGGGCCGACGACCGCGGCGAGCAGGAGTGCGGCGAGGATGATCATCGCCACGATGGCCCCCTTGCGCCGGATCAGGCGCCCGACGAGACCGCGGGGCGGGGCTTTCGTGGGTGTCCGACCGATGGCCATCGCCGGTACTGTGCTCGTCGTCATCGTGACCCGCTCCTCCGCGCCCGGCCTACTTGCCGGACTTCCAGTAGTTGAAGTACAGCTGGTTGCCGCTGTGGGCGACACTGTCCGTGGAATGGGTGTCCTTGGCGAACACAATGGTGCCGCCGGACACCGTCCCGAACTTCAGGAACGGCACCTCGGTGTAGATGAGCGTCTGCAACTTGTCCCACGTCGCCTTACGCTCGGACTCGCTGGCCGATGTCGACAGCGTCCGCAGCAGATCGTTCTTGTCGGTGCTGGTCCAGCCTCCGGGGAACGTGTCCTGCAGGTACGGGAGCAACAGCGGGTCCGCATAGGTGGGGATCGCAGAGGAGAAGATGTCGTACTTCGTCGGATCCGTGCGCTTCGCGATGATCGTGGCCTGGTCGACGACCTGCAGGTCGATGTTGAAACCGAGCTTCTTGAGCTGCTGCTGAGCGGGGACCGCCGGTCCGTACCAGGTCGGATCGTCCTGCGTCGTGTACCAGGTGATCTTCTCGTCGTGGTAACCGGCTTCTTTCAGGAGCTTCTTGACCGTGTCGCCAGAGGGTGCGTTGTAGTGGCCCTTGGTTCCCGCTTCCGTGTGCCAGGTCGTGTTGTCCTTCGTGAAGATGCTTCCGTCGACGTCGAAGTTGGCGGGATCCCCGAAGCCTGCGGACATGATGTCGCTCATGTTCAAGGCCGCCAGGAAAGCCTGGCGCATCTTCACGTTCGCCATCACACCGCTGATCTTGTTGAACACGATCGTCGGGCTGGACTGCTTGGCCAGAAGCCCGGCTGTGACCGAGGCGTTGGACGCAACCGTCGCATAGTCGTCCAAGGTGCCGGCGGCCACATCGACGAGCCCCGTCGTCACGGCCTGCATCCGGGTCGAGCTGGTGGGCATCGGCTTGAAGACGATCTCGTCCAGATAAGCGTGCTTCGTACCGGTGCCTGCGCTGGACGGTCCTTCGGGTGAGGAGTAGCCCGACCACTTCTTCAGCGTGATCTGCTGCCCCGCGACGTTCGAGTCCAGGGTGTAGGGGCCGGTGCAGTCGAGCTTGTCCAGCGCCTGGGTCGCGGGGCGCCCGGCGACGACCGACGCGGGCATGATGTACGCCGTGGTGAGAAGCGTCGGGATCAACAGGCTGGACGAGTTCAGGTGCAGGGTCACCGTCTTGTCGTCGTTCGCGTCGATGCTTGCGACGAGCCCCTTGAGGATGGAGCCGTTCCCGGGTGTCTCCTCGTAGCGAGTCAGGCTGGCCACCACATCCTTCGAGGTCATCGGCTGACCATCCTGGAAGGTCACTCCGCTGCGGAGCTTGATGACGTAGGTCTGCTTCGAGTCGTATGTCGAGCTCTCTGCGAGCACGGGCTTGACCTTGAACGCGGTGTCCACGTCGAACAGCGGCTCGCACACGTTGCGCGCGATGATCCAGTTGGCCTGCAGCGTGGTCGCGTACGGATCGATGATCGCCGGCAGTGCGGACACGGCAACGGTCAGGGTCCCTCCGGCGACCGGCTTCGCCGAGGCGGCCGTGGCAGGCGAGGCTTGCCCGCTCCCGCCGGAGCACGCGGAAAGCACGATCGCCCCCAGGGCGACGGCCGCGATGGGCATGATCCGACGCCGCAGCGCCGTGGGCGATTTCAGGTGAGACCTCATTGCTTCTCCTGTCGGGTCCGGCTTCAGTGCCATCGAACGATCTGAATACATCGTCTACATTGGATACAGTACATCCACGGAGTAGGATCCCGTCAAGTCGGAACTGCAGATCCTTCGATTCCGGGAATCATCAACCGCGAGAGCACCGACACCGAAAGGAGCCCCATGTCGCCGGAAGCGATCGCGGAACTCATCCGCCGGGCAGTACGCGAGAAGGTCTTCGCCCCCGGGACGCCGCTGATCCAAGAAGATCTCGCGCAACGATTCGGCGTGAGCCGAAGCCCCGTCCGGGAAGCGCTGCGAATCCTCTCGAGCGAAGGACTCGTCGTCATGCAGCCGGGCGAAGGGGCGACCGTGCGCGCACTGTCGCGCGCCGATCTGGAAGAGATCTATGATCTGCGCCTCGCGCTGGAACCGCTGATCGCGCGGGCTGTGGTCGCCGAGGCCCGACCCCGCGATCTTGCTGCGCTGGAGAAGCTCGAGGCGTCGATGTCGGCCGCGTCCAGCACCGACGCGTGGATGCGCGCCAACTTCGAGTTCCATCGACACATGTACGCCATGATGGGCCGTCCGCGCACCGAGACGATCCTGGACGGTCTGCTGAGCGCGGTCCAGCCCTACTCACAGGAGAACATCGAGCAACTCGGCGGACGGCAGACCGCGGACGAAGAGCACCGGCTCATGATCGCCTCGATACGCTCCGACGATCACGACGAGCTCGCCCGGCTGCTCACGGAGCACTTGCGCGCCGCACGCGATCGACTCGCCCACGCGTACGAGGAGAGCGAAGCCCCCGACCCGCTGAGCATGTTGCGCAGGTGAGCACGGGCCCCAGTGCTTGTCCACGATGCGCATTCGGCTTCTCGCCGGTGCAGGCCTCGCCGTGCGGCTCTCGCAGCGAAAGATGACGGAGCCCGACGAGCACCGAGTCGGGGAAGTCCTTCACGTTCTCGGTGACGATGAGGTCTGCTCTGCCGAGGAGCGCAGCAGCCACAACGTGGGCATCATTCGGGTCAGGCAGTTCGATGCCCTTGGCGAGCGGCTCCCACCCCTCAACGAGCGCGTCGTCGAAGGCTTCATTCATCGATCGGAAACGGCTCTGGAATCGGCTCGCGTCGACATCCGGGTGGATGCGCTCGAGAGCTCTGAGCGCTTCGTCGAGCACGTTCTGCGACCAGACCGGGCGGAAGGCACCAGCGTCAGCCATGCGGAGCATCGTGTCGCACGGCGCCAACGGCACGATCACACATGCGTCGAGGAACGCCGTGAACCGCGCCACCGCTACGACTGCTTCCGCGCCTGAGCCAATGCTTCCTTGTAAGCTCCAGCATCGACGTCATACAGACCGTCTTCTTCCGCTTGCCGGGTGAGCTCGTCCAAACGGCTCCGCCTGTCAGCGCGCTTTCGGTCGCGGTATGCGAGGACGTCGTGCAGTCGCAATCGCCGATGCCTGGACTCACCGAAACGCTCGAAGGGCAGCTCGTGCTCATCGAGCAGCCGGACCAGCGTGCTGCGGCTGATGCCAAGCAGGGTGGCCGCTTGCTGAGTCGTCAGTTGCCGATCAATGGGTTCGACGCTGACAGCCTCGCCGCGCTCCATCGCCGACACCACCTGCCGGAGAACGTCGTACGCCACCATCGGGAGCGGGATCTGCTCGCCGTCGGGACCGAGCAGCAGCGCAGGAGCGGTGTGATGCTCCAGGAATCGCCCGAGTTCAAGCATCTCGCTGAGGTCGTTAGGCGGGTCGACGACCAACGGATCTCTTGTTCGTACGGATGCAGTGCTCATGCTTCTATATTCGCTCAAATCATCCAAATCCGCCATATCACTCAGGACATTGGCGGAAACCATGGAGGGCGAATGTCCCGCCCCGGTGAGGGCAATGAAGCGCGGCGCGCCTTCAGGCTGAGTGCACTGACCGCATCCCGGAAGCGCGCGGCCCAACACCGTGCAACCTCGACTGGTGTGTTTTGTCAAGTCGAGCCCGGCCGTTTGAGCGCGGATTTTCCGGCCAGGGTGGCGGGTTTTCCGGCCGTTTGAGCGCGGCCGGGGACCTCGGGTCGGGTTGGTCTATTTCATGAGGGCGTGGGCGACGCGGTAGGACTGGCCGCGGAACTGCAGGAGCCTGCCGTGGTGGACGATGCGGTCGATCACGGCGGCGGCCATCTGGTCGTCGCCGAACACGGTTCCCCACCGGGCGAACTCGAGGTTCGTGGTCAGGATCAGGCTGCGTTTCTCGTAGGCGTCGGCGATGACCTGGAACAGCAGCCTGGCGCCGTCAGCGTCGATCGGGAGGTATCCGAACTCGTCGATCGCGAGGAGCGGGCATCGGGCTATTGCGGCGAGCTCTTTGTCGAGACGGTCGGCGTCTTTCGCGCGGCGTAGCTGGGCGACCAGCGACGCGGTGGTGTGGAACCGTGCCGGGATGCCCTGCTGGCAGGCGGCGGCGACCAGCGCGCAAGCGAGGTGGGTCTTCCCGGTGCCGACGTCGCCGTAGAACACCAGGTCTCCGGCGTGGTCGAGGAACTCCAGGCTGACCAGCTGGTCGCGTCCGTATCCGTCGGGGAACCGGATCGCGGTCCAGTCGTAACCGTCCAACGATTTCCGTGCGGGCAGGCGTGCTGCGGCGAGCAGCCGGGCGTGGCGGGCGTGGGTGCGGGAGGCGTGTTCGGCGGTGAGGAACCCGTGCAGGTACTCGCGTTGCTTCGGGGTGCTCCGGCCCGCCCAGTCCGCGACGACCGTGCTGGTCAGCGAGATCGCCCGGCCCGCGGTGATGATATCCGTGTCGGTGATTGCCTGCCCGGTCATGCTGCCACCTCCGTGACCCCGCTCGCATCGGTCCGGGGCGGCCCGGTTTTGGCCGTGTCTGGTTCGGACGGGAGCGTGCTGGTGAACTGGTCATAGACACGCAGGTCCACGGCCATGGGGGCCGGTTCGGTGCCCTCGTGGAGGCGGCGGGCGAGCATCCCCAGTCCGTCGCCGGCGGGATCATCACCGGTAGCGATCAGACGGGTCGCGGCGGCGATGGCGTCCGTGAAGCTCGTTGCGGTGGCGGTCTGATCGAGCCAGTTCAGCAGCCGCGCCCGATCCGGATTGGTCGCGTGATCGAGCCAGTCACGCACCGGATCGGCGATCACCTCACGTGCGGGCGAGTGGGACCAGGCGCCGGGCTTGACGGCGAGGGCCTGGAGCAACTGGGCGGGAGCGAACACGGTCTGATCGCTCGCGCCGTAGATCCGGTCGAACACGATCACCGGATGCGCATGCTCGTCGAGGATCTCGATCACATCGTGACGGATCCCGACCGTCAGATGCCGGTCATGATAGCCAGGACCGGCCAGATACGCGGTGCCGTCAATGAGGACCTTCCCGGTCTTGTCCGCACGGCGCGACTCGTAACGGACCGGGTCGAACCCGATCCCGGGCAACGCCAGGCCGGCAGCGACATCCTCGGCGAACAGCTCCCCGACCGGGGTGTCCTTGCGCCAATGCTCCCGAGCTGCGAGGCGATCGCAGCGGTCCAGGAGCATCAGGTTCAACGCGGCAAGCGATGCCGCTTCGGGTTCGGGGACCATCAGGTTGCGGCGCAGGAACCCGACCGCGTTCTCCACGTTGCCCTTCTCGTTACCCGAGTTCGGGTTGCAATATCGGGCGGTGAGTCGGTAGTGCGCTTTGAACGCGGCGAACAGTCGCGACTCGATGATCTTCTCCCCGGTGCGCCGGCCGACGCCGGTCGCGTTGTCGAACACCAGCACCCGTGGGGCGGCGCCGACGTGTTCGAAGATGCGGCGCAGCCCATGCGTGACGCACTCCGCTGTCTCGCCCCGGTAGGTCTGCACGAACCGGGTGTTCGAGAACGGGAACGTCACGATCAGCAGGTGCAGCACGGCCCGCACCCCCGCGATGATCGCCTCGGCCTGCCCGAAATCGACCTGCGCCTGTCCCGGCGGCCACGCCAACTCCAGATACCCCTCAGCCCGGGAACGATGCTCGGCCCGATACGCCTTCACGAACCGTTGCACCGGGGAATACGACCCCGCGTAGTCATGCTCGGCGACGAGGCGATCGAACACCCGCTGCGCGGTATGACGCTGCTTACGGGGGCGGCGCTCGTCGTCGGCGAGCCACCCCTCCACCACAGATTCCAGGCCCGCCAACACCACAGACCCGGGCCGGGTAGCAGGCGCCGGCGCCGAGGGTGAGAAGTCCTCCACACCGGAGTACTTCGCGACCGAGTCGCGGCTCACCCCGAGCCGACGGGCGATCTCCCGCCTCGGCACGCCCTGGGCGTCGAGTCGCCTGATATTTTCTACAACGGTCATGGGTACCGTCATCTCCTCTACCGGTTCCTTCCCGGCGCCCGCCTAGGAACGAGAAGCGCCGACCGGAACCTATCCGATGGTGACGGTGCTCATGACCCCCGGCTCGTGACCGAGCCAGGGGCAGCAGGAGCCGTCACCGATGTGAACGATGAACACGCCGCCCCGAGCCCCCGAGACTCCAGCAGAAATCCCGCCAACACGCGCAACGCACGGTGGCCGGATTCTTGCGCTGAAACGGCAGGAAACCAGCCACTACCTCGGCCGGAAAACCCTGCTCAACCGGCCTACAAACAGTCGATCACACACAACAGGATCATCGCCGAGGATCGCCTCGCCGCCGCCCGCGAGCAGGAAGACCAGAACCTCGACGACCTCGACCTCATCGCAGCGTCGCGCAGGAAGGACGCCACGCGCTCCGCCGATCTCGACGCCCGAGAGGCCGATCTCGACCGCCGCAACCAGGAGACAGCAGACGACCGCCTCGCGGCTCAGAACGAGCGGCAGGAGGCCGAGGAAGCCCAACGGGTCGCCAGCGCCGCACAGCGGGTCGCAGAGCGCGCGAGGGCGCAGGCCGAAGCTGATCGGCAGTACGCCCGCGAGCTGGTCGCCAAGGTCGAGCACATCGAGCCCGACATCGACCGCTGGCTCGACAACCGCAAGGTGGGCGACGGCCGCACCATGCGCGACCTGTTCGACGCGGACATGAAGAAGACCCGCGCAGCCCGCGCCGAGGTGCAGGCGCTCATCAACGCAGACGCACCGGCGCGCGCAGCCGACCGCACCCAGGGGCTCGGCGAGTGAGCGCGAGGGTTCTTCCCTGCTATGTCGGCGCTACCTGGGATGATAGAGCCATGGCAGAAGCGAAGAAGTTCGACCCCAAAGCGCTGGTCAAAGCTGGGCTCAACAAGGCCCTGGACACGCAGCAGCCGGTCGCCGTGGCGAACGTCGCTCGCCTGCGCCGAGTCCACCCGGACAAGTCGCCCGAGGAACTGGTCGCCTACATGAACAAGTGGTACATAGGCTCGGTCTCCGCGACCGGCGCAGGTGCCGGAGCCGCCGCTGTGGTTCCGAACGGGTTCGTCCAGGTGCCTGCCGCCTTGGCCGACCTGCTCACCTACCTCGAAGCGTCGGTTCTGTACGCGCTGTCGGTGGCTGAGATACACAAGCTGAACCTTGAGGACATCGAGCGCCGACGGCTGCTCGTCACCGCCGTGTTGGTCGGCAACTCCGCATCGACGCAGGTGCTCGAAAAGATCATCGGTAGAACCGCGCCCTACTGGGGCAAGAAGATCGTCCAGGCGATCCCGATGGCGGCGATCAACCAGGCGAACCGCGTGCTCGGCCCTCGGTTCATCACGAAGTGGGGAGTGAAAACGGGCGTGCTGGTTCTCGGCAAGCAGGTGCCGTTCATGATCGGTGCGGCCATCGGCGGCGGCGGGAACGGCCTGTTCGGGTGGTTCGTGGTGAAGTCGGCGCGAAAGATACTGGGCCCGCTGCCCGAGAGCTGGGATGAGATAGCAGAGCCCGATGAAACGGTGTTGCCGGTAGTCGTCAACGAAGATGACGCCTCGAAGGCTGAGCACCTCGGGGAAGAGGAACCCCTCGACCGTGAGAAGCTCGGAGAGATGTAGTCGGAATGTAGTCGGTCGGCCCCGAGGGGGAACGACGAAGGCCCCGCCTCCCCAGTGTTTTCTAGGGGAGTCAGGGCCTTCGATTTGGCGGTGACGGTGGGATTTGAACCCATAGCCGACCTCAATCACCATGGCCGCCGACCGCTAAGTCTGCATGATTACGCGGAACCAGCTCCCATCGACTCACATGTCCCGACACCCTCGCGCAGACATTCCGTTACTGGAGCGTTACCGCTACGGGTGACCCGGAGAGGCCGCGGATGCCCACCTGCCAGGCTATGGGCGTCACGACGGGGTGCGGCACCGGGCGTCTGGAAATCGCTGAGCGTGGGCCCGCGTAGTCACGGTCTGCTGGGTAGCCGCGAGACCCGCCCCGCGGACGGCGAGGAAACGACCGGTCGTTGACGCGGCTGCAACACGGTCACTTCGGCCGGCGGTCGAGCTGTCCCGGATGGGCTCCAGTCCAGCCACCGTTCAATGTAGCCGCGGCCGAGCCCGGAAGCACGGGACGCTCCCCCCAAGACGTCCTCGGCAGGGAACGCCTCGCGAAGCGCCTTGCCGAACCACACAGCGGACTCCGTGCCCGGACGATGTGGTTCTTCCTTGTTCCATCGGCGCGCGGAGATCTGCTTGTACAAGGATCGAGCCTGCGCGTCATCGATCACGCCAAGTTCGCGAAACCGGAACACGAAGGCCTTGATCGAATAGCCCCACTTCTGCTTGAGCGAAGCCAGAGTACCGAGCGTGACGCGCCCGCCAAACGCCTCGAGGTCTTCGAGCGCCGCATCACCGGGCACAAGAAAGGAGGCAGCGAACCTGTTTGCCTGCTGCTCCATGCGAGCCGCCTCCGACGGAGTGGCCGGCTGCGTGGATCCAGCATGGAGGACGAGGTGCCCGACTTCGTGAGCGACTGTGAAGCGCTGTCGATCCCCGGGGATATCAAGGTCAGCGTCGTGTGATGGACGGGCTACTCGGATGACGGGAATCCCGTCGACTGTGAGCGACATGCCCCAGTGACGTCCTAGTTCGCGGTCCAACGGCAGAACCACACATCCGAGGCGCTCCGCGGCGCGAATGACGTTGGGAATAACCTCGTCCGTATCGAGCCCGGCAGCCGTTCGGACATCGGCGGCGATCCGATCGATCTCGTCGTCGTCGTTCAGATCACCGTCATAGAGGGGAAGCTTGACCGGGAGCGTGCGCAATCCCGCCGACCGAATCGACTCGATGGCGCTGATCGAGTCGAACAACGTCCGATCAACAGAGCGCTGCGGCGCATCGGCATAGGCTCGCAATTTCGGACGGTCGTACCCAGCATTCGCGGAATCCGTGAGGTACGACGGGTCACAGTCGAGTACCTCAGCGAGGGCACGCAACATCGCACCGTCCGCTTCCTGGTGGCCGTTTTCGATCATCGAGATTGATCCGGAAGCGATCCCGGATCGTGTCGCCAGCTCCGTCTGAGTCAGACCGAGCGCGAGGCGGAGCTGACGGACGCGCGCGCCGACGACCGCCGCGCCGAACGGCATAGAGTCAGTCACGATCTTCCTAGCCCTGCTTGTCGATATCATCCGCTTCCGGCAGGTCCCAGCCGTCAAGCGAGTCGCCGCCATCGGGCGTGAACGATGATCCCCCGCGCGGAGCAGGCTCACCGAAGTGATGTGTCCAACCGAACTCCAGATGGGCGACAGCGCCGTCCGACTGGCCGATGACTTCCGCTACGAAGAACCTCACCGAATCGTCCTCTGTGAACGTACAGCCGAACACGTAGGGCACTTCCCGCCAGAACCCGTCGTCCGACAAACCTCCCCATGTCGACCCGCTGTTGGCGATCACGCGCAATTCTTCGCCAACAATCTCCGCGCCGCGCAGCCGCACGACGGCGTATTCGTCGCCGTTGAGCTCATAAAGTTCGACAGCTCCCCCGAGGCCGGAACGAGGATTCAACCCTCGCCGCCCTGCAGCCGAGCGGAACTCTCGAGCGATGACCGCACGCATCAACGCAGATCGCGGGACGTTGTTGTCATTGAACGCAGGGTGGAGTTCCAGTGCCGCGTTGACCGCCCACACGCTTGCTTCGAACCCCTCTCGGACGTCGAACGCAACATCACTTAGGAGATCGAGAAGCTCCGACGAAAGTGCGACCATGGCTATGAGGATATTCGATCCAATGTCACACCGCAAGCGCGTTCCAGTGTTCCTAGATGAGACCGTTCTCGTCAGCCCACTGCGCGAACTTCCCCTTGGCGAAGGGCAAGCGGTATTCGCCAATCAGAAGATCGTCCGCGAGGTCAGAAACCATGGCCACTGTGAGCTTCTGCTGGCGGATCGCGTCGCAGAGCAGTGCGAGCGTGCCCCGGCAATTGAGCTTCTCCCGACGGGCGATGTTGCTCGCCACCCTGTCGTCGATGATGATCTGGTGGCCACGTGTCTTCCCAAGCGCGAGGACACCGCACTCTCCCAAATTCCTGCCACCAACGGCAAGCAGGCGCTCGTAGCCGGAGAACGCTTGGAGGTAGGCGAGGTCGGTGCTGCGATCGACATGGATCCAGTCCGCCTCGAGGACCTGCCGAAGTTCCGGGTCGGTCCGACTCTGGTCTCGGAGCTCGACCTCGACACTTTCAGGGATTATCACCTGATGATCCCTGCCGAGGTATTTCACCACGCCAAGCCATCCCTGCAGCGTGAAGTGCCGCAGCGGGCCAGTGTCGAAGACGAGCCCCGGCTTCGCGTCCGTCACGAGACGAACTGCCAGATGTCAGTGTCCTCGGGGATGTGAGGTGCAGGCAGGTCGTTCTCATCGACGGTTCCCCACAGCAGCTCAAGCGCCCGCGCTCCCGCGAGCAGCTCCTGCCGTACTAGACGCAGCACAGCCTGCTGGTATGCCCGGGGCTGCGTTGTGCCCGCCATGTCGTCGTGCGGGTAGAGGTCGTGCTCGATCATGTCGGCGCTTGTCGTCTTGAAATGACGGATCTGCCCTGCCTGAGCACCGTTCACCAGCTCGAGATCAGTGAGGCGGCGCGCAAGCGTGGCCATGTCCACCCGGAATGTGCTCGCAGCGACGACAGCAGCGGCACGGAGACCCTCGACGATCGTTCGGGACCACAACGCACGCAGCCCCTGGTCCGGCAGGAGAAAAGCTCGTGCGAAATGATCCAGGAGCGCCTCGGTCTGCTGACCGGTAGCTGTGACATCCCAGTCGACCGAATAGTCGTCCAAGACGAGGAAGTGACCAAACTCATGCACGGCGGCAAGTCGACGACGCCCGACCTTCTGGGCGCTGTTGACGAGCGATACGCCGGTCGCATCGCGCAGCAGCACCGTGCCCGCGTCAGCGGTGTCCGTGCCAAGGTCGCGCGTGAATACCAGTAACCCAACGTCTGCGAAGAGGCGCTGCAGGTCCTTCGCCGGCTGATCTTCGTCGAGTCCCAAAGACGCGCGCACCTGCATCGCCATCGTCTCTGCATCCCCGTGAGTCTGCGGGACATCGATCTGCATCGTGGGAGCTTCTCGGCTCTCCAAGGCACCTAGCTCCTGCACGAGTTCGACATCGGCGACGATCTCCTCAAGCATCGCGTCAATTTGGGAATCGACGACTTCTAGCCCTTGGGAGGAACGATGCGAGACGATCGCGGGAACGGGCACGGCGAAGAACGATGCCATCCGGACGCGGAGTGCATCGGCAATCTGCGAGAGTTCAAGAGCCGACACCTTGCGGGTGCCGTTCTCGATCTTGTTCACCATCGTGCGATCTAGTTGGAGCCGCTCACCGAGATCAGCCTGGTTCAGCCCACGGCGCTCCCTGGCCTCGCGAATGCGCACGCCAAGCTCGGCCGATGTGATCTCAGTCATGTGTGCGATTCTCGCACACATGACTGAGGACGTCACCTGGGTAGCCCTCCTCTGACCCTATGCAAGCCAGCGGCACGAGGGCGCCGCGTCCCGGATAGCCTTCGAATATGAGCGAAGACCCCGAAGAGGCATCGGAGCCGGCCGAAGAAGCGCCCGAGTCTGCCGAAGAGGCGGAGCTGATCATAAGCGATGGGGAGAACCTTCTCATCGTCAGCAGCGACCGAAGCTCCGTGGAGAGGTCCATGCGTTCCAGGGGTCTGTTGGATCGGGCTCAGACGATCAGCGCGCAGCAACTCGCGCCGATGCTCCGCGCAGCGGCAAAAGCCGGGCAGACGATCTCCGAGACCATCGCCGAGTCCGGCCTCTGGGTCAAGCTCACGGAGGATTCGGCGACGGCCAAAGCGAAGTACGGACTCATCGATAGCGGAGTCCCAGGTGTTTCGTATGCGATGGCCGGCGACCGCGGTGACATCAAGCAGTGGATGAAGATCGATTCATCCGTAGGCGCCAAGCTTGCGAATCCCGGCGTCGTTTCCGGTATCGCCGGCGGGCTCGCGCAGGCAGCGAGCCAGGCGGAAGCAGAGCAACTGCGCACGATACTGGCGGCGATGGACGAGAAGCTGGACCAGCTCCGACGGGATAACCGGGACGAGATCCTCGGCGATCTTGGCGGTATTGAAGAACACCTGCGTGATGAGAACATCATGCTGGCCGCCCAAGGAGAACTGGACTCGCAGGAGTGGGACACGCTCGCGGGGGTACCACTTCAACTCAAACAGCTCCGACGCAAGGCTGTCCTGAAGCTTGAGAGCATCGCCGACGACATGGCCAAGCACAAGATGATCGGCGACCTGAAGACCTGGCTGCCCCAGGCTGAGCGCGAGGTACAGCTGTGGTTGAGCACTATCGCACGGACGATCGTCGCCCTCGATGACTTCGCTGTGCTCGAGTTGCAGCACGCTGCTGCCATCTCGCCCGACAAGTTGGACGCAAAGCGTCGAGGCATCCAAGACGCTCGCGCATCGGCCGTCGAGGATCTCACCGCGGGTGTCACCGAACTGATGAAGCGCATGAGCGAGACCGCCGATTGGGCGAACGAAAACGTGCTCGCGAACCATCGAGCGGTCCCTAAAGTCCTCGCATCAATCGAGGACGCACGTGGAGCGGTCAAACGCCTCTACGACGCACTCGGCATCGAGATTGATTGGGAGTCGCTCACCCCTGAACAGTGGCTCGCCGCGTTGCGTCAAGCTCAGCAGTGGAAGAACGCGCTCGCGCAAGGCGGGACCTTGGCCAAGGAGAAGGGTAAGCCCATCTTGGTGTGGGGCCTCGGGATAGCCGCCTCGGCCATCGTCGGCATCCTGCTCAACGGGAAGGGGCCCGACGGCAGCGGCAATGCCCCCGAGGCGTGAGAACCTGCGCTTTCGAGGTTGTTAGATCCTCATACCGACGCGCAGCCTGAACCGACTTCAACGAAGCGCGGCCGTTCGCTGTTTGTCCAGAGCGGTCGCGACTTCCTCGAGGTCGTCTTCGAACAGATCCGCGTACGTGTCGAGCGTCATCACTGCCGACGCGTGGCCGAGCATCCGCTGCACGGCCTTCACATTGGCGCCGGCGCTGATCGCGAGCGACGCCGCCGTGTGGCGCAGATCATGGGGCGTGACTCGGGGCATGACCGGCGGCTCGTCCTCACCTTTGGCCCGCGCGTCATCGGCCGCCTTGATGTCTTCAGCTCTCACGCGCTTGACCGCACCGGCGAACCAGCCCGACACCGCGTTCCCGGGCGACAGGTATCCGCCTTCCAAGGCCGGCCAGAGCAGATCGCCGGGGCGCTTCTTGCTGCTGGCGCGCTTGATCGCGTCATCGAGGAACGCCGGGTATGGGACCGACCGCTTCTCGTGAGTCTTCGGGGTCCCTGGTTCCACATGCCCGTTCACGATGACGGCGTTCTCTTCAATGCTCACGCGTCGGCGCTGCGCGTCGAGATGCTTGACCCGCAATCCGGTCGCCTCACCCCATCGAAGCCCGGTGTACGCGAGGAAGCGGACGAAGTCGGGGTAGCGCGAAGCAACAGCGAGCCGTTCGACCTGCTTGTGCGTCAAGTACGGCTTTCCCTTGGCCGTCTTGCGCGGAGTCTTCACGTCACGGGCCGGGTTGGACGGGATACGTCGATCCCGGACGGCGCCGTCCAGGATGGCGGCGAGCACGCCGTGACAGCGCTTCACCGTCGTCGGCGACTTCGTCGCGGAGAGTTGCGCGACCCATGCCGCGACCTCAGTGTGCCGGAGCGAGCCGACTCGTCGCGAACCCCACTGCGGCTCCACGTGAATCCGCCACGCGCTGTCGTCCGAGTGGTACGTCGACGGCTTCACTGCCGCCTTGTGCGCCGCAAGCCAGGCCTTGCCGAGGGCCTCGATCGTGGCGTGCGCATCGCTCGGCGCAATGTACGTCCCGGCACCCTTCGACACCTCGACTTCAGCGATGTACGCCTCAGCGTCCCGCTTGCGGAGGAACCCGCCCTTCCTCGCCGTCTTGCCGTCCGGCTTCCGGTAGCGCGCTTCCCACCGCCGGCCGGCCTTGGTGTCGTATGAATAGGCCGAGCCCATCCGAGACCTCCCGTGGGATTCGCGACGCGTGTACAAATGTGAGCCTATACGTGAGCAGATGTGAGCGTGTCGCGTCGAAAATGTCAGTCCTGGTCCGTACCGTCGAAGCAATTGAACACACCCCGCTGACGCCGTGACAGGACCGCAAGGTTGAGAAGCACGGGGCGACGACCGTCAGATATCCACCGGGAAGCACTGCTCGAAGCGAGCTGGGGCCGGAAGATCCAAACAAGGACTTCCGACTATGCCTACTTCCGTTTCCCTTGAAGACCGCCTCGCCGCACTTGAGGCCCGCGTCGCCGGCCCGAGCGCTCCGGTGCTCGACAGTCTCCTCACTCCCCCGATGCTGTCCGAGCGCATCGGCCAGACCGAGCGCACGCTGTCCGAATGGCGCATCCGCGGGGATGGCCCCGCCTACATCCGCGTCGGCCGCACCGTCCGCTACCGTCCGGAAGCCGTAGACGAATGGCTGCTCTCGCGCGAGTTCACCGGGACCGCGCAGGAGGCCCGGTGATGGAACTCAGGAACACCGACCGTCGCAGCTGCGTCCCGCTGCCCGACGTCATCGCCGCAGCACCGCACGCTGAGCACCTCTTCACGACGGACCTGCTTGAGCGCCGACGCCCGTCGATCCCACCGTACGGGCCGCAAAGAGTTTCGCGTGACTCCGTTCCCTACGGGTGCGGCAAGGGCTTGTCGATTGCCGCACCACCTCTGAAAACCACTGATCACTCCAAAGTTTTCCGCGAGGTCCTCGCCGCTGCCCGCGGTCGTCAATTGGGGGATCATTTGGGGATCAATTGGACCGCAAAGGATGCCGACGGCTCGCGACGCACGCGCGGAGGTGATCGACGTGGCTAGGAACGAGAACAACCCGACGATCATCGGCATGACGCAGTACCTTGAACCGGCATACTGGGCGTGGGCCGCGCACGACCCGAATGCCGCCTCGGTGCTCCAGCAAGGTGCCGCGCCGATCCTGACGCAACTCGTCGCTCAGCTCGAAGACGGCGGCTGCACTGTGACAGAGGCGTACGGCATCGTCCACGACAAGGACGAACGCGAGGTATGGAACGACCAGCGTCAAGCGCTCGTCATCGAGCCCAAGCCACCGCACATCCACGTCGTGATCAAGTTCGCGGGTCGAGCGCAGAGCGCGCCGATCGACCAGCTCGCTCGCCTTCTGGGCGTCGAGGCGCAGTATGTCGAGAAACCCGGCCGAGGTGGCCACGCGTACGACAACATCCTCGCGTACCTCACCCACGCGAAGTACGCCGACAAGCATCAGTACGACCCGTCCGAAGTCGCGACCGCGCGCGGCCCGGAGTACCTCGGGGTCGACGCGGCGCGACGAGAGACCTGGTTGAAGGGTCGAGCCCACGTGAAGCAGAAGCGCGTCACCGAGGACTTCGAAGCGTTCCGCGAGCTTGTTCTGCAGGGCGAAGTGACCAGAGATCAGATCATGCTCACCGACGAGTACTTCGACATCTACTCGCGCCGATCCCGCGAGATCGACGATGCGCTGTCGGCGTACGGCCAGCGGCGAGCTTACCGCGCCGCCGCGAAGCTGCGAGCCGGCGAGTTCTCGACGCAGGTCGTCTTCGTCTATGGGCCCGCTGGCGTCGGCAAGACACAGTTCGCGAACTGCTTCATCTCGGAGGCCATCGCCTTCGCGTCTCAGCACGGGGAGCGGTGGCAGCTGTATCGCGCCGCGACCGCAAACCCGCTCGACGACTGGCAGGGCGAGGAAGTCATGCTGCTCGATGACCTCCGTGCCTCAGCGATGGATGCCAACGACTGGCTGCTGCTGCTCGACCCGCACAACGCCTCCCCCGCGAAAGCGCGCTACCGGAACAAGGGCGAGGTCGCGCCACGGCTCATCGTGATCACCGCGACGATCGAGCCTGTCGAGTTCTTCTACTACGCGCGTAAGAAGGGGGAAGTCGACGAAGCGCTCGATCAATTCATCCGACGGCTCGCCTCGATTGTCCGGGTCTTCCGCGCAGACGACGTCCTCCGCTATCGCGTACAGCGCATCGGCCGTGTCGCGCCGTATACCCAGGAGATCACGACTGGCGACAGCAGATGGGGGTCGATCAAGACCGCAGTCGCGCTGTCACAGGGTGCCGTCTCCACGACCGACCACTCGTCCGGTGGCGCAGTTGCTGCACTATTGTCCGAGACGGCCAGGCACAACCGTGATGTCCCATTTGCATCCACTCCGGGCTGGCCCGAACTCGAGGCCTTGGCGATCGATGAGGAGAACGCGTCGACGATCTCCCGATTGGAGGCCGAGCTCGCCGCGCTCCGCCCGGCCGAGGTATCCATCGACGGTCGCGACATCCTGAGTGAGGTCATCCGTCGAGCCGGCGAGGACGGCCGACTCACCCGCGGGATGCCGTGGGATGACGAGGCCGATTGGAGCAGGGAATGAGCGCGCGGTTCGAGGTGGGGATCGGGCGAGTTCGGCGTCCGACCGTTGCCCGCGAAGCGGGCGCCGCCCTCCGCAGGAGCCCCGACGATCTGGAGCGCAGCGAGAGATTGTCATACGGGGCTAAGACAAATCTTTGTCGCCTGGCTCCGATGGGCCCACGTCGACGGCTATGCCCGGCGATGAGGGAAGGTGGCAGGCGGCGGAGATTTGTCGCGTCGGCGCAGCGAGTGGAGAGGCGAAGCCGGAGGCTCCACGCGATGGGACGACGCCATCTATCGGCATTCACGTGCCGAGGGGTCCTCTGCCCGACGAGTGCTCGGGGGTGCTGCGAACGCAAGTGGCGCGACGCGGGAAGGAGCTGCGCATGAGCACCATCACGGGACATGCGGCATTCCACCTGTCCAAGAACAGTCCGAGGCATTCGGGCACGCCGTCGGGCACCAGATCGCAGCGGCGCGCGCTGTTGAAGGAGTCGATGCGGCATCTCGACCCGAAGGACGTCGCGCGTCACGCCGCGAAGAACGCGAGTATCGTCTCCGCGGATACGCATCTCAACATCGCGTACGTGAACGACGGTTCCGGTGGGTTCCGTGTCGTCTCGACGGTCAAGGAGGTTCTTGCGTACGGCGATGCGCGCGAGGCACGCGTCCGTCGGAAGATTGCTGAAGGGCAGAGCACCGTCAGTCTGTTCGTCGTCCACCTGCCGAAGACCCTCTGTTTCGAGGAAGAGGACTTCTACCCGCGGCACAATGCCGACGGATCACAGCGACTCGATCCGATCACGGGCCGGCCGATGAGCCGATCCAGATGGATCGCGCGCGACCAGAGCGAGGCGATGAGGTACTTCGCCGACGCCATCGCCTTCCTCGGCGACAGTGTGATCCCCGGCGGCCACGACGCGATCCATGGATGGGCGACGAACTTCGATGAGACGACGCCGCACATCCAGCTGATGGCTGACCCGTTCGCCATCGACCCGAAGGCGCCAGCCACGGCACCCGACGCGCTGCGCACGGAGCAGAACCAGGCCTACGGTTCGCATCGCGAGACACGAGGGCTCGACGGCAAGCAGATCAGCGGCAACGAGAAGATGCGTCAGTACCAAGCGCTGATGCGGGCGCACATGGTCGGTCGCGGCTGGCCAGTTGAAATCGAGCCGGGAGAGCGCCACGGGAGGGGGCAGAGCAAGAGTGAATACGAAGCCACTCAGGACGCGAAAGCCGACGCGGCCTCCCTGCATGCGGCTGCATCCGCGGCTGAGGCACGCGCCGATGACACCCACGCGGCCGCGCTCAGCATCCACGAGACCGCCATCGATCTCGTTTCTGACGCGATCGAGGCCATGCAGGTCGCTGAAGTGGAGCGGCGACAGGAGATGGAGGAGACGCGTGAGGAACTCTACGGTCAGCTGGGCGTCGAGTACGCCGAGCTTCGCAAGAAGCACGCCCAGGTCGATGATGTCCTCGATATCGAACGCCGGATGATGGCCGCCGATCGCACGAAGGAGCAAGCCGAGCACCAACGTGCAGTGGATTCGCTGACCGCGCAGACCGGCGTGGCGCTCGCCCGCGAGCGGGCCGCCGACGAGCGGGAGCGCGAGGCGGATGCCCGACGAGCGGAGTTCAATCGCAAGGTGTCTGACGCGCGCGAGCTGTTCGCCGCGGCGCAGGAGCTCGGTCGCCAGACCGTCGAGCTCGCCAGGGCGAACAAGGTCCGCTTGACGCTCCCAAACGGGTCGATGCTCAAGCAGGCGCGGTCGGCCCACGATGAGCTCGTGAGTCGACTCCTCCGCAGCGACGAAGTGAGCGGGCACCACAATCGAAATCTCGAGCTTTGACGCGCGAGGAGGCCTCGTGCACGCGCGCGGGCGACGGTAATGCCGGTAACGGGTAACACCTTTCCCGCATTACCGGCGCTGCCCGTTCCCCGGCGTCCCCGTCGCACCTCCCGCCCTTTCGGTAGGCTCGGCCGCAGAGCCGACAGCCCTGATTCATCTCGACGGCCTCGCGGCAGGAGGTTCTGTGACGAACAACCCGCGCGTGCTCATCGTGCTCGACGTCGACGGCACCATCAGTCCGCTACCTCCGCCAGATGGCGGCAGTGAGCCGGCATTCGCGACTCCCGTCGAGGATCGCGTGATCGGTGCGCTTTCGGAAGTCGCCGAACGAGACGACGTCGCGGTCGCCTGGGTCACAACCTGGTCTCCCAGGATGCTCCGTTGGCTGATCGATGAGCGACTCGGTCACAGGCTCGACGGCCCGCACATGGGCGACGGAGTCGACCGGACACGCGGATGGCGCGCCCGGGCCGTTGCGAATGCGGTCGCCGCCGTCGGCGCCAGCGCGGTCGTGTGGATCGATGACATGGCGGTGCGCACGACATTGGAGCGGGCCATCGAACGCGCCGCGCTCGACGTCGACATGCTTGTGATTCGTCCTGAGCGCTACACCGGCGTCACCCTGCGGCAGGCCCAACGGGTGCGGCGATTCATCGAAGGTCTCGACGCGCGCGATGGCTATCTCGAAGACACGGTCCGCACCCAGACGCACGCAAAGCATGGAGTCCGCCCGGCGGGCACGGCCGCAGAGTACTCAAGCCTCCATCCCCGATCGAGCATGGTCAGGTAGGCCTGCGCGAAGGCTTCGAAGGTCGGATACATCGAAGCCTCGCGCTCGATGTCGAGAGGTTCGGTCGACCCCACCACCTTGGAGTAGGTGACGAGGTAGATGTCGTCGAACCGATCGATGCTCTCGACCTTCCATCCACGCTCGCCCCACTTGTTGAGGCTTCCGTCGAATTTGCCCTCGGCTGCGCGATACCGCTCCTGACGGTAGACATACCGCGCGCCGCTCGAAGTATTGCCCTCGTCATGGCGCCAGGCATCCGTCGGGCGCGGTCTCTGGCCCGAGCCGACCCCGTAGCTACTCACTGGCCAGTCCGACTGCGGATATCGTGCGCCCGTGCGGGAGTCGTGCGACTTTCAGGCGCAGCCCACGGCCCGGCTGAAGTCGTGCGTGCATCGTGCGGGATCCGTGCGCGAGTCGACCGCTGCCCGCGCGGGCAGCGTGCACCCGGCTCTCTCGGATCACGCCGTACGGGAATTGTGCGTCAGCCGCCCCGCGATCGTGCGCACTCCGTGCGGAGATCATCCCGACATCGTGCGAGAGAATCTCGCCGCGATGAACGCGCGCGAATTGTGCGCAATCTGTGCGTTGAACGTGCGGCGGCGTCGCGGAGATGCTGGTCGTCATGGTAGGCGGGACGATGCCAACGCACTCCTTTCCGGTCGGCGTCGCGTCAAGGATGAACGCAACACGGTTCGTGGCGGAACGGCTCAATGATACTTATAAGTCCGTCGACTGATGAGTATCGGCTCGCGACGCTCGAAGGGTGGAGAAGCGTGGCCGGCTGAATGTGACGCTCGGGGCGAACCTCCGAGCGATCCGGCTAGCGCGCGGACGCTCACAACAGGATTTCGCGCACGACCTCGGTTACGACAGGACTTACGTGGCTTCCGTCGAGCGCGGCGAGCGGAATCTCACGCTCGATACCGTCTCCGATCTTGCGGAGCGACTCGGAGTGGATGCCCTCGGCTTGCTGCAGGATTCTCCGTCCGCCAACCGCCCGGCAGTCTCAGAACCCTGAGCCCGATCGACAGATCGATGACGAACTGCCGTCAGAGGTAGATGCGGTGCTCGGTGAAGTAGTCGTAGGCGAGCAGCGGCTTCCCCGAGAGGTAGAGCGGGTGCTCGAGCTCTGGCTCCCCGTCGAGACCGGCGAGGTTCGGGAACTCGGAGGTCACACGCTCGTACGCCTTCTTCTGGACGAGCATGTGCTTCAACAGATGCTTCGTCTCGGCACTCATGCGCGAAAGGTCCAGCGAGGCGATCTCAGTGGTGCGCACCGCTCGCTGATTCAACAGCAACCGGTTCAAGTATCGGAACAGCGCGTAGTAGTCCGCAGGCTCCCAGTCGCGCTGGTCCTCGTAGTAGATCGGCTCGGTCACTCTCGTCTCCCCCGGGATGTCGACGCGACCGCGGCCGATGTCATCCGCCATCGATGGCGTCAAGAAGCTCTGCCTGCTCGGATCGAATGAGCCCACTCGCGACGAGTGCATCGACGACCTCAGTCGCGACGCTCGGACGTCGGGCCATCGGGGTACCCAAGAGGGCGCCGTGGACGACCGACCATGCCTCGCGGTACTCACTCACATTGCACCCGCATCCTTCGACCTCCGGGCTGTCCGGATGTCACGCCCGAGTCGGCGCCTCCACTTGTCTACACGCGGAGCATTCGGATATCGACCTCCGCACCGACTCCGTCGATCGAGAAGACGTGGTGTCCACCAGCGAGTCGATAGGGGTCGTGCCGCATCCTCGGCTCGAGATGCGGAGACTGCATCTGCTCGAGCAGCCACGGCATCGGGTCCGGCGCCCCCACGGGAACCATCAGTTCGACTGCAAAACGTCCGGCGTCGCCCCTCCAGGAGTCGATAGCGATGTCGGCTCGGAGTAGCAGTCCCAGTCGCCTCGCAACGACGCTCGCAGCGACCACTGTCTCGTCCGCCCGCACGGTCGTGGCCCGCTCCTGCGGCGTCAACAGGTCACCGCGTCGAACGGAGACGAGGTCTGATGCGGACAAGACAGCCCGCCGATACTCCTCGAAGTCATTCAGCGTGATCCCCCACACGGTGAAGCGTCCCGGCTCATCGAGGCGGTAGAACGTGACACCGATGCCGTCTCCGAAGTCGGCGAAGCGCAGCCCCGGGATGCCACTCTCAACTTCTTCTGCGCCGCGCGTCCATGTGGGAAGCAAGGGGTGCAGCGAGCTCGCGACATGCGCACCCCGCACCGTCAGGATGTAGTGCTCCGCGTCGACAGCAACGCGGAGCGGGACGAAGAACTCGACGGGCCGGCGCGGGCGCCGCGGATCTGACAGATGTCCGAGCGAACTGACGATGAGCCCCTCGAGGTGACGCTGTGCGTCAGAAGGCGGCGGGACGACAGGGGCTCCCGCGGAGTGCTGCTCGATGAACATCAGCGCGTCCGCGTACGGCTCGACGAGTGCGGCGATGCGCAGTGCAGCGCGGTCGTGCACGAGGCTGTCCTGCGGCGGTTGAGAATGAGTCATGCCCGTCACCGTAGGCGTCGACCAGACGAGATCGACGTACCGGGCACCCCCTCTCGTGCACAAACCGGAGGGCGATCCTCATAGATCAGGATGAATCCACCCCAACCGCCTCGGCACGACACGCCGTCGCGGCGCTGGAGGTTCCACCATTCCCTTTCGCGATCGCGCGTGATCACACTGTCGTATCCCACCGCTAGTGTCACGAGCGTGAGACTCGAGATCACGACGACCCCACGCGAGACCCTGGTTTGGGCACCGACCGCACAGGCGGCCGCAAGGTTGCGGAAGCTCCTCACCGACTCGGGCTGCCTTGTCCTGGAGGCGGACCCCTCGGAACTTGACTTCGTCGATCGGGTTCCGGACCACGAACGTGAGGAGTTCGATCCGGCGCGCATCATCGACGTTGAGATCGGCGCCGAGGCCTACGAGTCGCTGACCGCGCTTGCGAAGGCCGGACACGAGCTTCGGTGGCATCGCTGGCAAAGCGATCAGACCGTTGACCACGTGTGGGGCGTGCCGATCACTCCTTGACCCGTAAGCACGCGGGGCGTACGGTCTCGGGAGGCGACGGGAGCGCGCGATCCAGGTTCGCCAAGAAACCGCTGGGAGGTCGTTGACCGATGTCGGCGCCGACGGCTAGGGTAGTTACATAAACACCAGTCCCTCTGTCTCTCACTGACTTTCGAGTCGCCGAGATGACATGGGCTGGTTTTCTTTTTCGCCAGAATGGATAGCGTGAAGGTTCACCTGTCCTACGACGACCAGCTTGCGAAGATGCTCGGTCGTGGGCTCGTGACCACCGATCGCCCAGCCGCGATCGCCGCTCTCAAGCGCATCGGCTACTACCCGCTCTCGGCCTACACCTACCCGTTCCGCGAGCCAGCAACAGAAGCGGACCTTGCCGCAGGCCGGACGCGGGCGGAGATGTTCCGCGACGGGGCAACCCTCGAGGACGCGCTGCGGCTGTACGAGTTCGACAGCAAGCTGCGTGCAGTGGTGCTTCAGGCGCTGCAGGAGATCGAAGTGGGGTTTGCGACCAAGGTCGGGTACGTCCTGGGCAAGCGAGCCGGCGATGGACATCTGCGTCTCGATTGTCTGGACGCGACGACGGCGTCAAGACTGAACTCAGAGGGCGAGACTGCACACGCCGTGTGGGTTCGGCGTTACGAGAAGCTACGACAGGATGCCAAGGACGAGGAGTACGTCAAGCACCATCTCCTCCACTACGGCGGTGAGATCCCGATCTGGGTCGCGACGGGCTTCATGGATTTCGGGTGCCTGATCCGCCTGTACTCCCTGATGGACAAGCGTGACCGCAAGAAGATCGCCTCCGAACTTGGTCTCAGGGGAAACGGTACGGACACGCTGTCCCGCTGGCTTCGCGCGCTCAACATCCTCCGCAATCATTGCGCGCACAACAACCGCATCTGGAATCGGGCGACGGTGGATGTCCCGCCCAAGTTCGCCGATCAGGTCGCGCCGACACATCTCCGCCATCTGAATGAGTTGGACAATGACCAACGCCAGAAGATCTACCTACTGCTGGCGCTCACCGCGCATTTGGATCGTGCGGTGAATCCGTCAAGCACATGGGCGTGGTCCGCACTCCCGACGCAAGCCAAGAAGTTCGGCAACGTTGGTGGCATGACACTCGAGAACACGATGGGATTCCCCGCGGGCTGTGTTTAGCCGGGGCTTCGGGTAG
>JAFDWK010000027.1:0-32042 GCA_018268515.1 Actinomycetota bacterium
CGACCGCCATCCGAGGTCACACGCGTCTTGCAGATCGAGGTAAAGCCGGGCATTACCGCGGCAGAAGTCACCGGACAGGGTGCTCACCTGCTCACCAGGAGCGGAGGCGAGCATGACGGTTTCAATGCGCGTGATGTCGGCGGGTGATGGCTACAAGTACCTGCTCAAGACGGTCGCGGCAGCCGACGGCGACAGGCCACTCTCCACGCCGCTCACTCGCTACTACATGGAAGAAGGCACACCGCCCGGCCGCTGGCTCGGCGCAGGCGTAGCGGCCCTCGGCAAGGGCGAGATTCAGGTCGGCGACCGAGTATCGGAACACCAACTCCAGCTCCTGATGGGGACTGGCCACGATCCGATCACCGACCAACCACTCGGTCGTGCCTTCCCGACCTACAAGAGCCAGGAAGCGCGGATCGAAGCGCGGATCGCAGACCTCGAGCCGACGATGACGCCTGGCGCCAAGGGCGAGGCCGTCGCGCAGATCGTTGCCGAGGAGACGGTCCGGAGCACACGCCGTGCGGTGGCCGGCTTCGACTTCACCTTCTCGATCCCGAAGTCCGCGTCGGTGCTGTGGGCGGTAGCCGATGCGGGGGTCCAGGCACTGATCGCGGAGGTGCATCATCGTGCGGTTGCGGAGGTGGTTGCGTTCATGGAGCGCGAGGTTGCAGCCACGCGGACGGGTGCAACCGCCGGGGACGGCGCGGTTGCGCAGGTCGATGTCACCGGACTCATCGCGACCGCATTCGATCACTTCGACTCCCGAGCCGGCGACCCCCACCTCCACACGCACGTGGTCATCAGCAACAAAGCCAAGACCGTCCTCGACAGCAAGTGGCGCTCGCTCGACGGCAGACCCATGCACGCCGCCGTCGTCGCGCTCTCCGAACTACACGAAGCCGTGTTCGCCGACCACATGACCCGCACCTTCGGCGTCTCCTGGGAAGCGCGCGAGATGGGTCGGGACCGGAATCCGGCGTGGGTGATTACGGGGGTTCCGGAAGAGCTGGTCTCGGAGTTCTCGACCCGTGCCCGTCACATCGACGTCGAGAAGAACCGGCTCATTGCCGAGTACGTCGCTCAGCACGGACGCCAACCTTCGAACGCGACGATCCTCAAGCTCCGGGCCCAAGCCACGCTGGCCACGCGGCCTGAGAAGCAGGTCCGGTCCTTGGCGGACCTCACCACGGAGTGGCGAGCCCGCGCAACGAAGACGCTGGGGCGGGACGCGACGACGTGGGCGCGCCAGGTCACCGACAACGACAAGCCGCTGCTCCTGCGCGCGGACGATGTGCCGCTCGACGTGATTGGCGAGTTGGGACGCTCGGTCGTCGAGGTGGTCGGTGAGAAGCGCTCGACCTGGCGACGATGGAATCTCATGGCCGAGGCATCCCGGCAGACGATGGGCTGGCGGTTCGCCGCCATGCAGGACCGGGAAGCCATCGTCGCGATGGTCGCCGACGCCGCCGAGCTCGTCTCGCTCCGCCTGACACCACCTGAACTCGCCGCGTCGCCAGTTGTGTTCCGTCGGTCAGACGGCAGTTCGGTGTTCCGTCCGAAGGGTTCGACCGTGTTCACCTCCGAGTCCCAGCTCGCTGCGGAGGACAGACTCCTCGAACGAGCCGCCAACCTCGACGGGCCGATGGTGCAGCTCGCAACGGTCGAGAGGATCACGCGCAGCCCCGACGCGGACGGCCGGATGCTCGGGGACGACCAAGCCGACGCCTTGACCCGCATCGCAGTGTCAGGACGGATGCTCGACGTGCTGGTCGGCCCCGCCGGGGCGGGCAAGACAACCGCCATGAGCGCGCTCCGCCGCGCCTGGGAAGCCGAGCACGGCCCCGGTTCCGTCGTCGGTCTCGCACCGTCAGCGGTCGCCGCACAGGTTCTCGCCGACGACCTCGGAATCGCAACCGAGAACACCACGAAGTGGTGGCAGAACCACCTCATCCACGGCACCACCTTCGAGGCGGGACAACTCGTCATCATCGACGAAGCCTCCCTCGCCGGCACCCTGTCACTGGACCGCATCACCCACCTCGCCCAGGACGCCGGAGCGAAGGTGCTGCTGGTCGGCGACTACGCCCAACTGCAATCCGTGGACGCCGGCGGCGCGTTCGCGATGATCGCCAGAGACCGAGCCGACACCCCCGAACTGGTCGACGTCCACCGCTTCACCCACCCCTGGGAGAAGACCGCCTCACTCGAGCTACGCCACGGACGCACCCCGGCCATCGACACCTACCTCGCCCACGAGCGCATCAAAGACGGCGACGCCGAGGCCATGACCGAAGCCGCCTACAACGCATGGCGCGCCGACCGCGACGCCGGGCTCGTCTCGGTGCTGATCGCCGAAACCCACGAAGACGTGACCGCTCTGAACGGTCGCGCCCGCGCCGACCTGATCCTCAACAAGACGCTGAACCCCGACCGTGAAGTCGAGCTGCGCGACGGCACCGCCGCAGGCGTCGGCGACACCATCATCACGCGACAGAACAGCAGGAACCTCCGCACCCTGGCCGGGCGGGACTGGCTGCGCAACGGCGACATCTGGACCATCACCGCCGTCGGCGACGACGGAACCATCACCATCGCACGCGACTACGGAACCGGCGCCACCGTCCGCGACGACGGAACCATCAAGGCCCGCAAGCATGGACGCAGGTTCGGCGGCAGCATCCTCCTCCCAGCCTCGTACGTAGCCGAACATGTCGATCTCGGCTACGCAGTCACCGCCTACCGTGCCCAAGGCGTCACGACCGACACTGCGCACGTACTGGTCGAACCGACCTCGACCAGAGAGACCTTCTACGTCGCGATGACCCGAGGACGGCACTCGAACCACGCCTACGTGGCTCTCGACCGCGCAGACGACCATGCGCAGCCGCACCCCGGCGACGATCCGCATGCTACGGCGCGAAGCGTGTTGTACGGCGTTCTGCAGCACAGCGGGGCCGAACTCTCGGCGCACGAGACCATCGTGGCCGAACAGGAACAGTGGGGCTCCATCGCTCAACTCGCCGCCGAGTACGAGACCATCGCCGCCGCAGCTCAACACGACCGCTGGGCCACCCTCGTCCGGGGCTCCGGGCTCACCGAGGACCAGGCCGAGAGCGCCATCGAGTCCGAGGCGTTTGGCCCGCTTACGGCCGAACTGCGCCGCGCCGAAGCCAACCACCACAACGTCGATACGCTCCTGCCCCGCCTCGTCGCCGCGCGCGGGTTCAGCGACGCCGACGACATCGCCGCCGTCCTTCATTACCGGGTGGAGCGTGCGACAGCGCGTCCCGCAGGCTCCGGCAGGACTCGCAAGCCACCGCGACTCATCGCCGGCCTCCTTGCACAGGCGCATGGAGTCATCGACGTCGAGATGCGAGCAGCGCTCGACGAGCGAGAGGAGCTGATCGAGGCACGCGCCGACGCCGTACTCGACGGCGCGCTGACCGAGAGCGTGCCGTGGACGAAGGCCCTTGGAGCGCAGCCGAACGACCGACGACGAGCGGCGACCTGGCGCAAGGCCGCCCGCGTAGTCGCCGCCTACCGAGACCGCTACCGCATCACCGACGACGCACCGCTCGGAGCCCCGCCCGAGTCGGCCGTACAGAAGATCGACGCCGCAAGGGCGCGCGCCGCGCTCGACCAAGCGCGAGTGGCCGCTGAAGCCCTGGATGATGCTCATGTGGTTCGGGGCCCGTCAAGAGGCGGTCCGTCGCGGGCGCTGTAGGGCCAGTGGCGGCTCCAGGGTGCGGACGGTCGAATGTCGGCGCGGCCAAGTAGCCTCGGAGCCACACGCCAGTAGACTTGAACCCACATGACGACACGGCTGAAGGAGGCGGGACGATGGCGCGCGCTGATCTACTCCTAGACCTCGTCGAGGCCGAACGCCGCGGTGATCGGGAACGCTTCAAGGTGCTGGTTGAGTCGGTCATCGCCGAAGAGCGCGCCAACCAGCATCATCTTCTCGCTGATCGGCTCTCGCAACTCATCACGACGACGGGGCAGGGACCCGTCCGTGACGACCGAGCAGCGGCGATCCGCGATCTCGTGCATGAGGTCGTACCGAACCGTCGGCTACATGAACTCGAACTTGCACCGGTCCCGCAGCGAGTCGTTACCGAACTGATCGAGGAGCAGAAGCGCGCGGAACTTCTGCGTAGTTACGGTATTGAGCCGCGCAACCGCCTTCTGCTGTCCGGCCCGCCTGGAAACGGGAAGACGAGTGTGGCCGAAGCGATCGCGGCAGAACTGATGCTTCCCTTCTACGTGATCCGCTACGAAGGTGTGATGTCGAGCTTCCTCGGCGAAACGGCCGCACGGCTTGACAACGCCTTTGAGTTCGCGCGGACTCGCCGTTGCGTGCTGTTCTTCGACGAACTGGACACCATCGCCAAAGAGCGAGCGGACGAGCATGAGACCGGCGAGATCAAGCGAGTGGTGTCGACGCTGCTGCTCCAAATCGACAGACTGCCACCCCACGTGATCCTCGTTGGCGCAACGAACCACGGCGAGCTGCTGGATCGGGCGGCATGGAGACGGTTCCAGATTCGGACGGAGTTGGGAGCGCCTAGCCGCGCACAGGCGACGAGATTCCTCGAACGTCTCGCTGAGCGCCTCGGAGGCGACCTCGGTTTCGCTCCTCGGACCCTCGCTGACAAGTTGGCCGGCGCGAGCTTCGCCGAGTTGGAAGAGTTCGCACTTGATGTGCGCCGCCGTGCGGTACTGGAACTTCCGGATGACAACATCCGCCGGATCGTGCAAGAACGGCTTGAACACCGCCGAGGTCAGGCGGCAGGGTGACAGTTGAGCGTAGACCGCTCCTTGCGTTCGGGCCGGCGGAGGTTGTAGCGCGGCCAACTCAGACCCCGCGTGATCTTCCACGTCTGTCAAGGCCGGGCGCTGGGCGACAAGGTGAACGCCTGACTCCTCAGTTCAAGGACTTGGCCGCGGCTTTCGAAGCCGAACGTGCCCGTCTGAGCGCAGACACCCCAGAGGAGATCGACCCCGCACTCGTGGTCGTGTTTGATCTGGCGGGAAGCGTCAAGGACTTCCGCAACGCGATCAACCGGATCGATGGCCTGGAGTTTCTGTCTGAGCTTCTCGGGGATCAATCTGACCCCGACGACGATTTCCACATGAGGGAGCGTGAAGCTGGACGGACCGACAAGCGCGTCACGCACTCGCTGTACCTGGTCATGTCCAACACCAAAGCGATCGACGAACTACTCCGGCTCTTCGCTCAATGGCAGGCCGACCCGTCCGCGTCGTTCGAGCACGGGCTCGGCAAGTTCAAGACGGCCTTCCAGCAACTGACAGCGATACGTCGGTGGGGCGCTGAGGACCGCATCCGTGAGACTGGTCTACGAGAGCGCTGGGAAGAGACTCTCAGCATGGTCGGTCAGTCAGTAAGCACCGTCCTCGTCGAAGTCGAGCTCTGGCATAGGCGTGATGCCGCCCAGCGTGCGGCTGCCGAGGCGCACGTCGAGGAAGTCATCACTTCCAGCGCCGGGCGAGTCTTGGATCGCTCGCAGATCGGAGAGATCGAGTACCACGCGCTCCTGGCTGAACTCCCGATCCAGCAGGTCCAGTCCGTGTTGACCAACGGAGCTTCGGCCATTCGGCTCCTCACGACTGATGATGTCATGTTCGTCAGCCCCTTCACCCCGATGAGCGTTGCGCCAGGGACTCTTGAGCCAGTTGCTCAAACCCAACTTGCTCGCAGCGACAGAATCGAAGGCAAGCCTCGGATCGCGCTGCTCGACGGGCTGCCGTTCACCAACCACGACGCGCTCCAAGGTCGGCTCTCGATCGATGACCCTGATGAGATCGGTGAGAACTACCCCGTCGCGGCTCGCCACCACGGAACCGCCATGGCGTCACTCATCATTCACGGCGACCTCACTGATGGCGGTCCACCGCTTGATCGTCCGCTCTACGTACGACCGATCCTGCAGCCCCACGAGTTCATGCCTGGACACGAGCAGGTAGTCCCAAATCGTCTGCTCACCGACGTCCTTCACCGCGCAATCAGACGGATTGTGAAAGGCGAGGGGAACCAACCTGCCGCAGCGCCGAGCGTCCGGGTTGTGAACCTGTCCATTGGCGCGCAGACGCGAGCACTCACGCGCCGAATGAGCCCCGTCGGGCGCCTGCTGGACTGGCTCGCCCACTCGTACAATCTGCTGTTCGTCGTCAGCGCGGGCAACCACACCGACGAGTTCACGATCCCCGCCGATGCCGCGCACGACACCGAGGCCGCTCGCCTGGCTGCAATGCGGGACGGCTTCGAGACGGCGCTGCTGCGCGGCATCCTTCCGCCTGGCGACGCCCTGAACGCCCTCACCGTCGGCGCCACGCACTCAGACGGCCTCGGTGAGATCGAGGTTCCGGACACGGTATGGGACATCACCCACCCGGACGCTCCCGCACACTATGGGTCTGTTGGGCCCGGCGTCGATCGGTCGGTCAAGCCGGACCTTCATCACTCCGGAGGTCGCGCCCTCTACACGCGCCCCATCGTCCTGCCCGGTCAGACTGACGTTGCCGTCGGCCTGGCTCATACCGCCGCGACGGGACCCGGCTTGCAGGTGGCCGCTCCGGGACGAGGCGGTGCTACCAACAGCACGGTGTTCACGAACGGCACCAGTAACGCGACCGCGCTCGTCACCCGTGAAGCCAGCAGGCTGTTTGACCTCCTTGAGTCCGACAACCGCGACCCCGAAGACGCACCCCTTCCTGATCCGCAGTACCACCCGCTGCTCGTGCGTGCCCTCCTTGCCCATGCAAGCAGCTGGGGCGCCTGGGAGAACAGCCTGCGCAACGGTCTTGGTCTCAATGGCCAGGACGCTCGGCGGCAGCTGACGGCTCTGCTCGGCTACGGTCGCCTCGACCTCAGCAGACTCGGCGAAGCCGCATCCAACCGAGCGGTCCTCGTTGCCGGCGGTCAAATCGCACGGAACGAGCGCCATACTTACGGCTTCCCACTGCCTCCCTCACTCCGAGCGAAAGCGGAATGGCACCGCTTCACCATCACGCTGGCATTCATGGCTCCAACGGTCGGCCAGCTCACTCGGTACCGCAGCGCCAAGGTCTACTTCAGCACGCCGGACACGACCCTGGCGGGTGGAGACCGAACCGATGCAGAGCACAACGCCGTGCGGCGAGGCAGCCTTCAACACGAGATCGTGCAGGGCACCCGCTCGATGTCTTTCGTAGATGGCGATGCCTTCCCGATCCACGTCGAGTGCATGGACGATGCCCAACGACTCCGTGCCGGTAACACCATCCGATATGCGCTGGTCGTGTCAGCAGAGACTGCCGAACAGACATCAAACACGATCCACGATGAAGTTCGCGACAGACTGCGACTCCGCGCGCGCGAGCGTGCCCGTGATCGCATCCGCTCGTAGCGCGATCTGAGACAGCGGCCTACAGCTGCCGCACTTCCCGAGCGCTGCTGACTGTGCGTTCAGGCATCAACAGAGATGCAGAACTCCCGCGCTCGACGTCGCGGGTCTCCAACGCGCGGTAGAGGTCAGCAGCATCGGTGATGACGGCGCAGTCCTTGTCGCGCAGCAGGCGGTGCGGCCCTGCGCTTGTTGCGCTGGTCACCGGACCGGGTACCGCGCCAACAATCCGCCCCAACTCTTGGGCGCGCTCTGCCACCTTCATTGATCCTGAGCGAGCTCCGGCCTCGACAACGACAGTCGCTGTGGAGAGCGCGGCCATCAACCGCGCCCGTGCAATGAAGCGGTGGCGCGTCGGAACCGCGCCTGGTGGAACCTCGCTGACCAGGAGGCCGAGGTCAGCCACCCGCTCAAGAAGTTCACGGTGACCGATTGGGTAGGGGCGATCAACGCCGTTCGCCACGACTGCAATCGTGTCGCCGTCGGATGCCAGCGCCGCTCGATGGGCAGCCCCTTCGATGCCGTACGCGCCGCCGGCCACGACTATCCGCTCCGCGTTGGCGAGATCGGAGGCCAGTTCCGCGGCGACATGCTCGCCGTATGAAGTCGCGGCCCTCGCCCCGGTGATCGTGACGAGATCATCGAGTGGTCGCGCGAGGAAAGATGTCGTGCCACGAGTCCACAGGACGTATGGCCGCCGGTCGCCAAGATCGTCGAGTGCGGATGGCCACTCCCCGTCGCCGGGGATCAGGGTGCCGATGCCAGCGCGCTCGGCGTCGACGATGCGCTGCCCAAGTGTCCGAGCGTCTGAGCGCTCGAACTGGGCGCGCCACACCTGAGCGTCAACAGCACTGAGGCCCGGCACCGCGTCATCACGCTCAGCAAGCCGAAGCAGCTCAAACGCCCCCAGCTCGCCCAGGAGACGGCCTGTCACGGCGTCGTCTGGTTCGACGGTCATCGACAGCAGCATCCGTGCTGTGCGCTCCTCCTGGACTACGTGGCTCAGGTTCGTCATCGTCGGGTCCTCTCACTCCTACAGAGAGGTGCGCGCGGCGACGCGGGAGCCCAAGGGTTCCGTGAACGCCGACCCCGGCGTACAGTGGATGGTGAGGCAGGTTCTCCTCATATTGCGGGTCCTCCGGGACGGCCTTCGGGCACTCACACACGTTCTGCCTCCTCGACGGAGTAACACGTGTGACAAGAGGCCGTCATGTTCCGCCTTATCTGGACGCTCAGCGTTCGCACTCGCGACTATCTGCACCGCTACATGCCGAGCAACCGGCTGCTCGCTGCTGTCCGCACCCGTCGCGGACTCAAGTGGGGGATGCCCGCGATGCTGGTCGCGCTTCCGTACATCCTGATCGCCAGCGTCTGCTCTGGCTCGGCAGCCGACGGTGGCCCCGGTTGGCTCCACCTCATCGTGCTGTGGGCCTGCTGGAACGCACTGAAGTTCATCATCATGGGACCCGTGAGCGTCGTTCTGCTCATCCGCGCGCGCCTGCGCGAGGCTGCGATCCGTCGTCGCCAGCGCCACGACTCGCTCGCCGAGGCAAGCACGCATGAGCCAGATCTTCGTGTCTAGGCTCAACTGCCCACGGCAGCGGCTGCTTTGATCCGAGAACGGCGGCCACCAGGTCGGATCACGACACCGTGCGATGCGAGCGCTTGCCGGACCGCCTGAGGCCCCGCCCCGACCTTCATGCCGACCTCTACCAGCGTCAACCCGCTGAGGTAGAGGTCGGCTGCTTCGTGGATGCGGGACGGATCGAACCGACCGCGGCGGATGGTGACCTCCCGACGGGTGAGGTGGGTGGCGACCGTGCGGCGGTTCACTCCGAACACGGATGCCAACTCCACGAGCGTCGCGCCCTCGCGGTACTGCGCCACCAGATTGTCGACCTGCTCGGGCCGTAGCAGGGTTTGAGCCATCCCAAGTGATCGCACCACTCGACCCCTGGAGTCGGAAACGGTAGGCTCCGAGGAGCGATGGTCGTGGTCGTAGAAGCCCCGTGACCTGCGCAAAGACAGGGTTTTCAGGTGTGGGCAGGGGTTCTCAAACTCTCTACGGAGGTCCACCAAGAAAGCCCTCGGTTCGCCGGGGGCTTTCGTCGTCCGGTGACGAGGTCGTGCACGTTCTCGTCGCCGTGACCGACGCATCGGGTCGCACAAGCAGCCCGGGGTGTGTCGGCGACAGCCGTGAGGGAGCGATCGTGACCGGAAGCAGGGCAGAGGGCGCCTACCTGCGCGCGCTCGCGGCGTTCAAGACGCCGACGCTCGATCTGCTGCACGGCCGGTACGCCCCCTTCGTCGTCGCCGCCCTGAGCCAGATGTTCTCCGCCGACCGGCCGACCGTGACCGTCGCCGACGCGCACGTCGAGGTCGGCGAGATGCTCGACCAGCTCCGCGCGGCGAGCCATCGGGGCGACGACCGACGGCTGCCTGCCACGACCGGCCGCGAGCTGTGCCGATACTGGGTCAGGGTCGGCTGGCTCGGCCAGCAGATCGACGGCGACAGCGAGGTGTACCGGCTCACCGCGCACGCCGTGCGCGCGCTCGAGATCGCCGACCTCACCGGCGGCGGCGCGCGGGTCTCCAACTCCCGGGTGCGCACCCTGCTCGAAGCCGTGGAACGCCTCGCGGGGAACGCGGACGAGGACCCGGCGCGACGCCTGCGGCGGTTGCGTGCCGAGCGGGACGCGCTGGATGCGCAGATCGCGGCGCTCGAGAGCGGTGCGACCGGACCCGTGCCGGAGGACGAGCTGCTCGAAGAGGCCGAGAACGTGCTGCATCTCTCGCGCGGGCTGCCGGCGGACTTCACCCGCGTCGCGGAGTCGATCAAGGCCATGCAGCGCGACGTGATCCGCGACCTCCGTCGCGATGAGCGCCCGACCGAGGAGGTGCTGCGCGAGTACCTCGTGCGCGGCCAGCAGGTCATGCAATCCACGCGCGAGGGGCAGGCGTTCGCCGGGGCGCTCCGGCTGATCGGGGACCCCGAGCGGATCGACGAGCTCATGGATCAGCTGCACGGCCTGCTCTCGCGCCCCTTCGCACGGCAGCTCGACGCCACCCAGCGCGCCGAGCTCGACATGATCGGGCGCCGCATGGAACTCGGCGTGCAGGAGGTGCTGACGGCCCAGCGCCGCGCTTCGCACGTCATCGCCGGCCAGGTGCGCACTCACGACCCCGCGCGCGATCGGCAGGTCGACGAACTGCTACGCGACGTCATCGCCGGAATGCAGGCCTGGACGCAGACGCGGACGCCGGAGACGCCGGTGGATCCGCTGCGCCGCCTGCCGGTGGCGAGCATCGGCCACCTGCGCCAGACGCTCGGCGACATCCGCCCGCCCGGGGCGCCGGCGGCACTGGCCACACAGGGGCAGGACGCGGAGTTCGTCGATGCCGACACCCGTGCCTGGGGCGGTCCGCACTACGCCGAGCTCGAGGCGCACATCGCCGGCCTCGGCGACACCTTCGACCTGGGCGAGGCGTTCCAGGCCATCGCGGAGCAGGGTACCCGCCGCCCGGTCGACCTGCTCGGCCTGCTCGAGATCGCCCACCGCAACGGCCTCGCCGAGGGGGAGGGGGTCTCGATCGTCGAGGCCGTCCGCCCCGACGGCGCCGCGCGCCGGTTCGCGTTCGGATCCGTGACCGCGCATGCCAGGAAGGAAGAGGAATGACCGCCTCCGATGCCGCAGAGACCCCCGATGTCGTCGCCGACACCGCAGAGAGCTCTGATGCCACCGAGACCTCCGGGTTCATCGAGCCCGTCGCGATGGAGGACGACCTCGCGGAGCTCTTCCCCGGAGACCGCGGGGTGCTCGACCCCGAGGTGCGGCGCACCCTTGCGCTGATCCTGCACCGGCGATTCCTGCTCGCCGACCGCAACCGCACCGAATGGCGCACCCTGCTCGACAATCAGACCGTGATCGAGTCGCGCCTCAACGACCTCTACATCCGGCTGATCGTCGACCACGAGCACGGCCTCGCATACAAGCAGCAGATCCGCGTCGACGAGCTCGACATCCCCATCCTCCTGCGCGACACGCCCTACACCCGCTCCGAGACCCTCGTGCTGGTGCACCTGCGCACCGTGTACGAGCGCGAGAACGTGGCCGGCGAGGCCGCGCCGCGCATCGACGTCGAGGACGTCGAGCAGACCGTGCTCAGCTACTTCACCGACGCCGACGGCGACATCTCCCGACGGCAGAAGGCCGTGCGCGACGCGATGCGGAAGCTGTCGAACGACGGGATCATCAGCGAGGAGACCACCGGACGCTACCGGATCGGTCCTCTCGTGGAGGTCGTGCTGAGCGCCCAGAAGCTCACCGAGCTTCGCGACTGGCTGCGCGAGACCGCCGCCGAACGACGTGCCGGTGCGGGCGATCTCGTGCTCGACGACGCCGCTGTCGAGGAAGCACTGGAGGACGCCCTGTCATGACGATGGTCGACACGCTCTTCGGACTCATCCCCGAGGCCTCCCGTGGCCAGCAGTGGATCGCCGAGGATCTGCAGCTCGTGAACTGGGGCGGCTATGACGGGGGACCGCACCGGGTGCGGTTCTCGCCCGCGGCGACCCTGCTCTGCGGCGGATCCGGATCCGGCAAGTCGACCCTCATGGACGCGTACATCGCGCTCATGATGCCGCACACGACGCCGTTCAACGGCGCGTCCAACGGCGGCGTCACCGGACGCCCGCGCGGCGATGAGCAGCGCAACGTGCTGTCCTACGGCCGCGGCAAGCTCGACGAGACGCGCACCGAGGAGGGCACCAAGGTGCAGGTGCTGCGCGGCGACGGCGAGGACACCTGGACCGCGATCGCGATGACGTGGCGCGACCACGACGATTCGCGCTTCACCGCCGTGCGCGCCTGGTACATCCCGGCGGGCGCCCGCGTGCTCGAGGACACCGTGCGCGTGCGTGCCACGGCGAACACCGCGTTCGACCTCGCCGCGCTCGAGCGGGCCGCCGCGCAGCGCCTCACCGACGCCTCGGTGCGCGCCGCGGGGCTCGAGCCCGTGGGCACGGACCGGGAGTTCTCGGCCCGCCTGCACTCTGTGCTGGGCATCGGCGCCGCGGGATCCGGCGCGAACGCGATGAGCCTTCTCGCCCGCATCCAGGCCGGACAGCAGATCACGACGGTCGACGACCTGTACAAGCGTCTCGTGCTCGAGGAACCGGAGACGATGCGCACCGCGGATGCGGTGGTCGTGCACTTCGACGAGCTCGAGAGCACGAAGCAGCGCATGCTGGTCGCGCGCCAGCAGGTCGCCGCCCTCGAGCCGATCCGCGATCTGCGTCAGCGGATCGATGCCGCGGCCGGGCGGATGACGCTCATCGATGCGGTCGGCGTGTTCGAGGACCCGGACTCGGTCGCGTCGCTCTGGCGCGCCGCGCGGCGCATGGATCTGCTGCGCGAGGTCGAGGGCGAGCTCCGCGACCGCACGCGCGTGCTCGACGTCCTCGTGCGGGAGAAGCGCGTGCAGGCCGAAGCCGCGGAGGTCGAGCACGACGGCCTGCGGGATCTGCTGCGCGAGCGCGGCGGCGACCGGCTGGAGACGGCGCAGCGGGAGCTGCGCGGCATCGAGCGGCGCCTCGAGGAGGCGCGAGCCCTCCGTGCGCGGTTCGAGGACGACCTGCGCGTGCTCGGTGCCGAGGCGCGCAGCCGGGCCGAGTTCGACAAGCTCGTGGAGCGCGCCCGCACGGTGCTCGGCGACGCGGACGGCAAGGGCCGCGCGCGTGAGGCCTGGGCCGACGCGCGTCGGGCCAGGGACGGCCTGAAGGCCGAGCTCGCGCAGCGCGAGCGCGCGGTCGAGGAGGCCGCCGCGTTCGGAGGCAACATCCCGGCCGACCTGTATCGCTCCCGCGAGCTGCTCGCCGAGGCGGCGGGGCTCGAACCGCACGAGCTGCCCTTCGTGGGTGAGCTCATCGAGATCCGCACGGAGTTCGAGCCGTGGCGGGAGGCGATCGGCCTCGCGCTCGGCGGCTTCGCCACGACCGTGCTGCTCGATGTCGCCGACCTCGGCCGGTTCCGCACCGCAATCGACGGCGTGCGCACCCCGCGCCGACTCACCTATCAGGGCGTGCACACCGGGCTCCCCGCGAGCGGCGGGGGAGCGGAGAACCGGCTGCCCGGACGGCTCGAGTATGCCGAGACCCCGTTCACGGGCTGGCTGCAGGTGCGGCTGGCGGAGCGGTTCGGCTTCGTCTGCGTGAACTCCGCCGCGGAGCTCGCTCAGCACGAGCACGCTCTCACGATCACGGGCCTTCTTTCCCGCGGCGAGCAGGGCGCGCACGGCGGCCACGGCCGCGGCAACGTGCTCGGGTTCTCGAACCGCGCCCGGTTGCGCGAGCTGGATGCAGCGGTCGAGGAGCTGCGGCCCGCCCTCGAGCGTGCCGAGAAGGCCGTGACGGCCGCCGAGACCGCGCTGGACCGGTTCGACGCCGAGCGTGCGGTCTTCGCGCGGATCGTGGACGTCGTCTGGGATCAGGTCGACGTCGACGCCCTTGCCGCCGTCCAGGCGCGCTGGCGCGGCGTCGAGGCGGAGGTCGCGGAGAAGAACCCGGACATCACCGGGATCGTGACACAGATCGAGAAGGCCAAGGCGCGTGCGGGACGACTCCGCGAAGAGATCGGGGCGGCCGTGGCCGAGCGCGGGCAGGTCGAGCGGCGCTGGGGCGAGATCACCGACGACGTCGACGCCGGGCAGGCGCTGATCGACGCGGCCTCCGGATCCGATCGCACCGTGGGGGCCGAGCAGGCGCAGTATCTCGACGACCGCTTCGCCTCGCCAGCCTCGGCCAAGGCCGCGCCGTCGGTGCTGCTGGAGCGCTTCGACGGCGCACTGCAGAGCGCAGGGAACCGGCTCACGGAGGATCGGGCGACGGCGTTCCAGGCGCACCATGAGCAGCGCGAGAGCATGCGCCGACTGATGAGCGGCTTCCTGGAGCGCTGGGAGAACCCGAATCTGATGGCGGATCCGGATCTGTACATCGACGACTTCGAGAGCATCCTCACCGCCCTCGAGACGAGCGGGCTGCACCGGCTCGAGAGCGAGTGGCGGGACAGCCTCGTCCATCTTTCGGGGAACGACCTCACGAACCTCGACTCCACGCTCGGCCGGGCCCTCCGTGACATCCGGGAGCGGATCGAGCCGATCAACCGGATCATGCAGGACCTGCCGTTCTACGACGACGATCACCGCCTGCAGATCACGACCCGCGAGAGCCAGTCCGAGGCGCGCAAGCGCTTCCGCCGTGACCTGCGCGAGGTGCGGGGGCTCATCGAGGCGGCTTCCAGCGACCAGGAGCGCGAGCAGGCCTACCGTCGGATGTCCCGTCTCATCGGGCACCTCCGACGCTCCGCACCCGACTTCGCCGATCTCATCGATGTGCGCAATCACGTGCGGGTGAGCGCCGAGAGGGTCACCGCGGACACCAAGGCGCACGTCGCGCTGTACGACCACATCGGCGAGAAGTCGGGTGGAGAGTCGCAGGAGCTCATCGCGTTCATCGTGGGGGCGGCGCTGCGCTATCAGCTCGGCGATGCCGGGGCGGAGCGCCCGCGCTATGCGCCGGTGTTCATGGACGAGGCCCTCATCAAGGCCGACGCGCACTTCACCAAGCGTGCGATCGGCGCGTGGCGAGGCCTCGGGTTCCAGCTCGTGATCGGCGCGCCCAACGACAAGTACAGTGCGATCGAACCGCATGTCGACGTGGAGTACGACATCCTGAAGGACACCCAGGGGCGGTCCTGGGCGAAGCTCAAGGTCGCCCTGCCGGCGTCGGACTGAACCACGGCCCGTCTCGCATCGCCTCCTGCGGCTTCGGCAGCGCCGCCCTGTTCCGGCACCATTTCGCGCGTGAGGTGGGCATCGCCCCCACCGCCTTCCGCCGCTCCTACGCCTCTCAGGACGGGATGGGCGGATCCGCCGTCGCCGATGATGCCGGCCCCGGCACCCCCTCGGCGTGGGCGAGATCCCGCAGCCGCGGGCACGTCTTGACTTGAGCCGCGTCACTTCCGGCAGGATCCGGACTCCTTCTCTCTGGGAGCAGTGCCGGACGACCTCCCCCCGATCCGGCGCCCTCCCGGTGGTGCAGTCCCTCCGGCGTGGGCGTGCGGCGACCTGGGGATCGGCTCGCGCGCCGTCGGGCCGCCGGCAGGGACTGCACCCTTCCACGCTCCGTGGACCTCCGGCATCGACTCGGCGGGGCGAGGCCCGGCGACGGGCTCGACGGGACGCAGGGGTATCGTGGAGGAGAGTGCCGCCGGGCCGTCGTGCCGGATCGGCGCGGTCCCGGTGCTGGCTGCACGTCGTTCATGAGCGTCGTGGCGCCGGGTCCCTCCGAGGAGGGCATCGTTCCTGGGGAGGAAGAATGATCGACGCGCGCACAGACGCCGAACTGCTCAGCGCGTTGCGGCGGGGGGAGCGAGATGCCTACCGGGTGCTGTGGCAGCGGCACTTCGGAGCCGGACTCCGATATGCGCGGAGGATGTTCCCGTCGCGCGCCGAGGATCTGGTCTCGGAGTCCTTCCTGGCGATCTACCAGCAGGTCACCACGACGCCCAAGGGACCGCAGTTCGCCTTCCGCTCCTACTTGAAAGCCGTGATCCGCAACACCTCTCTCCGCTGGCACACGGACGCGGAGCAGGTGGTGGATGTAGAACTCATCGAGCAGATCGATCCTCGCGACGGCCTCAGCCGGGCCGAGCAGGCTGACGCCGACGCCGACGTGCTCGCCGCCTTCGAAGAACTGCCGGAGCGCTGGCAGCGGGTGCTGTGGCTCTCCGAGGTGGCCGAGGCCGGCCGCACGGAGATCGCACGGGACCTCGGTATCCGCCCGAACGCGGTGTCCGCGCTCCAGCGGCGGGCACGACACGGCATGAAGCTGCGATGGCTGTCACGGCAGGTACCGGCGGACCTGCGAACGGACGGATCCCATGTCGCACGCCTGTTGCCGCAGTATCTGTCCGAGCCGCGGAACGCGACGCTCGTGGCCGAGGTCACCGCACATGTCAGCGTCTGCGCCATGTGCGAGGATCTGCTTCTTCAGATGCGCGGATCGGCGACACACGTGCAGGGCGCGGCGCTCTCGGCCGCACTCCTCGGTGCGCTGAGCGCAGGAGTGCCGGCGACCGCGTCGCTCACGGGTGGCACGACGGCCGCCGCGGCCGTGACGACCGGATCCGGCGCCCTCGCCTGGATCCTCACCGGAGGGGTCACCGCCGCCACCGTGGGCGGGATCGTACTGACCTCGCTGTTCACAGTCGCCCCCGTGGTGAGCGAGCCCGCCGAGGCTCTGAGTCCGCCGAGTACCACCGCTCCTGCCGCGAGTGCGCCGACGACGTCGAGTGTGCTCGCGCCGCCGGCCTCCGCTGCCAGCACCGGCCCCGCATCGGATCCGGGCGACATCGTCGAGCCGGCACCGGTGACCGGGCGTCACAATCCCGATCCGTCGATCCCGACGACCGTGCTCGTGAACGACCCGGACGGATCGTCTCCGGCAGCTCCGGCGCGTCCTTCCGCCGCCGATCCCGGCGTGCCGGATCCGGGGACCGCGCCGAACAGCTCGTTCTCGCCCGGGATGACGACGCCGGCGACCACGACGGGCTACCTGGCGCCGCAGATCGCGGGGCGCACCACACCGGGTTCGAACATCGTGTTCGAGGTGGACGCGCAGCGGTATGCGCCCGCGGTGGCCGCCGATGGGGCCTGGAGCTTCGATCCCCGCGGGCTGCAGCTGGCCGCGGGGACCCACGACTATCGAGTGTGGGCCCACGACGCGAACACGCAGTCCGCGCCGACGACCGGGAGCTTCACGGTGCTGCCCCTCGTGGTGCAGGGGTTCGAGCAGCTGAGCGGCTTCCAGGACATGCTCGTGCCGGAGGCGCAGACCACGGGGCTCGTCATCGCCCTCACCGGACCTGCGAATGGCACGGTCTTCGTCAGCACCATGGAGGGGCACACGGCGTACATTCCCCTCGACGAGACCGGACACGCGTTGCGGCGGCTCCGGATGGACTCCCGCGGCTGGTACTACTTCACTTTCCGGGTGCTCGACGCCGATGGCTTCTGGGGACCCGGAACCGAGGAGCGCGTCGACGTCTACGACCCGGACGTGATCATGGATCCGTGGGGGCCCGATCCGGACGGGATGACGTTCGGCTTCACCGAACCCTGATCCGCTGCCTCCCGTGCGTGCGAGCACGGTGCATGACGGCCCCGGGAACACCGCCCGCAGGGGGCGTGTTGCATTCGCCGTGGACATCCTCGACAGCATCGTGATCGGCGCCGGACAAGCGGGCCTGTCGAGCTCGTATCACCTGCGCCGGCTCGGCATCGAGCACGCCGTCCTCGATGGCGACGACGCACCGGGCGGTGCCTGGCAGCATCGCTGGGACGCGCTCACCATGCGGGACGTGCACGGGGTCGCGGAACTTCCCGGCTCGGTGCCGCCGCCGCGCACCGCGGAGCAGGCGAACCGCGCGGTGCCGTCGTACTTCGCCGGGTACGAGCGCTCGCACCACCTGCCCGTGCTCCGGCCGGTGCGGGTGCAGCGCGTGACGGACGAGGACGGGATCCTGATGGTGCACGCGGGGGAGCGGAGCTGGGCCTCGCGCACCCTGATCAACGCGACCGGCACCTGGACGCACCCGTTCCTGCCGCACTACCCCGGGATGGAGACGTTCCTCGGCGAGCAGTTCCACACGGTCGGCTACCCGGGCCCGGAGCACTTCCGCGGCAGGCGCGTCATCGTCGTCGGAGGCGGGGCCTCTGCGGTGCAGTTCCTGGGGGCGCTCGCGCCGATCGCCGAGGTGCACTGGGTCACCCGCAGGCCGCCGGTCTGGCGCACGGACGACTTCACACCCGAGGCCGGGGCGGCCGCCGTCGCCCTCGTGGAACGGCGTGTCGCCCAGGGGCTCGCACCGCAGAGCGTCGTCAGCGTGACCGGGCTCATGCTGCGCCCGCAGGAGCAGGAGGCCGCGTGGCTCGGGGTCTACGACGCCCGCCGGCCGATGTTCGAGCGCATCGAGCCCGACGGCGTGCGGTGGGCCGACGGCTCCTTCGAACCGGCCGATGCGATCCTGTGGGCCACCGGATTCCGGCCCGCGATCGCCCATCTCGCGCCGCTGCGGCTGCGCAGCGCCCGCGGCGGCATCCAGCTCGACCACGACGGACGCGGCACCACGGCGGTGAAGGATCCGCGGATCCAGCTCGTGGGCTATGGCCCCTCCGCGAGCACGATCGGCGCCAACCGTGCCGGACGCACCGCCGCGCGCGGCGTGCAGCGGTTCCTCGCACTGACCCCCGTGGCGGCCGACGCGCACTGATCCCCGTGGCGGCCGACGCAGGCTGAGCCGGGGCGACCGCCGCGCTCAGCGGATGATGCGGATCGACCCGGTCGCCGTGGTCGCCGGGGCGGGGCGGGTGATGCGCAGGGCGTCCGCGACGAGTGCGCCGACCTTCGTGCCGATGCACAGGCTGATGAAGACCATCGGGGCGGCCGCGAGCGCTGCCGCATCGAAGGAGGCGAGGGCGACGAGCCCGACCGTGCCGGGGACGAGCAGGAGGAACGCCGGCTGGAACGACACGGTCGCGGGCACCGCCAGCGTCATCCGCTCCAGCACGCGCGCGGCGAGGAACAGCAGCCCGGCCGTGATCCCGGTCGCGATCGTGCTGCCCGTGAACGGGCTCAGCAGCATCAGCGCCGCATAGGTGCAGATCATCACGAGCACCGTCGCGATCGTGAGCCGGAAGCCGGATCCGAAGCTCAGCCCGATCCCGATCGCGAGCACCACCACGCCCACCCAGCTCCAGGCGAGCGGCGGCACCGCCTCCCAGCCGCCGTGCCCGGTCACCAGCGAGGTCTCGCCGACGAGGGCGGCGGAATGCGGATCCACGCGCAGGCCGGTGGCCGCGGCGCCGGTGAAGATCCCGGCCGCCATGAAGGTGAGCATGATCAGCCCGTACACGAGGCGCGACGCCCCGGTGACGATGTCGGCCGCGGTGAGCTCGAGCAGCGCGTTCGTGATGAGCGCGCCGGGGACGAGCAGCGCGACCGGCGCACACACCGCGAACAGCGGCACGGCGCCGAGATCCAGGCGGTCGGCGACCACCCCGACGATGAGGGTGGAGATCAGCGAGGCGACGAAGGGGATCACTGCGGCGGCGGCCCTGATGCGCTCGGTGACGAGCACGATCGCCGCGACCAGGGCGCCGACGAGCAGCGCGAGCACGATCGCCCACCACGGGCAGCGGAAGAGCACGGCGAGCCCGGCCGCGAGCAGCGCGCCGCCGACCGCGGTCTGCAGCACGGGGTGGCGGCGTTCCAGGCCGCGGATGTGCGCGACGTGCGCCGGCACCTGATCGAGGGTGATGCGTCCGGTCTCGAGCCGTCGAGCCAGACGCGACGCGTGCGCCGTCTGCCGGAACGTCAGGCCTGGTCCGCCGCCGGTCGCGATCGTGGTCGCGCCGGGGATCCCGGGCCGGCTGACGAACACGTGCTCGGGCAGCACGGCGAACGAGAGCTCTGTGCCCGACGCCGTGGCGTCACGGGCGCGCTCGAGCGTGCCGCGCACGTCGGTGACGGACACGCCGGCATCCAGCAGCAGGGCGCCGAGGTCGCCGAGCGCGACGTCGGGGGAGACGGGTTCGCGGTCCGCGCCGCCGTCGGGGCTCATGCGGCCTCCCCGCACCAGGCCTCGAGGATCCGGCCTCGCAGGGCGTTGCCGCGCTCGGCGAAGTCGCGCTGGCGGCGCACGTATTCGGCCTTGCCCTCGGCGGTCTCGATCCGCACCGGCACGACGCCCCAGTCGGCGAGGTCGTAGGGGGCCGCCTCCATGTCCAGGATCCGGATGTCGCGGGCGAGCTCGAACGCGTCGAGCAGGATCTCACCGGGCACGAGCGGACCGAGCTTCATCGCCCACTTGTACACGTCCATGCCCGCGTGCAGGCAGCCGGGCTGCTCCAGCAGCGGCTGCGTCTCGCGGGTCGGGGCGAGCCGGTTGCGCGGTACGGCGTCGGGCGTGAAGAAGCGGTACGCGTCGATGTGCGTGCAGCGCAGCTCGCCCTGCTCGACGACCGCGTCGGTGCCGGCCTGGCCGAGCCGCAACGGCACCTTATGCCGATGCTCCGGCGTGCGGTACACCATCGCCCACTCGTGCAGCCCGAAGCAGCCGAACTGTCCGGGGCGCGCCGCGGTGCGTGCGAGCATCGCGTGCACGAGGCGCGCGAGCTCGGGCTTCTCCGTGGCGAAGGCCGCCGCGTCCGGCATGAACGCGCCCGGCCCGGTTCCGGAGCGCTCCGGCACAGGGGAGTACCAGCGCCAGGGCGCGCGCTCGGCCGCATCGGCGAGCGCGACGCCCGCCCCGGGGTGCCAGCGCCGCAGCTGCCCCGGCTTGTAGCCGTAGTAGGTGAACAGGAAGTCGTGCACGGGATGCCTCTCGCCGCGCGCGTGACGAGCCCGGTGCTCCGCGGTGAGCGCGTCCGCGCGCTCCGCGTGGGCGTCGGCCCGGGCCGACCAGGTCGCGCGGTCGAGTCGTGTTCGCGGCGCGGTGGACGGCGCCCACGCGGGGACGGGCCGGACCGCGGAGCCGGGCGCGCTCATGGCTCGGCGCGCACGACGCCCGCGTCGATGAGCTCGTCGAGGATCCCCGCCCCGTCCTCGGCGCTCACCCAGGGGGCGAGATCGTCGTCGTGCCCGTCCGCATCGCCCGCGTCCCCGTCGGCGCGGGCCGCGCCGCGGCGGCCCGCGAGCACTCCCTCGGCGGGGAGCAGGCGGCGGATCGCGACCGCGGCGACGTTGTCCGGGTGCTCGACGAGGAACTGTCCGTAGATGGCTTCGTCGTGCTGGCCGTCGTCCCCGATCAGCAGCCACTGCACGTGCGGGAACTCCTCGGCGAGCCGGCCCAGGTTCTGCAGCTTGTGCTCGCGGCCGCTGCGGAACCAGCGCTCGTGCGTGGGGCCCCAGTCGGTGAGCAGCATGGATCCGGACGGGAACAGATGCCGGGACAGGAAGCGGTTCAGCGTGGGAGCCACGTTCCAGGCGCCCGTGGAGAGGTAGATCATGGGCGAGCCGGGGTTGTCCCGCATGAGACGCGCGAGCAGCACCGCCATGCCCGGCACCGGGGTGCGCGCGTGCTCGTCGACCACGAAGGAGTTCCACGCGGCGATCAGCGGGCGCGGCAGCGCCGTCACCATGACGGTGTCGTCGACATCGGAGACCACGCCGAAGCGCACATCCTCGGCGACGATGAACACCCGCGCCGGAATCGGATCCTGGCCCTCCACCGACACCGTCACCTGCTGCCAGCCCGACGGGAGCTCGGCCTCGATCCGGCAGTCGACCACGCCGCCGCGGTCGGCGGTCACCTCATGCGTGCGCCCGGCGACGGTGATGGTGACGGTCGCGAAGCTGACGGGGATGCCCACGAAGCTGCGCCAGCCGCGGACGCTCGCGTCCTTGCCGCCCTTGCCCTTGCGGGTCTTCGGCAGGATCAGCACGCGGCCGACCACACGGGTCCAGCCCGGGCCCCCGTAGCCCGGGAACGGCACGACGGTCGCCGTGCGTCCGCGTCTGCGGGCACGCCGTTCACGCCACGCGTGGAAGCGGTGCTCCAAGCGGGCGAACCAGTGGATCCGCTCCGGTCGGGATGAGGAGGAGGGCATAGCGGGTCCAGTCTTTCACGTCCGCATCCGCAGATTCACCCATCGCGGTGATCGGGGTCCGACGCCGGACCGCTCACGACGGCGATCCGCACCGGCGATGGCGGGATCCGGCGCCGGGCGGAGCGGGCTGCGGGCTGGGATAATCTGGAGGTTCCCCTGTTCAGGGGCGTTCCACCGCTGCAAGAAGAATGGTCGTCGCGTTGTCTGAGAACCCGTCCCACGCTGCATCCCCGTCGAACGACGATGCCTCGCTGTCGGTGCACGAGCTTCAGCTCAAGTGGCAGAAGTACTGGGCCGAGAACGAGACCTTCAAGGCCGGCGGCGCGGAGGACGTGCGCCCGCGCAAGTACGTGCTGGCGATGTTCCCGTACCCGTCGGGCGATCTGCACATGGGCCACGCGGAGAACTACCTCTACTCCGACATCGTGGCGCGCTTCTGGCGGCACCGCGGGCACAACGTGCTGAACCCGATCGGCTGGGACTCGTTCGGGCTGCCCGCCGAGAACGCGGCGATCCGGCGCGGAGCGGATCCGCGCGAGTGGACGTACCAGAACATCGCCCAGCAGAAGGCGGGCTTCCAGGCCTACGGCGTCTCCTTTGACTGGAGCCGCGTGCTGCACACCTCCGACGAGGAGTACTACCGCTGGAACCAGTGGCTGTTCCTGAAGCTCTACGAGCGGGGCCTGGCCTATCGCAAGAAGAGCCCCGTGAACTGGTGCCCGAACGACCAGACCGTGCTCGCGAACGAGCAGGTCGTCGACGGGCGCTGCGAGCGCTGCGGCGCCGAGGTCGTCAAGAAGAACCTGACCCAGTGGTACTTCCGGATCACCGACTACGCCGACCGCCTGCTGGACGACCTGAACCAGCTCGAGGGCTTCTGGCCGCACAAGGTGCTGCAGATGCAGCGCAACTGGATCGGCCGCTCGATCGGCGCCGACGTGGACTTCGCGATCGAGGGCCGCGAGGGCGTCGTGACCGTGTTCTCCACCCGCCCCGACACCCTGCACGGCGCGACCTTCATGGTCGTCGCCCCCGACTCCGACCTGGCCTCCGAGCTGGCCTCCGGATCCTCCGAGGACGTGCGGATGCGGTTCCAGGACTACCTCACCCAGGTGCAGAAGACGAGCGAGATCGACCGTCAGTCCGCCGACCGCCCGAAGACCGGCGTGTTCCTGGACCGCTTCGCGATCAACCCCGTCAACGGTGAGCGGCTGCCGATCTGGGCCGCCGACTACGTGCTGGCCGACTACGGCCACGGCGCGGTCATGGCCGTGCCCGCGCACGACCAGCGCGACCTCGACTTCGCCCGCGCGTTCGACCTGCCGGTGCGGGTCGTAGTCGACACCACCGCCCCGATCACCGGCGCGCTGCCCGTGATCGAGGTCGACGAGGACGGCGTGCCGATCGAGCCGGTGGAGTCGCTCGACGACCAGCACCCGGTGAAGACCGGCATCGCCCTGACCGGCGACGGCCGCATGATCAACTCCGGCGAGCTGAACGGCCTGTCCAAGCGCAACGCGATCGCCCGCGCGATCGAGCAGCTGGAGGCCGCCGGCACGGGCCGCGCCGCGAAGAACTACCGTCTGCGCGACTGGCTGATCTCGCGCCAGCGGTTCTGGGGCACCCCGATCCCGATGCTGCACACGCAGGACGGCGAGATCGTGCCGGTGCCCGAGGAGCAGCTGCCCGTGCGCCTGCCCAGCATCGAGGGGCTCGACCTCTCGCCGAAGGGATCCTCCCCGCTGGGAGCGGCGACCAGCTGGGTGCAGACCACCGTGCCCGGCACCGGGGAGCCGGCGCTGCGCGACCCGGACACCATGGACACCTTCGTGGACAGCTCCTGGTACTACCTGCGCTTCCTGTCGCCGCAGAGCGACACCGTCGCCTTCGACGTGGACGAGGCGCGCCGCTGGACGCCCATCGACTCCTACATCGGCGGCGTCGAGCATGCGATCCTGCATCTGCTGTACGCGCGGTTCATCACCAAGGTGCTGTTCGACATGGGCCTGATCGACTTCACCGAGCCGTTCTCCAGCCTGATCAACCAGGGCATGGTGATCCTCGACGGCGCGAAGATGTCCAAGAGCAAGGGCAACCTCGTGCTGTTCCAGGAGGAGCTGGACGCGTACGGCGCCGACGCGCTGCGCGTGGCGCTGGCGTTCGCCGGCCCGGTGGAGGACGACAAGGACTGGAAGGACGTCTCGACCACCGGGGCGCAGAAGTTCCTCGCCCGCGCGCTGCGCGTCGCCCACGACGTCGCGAGCCCCGTCGATGTGGTCTTCGACGGCGGGGACGCGGCCCTGCGCCGGGTCACCCACCACCTGCTGGCCGACGCTCCGGCCCTGGTCGAGCAGACCAAGTTCAACGTGCTGGTCGCGCGCCTCATGGAGCTGGTCAATGCGATCCGCAAGACGATCGACACCGGATCCGGTGCCGCGGACCCTGCCGTCCGCGAGGCCGCCGAGACCGTCGCCGTGATGCTGGATCTGGTCGCGCCGCACACGGCCGAGGAGATGTGGGAGATCCTCGGTCACGAGCCGTCCGTGGGCCTGGTGACCTGGCGTCAGGCCGACCCGGTGCTGCTCGTCGAGGACACCGCGACCTGCGCGGTGCAGGTCAACGGCAAGGTGCGCACCACGCTCGAGGTGCCCGCGAAGATCGGCGATGCCGAGCTGGAGGCCCTTGCCCGTGCGGACGAGAAGGTGCAGCGCGCGCTCGACGGCAAGGAGATCGTGCGCGTGATCGTGCGGGCTCCGAAGATCGTGAACTTCGCCGTCAAGAGCTGAGTTCCGTTGCGCTCCGGGGGGAAGGGAGCGCGCGCCCTGCGGGTGATGCGGCGCGTGCTCGGCACGACGGTCATCGTGGCCGTGCTCGCCGGCGCCGGTCTGCTGCTGGCCTGGCAGCTGCCGCGGCCGGTCAGCGAGACCAGCGCGATCGGCGTGCTCTGGCACCGGCACAGCGATGAGCTCGGCGCCGCATGGAATCACGAGACGTGCGAGGCGGGCGTGTGCCGGCAGGACTTCCGCGCCGGAACGATCTACGCCGCGGTCCGCGGCTTCGCGCACGTCGTGCACGATGACGCCGTCGGTGCGACGTTCGACGAGCTCGGCGGCGTGGCGGCCCTGGGCCTGCCGATCGCGGCGGAGAGCGGCTCCGCCGACCGGCCGTGGCAGGCGTTCCAGCGCGCCGGGATCTTCGCGGACGGGGACGACGCCCCGGTGCTCGTGCGCGGCGCACTGTGGCAGTCGTGGCTGCGGTACGCCGATGAGCGCGGCGGCCTCGGCTTCCCCCGGGCCTCCGAGCATCGCGATCGTCGCGGAACCACGGTGCAGGACTTCGTGAACGGCGCCATCTATCTGCGCGACACGGGAGCGATCCCCGTCATCTCCGACATCGCGGATGCGCATCGCCGCACCGGCGGGACGTCCGGGCCGCTCGGCTATCCGAAGCGCACCCAGGACGCGGTCGGGGACCGGCTGGTGCAGGAGTTCGACGGCGGGGAGGTGTGGTGGTCGTCCGGCACCGGTGCCGTGTCGGTGCAGTCGCCCTTCCTCGTCGCCTACCGCGACCGCGGTGGAGCAGGTGGATTGCTGGGCCTGCCCACGGCGGAGGCCTCCCGGGTCGATGGCGGCTCGAGGCAGCCCTTCCAGGGCGGCGTACTGTACCGCTCCGACAGCGACGGATCGATCCTGGCGACCGCGGCAGGAGAGATCCAGAACAAGTATGAGGAGCTGGGCGGACCCGAGGGCGAACTCGGGATGCCGGCCGGGGACAAGGTCGACGTCTCCGGGGGGCGCTATCAGGCCTTCGATCATGGCGTGCTGGTCTGGCACGAGGGTGCCGGGGTGTTCCGCATGGATGCGGAGAACTTCGCGATCTGGGCTGCGGATCCGGCACGATTCGGGTGGCCCGCGAAGGATTCCTGGACGGACGGACGCGGAGCCCACCAGGACTGGGAGAAGGCGCGGACGGTGCTGCGCGACGGGCGCCTGCTCACGGTGCCCTCGGCGGCCGTCGGCGGCTCGGCCGCCGTGCTCATCTGCGATTCGCAGTGCTCCGGGGACTCCTGGATCGATCAGGGCGCGCGCGGCGCGGGCTTTCCGGACATCGTCAAGTTCGGCTACCCCGGATCCGGGTACCTCGCCCCGACCGGACCCACCGGGACGGGCATCGTCGACAGCATCGCGCGCAATCTGGTGCTGCTGCCGGAAGGGGATCCGGGCGTCGTGATCGTCACGCTCGGCGGCAACGACAACGCGCAGCATCGCCCGGCCGGGGCGGTCGCCGCCGCCGAGGCGCAGCTCGTCGGCATGCTGCGTCAGACCTATCCGGAGGCGCCGATCGTGGTGAACGGCGTGATGAGCCGCAGCGACGCGGCCCATGCCGGCCGGCGCGCGATGGACGCGACCGTGACCGAGGAGGCGCGGAGCCTGGGCGTGCACGCGATCTCGGTGGCGGGGTGGGTCAGCGACTACTCCGCGCCGCAGGCGGACGCCGTGCACCTGACGCCGGCCGGGCATGCCAAGATCGGGCCGCACTACGCCGACGCGCTGCGGGCGGCGCTCGGACGCTGACCGTCCCGATCGACTCCTCGTCCGTGGAGGCGCCGCGATGGTCGCACCCCGTGCGATCGGCGTTCATGGCGCACCTCGTTCGTCCTGCACACCGCGGAGCGGATCCGGGCAGTGCACGGGTTGCGCAAGGACGCCCCCGCGCGCGGTCCGGTCCGCCTAGCGTCGGCGTGTGAGCGAGCAGTCGGAGTCGGAGAACGCGGCACCGGTCCCCGTCGTGCGCGCCCCGCGACGGCTGCGGCTCGGCCTCGGCGCCGCGATCGTGGTCGCACTCGTGGCGGTCTCGGTCACCGTCGGCATCGGCCTGCTGAGTCGTTCGACGGCTCCGGAGAGCATCGCCGTGACCCCCGGTCCGAGCGTCGCCGCGTCGGGGATCTCCGCGGGGTCGGTGTACGTGCACGTGCTCGGCGAGGTGGCGCGGCCCGGACTGTACGTGCTGGACGACGGCGCCCGCGTCGCCGAGGCGCTCGCGGCCGCCGGCGGCACGCGTGCGACGGCGGATCTGGCGGCCGTGAACCTCGCCCGGCCACTGGCGGACGGGGAGCAGATCCTCGTGCCGGCGATCGGGGCGTCACCCGCGGGCACGGTGGGAGGAGCCGGCACGGGTCCGGGAGCCGCCGGTGCGGGGGCGGGCGGGCTCGTCGATCTCAACACCGCGGACGCCGCCGCCCTCGAGCAGCTGCCGCGGATCGGTCCGGCGCTCGCGAAGCGCATCATCGACTGGCGCACCGCGAACGGCCGCTTCACGAGCGTCGACGACCTGCTCGGCGTGTCCGGCATCGGCGAGAAGATGCTGGCGGGCCTGCGAGACCTGGTGCGGGTATGAGCGCGCCGGCCGGGCGCGCGGCGGAGTCTCGCGCACGTCGGAGAGGCGCAGAACCGGCGGCCGTGGCCGGCGTCACCGATCCGCATGCCCCGCAGCGTCGGCTGAGGGATGTGCGGATGGTCCCCGTCGCGATCGTCGCCTGGTCCGCGGCGCTGCTGGTGTCGTTCCTGCCCGGCACCGCCCCGTTCGTGATCGGGATGTCGGTGTCGGGAGCGGTCGCCGCCTTCGCCGTGCGGCGGGGCCGGCGCCTGGCCGCACTCGGACGCGAAGCACCGCTGGTGGTCGTCTGCCTCGCCGTCGCGGGCGCGATCGCCTGCGGCTCCGCATGGTCGGCTCCGGCGCGCGATGCCGCCGCCGAGCTGGCCGGGCATGCGGTGACCGCCGAGGTGAGTGTGCGCTCGCTGCCCGCGCTCGGCTCCGACGGGCGACTCTGGGCCGATGCCGATTCGCTCCGGCTCGGGCCGGGCGATCACCCCGCCGCCCTCCGCGTGCCGGTGCGGATCGGGATCCGGCCCGATGCGCGCTCCGCGACGCTCGGTCCGGGCACGGTGCTGCGTCTCACCGCGCAGACCAAGGCCACGGATCCCGGGGAGCGCGCGGCGTTGGTGCTGTTCGCGAAAGGCTCCGCCGAACAGCTGTCCCGCGGGGGACCGGTCGAGACGATCGCCGGCGACGTCCGGGCCGCCTTCGTGGCGCGCGCCCAGCGACTGCCCGAGCCCGGCGCGGAACTGCTCCCTGGACTGGCGGTGGGGGATGTGCGTGCCGTGAGCGACGACCTCGACGCCGCCATGAAGGCCAGCGGGCTCTCGCACCTGACGGCCGTGAGCGGCAGCAACCTCGCGATCGTGGCCGCCGCGGGCTTCGGGATCGTGGCCCTGTGCGGGGGCGGCAGGGTGCTGCGCATCCTCGTCGCCGGGCTGGCTCTGGCGGGCTTCGTGGTGCTGGTCACGCCGCAGCCCAGCGTGATCAGAGCCGCGGCGATGGCGGGCACGGCGATGCTCGCGCTGCTGCTCGGACGTCCGCGTGCCGGGCTGTCGGTGCTGCTGCTCGCTGTGACGGTGCTGCTGCTCGCCGATCCGCATCTCGCCGCAGCGCCCGGCTTCGCGCTGTCGGCGGCGGCGACCGCGGGGCTCATCGTGCTCGCTCCGCCGCTGGCCGCGGGGCTGGAGCGACGGATGCCGAAACCGGTCGCGCTGGCGATCGCGATCCCGCTGTCGGCGCAGCTGGCCTGCGGCCCGATCATCGCGCTGTTCGCCACGCAGCAGTCGCTGGTCTCCGTCGTGGCCAACCTGCTCGCCGAGCCGGCGTCGCCGATCGCGACGGTGCTGGGCCTGCTCGCCTGCCTCGCGATGCCGGTGCCGCCGCTCGCCGACTTCTTCGCGGCGGCCGCCTGGCTGCCGTCCGCCTGGATCGCGCAGACGGCCGTGACGACATCGGCCCTGCCGCTGGCCACGATCGAGGCGCCCGCGGGGATCGCCACCGCGGTCGTCGTCGCGGCGCTCAGCGCGGTCGTGTACGGGATGATCGCGCCCCGCCGTCCGTGGCGCGCCCCGTGGCGGGCGATCGTCGGCGGCCTCCTCGCCGTCGTGATCGGCACCGTCGCGGGCTGGGGGATCGTCGCCGGGCCGGTGGCGCTGCTGCAGCGCCCCCAGGACTGGGGCATCGCGATGTGCGACGTCGGTCAGGGTGACGGTGCGCTGGTTCGGAGCGCAGGACGCACCATGCTGATCGACACCGGACCGGATCCGGATCCGCTGCGGCGCTGCCTCGACGACCTCGGCATCGACCGCCTCGACGTGCTCGTGCTGACCCACTTCGACCACGACCACGCGGGCGCGTCCGACGTGCTCGCCGGGCGGGTCGGGGTCGTGCTGCACGGACCCGTCGACACGGATGCGCACCGGCGTCAGCTGGACCGACTGGAGGCCGCGGGAGCGCGACCGATCCCTGCGGCGGCGGGCGTGACCGGGAGGCTCGGCGGCGCCGACTGGCGCGTACTGTGGCCGCGCCGCGACGAGAAGGTCTTCCCGCCCGGCAACGACGTCGGCGTGATCATGCAGATCTCCGGCGGCGGCGTGCCGCGCAGCCTGTTCCTCGCCGACCTCTCGGCCGCCTCCCAGGGGATGATGCGCCGGCTCGCGCACCCCCACGACGAGACCGTCGTCAAGGTCGCGCATCACGGCAGCGCCGATCAGGACCCGCAGCTGTACGCGGAGCTGGATCCCGCCCTCGCCCTGGTCTCGGTGGGGGAGGGGAACGACTACGGACATCCGCGTGCATCGACCCTCGAGATGCTGCGGGCGCTGCGCACGCCGATCCTGCGCACGGACCAGCGCGGCACGATCCTGGTGTCCGAAGACGACGGCGGCCTGCGGATCTGGACCGAGCACCCGGCCCCGCCCGAGCATCCCGGTCCGACGCCGACGCCGACGCGGACGCCGCGGACGCCGCGGACGCCGCCGCCGGTCGCGGAACCGACCCCGGCGCGACCCGGGGTGCGCGAGCCGCAGCCCGGACCGTCGCCGACCGCCCGGGCGCCGTGAACGTCCGGGCCCGCCGGTACGCTTATGTCATGCCCGCACCCCGCTCCTCGTCGGCCCCACGACGCGGAGGCAAGGCGACGAACATCCCGCAGGTGTCGTGGCGGGAGCCGCGGCCGGCGCCGCTCGTGCTGGTGTCCGGTCCCGAGGAGATCTGCGCGGAGCGTGCGATCGCGGGGGTGCGCGCCTATCTGCGCGCCGAGGACCCGGCACTCGAGGTCAGCGACCTCCGCGCAGACGACTACGAGTCGGGAAGCCTGCTCGGCCTCGCCTCGCCCTCGCTGTTCGGCGAGCCGCGGCTGCTTCGGATCTCCGGGGTCGAGCGGTGCACGGACGCGTTCCTCACCGAGGCTGTGGCCTACCTCGAGCACCCGCAGGAGGGCGCGACCGTGGTGCTGCGGCACACGGGAGCGAGCGTGCGCGGCAAGAAGCTGCTCGACGCGATCCGCGCGGGGACGGGCGGCGGCATCGAGATCGCGTGCCCCGCGATCAAGCGCGACGACGAGAAGGCCGATTTCGCCGCGGGTGAGTTCCGCGCGGCCGGGCGCCGGATCCTGCCACAGGCGCTGCGCGCGCTGGTCTCCGCGTTCTCCGACGACGTCGACGAGCTCGCCGGGGCCTGCCAGCAGCTCATCAACGACGTGCCGGGCGACGTGACCCCCGAGATCGTCGAGCGCTACTACGGCGGTCGCGTCGAGGTGTCCGCCTTCGTGGTCGCCGACACCGCGATCGCCGGCCGGCTCGGCGAGGCGCTCATCGCGCTGCGCCACGCGCTGGCCTCGGGCGCGGATCCGGTGCCGATGGTGGCTGCCTTCGCGATGAAGCTGCGGTCGATGGCGCGTGTCGCCGGATCCCGGGAGTCGAACGCCGCCCTCGCCACGAGGCTCGGCATGAAGGACTGGCAGGTGGATCGCGCGCGCCGCGACCTGAGCGGCTGGAACGAGCGCACACTGGGTCTCGCGATCCAGGCGACCGCCCGGGCGGACGCCGACGTCAAGGGCGCCGCCCGCGATCCGGTCTTCGCGCTCGAGCGGATGATCACCGTGATCGCGACCCGGGCCCCGTACGGCGGCTGAAGGCCGGCGGGCCGCTCAGGTGCGGACGAGCCTGCCGAGCGAGCGCGCGTAGTCCTCCTTGACGACGTCGAGGTGCGTCCAGCTCTCCAGAGCGCTGACCTGCGGCAGGGAGCGGAGCTGTTCGATGACATCGAGGACGGCTGCGGTCGACGCCCCGCCGATCGTCATGATGAAGTCGAAGCTGCCGTGGGAGCGCGCCGCGAAGTCGATCGCCCGAGCGCCCAGGATGTACTGGCGCACGGGTTCGGCATCATCGCTGAGGACGATGCCGACGCCGATGGCCACACGGTTGCGGGAGACGCCGCCGGAGGGGATGGCGGAGATCCGGATCACGCCCGCGTCGATGACCCGGCGCACCCGGGAGCGGACGGAGGAGGGCGACAGATGCACCGCGTCGGCGAGCTGCCGGTAACTCGCGCGACCGTCGTCCTGCAGCGCGGCGATCAGTCGATCGTCCAGTTCGTCGAGCGCGATCTGGCTGCGGGAGTCCGCGACGAAGAAACCCTTGAGCACTTCGCCGTACGTGGTCACCCTCACTTGCCGGACCTGGGGGATGCGGCGCACCTCGTCGAGCATCTCGTGCAGTTGCACATCGTCACCGTGTCGGGACTCGAAGACGAGCGGGTGGGCGCCGCTGACCAGGGAGACGAACACCGCGTCATCGATCTCGGCGATCCGATCCGCGACCGGGCGCGCCGGACCGATCACATTCACCGTGGCGTGCACCAGCACGTGGTGTCCCGCGAAGCCCGGATCCAGTGCCGCGACGACCCGCAGCCCGCCTTGCTCGGTCAGCACCCGCAGCCGCTGGGACACGTAGTCGCGAGGTGCATCGAGCAGCTGCGCGAGCTCCTGTATGCTCGCACGCCCGTTCTCCTGAAGAGCATGGATGAGGTGGCCGTCGAGGTCGCCGGTCTTGCGCTCGACATGGCGGGAGGAGGCGCGATCCGTGGTGATGT
>JAFDWK010000027.1:32162-49182 GCA_018268515.1 Actinomycetota bacterium
CCTGCCTCTATAGTCGGCTCAACCCGAAGCGTCATCTCAGACCACCTCACCCGGCAGAGCAAGGGAGCCCTGTATGTCCTCGTCCACAGCCACACCGCCGCTGCACTCGCATCGGCGTGCTCTTCGCGCCGGCTTCGCCGCCATGGCGGGCACCTCGATCGAGTGGTACGACTTCTACGTCTACGCCACCGCCGCGGCGCTCGTGTTCCCCCAGGTGTTCTTCCCCGAGGTGGACCGTGTCGTGGGAACCCTCGCTTCGTTCGGCACCTACGCCGTCGCGTTCTTCATGCGTCCGCTCGGCGGCATCATCTTCGGCTACATCGGTGACAAGTTCGGTCGCAAGCCCGCGCTGACCGTCACGCTGCTGATGATGGGGATCGCCACCGTCCTGGTCGGATGCCTGCCCGGATACGCGAGCATCGGCATCGCCGCGCCCATTCTGCTGGTGGTCCTGCGCATGGTCCAGGGCCTCGCCGTGGGCGGTGAATGGGGCGGCGCCAGCCTGATGTCGGTGGAGAGCGCTCCGCCGAAGTACAAGGTGTTCTACGGTGGCTTCACGCAGGTCGGCAATCCGTTCGGCGCGATGCTGGCGACCGGCGCGTTCTGGGCGCTCTCCGCGGCCGGCAACGACGCCATGCTCGCCTGGGGCTGGCGTGTGCCGTTCCTGCTCAGCATCGTGCTGATCGGCGTCGGATTCTGGGTGCGCTACCGCGTCGAGGAGACGCCGGTGTTCGAGGAAAAGGTGGAAGGGCGCACGCAGTCCACGCCGATCGTGTTCGCGATCCGCAACAACTGGTGGCCGATGCTGCTCGGTTTCTGCATCATCGCCATGTCCTCCGGCGGCTACGTGATCGCCACGACGTTCGTGCAGAACTTCGCGACCGCCCCCGAGGTCGGCCTGGATCCCGGCATCATCCTCGGCGCGATGACCGTCGCGTCCTTCGTGGAACTGCTCATCACGCTGCCGCTGGCCTGGCTCGGCGACAAGTGGGGGAGCAAGACCCTCATCTACTTCGGCGCCGTGGGCTCGATCGTGGTGTTCATCCCGCTCGTGCTCGTGATCCAGGACAAGCAGGTCGCCATGATCTACTTGCTGGCCTCGCTGCTTCGCATCACCCTGAGCGGCGCGTGGGCGCCCCTGTCCACGCTCATGGCGCAGATGTTCCGCCCGCAGGCGCGATACACGTCCATGTCGCTGTCGTACGGGATCGGCGCAGCCGTGTGGGGCGGGCTCTCGCCGGCCATCGCGACGGCGCTGATCGCAGGCACGGGAACCTTCTGGTCGGCGGTCGTCTTCTTCGGCGCGCTCTGCGTGCTCGCCATCTTCGGAGCGTTCTTCGCTCCGCAGCACTCCGACACGGCCCCGGTGACCGAGACGCTCACCCCGCGCTTGGACACGACCGCGATCCGCAACCACGAGAGAGGCTGACATGCGCCGTCTGGCTACCTACGATTCCCGCGACTCCGCGGCGACGATCATCACCGCGAAGACCATACGCACGGTCGACGACCAGAACCCCCGGGCCGAGGCCATGCTCACCGCGGGCGGCCGCATCCTCGCGGTCGGCTCGGTCTCCGACGTCATCGCGGCGGCCGAGGAGGCGGGCCTGGATCCGGTGCGGATCGATCGCCCGACCGCGACGATCGTGCCCGGTTTCATCGACGCGCACGCTCATCCGCTGATGTACGGGCAGTTGCACACGTGGGTCCACATCGGGCCTGAGGAGGCAGGGACGATCCCCGAGATCGTCGCGCTCATGCGCGAGCGCGCGGCCACGCTGCCGCCGGGGGTCCCGCTGCGCGGCTACGGCTACGAGCAGCGCAACCTCGCCGAGCGCCGGCACCCCACCCGCCAGGAGCTGGACGAGATCGCGACCGACCGCGAGGTGTACATCATGAACGCCTCCGGCCACGGCGGCGTCGTGAACACGTTCACCTTCACCACTTACGGGGTCACCCGCGACACGCCGAACCCCGAGGGTGGCGAGTTCTTCCGCGATGCGGACGGCGAGCTGACCGGGGAACTGTCGGACGCGGCCTGCAACATCCTGACCGGACTGCACGGCGTGAAGATCGGCCATCACGGGCCCAATTTCCACCTGGCCGACGAACCTGCCGAGCACCAGCGTCAGCTCGACGCCGTGCAGCGCGAGTTCCTCGCCGGCGGGGTGACGGCGATCGGCGACGCGCAGGTGTCGCAGCGCGAGTTCGCCGCCTACCTGGAGCTCGCCGACCGCGGCAAGCTCGACATGCGGGTCTCGATGTACTTCCTCTCGCATCTGCTCGACCAGGTCATCGACCTCGGCCTGACCGGACCTTTCGGCAACGCGTTCCTCTCCGCGGCGGGAATCAAGCTGTACGCCGATGGCACGCTCGGCGGCTGGACGGCGTATTTCCCCGACGGATACATCGGAGACCCGTGCCGCACCGGCCAGCTCTACCACGAGCCCGCCGAATACGAAGAGCTGGTGATGAAGGCGCACCTGGCCGGCCTGCAGACCGCCACGCACGCGCAGTCGCCGACGGCGATCAAGATGGTCGTGGATGCCGTCGAGCAGGCCCTCGCCGCGCGCCCCGACGCCGACGCACGGCATCGCATCGAGCACTGCGGTCTGCCCACTCCTGAAGACATCCGGCGGATGGCCGGGCTCGGTATGCGTCCGGTGAACCAGACCCAGCACTACTACAACTGGGGCGAGGGCGTGGAGCAGGCGATCGGCACCCCCGGCGAGCGCTTCAACCCCCTGGGGGAGTTCCTCGAGGCCGGGGTTCCCGTCACGATCTCCTCGGACGCGCCGGTCGCCGAGCCGCGTCCGCTCGAGGCGATCCAGGCGGCCGTGACGCGGGTGACCCGCCGCGGACACAAGCTCGGTCCCGATTCGCTGCGGATCAGCGCAGCCGAGGCGCTGCGCGCCCACACCCTCGAGGGCGCGGCATCGATCGGGCGCGATGACGAACTCGGCTCGCTGGCACCGGGCAAGCGTGCGGACTTCGTCGTCCTCGGTGCGGATCCGCTCGAGACCGAAGGATCCGAGATCGCCGGGATCCCGGTGCAGGAGACCTGGGTCGACGGTGTCGTCAAGTACCGGGGTCAGGAAGGATGAGCCGCATGGAGACGGTCACCAAACGCACCACCGGCTGGGTGCTCATGGAAGCCCTCCGGGGGTACGGCGTCGACACGGTGTTCGGCATCCCCGGCACCCACAACCTGGAGTTCTACCGTCCGCTGCCGGCTCTCGGCATCCGCCCGGTCACCACCCGCCACGAGCAGGGGGCGGGTTACGGCGCCGACGGGTGGTCGCTGCAGACCGGGAAGCCCGGTGTCGTCGTGACCACGAGCGGGCCGGGCCTGCTCAACGCGCTTTCGGCGGCCGGTACCGCCTACTGCGAGTCCCGGCCGATGATCATCCTCTCGCCCGGACCCGCCCGGGGGAGCGAGTTCGCCGATGTCGGCACGCTGCACGAGACCAAGGATCAGCTGGCTGCGGCGTCCGCGGTCGTGGAGTGGGGCCGGCGAGTGACGAGCGCGGCCGAGGCCGTCCATGCCGTCCATGACGCGTTCGCGCTGTTCGCGAGCGGGCGCCCGCGCCCGGTGTACATCGAGGTGCCGCTGGACCTGCTCGAGGAGGAGGCCGACGGCATCAGTGGCGACGACCTCGCCGCGCGGGCGTTCGCGCCCGCTCCCGCACCCTCCGACGATGCGATCACCGCGGCGGCCCGGCTGCTGGACGCCGCGACCGACCCGGTCATCCTCGCGGGCGGCGGATCCCGCCGGGCCGGTGCCGCGCTGCGTGCGGTCGCCGAGCGTCTCGGCGCCGCCGTCGTCACCACGACGAACGCGAAGGGCGTGCTCGATGAGCACCACCCGCTCTCGCTGGGGGCCAACCTGCGCCTCGCCGCCGCGCGCAACCGCGCCCGCGATGCCGACGTGCTGCTCGTGGTCGGCTCGAAGCTCGGCGAGGCCGAGCTCTGGGTGGACAGGCTGGACGCCCGCGGCACCGTCATCCGCATCGACCTGCTCGCCTCGCAGCTCGACAAGAACCAGAAGGCCGACGTGGGCATCGTCGGAGACGCCGCGGCCGTGCTGTCCGCGCTGCGGAACCAGCTCGGCGACGGGCAGCCGCACACCGGTGCCGGCGTCGCGGAGACCCTCGACGCCGTGCGCGCCGAGGTGCACGAGCTGTCCCCGGTCAACGCCGCGCTCGCCGAGGTCATCGCCGAGGTGCTCCCCGCCGACGCCATCGTCGCCACGGATTCGTCGCAGATCGCGTACTGGGGCCTGATGAACGTGCTGCGAGTGTCGCGGCCGAACTCGATGCCGTACATGGCGACCTACGCCACCCTCGGATATGCGCTGCCCGCCGCACTCGGCTCGCGCCTCGCCGACCCGGGGCGGCCCGTGTTCGCGGTCACCGGCGACGGCGCCCTGATGTTCTCGCTGCAGGAGATGATCACCGCCGTGGAGCAGCGTCTCGACGTCACCGTGATCGTCGTCGACAACGGCGGGTACGCCGAGATCCGCCAGAACGAGGCGGATGCCGGCATCGCGCCGATCGGCGTCGACCTCGTGCAACTGGACTGGGCGGCGCTCGGCGCCGCGTTCGGCGGGACGGGACGCAGGGCCGCCTCGGCGGCAGAGCTCGCGGAGGCCGTGCGGCAGGCGCAGGCCGACGGCGGTCTGCAGATCATCCACATCGATCAGCCGACGTTCGCCGTCTGAGACAGGAGCCATCATGAGCAGCACACCGGTCGGTCCGGCGGACGCCGCGAAGACCCCCCGCTATGCGGGACTGTCCACGTTCGCACGGCTGCCCCGCATCGAGGACGTCGAGAAGACCGACATCGCCATCGTCGGGATCCCGTTCGACAGCGGGGTGAGCTTCCGCCCGGGCGCTCGCTTCGGCCCCGAGCACGTGCGTGCGTCCAGCCGCCTGCTGCGCCCGTACAACCCGGCGCAGGACTTCGCCGGCTGGGACCAGGTGCAGATGGCGGACGCCGGCGACATCGCAGCGAGTCCGTTCCGGATCCATGACGCGGTGGAGCAGATCGCCGTGGCGGCGTCGGCGCTGGGGGAGCGCGTCGACCGCATCCTCACGATCGGCGGCGACCACACCATCGCCTATCCGCTGCTCAAAGCGATCAGCGCCAAGCACGGGCCGGTCGCGGTGGTGCATTTCGACGCCCACCTGGACACCTGGGACACCTATTTCGACGAGCCCATCACGCACGGCACCCCGTTCCGGCGCGCCTCGGAGGACGGCTTCCTCGACCGCACCGCGTCGATGCATGTCGGCACCCGCGGTCCGCTGTACGGCAAGAGCGACCTGGAGGATGACGCCCGGCTGGGTTTCGCGCTCATCACCAGCGAGTACATCGAGGAGCACGGCGTCCCTGCCGCGCTCGACCGGATCCGGCAGCGGATCGGTGATCGTCCGCTGTACGTATCGGTGGACATCGACGTGCTCGATCCCGCACATGCCCCGGGCACCGGGACGCCCGAGGCCGGCGGCCTGACCAGCAGGGAGCTGCTGCGCATCATCCGGGGACTCGCCGACCTGAACATCGTCGGGGCCGACGTGGTCGAGGTGGCTCCCGCCTACGACCACGCCCAGATGACCGGGATCGCCGCGAGCCATGTGGCGTACGAGATCCTCACCGCGATGGCACGGGCGATCGTGCGCGGACGCGGCGAGTGACGAGAGGAATCGACGAGAGCATGACCACCGCACGACCGCTCGCCGTGTACACGGATGTGGAGGACACGGATCCGGCCTCCGGCATCGCGCTGCTCGAGGCGCACGGCTTCGAGGTGCGGGTGCTCGGCACCCGCGACCCGGAACTCATCATCGAGGGCGCCCGCGACGCCGTCGCGCTGCTGCCCGGATACGCAGCGGTCACCAGGGAGATGATCGAGCAGCTGCCGAACCTGGAGATCATCGCCTTGATGTCCATGGGCTTCGACGACGTCGACGTGGATGCGGCCACCGAGCACGGCGTCTGGGTGACGAACGTACCGGGGGCCGCCACAGAAGAGGTCGCCACGCACGCGCTGGCGATCATGCTGCACAGCCTGCGTCAGCTGCGGTTCTATCTGGCCGGCGCGAACCCGGTCGACTGGAACGAGCGGGCGCCGCAGGCGCCGCCCCGTCTCAGCGAGCAGACGCTCGGCATCATCGGCCTCGGCCGGATCGGGCGCGAGCTCGCCCGTCAGGCCGGTCCGCTGTTCGGGCGCGTGCTCGGCTACGACCCGCTGATGCCGGACACTCCGGAGGTGCGCGCCGACCTCGAACGGCTCGGCGTGCAGCGCACGGGACTGATCGAGACGCGCGACGGCTCCGACGTGCTGTCCCTGCACCTGCCGCTCACCGCGGAGACCGAGCACATGGTCGACGAGGAGTTCCTCGCCGGGATGCCTCAGGGATCCCTGCTCGTGAACGTCTCCCGCGGCGCGCTGATCGACGACGAGGCGCTGGCCGCGTCGCTCGACGCCGGGCACCTGGGCGGGGCGGCGCTGGACGTTCTCGCCGCCGAACCGCCGCAGACCGGGCATCCGCTGCTGGGGCGCGATGACGTGGTGCTGACCCCGCACATCGCGTACTTCTCGGAGCGCACCGAGATCGAGTACGTGCGGATCCAGGCGCAGAACGCCGTCACCCTGCGCGAGACCGGCAGGCCCGAGTCGCCGGTCAACCGCCCCGCGTCCTGAAGGCCCGCGCAGGATCCCCGCTGTGGTGTCCGGCACAACGAGAAAGCCCCGCGTTCTGATGCAGAACGCGGGGCTTCTCGTTGCGGATCCGGCTCAGAGAGCGGAGACCTGCTTCGCGATCGACGACTTGCGGTTCGCCGCCTGGTTCGAGTGGATGACGCCCTTGCTGACGGCCTTGTCGAGCTTCTTCGACGCCGTCTTCAGCGCGGCCTCGGCGGCGGCCTTGTCGCCACCGGCGATGGCCTTGCGGGTGTTGCGGACCGCGGTCTTCAGCTCGCTCTTGACGGCCTTGTTGCGCTCGTGCGCCTTCTCGTTGGTCTTGTTGCGCTTGATCTGCGACTTGATGTTCGCCACGGATGGAACCTTCGTTCGAGTGATGGATGGTCATGCCGGCCTGGCGGTAGAGGGGCGCCTCCGGCAGCGTGCAGGGGTGGGACCTGACACGCAAGCCAATCACCGATCTTATCAGGGATCCGTTCTGCCGCCCAACCGGTCGATCGCGCGGGACGCGGGCGCGTCGCACGGGTGAGGGCGCCGATCGATGGTGCATGCTGGCGGAGGACCCGAAGGAGCCGTCCATGCCCGAATCCGTCACCGCCGACGTGCCCCCGCTCGACCGCGCTCTGCTGCGGCGGCTGCGCTTCTCCGCCGCGACCGCGGCCTTCCAGGTCGAGGGGGCGAGAGCCGAGGGCGGACGGGGCAGATCGATCTGGGACGACTTCGTCGACACCCCGGGTCGCGTGCGCGACGCCGGCACGGCGGATCCGGGGCCGGACAGCTATCACCGCGCCGCCGACGACGTCGGACTGCTCGCGCGGCTGGGCGTCGACGAGTACCGCTTCTCGATCTCCTGGGTGCGGGTGCTGCCCGACGGCCGCCCGAACCCGCAGGGCCTGGCCTACTACGACCGTCTCGTGGACCGGCTGCTCGATGCGGGCATCACGCCGACCCCGACGCTGTACCACTGGGACCTGCCCTCCCGGCTGGAGGCGGACGGAGGGTGGCTGAACCGCGCCACGGCCGAGCGGTTCGCCCAGTACGCCGAGGTGGTCGCCGACGCCCTCGGCGACCGCGTGCGGCAGTGGTACACGATCAACGAACCCGTCTCCACGACGCTGCAGGGCTATGCGATCGGCGAGCTCGCGCCCGGGCGCACCCTGCTTTTCGACGCCCTCCCGACCGTGCACCACCAGCTGCTCGCGCACGGGTACGCGGCCCGGATCCTGCGCTCGCACGGCGCCACCAGCATCGGCATCGTCAACAACCACACGCAGGTGCTGCCCGCCTCCGCGTCCGAGGCGGATCTGCAGGCCGCGTACCTCTACGACCTCATCCACAACCGCGTGTTCGCGGATCCGGTGCTGCTCGGCCGCTATCCCGATCTGGAGCCGCTGGGCGTCTCCCTGCCCGTGCGGGAAGGGGATCTCGCCCTGATCGGCGCCGCCTGCGAGGTCTACGGGGTGAACTACTACAACCCGACCACCGTGGCGGCGAACGAGGGGCCGGTGCCGTTCGAGGTGGTGCCGACGCCGGGGGCGCCGGTCACCGGGTTCGGACCGTTGTGGCCGATCGTGCCGGAGGCGCTGACCGCCTTCCTCGTCGACGCGAAGGAGCGCTACGGCACGGTGCTTCCGCCCGTGGTGATCGCCGAGAACGGTGCATCCTTCCCGGAGCCCGCCCATGTCGACGCGCCGCTCCACGACGCCGACCGCATCGCCTATCTGCACGGCCACATCGCCGCTGTGCTCGCCGCGATGCGCGCCGGCGTGCGCGTGGACGCGTACACGGTGTGGTCGCTGCTGGACAACTTCGAGTGGGCCGACGGCTACACCCAGCGCTTCGGGCTCGTGCACGTCGACATGGACACGGGGCAGCGCACCCCGAAGGCCTCCTACGCCTGGTATCGCGCGCTCATCGAGGATGCCCGCTCATGACCGAGCATTCCGCGGCACCCGTGCGGGGCGCGGCATCGCGGGTCGGCCCGCTCTGGATGACGCTGTTCACGCTCGCCTGGCTGGCGATCTGGACGGTGCAGCTCACCCCCGTCCAGCTCCTGCTGCCGCTGCAGCTGGACACCGGTGCGCCCGGAGAGAACTGGATCGCCGGCGTGGTCTGGGCCGGCGTCGTGCTGTCGGCGGGCGGGCTGGTCGGCATCGTGGCCGCTCCCGTATCCGGGCGCTGGTCCGATCGCACCCGCTCGGGATGGGGTCGGCGGCGGCCGTGGGCGATCGGCGGATCGCTGCTCGCCGCGATCGGGCTGGTGCTCACCGGTCTGTCGACGGGCCCGGTCGCGGTCGGCGGCGCCTGGATCGTCGTGTCGGTCGGGGTGTCCGTCGCCTCGGCGGCACTCACCGCGATGATCGCCGATCAGCTCACCGCGCAGCGCGGTGCGGCGTCGGCCGCGGCGAGCTCCGCGCAGGCGGTCGGCATCGTCGTCGGGGTGGGCGCGGTCGTGCTGCTGGGCCTCGGGATCCTGCCCTCCTATCTACTACTGGCGGCGATCATCGCGGTCGTCGGCGCGGGCACCGCGCTGCTGCTGCCGGACGCCCCGGCGCACGAGCTCGCGCCGCCCGCGCCGCGCACGGCCGCCCGCCGCGCCTCGTGGCGGGACCGGGACTTCCTGTGGCTCCTGGTGAGCCGGCTGATCGTCAACATCGGCAACGCCTTCGGCACGTCGCTGCTGCTGTTCTTCCTGCTCTACGGTGTGAAGGTGGCCTCGGGGCAGGCCCAGGACGACCTGCTCGTGCTGATCGTGATCTACACGGTGTTCGTGGTGATCGCCTCGATCGTGGCGGGCATCCTCTCCGACCGCGCGTCCGTGAACCCGCTGCGCCGCCGTCGTGCGATCACGGCGGTCTCGGCCGTGGTGCAGGGGCTTTCCGGGGTGGTGATCCTGATCAGCCCGTCGCTGATGATGACCTCGGTGGCCGCGGCGATCATGGGTGCGGGGTACGGCGCGTACATGGCCGTGAGCCTCGCCTTCGCGACCGACCTGCTGAAGGATCCGGACGACCACGCCCGCGATCTCGGGCTGGTCAACGTCTCGGCGCAGCTCGGCCAGCTGCTGGGCCCGCTGCTCGGGGCGGGGCTGGTGGCGCTCGTGGGCGGGTTCTGGCTGCTGTTCGGAGCGGCGGCGGTGCTGTCGGTGGTGGGCGCCGTGATGACCTACGCGGTCAGGGCGCCGTCTCCAGCGTCGCCAGCGCCAGCTGCAGCACCGCGTTGAACACGCGCGGGCGCATCGCCGTGACGAGATGCGTGGTGCGCGGCACGATGATGAACTCGGCCTGCGGTGCCAGCCGTCGGTACAGCGTCTCGTGGGTGCGGAGCTGGTCGAACTGCCCGTTCACGAACCACGTGGGCACCCGGATCCGGGGCACGGCGGCGACCAGATCCAGTTCACCCAGCGCCCGCAGGGCCTCATCCTGCGCGGCCATCGCGAATCCGCCGGCACCGAAGTCGTCCCGGGTCGAGGCCGGCAGGGTGGCGTCCAGCACCTGTCGGCTCAGCCACAGACCGCGGTCGGGCATGGCGTTCAGCGCACCGGCGAGCACGCGGTAGGCGGCGAGGCCTGCCCCGCGCGGGAGTGCGGTGCAGGAGGCGCCGATGAGCCCGGCGATCGGCGGGGCCGGATCCGCCCCGGCGTAGGCGGTGCAGAGCAGTCCGCCCATCGAGTGCCCGACCAGCAGCACAGGGCCGTCGGCGCCGCGCACGGCGGCATCGACCGTGTGCATCGCCTCTTCGAGCGTGAACGACTCGTCCCTGCGCGTGCCATGGCCCGGCAGATCCACCGCGATCGAGGGGTTGCCGCGATCCGCGAGGAACTCCTCCTGCGCCCGCCACATCGTCGCGGATGTCCGGATCCCGTGCACGAACACCACCGAGACCGCGGGGGCGACGCGAGAGCGGGGCATGCGCGTCAGTCTAGGCGTCGCGCCGGGTGCGCGCCCGGGGGAGGACGACGAAGCGGGGCCGGTGGCGAACCACCGACCCCGCATCCGCACCAGGGTTCTTACTTCTCCCAGCCCACGTCCTCGACCGGGCCGACCCGGTAGAGGTCGAGACCGACGTAGGTCTCCGGGGTCAGGTTCGCGAGGCCCTTCTTGGCAGTGATGATCTCCGGACCGTTGTAGAGCGCGATGACGCCCCACGTCTCCTTCATGATCTCCGGCTCGAGCTTCATCGCGGCCTTGGTCCACGCTTCCGGCGTGGTCTGCGACTCGACGTCGCTCTTGATCTTGTCGTCGATCGCCTTGGTGCCGGTGCCGGACAGGTTCAGCTGGCTGTCCGAGCAGTACATCTGGCAGAACCAGGCCGGCCCGAACGGGTCGGAGTCGGTGAAGCGCAGGCTCACCGCGTCCCAGTTCTTCGTGCTCAGGTCGGTCGAGAAGTTCGACGGCGCACGCGTGTCGATCTTCAGGTCGATGCCGACCGCCTTCTCCTGCTGCTGCAGGGACTTGGCGATGGCGGCCTGGACGGGGCTGTCGCTGAACACCGGGTAGGTGACGCTCAGCTTCACGCCGTCCTTCTCGCGGATGCCGTCCGAACCGGGCTTCCAGCCGGCCTCGTCGAGCAGCTTCTTGGCCTCGTTGACGTCGAACTTCAGACCTGCGGTCTTGAACGAGTCCTCGTAGCCCTTCTGGAAGTTGTACAGCACCAGCGAGCCGGCGGCCGGCTCGGTGTAGTTCAGGCCGTTCCAGGCGACCTTCTCCTGCTGCGCGATGTCGATCGCCATGAAGAACGCCTGGCGCACCTTGAGATCCTTCAGCTGCGGCTTGTCGGCGTCGAGCTGGAGGACCGTCTTCGCGGTCTGCTGCGCACGGTAGACGACCGCGCCCTTCACGCCCTTGACCTGGTTGATGGCGTCGGCCGACGTGGTCTCGACCTGGTCGACCTCGCCGTTCTTGAACGCGTTGAGCGCGGCGGAGCGGTCCATGCCGGAGAAGGTGACCTTGTCCAGCAGCGGCTTGTCGCCCCACCACTTCTCGTTCGGCTCGAAGGTCATCTTCTGACCGTTCGTGTCGTAGTTGGTGACCTTGTACGGTCCCGCGCCCCACTCGGGCCGCGCGTTGCCGTTGAACGCGTCGTTGTAGAGCTCAGGCGTGTTCACCTTGGGGTGCAGGATGCCGGTGAGGAACGGCATGGCCGGCCACGCGAACTCGCTCTTGAACGTCACGATGACGTCCTTGTCGGTCGCGCCCTTGGTCACCGACTCGATGTCCTTGTAGCCGTCCGTGGCGTTCGCCTTGAAGTCGGGGTTCGACCCGTTGTTGTCCTTCCAGGTGGTCTCGAACGCGGTCCAGTCGATCGGGGTGCCGTCGTTCCAGACCGCCTTGTCGTTCACCTTCATGGTGACGACGGTCTTGCCGTCCTTGACGGACGTCTCCCACTTGTCGAGGTAGGCCGGGTTGGCCTTGACCGTGCCGTCCGGGTCCATCAGGAACACCTGAGGCGTGTACCACGCGGCGAGGCGCGCGGTGTCGGCCGAGGCGTCACCGTTCATGAAGTTCATCTGCGGCGGGATCTCGGTGATCGAGAAGTTCGCGACGCCGCCCTGCTTGAGGTTCTCACGTGGCTGCGGGTTGTAGTCCGCGGTCTTGGTCTCGGCCGGCTTGTCGGTGCTGCCGGTGCTGGATCCTCCGGTCGCCGAGCAACCGCTGATGGCGATTGCGAGCGCCCCGCTGAGGGCGACGACGCCCCACAGCTTGTGCTGCTTGTTCATTGTTCTCCTTCGAATGCCTTTCGGCGTTTTGGGGACAGGGGACAGTTAACCCGCATGAACCGAAACTTCCCGGCACATCGAAGCAACCGTTACCGATTCGAGTTCAACGCGACACGGTCGAGATCAGCGCCAGTGGCAGGCGTTCGTGTGCGTCTGCGTGCCGTGCAGCACGGGGACCACGCTCTCGCAACGCGTGCGCTGATCCTCGGGGAGCAGCTTGTACAGCGGGCAGCGAGAGGTGAACGCGCAGCCGTCGCGGCGGTCCGCCGGACTCGGCAGGTCGCCCTGCAGCACGATGCGTTCGCGGGTGCGTTCGATGTCGGGATCCGGCACCGGGATCGCTGACAGCAGCGCCTGCGTGTACGGGTGCTGAGGGTCGTCGAAGATCTCGTCGACGTCGCCGTGTTCGACGAACTCGCCGAGGTACATGACCCCGACGCGATCGGCGATGTGGCGCACCACGGACAGGTCGTGCGCGACGAAGAGGTACGACAGGCCCAGCTTGACCTTGAGCTCGTCGAGCAGGTTGATCACCCCGGCCTGGATGGACACGTCCAACGCCGACACCGGCTCGTCCAGCACGACGATCTTGGGGTTGGTCGCGAGCGCGCGGGCGATGCCGATGCGCTGGCGCTGGCCGCCCGAGAACGCCCCGGGGAACCGGCTCGCGTGCGCAGGATCCAGTCCGACGAGGTCCATGAGCTCATCGACGCGGACATCGGCTTCGGCCCGCGGTACTCCGATCGCGCGCAGCGGCTCCGCGATCACGTCGGCGACCGTCAGTCGCGGGTCGAGCGCCCCCATCGGATCCTGGAAGACGATCTGCAGGTCGCGGCGCACCGCGCGCTCGGCCTTGCCGCCGTGCAGATCCGACACCTTCGAGCCGGCGATGGTGATCTCGCCGTCGACCTGTTTCACCAGATCCATGATCTGCAGGAGTGTCGTGGTCTTGCCGCAGCCGGACTCGCCGACGATCGCCATCGTCTCGCCCTCGCGGATGTCGAAGGTGAGCCCCTTGACGGCGTGCACCTCCCCGACCTTGCGCTTGAGGAAGGCGCCCCGCGTGAGCGGGAACGTCTTGCGCATGTTCCGCACGTCCAGCGTGACGGGCCGGTCCTCACGGGGAACACGATCCAGGGCGCTGGCGGGAAGCTCAGGCACGGGATACACCGGCGCTGCGCCGATCATCCCGTCCTCGATCTCCTCGGCGCGCACGCAGGCGACCCTGTGCGCGCCGCCCTCGCTCGTGGCGATCGTCCGCAGCTCCGGCTCCTTCGCCCGGCAGGCCTCGGTCGCGATCGGGCAGCGGGACACGAACGGGCACTCGTCCGGCAGATCGATCAGCAGCGGCGGATTGCCCTTGATGGGCACGAGCGGCTGCTTCTCGGCCTTGTCGACACGAGGGATCGCGCCGAGCAGGCCGATCGAATACGGCATCCGCGTCTGATGGAACAGCTCGCGCACGGGAGCCTGCTCCACGGGCTTGCCGGCATACATGACGAGCACGTCGTCGGCGGTCTTCGCGACAACGCCCATGTCGTGGGTGATCATGATGACGGCGGCGCCGGTCTCGCGCTGAGCCGTGGCGATGAGGTCGAGGATCTGCGCCTGGATGGTCACGTCGAGCGCCGTGGTGGGCTCGTCGGCGATGATCAGCTTCGGGTTGTTCGCCATCGCGATCGCGATCACGACGCGCTGGCGCATGCCGCCGGAGAACTCGTGCGGGAACGACTTCAGGCGACGCTCCGGGCTCGGGATGCCCACCAGGCGCAGCAGCTCGATCGCACGTGCTGCGGCATCGGCGTGCGACATGCTGCGGTGCACGGTGAGTGCCTCGATGAGCTGGTCGCCCACCGTGAACACCGGGGTCAGCGAGGTCAGCGGATCCTGGAAGATCATCGCGATGCCGTTTCCGCGCAGTGCGGAGAGTTCCTTGTCGCTCTTGCCGACCAGCTCGATGCCGTCGAACGTGATCGACCCGGTGACCTTGGCGTTCTCGTCGAGCAGGCCCATGATCGCGAGAGACGTGACCGACTTGCCGGATCCCGACTCGCCCACGATGCTGAGCGTGCGGCCGGGCTCGAGGTCGAAGGAGACGCCGCGGACGGCGTCGACGCGCCCGGATTCGGAGGCGAAGCTGACGTGCAGGTCGCGGACGGAGAGCAGAGGGGCGGTCATGCGCGGCCTCCCGCCGCCGAGGTGGGATCGAGGGCGTCGCGCAGTCCGTCGGCGACGAGGGCCATGGAGACGGTCAGCAGTGTCAGCGCGAGGGCCGGGAAGTAGAAGGTCCACGGGGCGCTGGAGAGCGAATTCGCGCCGATCCCGATCAGGGATCCGAGCGAGACGTCGGGGATCTTCACGCCGAAGCCGATGAACGACAGGCCGGTCTCGGTGATCACCGCGCCGACGACGCCGAGGGTGAAGTTGATCACCAGGAGCGAGCCGATGTTCGGCAGCAGGTGACGCAGCACGATCTTCATGCCGGGGACTCCCATGTAACGCGCCGCGTGCACGTATTCGCGCTCGCGCAGCGACAGCGCCATCGTCCAGATGACGCGCGCCGGGAAGAACCAGCTGATGAAGATCATCGCCGCGGAGATCACGCGCCAATCCCCGCCCGCGTTGGAGGACACCAGGGCGAGGATCAGAAACGTCGGCACGACCATGAGGAAGTGGATGATCAGCAGGATGATGCGCTCGGTCGTGCCCCCGAAGTAGGCGGCGGCGGTGCCGACGATCGCGGAGATCACGGTGGTGCCGATCGAGACGGTGAGCGCGATCATGAGAGAGCGCTGCAGGCCCACGGCGGTCTGCGCGAACAGATCGCCGCCGTCGGCCGCGGTGCCGAACCAGTGCGTCGCGTCGGGCGGGGTGCCGAGCGCCAGGAAGTCGAGCTCGCTGAAGCCGAACTGCGCGATGAGCGGGCCGAAGACCGCGAACAGCACCAGGAAGGCGAAGATGAACACGCCCGCGACGGCGGGACGGTTGCGCACGAAGCGGCGGTAGTACAGCCGGAACGTGCCGATGCGCTTGCGCGGGATGCGAGCGGCCGTCGTGTCGGGCCCGACGGGGGGCTGGATGGTTGCGGAAGTCATGTCAGCTCACCCTCACTCGCGGATCGAGGACCACCACGGCGATGTCGGCGAGGATGGCGCCGATCGCCGTGAGCACGGCGCTGAAGGCGGCGATGGCCACCACCCCGTGCACGTCGTTCTTGCCGATCGTCTCGACGAAGTACCGGCCCATGCCGTTCCACGCGAAGATCGTCTCGGTCAGCACCGCACCGGTGAACACGGTCGGGATGCTGAAGGCCAGCTGCGTGGCCACAGGGATCAGGGACGTGCGCAGCGCGTGCTTGCGGATCGCCTGCTGCTTGGTCAGTCCCTTCGCCCGTGCGGTGCGCACATAGTCGGCCTTGATGTTGTCCAGCAGCAGGGAGCGCTGCAGGAAGTGATAGCTGGAGTAGCCGATGAACACCAGGGCGATGGTCGGCAGGATCAGATGCTGCAGCGTGTCCACGAGCACCGGGAAGAAGCCGGTCACACCGTCACTGCGCGCCCCCGTGACGTAGAACAGCCGGAAACCGAGCGCATCGTTGATCGCGATGGCCGCGAGCACGATGCCGAGAGCGGCGACGATGATCGGGATGTTCATCGTGACGATCGAGATGCCCTGCCACACGCGGTCCGCGAGCTTGTACTGCCGGGAGGCCGTGTAGACGCCGATCGAGATGCCGAGCACTGCGGCGATGATCGTCGCGCCGAGCACCAGCTCGCCCGAGACCCACATCCGGTACGCGATCTGGTCGTTCACCGACTGGCCGACCGGGCTCACGCCCCAGTTCCAGTGCAGGACGATGTCCGTGAACCAGCGCCACCAGCGCTCCAGCAGCGGCACGGTGTCGCTGAGGTTGCGGGGCTCGAGGAGGCGGTTGATCTGGTCCTCGGTCAGCGGAGGGCGACGTCCGATGTAGTTGCTGCGGGGGTCCAGGAAGGCCCATGCGAGGAAGTACGTGACGTTGGTCGCCACCACGATCATGAGGAGCCAGCCGATGGTTCGGCGCAGCAGGTACTTGATCAAGATGGTGTTCTCTCTCTTGTCACAGACGCCGCGCGGGATCTCCGACGCGGCGCTGGGTCATTGTCATTCAACACGACCCGAACCGGTGACGCGGTCCTCCGCCGCCGCGTTGCGAGACGGAGTGCTGCCCATGGTGAGACCCGGTTCCGGGGCACGGCAACTTCGCGAGACTATCACCGGGCGAGGGCGAGGCCGGGTGAGGCGCACCTCTCCATCCGCGCGGCCCGGCCGCAGGGGAGACCGTTCCGCGGGGTCGGAGACCGCTCCCTTAGAATCGACGGGATACCCGGTTCACTGCCGGGCCAGCCCGATCCGCCCCGCCGGACCCCGCATCGTTCAGGACCCCATGTCACCTCGCGCCCTCACTCCGCTGCAGCCGGCGGCCACGCCGCCGCAGCAGATCCGCAACTTCTGCGTCATCGCCCACATCGACCACGGCAAGTCGACCCTGGCCGACCGGATGCTCCAGATCACCGGCGTGGTCTCCGACCGCGACATGCGCGCGCAGTATCTGG
>JAFDWK010000028.1:0-5644 GCA_018268515.1 Actinomycetota bacterium
GCGGGCATGCGGGTGGAACCGCCGACGAGCACGACGTGCGCGATGTCGCCGACCTTGATGCCGGCCTCGCGGATGACATCCTCGAAGGGCTTCTTGGTGCGGTCGAGGAGATCCTTGGTGAGGTCCTCGAACTTCGCGCGGGTGATCGTCTCGGACAGCGACACCGGGCCGCTCTCGGTGAGCGACAGGTAGGGCAGGTTCACGGAGGTCGAGGTCGAGGAGCTGAGCTCCTTCTTCGCCTGTTCCGCGGCCTCCTTCAGTCGCTGCAGCGCGATCTTGTCACCAGAGACGTCGACGCCGGTGGTCTCCTTGAACTGCTTGATCAGGTAGTCGACGAGACGCTGGTCCCAGTCGTCGCCGCCGAGGCGGTTGTCACCGGCCGTCGCGCGCACCTGGATCGTGGAGAAGTCGTCGTCCTTGCCCACCTCGAGCAGGGACACGTCGAACGTGCCGCCACCGAGGTCGAAGACGAGGATGAGCTCGTCCTCCTTGCCCTTGTCCAGACCGTAGGCCAGGGCCGCGGCGGTGGGCTCGTTGATGATGCGGAGCACGTTCAGACCCGAGATCTCGCCGGCCTCCTTGGTGGCCTGGCGCTCGGCGTCGTTGAAGTACGCGGGGACGGTGATGACCGCGTCGGTCACGGTGTCGCCCAGGTACGCCTCGGCGTCGCGCTTCAGCTTCATCAGGATGCGCGCGGAGATCTCCTGCGGCGTCCACTTCTTGCCGTCCACGTCGAACGACCAGTCGGTGCCCATGTGGCGCTTGACCGAGGCGATCGTGCGGTCGACGTTGGTGACGGCCTGGCGTTTCGCGGTCTCACCGACGAGCACCTCCCCGTCCTTGGTGAAGGCGACCACCGACGGGGTGGTGCGGAAGCCTTCTGCGTTGGCGATGACCTTGGGCTCGCCGCCCTCGAGGACGCTGACGACGGAGTTCGTCGTACCGAGGTCGATACCGACAGCACGTGCCATTTGTTTTCTCCTTCAGTCGGAAGTTCTGGGAAGTCTGCGCGATCCCCGGTCCGACGGAGACGATCCTCCGAAAACCTGAGTCGCGATGACTCAAGGGTACGCTCGACGTCAAGAGTTGTCAACAAACTTGATAGCGGTCGACTCAAGTTTGCCGATGGGCGCGCTGATGTCCTCCGCGCTCAGGACCCGAGCGCGTCGACCGTGGCATCGTCCAGTGTCAGGACGACCTCCTGGTAGGAGGCGATCATCGCCAGCACCTCGTCGCGGTACCCCTCGCGCCACAGCGCACTGCCGTAGAAGCGGTCCTCCTGCTCGTCCCTGTGGTCGACCGAATCGAACGCGCGCATGAGGACGTACGAGACCTCGTCGTGCTCGCTCGCGCCGTAGCGCACCACGCGGATCCCCTGGTCTGCGAGCATCGGCATGACCTTGTTGTGGAAGAGGTCGTGGAAGCCCGCACGGGCGCCGGGATGCAGGACGTAGGAGCGGATCTCGAGCACGGGCATGACGACTCCGGAGGGGCGGCGGGCGCGGATGACCGCCATCCTCGCACGGCACCCCGCGCCCGATCCAGACTCTTCCTCGGCCGGACTCCGGTCGACGACTCCGGTCGGAGTTCCGGTCAGTGACTCCCGCCGGGCGGGCCGATCAGCAGCAGCACGGCGAAGAGCGCGGCGACCGCGGCGAGGATGAGCAGCGCCAGCACCCAGGGGCGGTGCAGGAACCAGCGCATGGTGCGGTCGTACCAGGCCGCATCGCGCGGGTCGTCGGTCTGCACCAGGCGCCAGTCGCCCGCGAGCCGTCCGGAGCGGTGCAGCCAGATCTCGGCGGGGATCGTGGCGTAGGGCACGATCGCGCTCGCGATCGCGAGGATCGCGACGCCGGCGCCCCAGCGCTGGTGGAAGGCGAGCAGCACCGCGGTCGCGCCGTAGGAGAGGAAGACGAAGCCGTGGATGGATCCGGCGATCGTGACGAGCACCGGCGGCAGGCCGGTGGCACGGCCGATCAGGGCGCCGATCAGCAGGGTCCAGGTGATGGCCTCGGCGATCGCGAGCACGCGGAACAGGCGGGCGGGCGTGGTGAACACTTCACTCCTCGGGTCGGGTCCTCTCCAGGGTACGGACCCGGATCCGTCGGCCGCCTCCTGCCAGCCTCCACCTTTCGGACGGTTTCCGGGCTGCAGGTGCGCCGCGGTCATCGCCGCCACGACGGCCCGCCCGGTAAAGTGAGCACGCGCGGAACCCGATCCGCGTGTTCTACGCGGCGCCGGTGCCGCGCTTCTGTGGGAGAACGGTGACTGGGGATGCTCGTGTTGCGCGAGCGCAGGCGGCGAGCGCGCCGTGTGCGGGCGGTCGGCTATGCGCTGATCATGCTCGGCTGGTGGGCGGCGCTGTACGTGGGCTACTCGGGTCCTGCGATCTCGCCCTTGCGCGGCCTCGCGCTGTTCCTGCATCTCGCGGCGCTGACCATCGGCCTGGGCGCCGCGGTCATGGTCGAGTACGCGGGCGGACTCTGGGTGATCGGCCACGGCTCGCTGCGGTCGCTGCTGGACGCAGAGGAGCGCCTCGCCGTCCCGGCCTGGATCGGCTACGCGGGTCTTCTGGTATCCGGCGCCATGCTCTCTCCGGATCCGCACAGCCCGGCCACGGCAATGAAACTCGCGGCTGTGCTGGTGGTGGGGATGAACGGCATCGCCGTGCAGAAGCTCACCACGGAACTGGACCGGCTGCCGCCCGACACCCCGTTCGGTCGGGCGCCGCGTCGGCTGCGAGTGTGGTCGATCGCGAGCGGCGCTCTTTCACAGGCCGCGTGGTGGACGGCCGTGCTGGTGGGAACCCTGAACACCGCGGCGCACGCGCCCTCATGACCACGACGGATCCGCAGCGACGCGGATCCGATCCGCACACCAGGAGACGAAGACGATGACAGACGCAGACGGGACCATCCCCGAGCCCGGGCCGCGCCGACGCCGTGCGGAGGACCCGGGCAGCAACGGCGCTCCCGCCCCGGAGCCGCTGGCGCCCGTGGGCCGCGGGACCGGCCGGATCGATCCGCCCGGCACGATCGCCGGCGGCCTGGTGATGGCAGACCCCGAGCCGAGGACCCGGAACCCGAAGGCGTTGCTGTGGGTGCTGTGCGGTGTCATCACCGTGCTCGCGATCGCACTCGGTTCCGTCGGGTTCGCGATCCTGCAGAAGCCGCCCGGCATGACCGCGGCGATCACCCCCAGCCCGACGCCGACCCCGACGTGGGAGAAGGACACGCCCGCAGCCGTCGCCGGGGCCTCGCCGTGCACTCCCCTCACGGTGCTGTCCTCGCTGGAGAACGCGGACATGGTGGAACACCTCGTCGCCGGTTACAACGCCCAGCCGCGCGACGTGGCGGGCCACTGCGTGACGGCCGTCGCCACCAAGGACAAGTCCGGCGTCGCTGCGACCCGCGCCGCCACCGGGTTCGCGGATCTCCCCGCCGCATCGCGCCCCGCCGTGTGGCTGCCCGACGCCAGCTCCTGGCTTTCCGCCGCACGTGCGGATGGCAGCACGGCGGTCCCGGCGACCGGCACCGGCGTGGCCCGGTCGTCCATCGTGCTGGCCATGCCGAAGCCACTCGCCGACGCGATCGGCTGGTCCTCGAACGCGCCGACCTGGGCTGAGGTGTTCGCCGCCTCCGCCGACAAGGACGTCTGGACGAGGCTCGGCCACCCCGAATGGGGTGCGTTCAAGCTCGGCAAGACCAGCCCCCAGGTCGCCAGTTCGGGCGAAGCCGCACTGCTCGCCTCGTTCGGTGCGGTCGGCGACGCGGTCGGCCAAGTCACCGTGAACCAGATGGCGGATCCGAAGATCCTGGCCGGCGTCAAGAAGAACGAACTGGCGACCAGTCACTACATGGCCACGCCGGAGCACTTCCTCTGGCACGCCCGCGAGGCCGAGAAGAAGGGCTCCGCCGCAGAGTTCTTCTCCGCCGTGATCGTCGATGAGAAGGCCGTGTGGGACTACGACCGCGGCATCGTGAGCCGCGACGGCATCACCGTGACCCAGGGCGAACCGCCCAAGGAGGCGATGGTGCCGGTATACCCGAAGGACGGCTTCTATGTCGCCGACAACCCCGCCGTGGTGCTGAACGGCGACTGGGTGGGGGCGGCGGCCAAGGCCGCGGCCGAAGACTTCGTCCGGTTCGCCGGCACCGTCGAAGGCCAGCAGCTCGTGCGCGCCGCGGGCTACCGCGATGCGCACGGCGCCCTCGACGACGGGGTCCGCACTGCCGGACACCTCGCCACCGCGCCGCGGGGCGCGCTGGCGTTCCCCGCACAGGGCGTGATCGCGGCGATCGACAAGGCCTTCCCCCAAGTGCGCAAGCGTGCGGACGCACTGTTCCTCATCGACGTGTCCGGATCGATGGCGGATCCGATCCCGAACGGGCAGAGCAAGCTGGATGCGGCCAAGAGTGCGCTGATCCAGGCACTGGACCACTTCACGCCGGGCGACCGCGTCGGCGTGGCCGCTTTCTCCTCGGCCGGGGACGGGAACATCTCTCCCGGCCTGGTCTCGCCGGTCGCCGACATCGCGACGAACCGGCAGTCGCTCATCTCGGCCGTCCAGGCGCTCACCCCGCAGGCGTATACGCCGCTGTACACCGCGGTCGACACATATGCGAAGCAGATGGCGAGCACCTATGATCCCGACCGGATCACGACGATCGTGCTGCTGAGCGACGGCGCCGACCAGACCACGGTGCCGACGACCGACAAACAGGCGATGCTCGCCGACCTGGGCGAGCTGCACCACTCGACGCCGGTGCTGATCTTCACGCTCGCCTACGGGGCCGACGCCGACGCAGACACCCTGCGAGCGATCTCCTCCGCCTCGGGCGCGCACTTCTACGACGCCACCGACCCCTCCCAGGTCGGCGCCGTGCTGGGCGATCTCGTCACGAGCTTCTGAGAAGGCGCTGAGGCACCCGTCCGCGAGACACCACTTCCTGCATGAGACACCACGTCCGCCGTGATGTCTCATGCAGGAAGTGGTTTCTCGCGCGGATCCTCACCGCCCGCGCCCGTGCCGTGTCACCGTGTGACGCTCGACCCGGCGTGCGCCCGTGGCCCGGCCTACACTCCCCTCATGCCCCGCCCCGCGCTGCTCGCCGTCTCGCACGGCACGTCCGACGCCGCCGGCGCCGCCGCGATCGCGCTGCTCGTGCGCCGGGTGGCCGAGCGGCTGCAGGGCCCCGACGGACGCCCCGAGGTCGCGGTTCACTCCGGTTTCGTCGACGTGCAGCAGCCCGACGCGCCCACCGCCCTCGCCGCGATCGACGGGCCCGTCGTCGTCGTGCCCCTGCTGCTGTCGCAGGGCTTCCACGTGCGGGTGGATCTGGGCCGCGCCGCCGCCGCGCGCGCGGATGCCGTGGTGACCGATCCGCTCGGACCCGATCCACGGCTCGCGGAGGTGCTCGCACAGAGGCTCCGTGAGGCGGGTTCGCGAGCGCCTGCGGAGGCGGGCGACGCGGATCCGGATCCCGGCGGCGGCGCGGACGCGGATCCGCCCATCGTGCTCGCCGTCGCGGGATCACGCGATCCGCGCTCGCTGCCCGATGCCGAGGCGTCCGCCGCGCTGCTGGCCGAGCGGCTGGAGCGCACGGTCGTGCCCGCCTATCTCGCCGCCCGCGAGCCGGGCCTC
>JAFDWK010000028.1:5684-8658 GCA_018268515.1 Actinomycetota bacterium
CGGATCCGGCGTGCTCACCGAGCCCCTGCTGGACGACGGCGAACCGCCGACCGCCCTCGTGGACCTCGTGATCGACCGCTACCTCACGGGCGCGGCGGGACTGCCGCAGCCCTCCCTGCGCAGCCGCTGAGCTCCGGATCCGCAGCGGCAGGGAGCGCTCGACACCCGCCGGCTGGGCCCCGCACCGCGGCGCTCCATCCAACCGCACCCTCCCGTGAACAATCTGCACCATGTCGAACAATGACGCCCCGTGTCGCTGTCGCTGACACACACGGGCGTCCCGGCGGATCCGCACGTAGCTTGTCCACATGTCTCCCGAACCGACCACCGCGCCGGCCGCGCCCGTCCGCGGCGCCCGCACCCGCACCGCCCGCGTGCCCACCAAGCCGCACGGCCAATGGCTGGTCGACGGCACCGAGCCGCTGAACGGCAACGAGGAGATCAAGCTCGCCGATGACGGCCTGAACGTGCGCCGGCGCATCGAGGAGCTCTACGCCTCGGGCGGCTTCGCCTCGATCGATCCCAGCGACCTGCACGGGCGCTTCCGCTGGTGGGGCCTGTACACGCAGCGCAAGCCCGGGATCGACGGCGGCCGCACCGCCCAGCTCGAGCCGCACGAGCTCGAGGACGAGTTCTTCATGATGCGGATCCGCATCGACGGCGGCCAGCTCACCACCGCGCAGCTGCGCGTCATCGGCGAGCTGTCCACCGAGTTCGGCCGCGACATCGCCGACATCACCGACCGCCAGAACGTGCAGCTGCACTGGGTGCGCATCGAAGACGTGCCCGAGATCTGGCGGCGCCTGGAGGCCGTCGGACTGCAGACCACCGAGGCGTGCGGCGACGTCCCGCGCACGTTCCTCGGATCCGCCGTGGCCGGCATCGCCGTCGACGAGCTGATCGATCCGACCCCGCAGCTGCGGGAGATCATCGACCGCTACATCGGCGACCCGAGCTTCTCGAACCTGCCCCGCAAGTACAAGACGGCGATCACCGGTCACCCCAGCCAGGACGTGGTGCACGAGATCAACGACTGCTCGTTCGTGGCCGTCGAGCACCCCGAACTGGGCATCGGCTACGACCTCTGGGTCGGCGGCGCCCTCGCGGCCGTGCCGCGCCTCGGCGAGCGCCTCGGCCTGTTCGTGCCGCCGGAGCGCGTGGCGGAGACCTGGGTCGGCGTGACGAGCATCTTCCGCGACTACGGCTACCGGCGCCTGCGCAACAAGGCGCGGATGAAGTTCCTGCTCGCCGACTGGGGCGTGCAGAAGATGCGCGACGTGCTGCAGACCGAGTACCTGACGACGCCCCTGCCCGACGGTCCCGCGCCCGCCGAGCCGGTCGGGTCCCCCGACCACGTCGGCGTGCACCGTCAGAAGGACGGCAACTTCTACATCGGCGCCGCGACCACGGTCGGCCGGCTGAGCGGCACCACCCTCACCCGCCTCGCCGACCTTGCCGAGGCCAACGGCTCGCACCGGGTGCGGCCGACGGTGTTCCAGAAGCTGCTCGTGCTGGACGTGCCGGAGGACCGTGTGAACGCTGTGCTCGCCGGGCTCGACGAACTCGGGCTCTCGGCACGCCCGAGCCTGTTCCGCCGCGGCACCATGGCCTGCACCGGCATCGAGTTCTGCAAGCTCGCGATCGTGGAGACCAAGGTCAACGCCGCGCACGCGATCGAGCAGCTCGAGGAGCGCCTCGGCGCCCTCGAACCCGAGATCGGCCGGCCGGTCACGCTGCACGTGAACGGCTGCCCGAACTCGTGCGCCCGCATCCAGACCGCCGACATCGGCCTGAAGGGCCAGCTCGTCACGATCGACGGCGCGCAGGTGCCCGGCTACCAGGTGCATCTCGGCGGCGGGCTCGCCACCGAAGGGCGCCCCGAGGCCGGCCTCGGCCGCACCGTGCGCGGGCTGAAGGTGCCCGCCGACGGCATCGCCGACTACGCCGAGCGCGTGATCCGTCGCTACCTCGCCGATCGCGCCGGTGCCGACGAGACGTTCGCCACCTGGGCGCACCGGGCCGACGAGGAGGCCCTGCAGTGAGCGCTCCGGATCCGGTCGTGGAAGTCCCTTCGACAAGCTCAGGGACCGAGAAAAGCTCAGGGACCGAGAAAAGCTCAGGGACCGAGAAAGGGCGCCCTGCCCGCCGCTCCCTCGACGGTCTGCGCGCACTCGCGGAACGCGGGGCGGCGGAGCTGCGCAGCGGATCCGACGATGAGGCCTCCCCGGCCGAGGTCGTGGCCTGGGTCGCTGCGAACGTCTCGCCGCGCCTGGCCGCCGTCGCCTGCTCGATGGCGGACGCCGCGCTGCCGCACCTCGTCGCAGAGGCGATCAGTGGCGTCGACGTGCTGTTCCTCGACACCGGGTACCACTTCCTCGAGACGACGTTCACGCGCGACGAGGTCGCCCGCACCCTCGACGTGCGCATCGTCGATGTGAAGCCCGCGCAGACCGTGCGCGAACAGGACGCCGAGTTCGGCGCCGATCTGTTCGCGCGGGATCCCGCCCTGTGCTGCGAGAGGCGCAAGGTCGCTCCGCTGCACGAGGCCCTCGGCGGGTACGAGGTGTGGTTCACCGGCGTGCGCCGCGACGAGGCGCCGACCCGGGCGAACACCCCGCTGATCACGTTCGACGAGCGCAACGGGCTGATCAAGGTCAACCCCGTCGCGAGCTGGTCGTTCGACGACCTCATCGCCTACGCCACCGCGCACGATGTGGTGGTGAACCCCCTCGTCGCGAACGGCTACCCCTCGATCGGCTGCGCGCCGTGCACCAAGCCCGTCGCCGCGGGCGAAGACCCCCGTTCCGGCCGCTGGGCCGGACTGGCCAAGACCGAATGCGGACTCCACCTATGAGCATCATCGACACCCCGGCCCGGTCCCTGAGCGAGGAGCGCAGCGACGAGACGAAGGGCGACGCCCCGGTTCCCGAGCGCTCCTCATCGGTTCCTGAGCGAGCCGCAGGCGAGACGAAGG
>JAFDWK010000028.1:8748-9006 GCA_018268515.1 Actinomycetota bacterium
CAAGGACTCCGTGCTGGTGCTGCATCTCGCCGCCCGCGCGTTCGCGCCGGGCAGGATCCCGTTCCCGGTGCTGCACGTCGACACCGGGCACAACTTCGACGAGGTGATCCGGTTCCGCGACGAGACCGTGCAGCGCCTGGGTCTGAGGCTCGAGGTCGCCCGCGTGCAGGACTACCTCGACGACGGCCGTCTGACCGAGCGTCCCGACGGCACTCGCAACGTGCTGCAGACCCAGCCGCTGCTCGACGCGATCGCCGC
>JAFDWK010000028.1:9051-25750 GCA_018268515.1 Actinomycetota bacterium
GACGAGTTCGGGCAGTGGGATCCGCGCAACCAGCGCCCGGAGCTGTGGAGCCTGTACAACGGCCGGCACACGCCCGGCAAGCACGTGCGCGCGTTCCCGATCTCGAACTGGACCGAGCTCGACGTGTGGCGCTACATCGCCCGCGAGCGGATCGCCCTGCCGTCGCTGTACCTGGCCCACGAGCGCGAGGTGTTCCGCCGCGACGGCATGTGGTGGGCCGTGAACGAGCACGCCCGGCCGCGCGAGGACGAGCCGGTCGAGCGCCGGGTGGTGCGCTACCGCACGGTGGGAGATGCGAGCTGCACCGGCGCCGTTGAATCCGACGCCGCCACCGTCGACCAGGTCGTCGCCGAGGTCGCCCGCTCCACGCTCACCGAGCGCGGCGCCACCCGCGCCGACGACCGGATCAGCGAGGCCGCCATGGAGGACCGCAAGAAGAACGGATACTTCTGATGAGCACCGACACCACCTCCTCGCGCCCCCTCCCCTCCCGCGAGACTGCAACTGGGCGACGAGACAGCGCTGCAGAAGTGCAGTCTCGTCGCCCAGATGAAGTCTCGCGGTCAGAAGAGGGGCGGGAAGCCGGGGTGCTGGGGGACACCACCCTGTTCCGGTTCGCGACAGCGGGATCCGTCGACGACGGCAAGTCGACCCTGGTCGGCCGGCTGCTGCACGATGCGAAGGCGATCCTCGCCGATCAGCTCGAACAGGTCGCCCGCACCTCGGCCGACCGCGGCTTCGCACACGGCGAGTTCGACTTCGCCCTGCTCACCGACGGTCTGCGCGCCGAGCGCGAGCAGGGCATCACGATCGACGTCGCGTACCGCTACTTCGCGACCGACGCGCGCAGCTTCATCCTCGCCGACTGCCCCGGCCACGTGCAGTACACGCGCAACATGGTCACCGGATCCGCCACCGCCGACGCCGTGGTCGTGCTCATCGACGCGCGCAAGGGCGTCGTCGAGCAGACCCGCCGGCACCTCGCCGTGGTGTCGCTGCTGCGGGTGCCGCACGTGATCGTCGCGGTCAACAAGATCGACCTCACCGGCTTCGACGAGGAGCGCTACCGCGCGGTCGAGCAGCAGGCGCTCGCGGTCGCGGCCGAGCTCGGGCTCATCGACACGCATGTGATCCCGGTCTCGGCGCTCGAGGGCGACAACATCGTGGATCCGTCCGCGCGCACCCCCTGGTACCAGGGCCCGACGCTGCGCGAACTGCTGGAGACCCTCCCCGCCCGCCAGGCGGAGGAGAACGCCGCGTTCCGGCTCCCGGTGCAGACCGTGATCCGTCCGCAGGGCGGCGTCTCGGCGCTGATCGACGACGCGGAGGCCGACGCCCTGCGCGACTACCGCGGCTTCGCCGGGCGGGTGTCGAGCGGATCCGTCCGGATCGGCGATCGTGTGCAGGTGTTCCCCGGCGGCCACGAGACGATCGTGACCGGGATCCGCGTCGCGGGTCGGGTCGCGGAGTCCGCACACACCGCGCAGTCGATCGCCGTGACGCTCGCCGATGAGGTCGACGCTGCGCGCGGCGCGCTCATCGCGACCGCCGGCACGGCGCCGACCGGGCATCAGGAGGCCGAGGTCGAGATCTTCCAGCTCGACGCGCGGCCGATCGCCCCCGGGGCGCGCGTGCTCGCCAAGCACGGCACGTCGACCGTGCAGGCGATCGTGACCGCCGTGCTCTCCCGCCGAGACCTGGACACGCTCGCCCTCGAGGACGCCGCCGAGCTGGCCGTGAACGAGATCGGCCGGGTGCGGATCCGCTTCGCGTCGGCCCTTCCCCTCGAGCCGTACGCCGACGACCGGGAGGGCGGGGCTCTGCTGCTCATCCATCCGGTCGACGGCGCGACCCTCGCCGCCGCGACCGTCGTCGAGGCTGCATGAGCGGTCGTTGAGTCGTCGCGGCCGCATGAGGGGTCGTTGAGAACGCCCTTCGTCGGTCCCTGAGCGAGCCGCAGGCGAGACGAAGGGCGCTCGAACACAGACCGGTCCCTGAGCACAGACCGGTCCCTGAGCACAGACCGGTCCCTGAGCACAGACCGGCCCCTGAGCACCGACCGGTTCCTCGACAAAGACCGGTTCCTGAGCGAGGAGCGCAGCGACGAGACGAAGGACGCTCGACGACCAGCAGGAAAGATCCATCCGCAACACCCCAAGAACGCCTAAGGAGGCGACAGTGAATCGCAAGACCCGCATTGCAACGGCCCTCACCTCTCTCGGACTCGCGATGGCGATGCTCGCCGGCTGCGCCTCCGGTCAGGCGGCCGCCGCCGACAAGGGCGAGAAGCTCGACACGCTGCGCCTCGGCTACTTCGCCACGGTCACGCACGCCCCGGCCCTCGTCGGAGTGGAGAAGGGCTTTCTGCAGAAGGAGCTCGGCTCCACGAAGCTGCACACCGAGGTGTTCAACGCCGGCCCCGCCGCCGTCGAGGCCCTCTCCGCCGGCGCGATCGACGCGGCCTACATCGGCCCGAACCCCGCGATCAACACGTTCATCAAGTCGGGCGGCGCGTCGGCGCGGGTGATCGCCGGGGCCACGAGCGGCGGCGCCGCGCTCGTCGTGCGCGACGGCATCACCAGTGCGAAGGACCTCAAGGGCAAGACGCTCGCCAGCCCGCAGCTGGGCAACACGCAGGACGTCGCGCTGCGCACCTGGCTGGAGTCGAAGGGCCTGAAGACGACCGTGTCCGGCGGCGGCGATGTGACCATCACCCCGACCGAGAACGCGCAGACCCTCACCCTGTTCAAGAACAAACAGCTCGACGGGGCGTGGCTCCCCGAGCCGTGGGCTTCGCGGCTGGTGGTCGAGGCGGGCGCGCATGTGCTGCAGGACGAGCGCGGTCTGTGGCCCGACGGGAAGTTCCCGACGACGGTGCTGCTCGTGAGCGCCGACTTCGCGAGCAAGCACCCGGACGCCGTGAAGGAGCTCCTGGCCGGGCACCTCGACTCCCTCGACTGGATCACCGCGCACCCGACCGAGCTCGGAGGTGTCGTGAACGACGCGCTGAAGAAGGCCACGGGCAAGCCCCTGGCCGACGAGGTGCTCACGAACTCGCTCGCGAACGTGTCGTTCTCCGCGGATCCGAATGCCGCCGCGTTCGCGACGCTCGTCAAGAACGGCGTCACGGCGGGCACCCAGACGAAGGGCTCGATCGACGGCCTCTTCGACCTCACGGCGCTGAACACCGCCCTCAAGGCCCGGAACGAGCCCGCGGTCTCCGACGGCGGCCTGGGAACGAAGAAATGACCGCCTCGCTCGCGCCGAGCTTCGACGGGGTCACCCCGGTCCTGCCCGTGCCGGAACCGGTGGATCCGGCCGTGCGCCTCGCGCACGTCACCAAGCGGTACGGATCCGGCCCCATCGTCCTCGACGACGTCTCGCTCGACATCGCACCGGGAGAGTTCGTCTGCCTCCTCGGCGCGAGCGGCTGCGGCAAGTCCACCCTGCTCAACCTCATCGCAGGGCTCGAACCCGTGACCTCCGGCTCGCTGCATGCGCCCGAGGAGGGCGCGGCCGTGATGTTCCAGGACGCGGCGCTCATGCCCTGGCTGAGCGCCCGGCGCAACGTCGAGCTCGCGCTGCGCCTGCGCGGGGTCCCGCGCGCCGAGCGTCGGACCGAGGCGCTGCGCCTGCTCGCGATCGTGAACCTCGCCGACGCCGCGGACAAGCGCCCGCACGAGCTGTCCGGCGGCATGCGCCAGCGGGTGGCCCTGGCCCGCGCCCTCGCCCAGGACCGGCCCGTGCTGCTCATGGACGAGCCCTTCGCGGCGCTGGACGCGATCACCCGCGACCTGCTGCACGAGGTGCTGGAGAACGTGTGGCGCGAGACCGGTCGCACGATCGTGTTCGTCACGCACAACGTGCGCGAGGCCGCCCGCCTCGGCGAGCGCGTGGTGCTCCTCGGCAGCCGTCCCGGCCGGATCTCGCGCGAATGGCGCGTGGCCCGCACCCGCGGCCGCCGCATCGAATCGCCCGAGGTGTCGGCGCTGGCCGCCGAGATCACCGTCGAGCTGCGGAAGGAGATCCGCCGCAATGCCGACTGACAAGACACTCCCCACTACGGGGTCGCCCCGCGAGGACGGCGCGCCAGCGCCGACCGAGACGAAACGCGGTGCGCTCGCGGGCGACCGCGATGAACTGTCGCACCCCCGCGAGAACACCGCGTCTCCGCTCGCGCCGGCGGCGCCCCGGTCCCTGAGCGTGTCGAAGGGCGCTCAACGACCCCATGGAGAACTCGAAGGCCTCGACCGCCTGCAGACCGCCGATCCCGGATCCGGATCCGGATCCCGCTCCCGGGAGCGCCTGCGCGCGATCCTCCCGCCGGTCGGCCTGCTGGTCCTGCTGCTCGCGGCCTGGCAGCTGTACATCGTCCTCGCGCAGCCCCGGCCCGACAGGGCGCCGAGCCCGCTGCAGGTGCTGGGCGCGCTGGGCGAAGCCTGGCAGAGCGGGCGCCTGCAGGAGGCGGTGTCCACAAGCCTCGAGCGCGGCGGCATCGGCTTCGTCATCGCGATCGCGGTCGGCACGCCGCTCGGCCTGCTGCTCGCGGAGTGGAAGCTGCTGCGCCGTGCCGCGGGTCCTCTGATCTCCGGGCTGCAGGTGCTGCCCAGCGTGGCGTGGGTGCCTGCGGCGATCATCTGGTTCGGACTGTCGGATGCGACCGTGTACTTCGTGATCCTCATGGGGGCGATCCCGTCGATCGTGAACGGGCTGCTCGCGGGCGTCGACCAGGTGCCGCCGCAGCTGCGCCGCGTGGGCACGGTGCTCGGTGCGAACAGTTTTCAGGCCGCCACGGCGATCGTGCTGCCGGCGGCGCTTCCGGGCTACCTCGCCGGGCTCAAGCAGGGCTGGGCGTTCTCCTGGCGCTCGCTCATGGCCGCGGAGATCATCGCGACGGGCGGATCCATCGGTCTGGGGCTCGGCGCGATGCTCCAGCAGTCCCGCGACCTCGCCGATCTCCCCGGCGTCCTCGCCACCATCATCCTGATCCTGGCGATCGGCATCCTGATCGAGCTGGTGCTGTTCGCCCCGCTCGAGCGGGCCGTGCTGCGCCGCCGCGGACTTCTGCTCGGAGGTGCCTGATGAACAACGGAACCGTCACGCTCGTGGGGGCGGGCCCCGGCGATGCCGGCCTGCTCACGATCCGCGGGCTGCGCGCCCTCGAGCGCGCCGACGTGATCGTCGCCGACCGCCTCGGCGCCCGCGACGTGCTCGACCAGCTCGCGGACGAGGGCGTGGTCCTCACCGCCCAGGTGATCGACGTGGGCAAGACCCCGGGCCACCATCCCGTGCCGCAGCACGAGATCAACGCCCTGCTGGTGCGGCACGCCCGCGCCGGGCGCGAGGTCGTGCGTCTCAAGGGCGGGGATCCGTTCGTGCTCGGGCGCGGGCGCGAGGAAGCGCTGTACTGCGAGGCCGAGGGCATCGCCGTCCACGTCGTGCCGGGCATCACGAGCGCGATCTCGGTGCCGGCCGTCGCGGGCATCCCGCTCACGCACCGTGGCGTCGCCACGGCGTTCACGGTCGCGAGCGCGCACGATCCGATCGAGCAGCTGCCGGGCGGATCCGACCACACGGTGGTGCTGCTCATGGGCATCGGCACGCTCGCGCACAGCGCCGGCGTCCTCGCCCGCGGCACGCGCGGGGCCGAGTGCCCGGTCGCGATCATCGAGGACGGATACGGATCCGCCGAGCGCGTCACGATCGGCACGCTCGGCACGATCGCCGCCCTCGCCGCCGTGCGCCAGGTGCGCAACCCCGCCGTCGTGGTGGTCGGCGACGTGGTGCGCCTGAGCCCCCACGCCACCCCTTCCCTCACCCGCCCCCTTACCCGCGAGACTGCAACCCCGCGACGAGACAGCGCTTCTGGGGCGCAGTCTCGTCGCGGAGATGGAGTCTCGCGGTCCTCCTTCGCCCGGACCGACCGAAAGACCCTGCAGCCGTGACCGACTTCCACTCCTCCTCCCCGCTCCGCGTCGCGATCGTCGGCGCCGGCCCGGCCGGCATCTACGCCGGCAACATCCTCGCGAACGCCGTCGCGGCACGCGTCGAAGCCGGCGGCCCTTCCGGCGCGGCCGGTCCGTCCGGCGCGGCCGGCCCTTCCGGCACCGGTCTCGGGTACGGCGCGGTCGAGATCGACCTGTTCGAGTCGCTGCCCGCGCCGTACGGCCTGATCCGCTACGGCGTCGCACCCGATCACCCCCGCATCAAGGGCATCGTCAATTCCCTGCACGAGATGCTCGACGCCCACGGCGTCGACGCCGACCGTCGCACGATCCGGTTCCTCGGCAACATCGAGGTGGGCCGCGACGTGTCGATCGACGAGCTGCAGGCCCGGTATCACGCCGTCGTGCTCGCGACCGGGGCGATCCGCGACGCCGCCCTGCGCATCCCCGGGGTCGAGCTGCCCGGATCCTACGGCGCCGCCGACTTCGTCTCCTGGTTCGACGGCCACCCCGACGTGCCGCGCTCCTGGCCGCTCGTCGACGAACAGGTCGCGGTGATCGGCAACGGCAACGTCGCCCTCGACGTCGCCCGGATCCTCGCCAAGCTGCCGGAGGACCTGCGCAGCACCGAGGTCCCGGACAACGTGCTCGCGGGGCTCGAGGCCTCGGCGGTCACCGACGTGCACGTGTTCGGGCGCCGGGGGCCGGCCGACATCAAGTTCACCCCGATCGAGCTGCGCGAGCTCGGCGAGGTCGCGGGCGTCGACATCATCGTCGACGACGCCGACTTCGCGGGGGTGGATCCGGCCGCGGCATCCACCAACCAGCTCAAGATCATGCTGCGCACCCTGAACTCCTGGCGGGATCGCCCGGAGAACCGCGGCGAGCGCACGGGGGCGACCCGCCGCCTGCACCTGCACTTCTGGCACGCACCCGTGGAGATCATCGGATCCGACCGGGTCGAGAAGGTCAGGTTCGAGCGCACGGCGCCGTCCGGGGACGGATCCGTCTCCGGCACCGGCGAGTTCGTCGAGTACCCGATCACCGGCGTGTACCGGGCCGTCGGCTACTTCGGCTCGCCGATCGTCGACGCGCCCTTCGACGCGCGGCGCGGGGTGGTGCCGAACCAGGCGGGCCGCGTCGACGGCGTTCCGGGGCTGTACGCCACGGGCTGGATCAAGCGCGGTCCGGTCGGACTCATCGGGCACACCAAGTCCGACGCGACGGAGACCATCGCCAACCTGCTGGAGGACGCCGAGGCCGGCCGCCTCACCGCTCCGACCGAGACCGCCGACATCGTCGAGCTCCTCGCCGAGCGTGGGGTCGAGGTCACCACCTGGGACGGCTGGCTCGACCTCGACGCGCACGAGCGCGCGCTGGGAGCCGCGCACGAGCACACCCGCGAGCGGGTCAAGGTCGTGCCGCGCGAGGAGCAGGTCGAGATCTCGCGCAGCTCTGCGCTTTCGGGCACAGGGGCGCTCACCCGATGACGTACGTGATCGCGCTGCCCTGCGTGGACGTGAAGGACCGCGCCTGCATCGACGAGTGCCCGGTCGACTGCATCTACGAGGGCGAGCGCTCCCTCTACATCCACCCCGACGAGTGCGTCGACTGCGGCGCCTGCGAGCCCGTCTGCCCCGTGGAGGCGATCTACTACGAGGACGACCTCCCCGACGAGTGGGCCGACTACTACAAGGCGAACGTCGAGTTCTTCGATGAGATCGGATCCCCCGGGGGCGCCGCGAAGGCCGGCGTCTACGCCTTCGATCACCCGCTGGTGGCCGCCCTGCCGCCCCAGGGAGAAGGACATGAGTGAGGCGAGCTCCCACGGCGAGAAACCACTTCCGGCACGAGACACCACCTCCGGCATGGTGTCTCGTGCACAATCTGGCTTCTCACGCGGATCCGCAGACCCGGCCGCATCACCGGACGACCCGTACGACGTGCTCATCGTCGGCGGGGGCCCGGCCGGGCTCTCCGCCGCGCTGAACCTCGCCCGTTCGCTCGCGCGCGTGCTCGTCGTCGACGCCGACCGGCCGCGCAACGCCGCGACCCTGATCTCGCACGGGTTCCTCACCCGCGACGGGATCCCGCCGCACGAGTTGCGCCGCCTTGCCCGTGAGGAACTCGCCGCCTACCCGAACGTCACCATCCGCACCCGCGAGCGCGTGTTCCGGATCGACGCCGACGGATCCGGCCTCATCGCCTCGCGACAGGGGGGATCGATCGGGGCGGGCGGATCCGGCTTCGTCGCCGAACTCGGCCGACGTGCCCCGGAGCTCACGGTGCGCGCACACCGGGTGCTGCTCGCCACCGGCCTGCGCGAGACGCTGCCCGAGGTGCCGAACCTGCGCGGCTTCTACGGCGTGAGCCTGTTCAGCTGCGCGGCGTGCGACGCCTGGGAGCTGCAGGGTCGTCCGCTCGCACTCATCGGAGAGACGCCGGACCTCGCCGCGCGCGCCCGGCTCATCGCCCGCTGGACCCGCGACCTCACGGTCTTCACGAACGGCGCCGACACCGTCGATGCCGCGGAGGAGGCCGAGCTCGCCGCGGCGGGGATCGCCGTCGAGCGCAGCCCGGTCGCCGAGCTCCGCGGCGAGCGCGGCGCGCTCACCGGCATCCGCCTCGCGGACGGATCCGAGCACGCGATCGAGGGCGGTTTCGTGCGTCCGGAGTGGCAGACCGACCTGTCGTTCCTACCCGCGCTCGCGCCCGACCTCGACGCGCACGGCCACCTCGCCGCCGACCGTTCCGGCCGCACGAGCGTGCCCGGGCTCTACGCCGCGGGCGACGTCGCCTCGCCCGGCCCGCAGCAGCTCATCGTCGCCGCGGGCGCGGGAGCCCGCGTCGCCGCTGTGATGATCCACGACTCGATCGGCGTCGCCACGGCGCACTGAACACGGCAGCCGCCCACCCGGCGGCGCCACGGCGCACTGACGGAGGCAGCCGCCCACCCGGCGGCGCCACGGCGCACTGACGCGGAATCCGTGTCAGTGCGCCGACCGGAAGCTCAGCGTCAGCGATCGTGCCTCCGCCCGCAGCATCGCGTCGGGCCACACATCGGGTCCGCATGCGCGCGAGCCGAGGCCGTTCTGCGCCGCGTCGATGTAGAGGTAGTGCCGTCCCGTGCGCCGGATCTCGTGGGGATGCGCGGCCGCCCCCACGTCTTGCGCGGTGTGCCGCGTCAACGTGAAGCCAGGCAGGCGCCCGTGCCTGTCGGGCGCGGCGTCGACGCGCAGGAGATCCTGAGCTCCCCGCCGCAGGACGAGGCTGCGGAGGTCGCTGCGGTGTCCGCTCTCCTGAGGACGCGCGTAGGGGACGGTCAGGGCATCGATCAGCGCCGTGAACCTGCCGACGCGTGCGGAGCGACGCGAGTCCGGATACGAATCGTGCGGCCCGGTACCGAACCAGTGCGCCCCGTCGACCTCCTCGGGCAGGTCGAACCGCACGCCGATCCGGGGCAGGACCGTGTTCCAGCCCTGGGACGGAACGATCTCCATCCGCAGCATCAGCACGCCGTCGCCCAGCTGCCAGCGCTCCTCGGTCAGCATCGACGACGACGAGTTCGCCGCCGCATAGCGCCGCAGAACCCGAAGCCGATCCTCGCCGCCCTCGACCTCGACGATCCGCGAGGTCATCCGGTCGAGCCCCTGCGCGAGCCACAGCTGCTCATTGGAGGGCGACGCGGCCCCCGCCCCGTTGCCGGCGTTCGGATCGGCGCGGTCGTACGACCCCGCATCGTGCCCGCGGTCGTTGTCGGTCGGCGCGCGCCACAGCTCCAGTCGCGGCCCCGCCACCTCAAGCCCGGCGAGCGCGGTCAGCCTCCCGTTCCGGAACGATCCGATGCCCAGGGCATCGGGGCCTTCGCCTTCACCGGTGTGACGGCTGCGCTGTCGCGGCGCAAACGCCTCGATGGTTCCCGGGAGCACACGAGGTGCCCCTGGACGCGACCGGACATCCGGCCCCTGGCGCACCGCGTCGCGCAACCGCAGCTGCTCCGACACCACCCGGTGCCCGGACGGCGCCCACGGCGCGTCGGCCGCCAGCACCGCCTCGACCGTCAACCAGACCTCGCCGTTCCCGATGTCCGCGGGGCCCGCGGGAAGCACGACCGCAGCCCGAGAACCCGCCGCGATGACTCCGACTTCCAGAACCCCCTCGGCGACCGGCATCCCGTCGTGCTCGATCCGCCACACGAAACGCAGATCGGAGGTGTCGGCCGTGTGCCGGCGGTTCTCGACCGTGATCGAGTCCGCACCGAGCAGCAGCCGTACCGGTGCGATGACGTGAGCGAGCTCGTACAGCGCCGACGACGGTGTGCCGTCGGAGAGCACCAGCCCGTCGGTCACGAAGTTCCCGTCGTGCACCGCCTCGCCGAAGTCGCCGCCGTACGCGAAGTACTCCACTCCCTCCGCCGTCCAGGCGCGGATGCCGTGATCACGCCACTCCCACACGAATCCGCCGTGCAACCTCGGATACCGGTCGAACACCGCCTCATACTGATCGATCGCGCCCGGACCGTTGCCCATCGCATGAAGGTATTCGCAGAGCAGGAAGGGCTTGGCCCGCTGCCGCACGGACTCGGCCGCGGAACAGCCCAGCAGCAGGCTCGTCCCATCCGCCCCGATCGACGCGGTCTCGGGCACCGTGGCGTACATCCGCGAGTAGACATCCGTGTAGGCGCCGGTGTAGTCGCCCTCATAGTGCACCGGGCGTCCCGGATCGCGGTCGTGCACCCACGCCGCCATCGCGGCGAGGTTCTGCCCCGTGCCGGACTCGTTGCCCAGCGACCACATCACGATCGACGGGTGGTTCTTGTCGCGCTCGACCGTGCGCACCATCCGGTCCAGGTACGCCTCGCGCCACTGTGGATCGTCGCTGGGGTTGTTCACCCAATCGAACTGCTCGAACCCATGCACCTCCAGATCGCATTCCAGGATCACCCAGAAGCCGAGCTCATCGGCGAGGTCCAGGAGCCGCGGGTGCGGCGGGTAGTGACTCGTGCGGATCGCGTTGACGTTCATTCGCTTCATCAGCATGAGGTCGGCACGGGCATCCTCCAGGTCGAAGACGCGACCCCTGTCCGGATGCGTCTCGTGCCTGTTGACGCCGTGGAAGACGACCCGCCTCCCGTTCACCAGGAACCGGTCGCCCCGGATCTCGACCCGGCGGAACCCGACGCGCACGGTGACGGTCTCGACGGAGCTCGCGACGGTGACGTCATAGAGACGGGGAACCTCGGCCGACCACGGTTCGACACCCGGAACGCGCACCGGCCCGACCTCGCCCGGCGTCGACCAGCGCACCTGCACACCGAGTTCGGGCAGCCGGAGGGTGAGCGGGTACGCGGCATCGGCGGCGTCGATCTCCGGGAGGAGCACCCCGGCGGAACCGTCGAAGTCGCCGGTCAACCATAGGTCATCGATGCCGCCGGCGGGGCGCGCCTCCAGCGTGACGTCACGGAAGATCCCGGGCAGCCACCACTGGTCCTGATCTTCCAGATAGCTCGCCGCTGACCACTGGTGCACCCGCACCGCGATGTCGTTCGCTCCGGTCCGGGCCACCGAGGTGACATCGAACTCCTGCACGAGCCGGCTCCCGGATCCGGTGCCGATCTCGACGCCGTTCAGCCAGACCCGATAGCGCGAGTCCACACCGTCGAAGCGGAGCAGGATGCGCTCGGCCGCAGCCCAGGTCTCCGGCAGGTCGAAGGATCGCCGATAGTCGCCGGTGGGGTTCTCATCGGGCACATGGGGCGGCTCGACCGGGAACGGGTACTGCTTGTTCGTGTAGATCGGTCGCCCATATGCGCCGTCGCGGTGGAGCACCCAGTGCGACGGCACCGGGATCGTGTCCCACTCGCTGTCGTCGAGGTCAGGACGGGCCACGTCCTCGACGCCTTCGCCCGGGGGGAGCGCCTCCGCACCCCCGGGCTCGCCCGGAGCCCCCGCCAGGAGGCGGAACCTCCAGGGCCCGTTCAGCGAGAGTCGCGGGGCGTCGGTGCGCAGGGCGGAGCGGGCGGGAGTCCGGGCTCCGGAACCCGGGCCGCGGTCGGTCAGATAGGACACGTTACTTGACTGCGCCTTCCGTCAGGCCGCCGCGCCAGAAGCGCTGCAGCACGATCATCGCGATGACGAGCGGGATGACCGAGAGCAGCACGCCGCCGGTCGTCAGCTCATAGAACTCAGGCAGGCGATCGACCTGACCGAGCCAGTTGTTCAGCCCCAGTGTGATCGGGTAGAGCTTCGCGTCGGCGAGCATCACCAGCGGCAGGAAGTAGTTGTTCCAGATCCCGACGAGCTGGAACAGGAACACCGTCACGAGCGCCGGAGTCAGGATCCGCAACGACACTGTGTGGAAGATCCTGAGTTCGCCGGCACCATCGAGCCTCGCGGCTTCCAGCAGGGCGTCATCGACGGTCGCCTGGGCATAGATGCGACACAGGAACAGGCCGAACGGCGACACCAGCGAGGGGATCAGCACACTCCAGTAGGTGTTCGCGAGCCCCATCTGGCTGAACAGCAGGAACAGCGGCAGCGCGGTGGCCGTTCCGGGGACCAGGACGCCCCCGAGGATCAGACCGAACACCGTGTTGCTCCCCGTGAACCGGTACTTCGCCAGCGCGTATCCGCCGGCCGCCGCGAAGTACGTGGCCAGCACCGCGCCGACCCCGGCGTAGAGCACGGAGTTGAGGAACCAGCGGACGAAGATCCCGTCGTCGTATGTGAGGACCTTGCCGAGGTTGTCCCAGAGCACGAAATGCGGGGAGAACCAGAAACCGAACGTGGTGAACAGGTCCTGGCTGGTCTTGGTCGCGGCGACCAGCACCCAGTAGACCGGCACGATGAAGTACAGCGCGATGATCACGAGGATCCCCGTGACGATGATCGTCGATCCGCGCCTCCGCCCCGCAGAGCGGTCCGGGCCGATGGCACGCCCGGGGTTCACGGATCTCACCGCGGAAGTCTTGACGTTCGCCGACAGGGCGCCGTCCGAGCGGGTACTGGTCATGAGCTCTTCCTGTTCGTGAGGCGCAGGAACGCGAAGGACAGCGCGAAGGCGACGACGGCGATCAGCACGGCCTGGGCGGCGGCGACGTTGTACTCGTTGTAGGCGAACGCCGTCGTGTAGGCCGACAGGTTCGGGGTGAACTGCGAATCGATCGACGGTGAGAACCTCGAGAGCACCTGAGGCTCGGCGAAGAGCTGCAGAGTCCCGATGATCGAGAACACCGTGGTCAGCACCAGCGCCGGCGCGATCAGCGGCAGCTGGATGCTGCGCGCGATCCGGAACGGACCCGCTCCGTCGACCTTGGCCGCCTCGTACAGCTCCCCTGGAATGGCCTTGAGCTGGGCGATGATGATGAGCATGTTGTACCCGACATACGTCCAGGTGACGATGTTCGCGATCGACCACAGCACGGTGCCGGGGCCCAGGAAGTCGGCTTTGATCCCGACCACCGACGCCACATCCACGATCGGGCTGAGCCCCGGAACGTAGAGGAACGACCAGAGGATCGTGGCGATCACTCCGGGCACGCCGTACGGCATGAAGTACGCAGCCCGGAAGAGCGCCGGCCACTTCGCCGATGCCGACTCCAGCAGGAGCGCGAGCACGGTGGCCGCCACGATCATCACCGGCACCTGCACGATGCCGAAGAGCAGCACCCTTCCGATCGAGGCGATGAAGTTGCCGTCGCCGATCGCCTGGACGTAGTTGTCGAACCAGGCGAACTGGCTGGTGACGCCCTTCTCGCCGAACAGGCCCTCGCGGGTCACCTTGGTGAAACTGGATCCGACCGCCACCAGGATCGGGAGGATGAACGTCAGGATGAACAAGAGCAGGAACGGTGCGAGCAGCAGCCAGGGCGCCCTCCTCACGGCCGAAGACCGACGGGTCCTCGGCGTGCCTGACTCGGCCACGACCACCGCCGTGCCGACTGGATCTGCGTTCATCGCTCTGCCTTTCTGATGCTCAGGCCTCTGTTGCGGAAGGCCGCGATGATCTGCTTCTCGGCGTTCGCGACCGCGTCGACCAGCGTCGAGCCGCTCGCCTTCTTGCGGAACCCGTCGGAGAGGATGTTGAACGACTGCTGGGTGATCGGCCACCACGACCAGTCCGGATTCTGCTGGCGAGCGGCGGGCAGGAAATCCTCCTGGTTGTAGTTCTGCCCGCTGAAGAACTCCGAGGGCTTCTCGCGCTTGGCCCCGATGATGCCGGTCGCGGGCGACCAGCCGATGCCGCAGTGCTCGATGAGCGCGTTGATGCCCTCCTCGGTCGTGGTCATCCAGGTCGCGAACTCGAACGCCTCCTTCGGGTGCTTGCTGTTCGCCAGCACGGCGGCCGTCGATCCGCCGAGGTAGGAAGAGCCGAAGCCTTCACTCCCCCAGGTGGGCATCGGCGCGACTCTCCACTTCCCGCTGCCGTCGGCGACGCCTTCGATCAGGGCGTCGCCCCAGCTGGCGATGGTCCACGAAGCGATCCGCCCCTTGGACGCCGCAGCGAACCAGGCGGGTGAGTAGGGCGCGATCGCGGTGGAGACGACATCATCATCGATGGCCTTGTCGAAGAAGCGCGCGACCTTGAGCGTGGCCTCATCGGTCATGTCGATGACCCAGCCGTCTGCACCCGGCGTCAACCACTTGGCGCCGGCCTGCGTGGCGAACGCGGCGAAGAAGCCGGCGTCGTTGAGGGCGAAGACGTCGATGTAGGTGTCCACGCCGCGGAACTCCTTGCCGATCTCGGCCCACTCGTCCCACGTCTTGGGCGGCGCGGCGCCGATCCGCGCAAAGGCCGAGGGCTGATAGAAGGTCGCCATCGGCCCCGAGTCCTGAGGGACGCCGTAGACGCCGTCCACGAAGCTGACCTGCGACCACAGGGTCGCATCGAACTTCGAGGCCACATCCTTCGCGCCATAGCGGGTCAGGTCGACCAGGCCGTTGACGAGCATGAACTCCGGGATGGAGCGCATCTCGATCTGGGCGAGGTCGGGACCGCCGCCGGCTGCGAGCGCGGCATACAGCTTCTGGTAGCCGCCCGCATTGCCACCCGGGATCGGAACGGTCTGCACCTGGATGCTCGGATGAGACCTGTTCCAGATGTCGGCGACCTTCTGCAGGCCCTTCAGCCATGCCCAGTAGGTGATCGTGACCGTCTCACCCTCTGCCGCCGGGATCGTCGGGAGCCTGTTGACGGACGTGATCCCGGGCGTGGCACAGCCCGCGAGCGTTCCGAGTGCGAATGCACCGGCCCCGAGGCCGAGCAGCTGTCGTCGTGTGATCTTCGTCATGTGCCTTCCACATCGTCGTGAGTGCGACATCCACAATGTACACCAATTTCGAGTAGATACTCGAAATTGGGTGGGTGAATATCATTGAGGGCGTGACGGAGCGGACGAGGACGGTGCGAGACGGCGAGGTGCCCGAGACCGGCAAACGACGGCCGTACCGCAAGTCGGCAGCAACCCGCCGGGCGATCGTGGAAGCCGCCGCCGACGTGTTCGCCGCAAACGGCTACCGCGCCGGCTCCTACCAGGAGATCGCTGATCGGATCGGGATGAGCCAGTCCAGCCTGTTCCATCACTTCCCGACCAAGCAGGACCTGCTCGTCGCCGTCTTGGAGCGTCGGGACGTGCTCGCCGAGACGCTGCCGGATGGCAGTTCCGCGCCCGGCAACGTGCGCGGGGTGCTCGCGCAGGCGCGCCGCAACGCCGGCATCCCCGGCCTCATCGCGCTGTACACGGTGCTGGCCGGCGAGTCCGTGACCGAGGGGCATCCCACCCGGGACTACTTCATCGCCCGCTTCGAGCGCTCGCGCGGCGGTTTCGCCAAGGATCTGCGGACCCTCGCCGACGAGGGCCTGCTCCGGGACGGCGTCGACCCCGACCGCACCGCCGCCTCCCTCGTCGCGCTGTGGGATGGCATCCAGCTGCAGGGTCTGCTGGATCCCGACATCGACGTGGTGGGGTGCCTGCGCGACTTCCTCGAACGCATCTTCGTGCCGGGCGTGCGGATCTCAGAGTCCTGACCCCCGGAGGCATCCCCCCGCACATTCCGAGCCCNNTTCCGAGCCCACCCGCACGTTCCGAGCCCACCAGCGGATACCCGCGGACACCCGGCGCCAGAGAGGCACACCTGCCTGGGTGCGGCCTCGAGCCGATCAGGCGCAGAGCGGGTGCGGCGAGATCCCCGCCTCGCGGGCGCGGTCGAGAAGCTCGCGGTCGAAGCTGAGCATCGCGTCCACGAGTCCTTCCAGCCGCAGCGCGGTGGCGAGGTGCAGCGTATCGAGGGTGCGCAGGCCCGATCCGCCGGCGATCGCCGCATCCATGACCGAGTCATCGAGCGTGATGAGGGTCACCCTGCTCACGAGCTCGACAGCCCGCTCCTCGGGCACACCCCTCCGCGCCGCCGCGGAATGGACCTCCAACGCGAACACACGCGACGACACGAACGGCTGTTCCTCAGTGAAAAGCGCCCTGATCGACTCGCTGTCGCTCTCCGCGAACAGTGTCTTGACCGCCGCCGAGGTGTCGAGGTAGATCACCAGCGCTCTCCGCGGATGTCTTCCATGATCTCCTCAGTGGTCATGTCGCTGCGCACCGCCTCGAACGTCAGCGACCCGCGTGCGGTCGCCGGACGGACCTTGCCCTGGGCGACGAGTCGATCCCAGACGCTCTCCCGCGGTGGGCTGATCTCCGCGATGGCGCGCCCACGCTCGGTCACCGTGATGTGCTCGCCGGCCGCGACCCGCGCTAG
>JAFDWK010000029.1 GCA_018268515.1 Actinomycetota bacterium
GGTGCGCGCCGGCCCAGTGCGCACGGACCCGGTGCGCGCGGCGCGGGCACCCGCGGCCCCAGCACCCGCGGACCCGGTGCGCGCCGCGCGGGCACCCGCGGCCCCAGCGGCCCCGGAACCGCGAGGAGGTGACGCATGACGTCTGTGAGCGAGGGCCGCACCGCGCCCGTTCCGCCGACGATGTCACCCACCGCCGAGGTTTCGTCCGGATCCCTCGGCGATCCGGGACACGGTCGGCCAGGCGGGCGCACCCCCGGCACGAATCCGTCGGAGGGCGCCTCCGACGCGGCGCGCGCCCTGCTCGCCGCGAACCGGCGCCGCCGCGCCGCACGCCGGTGGATCGCCTGGGGCTCGCTGCCCCTGCTGATCGTCGCCGTGCTCTTCGTCGGAAAGCTGGTGAGCCTGTACGCCTTCGCCTACCAGTCGATCACCGCGTACGTCTCCGGCGACTACTCCGGATCCGTGGCTGCTGCCGAGAACCTGAACCCGGCGAACTGGTTCGAGCCGTACAAGGCGCCGTTCGATCAGGGCGTGGGGCTCGCAGAGTCGGGCAAGCTCGCCGCAGGGCAGAAGAAGTTCGAGGAGTCGCTGACCCTCGCGCACGGCCTCGAGGTGTGCGCCGTGCGGTTCAACCTCGCCCTGGTGCTCGAGCGCGAGGGCGATGCGGCCGCCGATGGGCAGGACCACGTGACCGCGCTGGAGTTCTACGCCCAGGCGCTGCAGGTGAACGCCGACCGGCCCAAGGAGTGCGACAGCGCGCAGGCGCAGCAGCAGTCACCGGATCCGCAGCGCGACATGAGCCAGTCCAACAAAGACCAGAAGGACCGCCTCCAGCAGAAGCAGCAGGAGCAGCAACAGCAGCAGCAGAACCCGGATCCGAAGCAGGATCCGCAGAATCAGAATCAGAACCAGCAGCAGCCTCAGCCCGATCCGGGCAAGCTCGACGATCTGCAGAAGAAGCTGCAGCAGGGTGAGCAGGACCGCCAGCAGAACCAGCAGAGCGGCGGCCCTTCGCCAGGCTCAGGGACCAACGGGACGGACCGACCATGGTAGAGCGCAGCGACCCGCCCCGGTACGTGTCGGACTCGTCCGGCGCGCCGCCGGTTCCGCCGCCCGGCGGCTACCGCGGTGCCCGCCGCGCCCTGCTCGGCACGGCGATCGCGCCGACATCGACCTCTGTCCCCCTGCCGGGGTCGTTGAGCGCCGTTCGACAGGCTCAGGGACCGGCCGCCGGCGGCCGAGACGAAACCCGGCGCCCTGGCGAAGGAACCCCGCCGCCGAAGAAGCGCAGCCCGCTCGGCTGGATCGCGCTGTGCGCGACCATCGGCTTCGCCGTCATCATGCTGATCCTGCTCGCGATCGGCGCGGCCGACGCGTTCTTCGGTGCCACCATGCTCGCCCTGCAGCTCGTGGTGCTCGGTGTCGTGATCGCGGCGCTGGCGACCCGGTCCGGGCGCATGCTCGGCGCCGTGTCGCTGACGATCGCCCTCGTGCTCAACGTCGGCACGATGGGGGCGCTGAGCGCCGTGCGGGTCGACGCGGCCGGATCCTATGCGGGGCACAAGACCGACAAGCAGAAGCTCTGGGAGGCGTATCCGGGCATCAAGGACCAGGATCCGAACCGCGCCCTGAACCAGCAGTCGCTCGAGCAGCTGCGCACCCTGGCCGACGCGACCATGGCCGACGTGCGATCGCAGCTCACCGCGAAGTACGGCCTGCAGTGGGTGCGCTCCGCCGATGCGCAGGAACGGCCCGAGCGCAACGGCTACGGCGGCGAGTCGATGCTGGTGCGGTTCACCTCCGAGACATGGGCGACGACCGCGCCCGTGGCCGGCTACGCGCACAAGCTCGAGGTCATGCAGACCGTGCAGTCGGTCATCGTGCAGCACGGCTGGCGCCGGATGATCGCGTTCAACGACCCGTCGAGCGGGGTGGATCCGACGACGATCTCGAAGATGTACGGCGGCGCGACCCCCGAGACCCAGGTGGACTGGGAGTGGTTCAGCGACGACCAGCCGGATCCCGGATGGTTCTACGCCGACATCACCGACCTCGCCAACGACACCACCGGCGAGTACCGCACCTCGCGCGCGCAGACCGCGCAGCGCACCGGGGAACCGCTGGAGGGGCTGAAGCTCGCCATCGTCGGCCGCTACATGCTGAGCGAGTCCAAGGCCGACGCGTTCCGCAAGGCGCTCTCGAAGTACCCCTGACAAAATCAGACACAGACCGCAACCGTGATCTCCCGATCGGCGACGCGCGCCGCTATCTTCGAGGAATGCACATGCCCGCGCCGGAGCACCTCGCGCCCCTCCCCCGCTCAGCGCCCGCGCCCCGCGCATGGGCCACGGTCTGGGGGATCGTGCGGTTGGCCACCGCCGCGCTGATCCTCGCCGGGGTCATCACCCAGCTCACCATGTCGGTGCAGAACGCCCTCGCCGCGACCACACCGTACGCCGGGCATCTGCCGACGATCATCGCCAACTTCTTCAGCTACTTCACGATCCTGTCCAACGTGGCCGCGATGGTCGTGCTGGCCATCGCGGGCGTGTGGCTGCTGGGGCCGGGCCGAGACGCGCGTCGCGAGCCCCGCGGCCTCGCGATCCTGCTGGCCTGCATCTCGACCTACATGATCACGACGGGCATCGTCTACAACCTGTTGCTGCGCGGGATCTCACAGGTCGGCATCTCCGCGCCCTGGGTCAACGAGGTGCTGCACGTGATCGGTCCGCTCGTGCTGCTGGCCGACGTGCTGTTCGCCCCGCAGCGACGCTGCCTGGGCTGGGGCGTGCTCGGGGCGGTCGCCGCGTTCCCCATCGCCTGGGCCGGATACACGCTGATCCGCGCGAACCTCATCATCAGTCCGCTCACCGGCGAGCACTGGTGGTACCCCTACCCGTTCCTCAACCCGAACCTGCCCGGCAACAGCTACCTCACGGTGTCGCTGTACATCGTCGGGATCGCCGTCGTGATCCTCGCCCTCGGCACCGGCGTGGTCTGGGCCTCCCGCAAGCGCGGGGAGTGATCGGGCGGCGCACCCGCCCTTCCACAGCCCGGTCAGCCGAACCATTGGAATGGTATTCTGATGGCATGAAGGCGTCCATGGACAAGGCGGGGCGGATCGTGATCCCGGCCGTGCTGCGCGAGCGGCTCGGCATGGTGCCGGGGCCCGTGGATCTGATCATCGACGGAGACGGCATCCGAATCGAGATCGAGACGCACGACAATGTCATCGAGCAGGACGGGATCCTGGTGATCACGGGCGGTCCCGTGCTCACGGCCGACGACATCCGGGAGTTGCGTCTTGCCGATCAGCGCTGACATCCTTCTCGACACCAGCGCCGCGATCGCCCTCCTGCATGACCCGAATCCCGCACACGATGCCGTGCTCTCCGCGACACATGGCCTCGCCCGCGGGCTGGCCGGCCACGCTCTCTACGAGACCTACTCGGTCATGACGCGAATGCCCGGACAAGCGCGGGTGGAACGCCGTCTTGCCCGGCGGATGATCGAGCGCGCGTTTCCCGCTTCCGTCGCACTCCCGCCCGATGCCGCGCTGGACGCGGTCGCCACGCTCAGCGAGGCAGGCATCGCCGGCAGTGCCGTCTATGACGGACTGGTCGGCCTCGCCGCCAAGGCCGCGGGCATCCCCCTGCTCTCCTGCGATCGGCGCGCGACATCCATCTACGCCACCCTTGGCGTCGCCGTCCGCCTGATCTGAGCGGATCCGGCCCACTATTCTGGGGAAATGCGAAGTTTTAGAGCCGCTACAGCCGCGTTGGGCGCATGCGTGATCGCGCTTTCGCTGATCGCGTGCACGCCCGGCACGAGCTCCTCGCATTCCTCTCCTTCGCCTCGCAAGTCGCCAAATGCGACAACGATCGCGAAGAACGCGCTGAAGGACTACACGGACACCACCACGGCAGTGCAGGCCGATGCCGGCGAGCACCCCGATCGATTCGTAGCGGTCGCGACGGGCACCCAGCTTCAGCAACTGCAAACCGCCGCGTCAACCTGGCGGAACCTGCACATCGCTTGGAAGGGAACGTTGATCGAGACCGTGGAGCGGGCCACCTTCGCTGACGACGGCATCGCTATGACATATTGCTCTGACTCGACGCACTTCGCACCGTACAACCTCAACGGCGGAGACGTCGACTTCACTCCGGGACGGAATCGATTCAACGCCGTCCTAGTCTCCATATCCGGATCCTGGCTGATGTCGACGCGGTCGGCTGCAGGAGCATGCTGATCGTCGCCGTCTACTGACGCGAGGAGCCCGGTCCTGCGCCGTCAAGCTCGGGACGAGGGCCCGTCCTGCCCGCCGATACACTGGATCCCATGTCCAAGGTCCTCCAGTCCCTGCCCGTCGGCGAGCGCGTCGGCATCGCCTTCTCGGGAGGGCTCGACACCTCCGTGGCCGTCGCGTGGATGCGCGACAAGGGCGCTGTCCCGTACACCTACACCGGCGACCTGGGCCAGCCCGACGAGGACGACATCGCCTCCATCCCCGGGCGCGCGCTCGAGTACGGCGCCGAGGACTCGCGCCTCATCGACTGCAAGACGGCTCTCGTCGAGGAGGGCTTCGTCGCCCTGTCCTGCGGCGCGTTCCACATCCGCTCCGGCGGCAAGACCTACTTCAACACGACGCCGATCGGCCGCGCCGTCACCGGCACGCTGCTCGTGCGCGCCATGAAGGAGGACGGCGTCGACATCTGGGGCGACGGCTCCACCTACAAGGGCAACGACATCGAGCGGTTCTACCGGTACGGCCTGCTGGCCAACCCGCGCCTGCGCATCTACAAGCCCTGGCTCGACGCCGACTTCGTCACCGAGCTCGGCGGCCGGCAGGAGATGAGCGAGTGGCTCGTCGCGCACGGCTTCCCTTACCGCGACTCCGCCGAGAAGGCGTACTCGACCGACGCCAACATCTGGGGCGCCACGCACGAGGCGAAGACCCTCGAGCACCTGGACGTGTCGCTCGAGACCGTCGACCCGATCATGGGCGTCAAGTACTGGGATCCCTCCGTCGCGATCGACGCCGAGGACGTCACGGTGACCTTCGCCGGCGGTCGGCCCGTCGCGCTCAACGGCGTCGAGTTCGCGGATCCGGTCGAGCTCGTGTTCGAGGCGAACCGCATCGGCGGCCGTCACGGCCTGGGCATGAGCGACCAGATCGAGAACCGCATCATCGAGGCGAAGTCGCGCGGCATCTACGAGGCCCCGGGCATGGCACTGCTCTTCATCGCCTACGAGCGCCTCGTCAACGGCATCCTCAACGAGGACACCCTCGCGACCTACCACGAGCAGGGCCGGCGCCTGGGCCGCCTCATGTACGAGGGCCGCTGGCTGGAGCCGCAGTCGCTCATGCTCCGCGAGTCGATCCAGCGCTGGGTCGGATCCACGATCTCCGGATCCGTCACGATCCGCCTGCGCCGCGGCGACGACTGGACGATCCTCGACACCGTCTCCCCCAACCTCTCCTACGGCCCGGAGAAGCTGTCGATGGAGCGCGTCGGCGACGCCGCCTTCGGTCCGGTCGACCGGATCGGCCAGCTCACGATGCGCAACCTCGACATCGCCGACTCCCGCGCGCGCCTGGAGCAGTACGCGGGCCTCGGCCTCGTCGGCGGCGCCACGGGCGAGCTCGTCGGCCGGGTGACGGCGGGCGAGGCGTCGGAGATCGCGGCCGCGGTCGAGGGCACGACCCTCGCCGACACCGAGGAGGCCCTGGCCGACGCGGTGGACGCGGCGAGCGAGGGCGCGGCCTTCGACGCCGGCACCGACTGAGGCCGGGCCGACTCCACGCTCGCGCCCTGCCCCTCGGCTCATCTGGCACCTCGGGCCGGTTTGCGCTGACGATAGCGACCCGAGGTGCCAACTGAAGGAGCGGATCCGCATCCCCCACGCAACTATCTTGCACACTACTGTGCAAGATAGGCGTACACTGGTGCGGTGACCGAAACCACCGCACCCCGCCGCCAGCGCCGGGACGCGAGCGCGAACCGGGCCGGCATCCTCGCCGCGGCCTCGCAGGCCCTTGCCGCGGATCCGCATGCGTCCGTCGACCAGATCGCCCGCGCCGCCGGCCTCAGCCGTCGCGCCCTGTACGGGCACTTCGACGACCGCACCGCCCTGGTGCAGGCGCTGGTGTCGGCCGGAGCCGCGCGCTTCAACGCGATCGCCGAGCGCGTGGACGACGCCGACAGCCGCATCGCGCTGGCCCGGCTCACCGCCGATCTGTGGCGCGAGGCCGCGCACGTGCAGGTCGCGGCGGCGATCGCGCTGGACGAGGCACACGTCGAGGAGACCGCGGCCGCCCTGGCGCCGCTGCGGCGCGTGCTCGCCGCGCTCGTGCGCCGCGGGCAGGAGGAGGGCGAGCTGCGGCAGGACATGACCGCGCCGACCCTCGCCCGCCTCATCGAGGAGAGCGCCCGCACCGTCGTCACCCGCACCGACGCCTCCTCCCCCGTCGCCGCGGGGATCGCCGTGCGCGCGGTGCTCAGCATCGCCGGTCTCGGCTGGCGCGAGATCGACGCGCTCCTCGCCGCGCATCCCGGACTCTCCGCGACCGCGGCGCCCGATACGCTTGCCCCGATTCCCGCCGAGGAGGGCCGCGCATGAGGATCGCCGTGCACGAGGTCAGCAAGGGCAAGAAGGGGCACGCGCTGCCCCCCACGACGCTTTCGATCGAGACCGGGCACGCTCGTTTCGTGCTCGCCGAGACCGAACTGCGCCCGACGGTGCTGGGTCTCATCGCCACCGGCCGGATGAAGCCCGACACGGGCGAGGTCACGATCGACGGCGCCCGCAACGACCGCGAGCTGCGCCGCCGCATGGCGCTCGTCGACGCACCCGAGGTCAGCGACCCGCACCCCGGCGTGACGCTCGCCGCGGTCGTGGGCGAGGAGCTCATGTTCGCCGGCCTCCCCGCGACCCCGCTGCACGCCCGGCGCTGGCTCGAGCAGATCGGCTTCGGCGAGCTCGCCTCCGTGCCGATCGGCACGATCAAGCCCTCCGTGCGCGTGCGCGTGATGGCCGAGCTCGCCGTGCTGCGCGACGACGTCGAGGGCTTCGTGCTGGTCTCCCCCGACCGGCATGGTGGGCGCCCGGAGGGCTGGTGGCGCATCGCCAGGGAGTTCGCCGAGCGCGGGTTCGCCGTGCTGGTGATCGTCGGCGGATCCGCCGCGGCCGTCATCGAGCGGCTCCCCGAGGCGCTCGAGACCGACTACCCGTCCAACGCCACGGTGCCGGTGCGCCCGCTCGCCGACGTGACCGGATCCACCCGGGTGATGGATGCGGATCCGGATCCGGTCTCCCTTGCGGATGTTGCCCGGGCATCGGACCCGCAGGAGCACCGCGTTTCGTCTCGGTCGGCTTCGCCGTCCTCGCTCAACGACCCCGACGAGGAGCCGCTCCCCCCATTGGACGTTGAGCGAGCACCGGCGAAGCCGGAGCGAGACGAAACGCCGCACCCGCAAGAGCACCCCGTTTCGTCTCGGTCGGCTTCGCCGTCCTCGCTCAACGACCCCGGGGCAGAAGAAGCAGTCGCTGAGCCTGTCGAAGCGCCCGACCCCGGCGCCGCGGCCACCGCCGACACCGACCAGGTCCCTTCGGCAGGACCAGGGACCGACACCACCACCGAGAACGGAGCCGAGCGATGAAGATCCCCGCGATGATCGGCGCAGAGCTCCGCAGGCTCACCGCGAGCCCCATGGCCGTGATCGCGCTGATCGCCCTGATGGCGGTCCCGATCCTGTACGGCGGCCTGTACCTGTGGGCGAATCAGGATCCCTACGGCAAGTTCACCGAGGTCCCCGTCGGGCTCGTGGTCGAGGACACCGGGGCGACCTCCGGCGACACCACCACGAACTACGGCGAGAAGGTCGCGAACAACCTCGTCGAGGGCAAGGCGTTCGACTGGAACCGGATGAGTGCGGCCGACGCCCGTGCCGCGCTGCGCAACGGCGACGTCGACTTCACCGTGACCATCCCGAAGGCGTTCTCCGAGTCCCTGCTCTCCTCCTCCGGCACCAGCCCGCACCAGGCACGGATCGAGCTGGAGACGAACGACGCCAACAACTACCTCGCCTCGTCGATCGGGTCCAGCGCCGTCGAGAAGATCCGCCGCTCGGTCGCCGAGATGGTCGGGCAGGAGGCGGCGAACAAGCTGCTCACCGGGCTCAGCGACGTGCGCGACAAGCTCAGCACGGCCGTCGACGGCGCCACCCAGCTCGCCGACGGCGCGAACACCGCGGTCACGGGCAGCGGACAGCTGGCCGACGGCACGGCTCAGCTGGCCGACGGCGCCGCCCAGCTCTCCGGCGGGGCGAACCAGCTCGCGGCCGGCACGGCGCAGATCGCCGACGGATCCCAGCAGCTCGCCGCGGGGGCCGCGACCCTCGCCGACGGCGCCCGGCAGGTGAGCGACGGCAACCGGCAGATCGCCGGCTACGCCGACCAGGCCGGATCCGCCGTGCAGCAGGCGACGGACGCACTGCCGCAGGCGCGTTCCGACATCGCGACGGCACTGCAGAACCAGGGCCTCAGCCAGGCGGAGATCGACGCGGTGCTGGCGAAACTGGATCCGCTCGCGGAGCGCCTGCGCACCGGCAATGACACCGTGCAGGGCGCGGTCGGCAAGATCGACCAGCTCGCCGCCGGCGCCGCCCAGGTCGCCGACGGCAGCGCGACCCTGGCCGACAAGTCGCAGCAGCTCGCCGACGGGGCGGCCACCGCCGCATCGGGCGCGGCGACTCTCAGCACGGGTGCCACGACGCTGAGCACGGGTGCGGCGAGCGCGCGCGACGGCGCGAAGACCCTGCACGACGGCCTCGGCACCCTCGCCACCGGCATCGGCACGCTGCGCGACGGCCTGTCCGCGGGCGTCGACGCCATCCCCGCCTCCACCCCCGATCTGCGCGACCAGCAGGCCAAGACCATCGCGGATCCGGTGCAGGTGTCCAGCGACAAGGTCGCCGCGGCCAAGGACTACGGTCAGGGCCTCGCGCCGTTCTTCGCGGCGCTGGCCGGCTGGATCGGCATCTACGCGCTGTTCCTCATCATCAAGCCGATCTCCCGGCGTGCGGTGACCGCGCTGCACTCGCCGATCCGGATCACGCTGGCCGGCTGGCTCACCCCCGCCGCGTTCGGCGCCCTGCAGATGGTGGGCCTGCTCGGGGTGCTCGCCTGGGCGCTCGGATTCACGTTCCAGAACGGCTGGGGCGCGCTCGGCATCATGGTGTTCGCCTCCGCGACCTACGCGGCGATCATCCTCGCGCTGAACGTGTGGCTCGGATCCGTAGGACAGTTCGTGGGGCTCGTGCTCATGGTGCTGCAGCTGGTCACCGCGGGCGGCACGTTCCCGTGGCAGACGCTGCCGGCACCGCTCGCCGCGCTGCACCACGTGCTGCCGATGGGCTACGTCGTCGATGCGATGCGCCAGCTCATGTACGGCGGGCAGGTCGGGCGGGCGATGACCGACCTCGGCGTGCTGGGGATCTGGCTGGTCGGATCCCTGCTGCTCGCGATGATCGGCGTGACGAGGATGACGCACAAGCGCACCCTGCGCGACCTGCAGCCCAGCCTGATCGGCTGAGCGGCGGCGCCCGCCCTGCGCACACGGCCAGGCCTGGCCGGGGCGGCGCCCGCCCTGCGCACCGGCGGCGAGGGCGCAGGGAGCCACGCAGGGCGGAGCATGCTCCGCGCTAGGATGCGAGAACGCCTCGCTGTGGAGACGCGCTCCTTCGGATCGTGAGACTCCGTATCACCCGAAGGAGCAGCCGATGTCGTCACCCGAATCCACGGTGAAGCCCCGCCGGCGCGCAGGACGGATCATCGGACGCACGGTCTTCGGCCTGATCGCGGGCATCGTGGTGCTCGCCACGGCCGCCGCCCTGTTCCTGGTGTGGACGGTGCAGCGCTCGTTCCCGCAGACCACCGGGGAGCTTGCGCTGAAGGGGCTGCAGGCGCCGGTGACCGTGCAGCGCGACGACCGCGGGATCCCCACGGTCACCGCCGACAACAGCCATGACCTGTTCTTCGCGCAGGGCTTCGTGCATGCGCAGGACCGGTTCTGGGAGATGGACTTCCGCCGGCACGTGACCAGCGGCCGTGTCGCCGAGCTGTTCGGATCCTCGCAGGTCGCCACCGACGAGTTCCTGCGGACGCTGGACTGGCACGGGATCGCCGAGAAGGAGGTCGCGAACATGGATCCGACCACCCGCGGCTACTACCAGGCGTACGCGGACGGCGTGAACGCCTACCTCGCCGACCACAAGGGCGCGGAAGCCTCGTTCGAATATGCCGTGGTCGGCATGACCAACCCGGGCTATCGGATCGCGCCGTGGACGCCCGCCGATTCCGTGGCCTGGCTGAAGGCGATGGCCTGGGATCTGCGCGGCAACGTCGAGGACGAGACGACGCGCGCGCTGCTGGCGCCGACGGTCGACACCGCCACGATGAACGAGATCTATCCAGCGTATCCGTTCGACCGGAACCCCGTGATCGTGCCGACGATCACGCCGATGGGTCAGGGCGGGTCCGGATCCAGATCCGTTGCCGTTGCCGTTGCGGCGAGCGCCGACGGCTCGGCCCCGGGCGCTTCGACAGGCTCAGCGACCGGGGATGCAGGCTCCGCGAGCGGGGGCGGCGGCTCCGCGAGCACGCCCGCTGCCGCCGGCCCGGCCGTGCGCTGGACCACCGCGGGCAGCACCCTCGAGGCCGTGCAGACCCTGCTCGGCAATCCCGGCGAGGGGATCGGATCCAACTCCTGGGTGGTCTCCGGATCCCTCACCGCGACCGGCAAGCCGCTGCTCGCGAACGACCCGCACCTGGGCGCGGCCCTGCCGTCGGTCTGGTATCAGATGCAGTTGCGCTGCCGCACGGTGAGCGCCGCCTGCCCGTTCGACGTGGGCGGCTTCTCATTCTCCGGTCTGCCCAGCATCGTGATCGGACACAACGCCGACATCGCCTGGGGCTTCACGAACCTCACCACCGACGTCACCGACCTGTACATCGAGAAGATCGACGGCGACGCCTACTGGCGCGACGGGGTGAGTGTGCCGCTGCAGACGCGCACGGAGACCATCAAGGTCGCGGGCGGCGACGACATCACCCTCACGATCCGCTCCACCGTGCACGGACCGATCGTGTCGGGCCTCACCGACGACTTCACGGCGCTCGCGAAGACGCCGATCGTCGGCCGCGCCGACGCGGGCTCGCCGGGCGGCGAGACGGGCGTCGCCCCGGATTCCACCGCCGCGGCACTGCCCGGACAGTACGCCGTGAGCCTGCGCTGGACGGCGCTGGATCCGGGCACCACCTCGACGGCGATCTTCGCCATGAACACGGCGAAGGACTTCACCGACTTCCGGCATGCGGCGTCGCTGTTCGACGTGCCGGCGCAGAACCTCATCTACGCCGATCAGAAGGGGAACATCGGCTACCAGACGCCGGGACGCCTGCCGATCCGCGGGGCGGGCAACGGCTACCTGCCGCAGCCCGGCTGGTCCAGCGCCTTCGACTGGACCGGGTACATCCCCTTCGAGCAGCTCCCCGTCTCCTACAACCCGGAGAAGGGCTACATCGTCACGGCGAACAACGCGATCGTTCCCGACAGCTATCCCTACTTCCTCTCCCGGGACTGGGACTACGGCTACCGCGCTGCGCGGATCTCCAAGCTCATCGAGCGCACCGCGGCACAGCATCCGCTCACCGCGCAGGACATGCGCAGGATCCAGTTCGACCAGCAGAGCTGGATCGGCAAGCAGCTCGCGGCCGAGATGCAGGAGCTCCCGCCCTCGAAGGACGCCGGCGTGCGCCAGGCCGTGGGGCTGCTGAAGACCTGGGACGCGCAGGCGAGCGCCGATTCCGCCGCCGCGGCCTACGCGAACGTGCTCTGGCAGAACCTGGCGCTCAACATCTTCGCGAACCGCGAGCACCGGCTGCCCATGGACGGACAGGGCCGGCTGTTCACGGTCGTCGGAGCGATCCTGGAGAAGCCGGACGACCCGCTCTGGACCAACCCGAAGATCGGCGTCGCGGGGCGCGACGAGATGCTGGCGCTCTCGGCGACGCAGGCATACGACGAGCTGGTGAAGGCGCAGGGATCGGATCCGTCCCGGTGGAACTGGGGCGATCTGCACGCGATCACGCTCACCCACCAGACGCTCGGCAAGAGCGGCATCGCGCCGATCGAGTGGCTGTTCAATCGCGGCCCGTATCCGGTCGGCGGCGGATCCTCCCTCGTCGACGCCACCGGCTGGCCCCTCGGTGGCTCCTATGCGACGACCACCGTGCCGTCGATGCGGATGGTGGTCGATCTCTCCGACTTCGACGCTTCGACCTGGAACCACCTCACCGGGGCGAGCGGCCACGCCTTCAGCCCGCATTACACGGATCAGACCGAGAACTGGTCGAAGGGCGTGCAGTCGCCCTGGGCGTTCTCGACCAAGGCTGTGGATGCGGCGACCGTGGACACCCTGGTGCTCAAACCCGCGGCCTGACCGCTCCTCGCGTCGTCCAGGTCAGCGGAGGCCCGGCGGTCCGCTGACCGGGACAATCCGAATCTTCGGCGGGTGCGGTACGCGACGCGCTGCGAAAGCCCACCGGGGCATCGCCCGGAGCCGGATCCGGGTCGTGACAGAACCGTGATGTTTCCAAGGTCTGATCTGGCGCTTTTCGGGTCTGGAATGTCGGTGGCCCCGGGTTGACTGGTCTCATGACGAACACGACGGGCACGGTACCGGCCCCGGGGGTGGACCCGGTGGATCCGGTCGCGGTGCTGGCGACGTTGGCGTCGAGTCTTCAGGCGACGGAGGCGTCGATCATCCGGTTGCAGGCGGTCCGGGACGCGCATCTCGCTGTCGCGCAACGCCTCGCCGACGACCTCACCACCGCATCCGGGGCGGGGGCGGTGCGGGGTGAGGCGGCGGACCTGGCCGCACGGTCGGTGGCGGCGGAACTCGCCGGGGTGCTGCGGATGTCGGACCGGGTCGTGCAGGGCCGGATGTCGCGGGCTGCGGATCTGATGACCCGGTACCCGGCCGCGATGGCGGCGTTCACGGATGCGCAGATCAGCCCCGCCCATGCCCGGCTCATCCAGGACGCCGGCGCCCGTCTGGACGACGACGTGCGGGCCGAGTTCGAACGGCTCGCCGTGTCGGCGTGCGAGGGGGAGACCCCGGGGCGGGCGAAGAAGGTCGTGGAGCGCATCGCCGAGAGGCTTGCCCCGCGGTCACTCACGGACCGGCATCGGGACGCGCAGAAGAACCGGCGGGTGTGGCGCGAAGACCTCGAAGACGGACAGAAACTGCTCGGCATGATCCATTCGGCCGCGGTGATCGACGGGATCTTCGACCGGCTCACCCAGCAGGCCCACATGCTCAAGACCGCGAACGCGAAGGCCGCGAAGGACGCGGCGGAAGGTGTGACTCCGGACCCGGACGGGCTGGGAGATCCCGACGATGAGCGGACCCTCGACCAGCTCCGCGCGGACCTCTGCGCCGACACCCTGCTCACCGGTGCCGCGTCGGGGCACGACACCACCGCCGGGCTGCTGTCCGCGATCCAAGCACGCGTCGAGATCACCATCCCGGCGTTCACGGCGATGCGCCCTGACACGACGGGCTGCGGCGCGCTGACGGGCCCGAGTTCCGCGTTCGGTGTCCGCGCCGAGCAACCCGGCGAACTCGCCGGCGGACAGCCCATCGACACCGACACCGCCCGGATCCTCGCCGGCGGGGTGATCGCGTGGGAACGCGTGCTCACCCACCCGGTCACCGGGGCGATCCTCGCCGTCGACCACTACCGGCCCAACGCCGACCTGCGCCGGCTCCTGCACGCGAGAGACTCCCGCTGCCGATTCCACACCTGCGGGCTCCCACCCGTCACCCAAGACCTCGACCACACCATCGACGCCGCCCACGGCGGGGCCACCGAAGAAGGCAACCTCGGCGGGCTCTGCCGCAGACACCACGTCCTGAAACACCAGACCGCCTGGGCGGTGACCCAACTCGGCGCCGGGGTGCTCGAATGGACCAGCCCCACCGGCGCCACCTACATCGACAAACCACCCCCACCCGTCACCTTCACCATCCACGACCCAGGACCAGCACCGGACCCGGACCCGGATGAGGATCCCCCGCCGGATCCGGAACGCGGCCCGGATCCGGATCCGCCGTCCAGCCTCGACGCCGAACCGCCGTTCTGACCGACTGTCGCCTGGAAAGGGCCGGCTGATCGGGACGCCGCGCGGCGTGGAGAGAGCCGCGGTCGAGCGCTCAGCCCTGCAGCGCCGGCGGGCTGGGCGGGATCCGCAGCAGCCGCTCCTGCATCCGCCCGGAGACGAAGAGCACGACCCACAGCAGCACCAACACGATGCCGAAGATCAGCATCGCCGCGCCGACGAAGGTGAGCGCCGCATCGTCGGGCACGGCCGCCATCAACACGATCCCCCCTATGACGCCGAGCAGCGCAAGCCCGAGAACGACCCAGACCACCACGCGCATCACGATGATCGCCCGGTGCCCGTGGAAGGTCGGGCGGATCCCGTTGCGCGTCACGATGTACTCCGCCCAGCGCGCTCCCGTCCACCAGCGGGTGGCCGCCTTCGTCACCGGGTACCAGCCCGCGCTGGGCCCTTCCTGCTCGCCGGGCAGCGGACGCACGGCGTCCGGGAAGGCCGGCGCCGTGGTCGGCGCGGGCGTCCCGCGCAATGCGGCCGTGCGCACCGCGATCACGAACCAGAGTGCGCCGAGCACGATGAACGGGATCCCGGCACCGATATACACGCCTCCGGAAAGGGAGAGCACGAACTGCATCCCACCGAGCAGCACGAACATCCCGCCGAGAACCCAGGCCATCACGGGCTGCTCGACCGTGACGCCGTCGGCCCCGGGGCGGCCGTTCCTGATCCGGAATCCGGTCCAGTAGCGGCCTTCCCACCACCGCAGCAGATCGGATCCGGGCACCTGGTACCACCCCGGTGCGGGGAGTGTCGGCGCGGACATCATCGGCGCGGCCTGTGTCAGTGGCGACGCGGCCTGTGCGAGGGGCGGCACGGCCTGCGCGGCTGACGGCACGACGGGCGTCGACGCCGGCGTTTCCCTTTCGTGCGAAGTCCACGCGCGCCCATCCCACCAGCGCTCTCGCCCAGGAACCCCCGCCGCGTACCAGCCCGGCTGCACGTCCATCCCGCCCCCTCCGACGCTTCGAGCCTATCCAGCGGAGCTCCTCGGCGGGCGGCCCCGTACGCTGGACCCGTGCAGCGGACGATGGTCGAGGGCGTGCGGATCGCGTGGACGCACACGGCGCCCGGTGACCGGCACCAGACCGGACGGGCGCTCATCCGGACGCTGGCCGCAGAGCTCGCCCCGGAGGCGGACCTGCGGGTCGAGCAGCGCTGCGCGGTCTGCGGCGGACCGCACGGCCGGCCGCAGTTTCCGCAGGCGCCGCTGCTCGCGAGCACGGCGTACGCGGATTCCTGGGTCGTCGTCGCCGTCGCCCATCGGCAGGATGCGGCCGCGATCGGCATCGACGTGGAGCTCGAGGGATCGGCACCCGAGCTCGCACTCCTTTTCGCCCCGGGGGATCCCCCGGGTCTGCGCGGCTGGACGGCGATCGAGGCGGCGCTCAAGGCCGACGGACGCGGTCTCATGGTGCCTCCGGACCGGGTGCGCCTCTCCCCCGACGGCCGGGCCACGGTGCCGGGCGGCGGCGAGTTCCGGATCCTCCCGGTCGCCGCTGCGCCCGGCACGATCGTCACGCTCGCGCTGCGGCGCCCGGGTTCAGACCTGCCGCCCACGCGTCGACCGTGACCACGTCGGCCTGACGGAGGGCACCTCGCGCGGATCGGACGCGCGGATCCGGTCGGCTGATCGCGATCGGCGAGCCCCGACGGGAAGGCGCCCCGCAGCGCACCGCATGTCGTCTCCGTCGGTTTCGGCGGCCTCGCTCGGCGGCACCGGAGGCGCGGCTGCTCGGTGCCGGCCGATGCCGTGCACGCCGACGTCCAGCGCTCACCGGCGCCGCGCGTGCCGATGTTCAGTGCTCACCGGCGCCGCGCGTGCCGATGTTCAGTGCTCACCGGCGCCGCGCGTGCCGACGTTCAGCGCTCACCGGCGACGCGCACGCCGACGTTCAGCGCCTGGGTCACCGGGGCGGGCTCGACCGCCGCAGAACCCACCGGAGCCGCGGGCAGCGGGGGCACGGTCTCGGCGTCGAGCCAGGCGTCGAAGAAGGCCTCCAGGCTGCGGCCGGAAACCGAGGCGGCGTGCCGGCGGAAGTCCTCCGTGGTCGCGATCGCGCCGGCGTGGCGTTCGGTCCACTCGCGCAGGATCCGGAAGAACACGTCGTCGCCCACGGTCAGCCGCAGCGCGTGCAGCAGCAGAGCCCCCCGCTTGTACACGCGGTCGTCGAACATGAGCTCCGGGCCCGGGTCGGACAGCACGAGATCCTGCGGCTCGGCGGCGAGCGCGGCCCAGTGCCCGAGCGCCTTGGCGTGCGCGCTGTGGCCGCCGCTGCGCTCGGACCAGATCCACTCGGCGTAGCAGGCGAAGCCCTCGTTCAGCCAGATGTCCCGCCAGCGGGCGACGCCCACACTGTTGCCGAACCACTGGTGCGCGAGCTCGTGCGCGATGAGACGCTCGAGACTGCCCCGGCCGTCGATGTGGTTCGCGCCGAACACGCCCATGCCCTGAGCCTCGAGCGGGATCTCCAGATCGTCGGCGGTCACCACGAGCCGGTAGGACGGCAGCGGATACCGCCCGAACGCCTCGGCGAACACGGCCATCATCTGCGGCAGCGGCGCCAGATCCGCATCCACCCGCGCGGTCAGCCCCGCCGGATGCAGCACCTGCCCCTCGACCCCGGAGAGATCCATGCTCCGGGAGACATATTTCCCGATCTGCACCGTCGCAAGGTAGCTCGCCGTGGGCGCGGTGCGCTCGAACACCCAGGTCGTGCGCCCGCCCTTGGTCGTCGTGGACACCGGCTCGGCGGCGGCGACCGCATAACCGGGATCCGTGGTGATCGAGAGCCGATAGGTCGCCCTGTCGGAGGGGTGGTCGTTGCAGGGGAACCACGACGGCGCCCCGATCGGCTGCGAGGCGACGATCGCGCCGTCCTCCAGCTCCTCCCAGCCGAGCGTGCCCCAGCGGGTGCGGCGCGGGCGGGGCGCGCCGCCGTAGGAGATCGTGAGCTCGAACGGATCCCCCGCCGCGAGTTCGCGGCCGAACGCGACCTTGACCTTGCGGTCGGTCTGCGTGAATCCGATGCGCCCGCCGAGATCGCCGCGCACCTTGGTCGCGCGCAGCCCCGCGAGATCCAGTGAGATCGCCCTGGTCGGCTCGACGACCCGTCCGTGCACGACCGCGACGCCGTCCAGCCGGTTGGTGCCGAGCCGGTAGTCGATGGTCAGGTCGTAGTGCTCGACGCGGTAGCGGCGGTCTCCGGAATGCGGGGTGTAGTCGTCGGGGCTCACGGTTCCATGCTCACAGATCGCGACGCGAAGCCGTCACTGCGCGGGCCTTTCGGGCCCTTCGACAGGCTCAGGGACCGACCGGAGTGGATCCGGCTCGGGGGGCGACGGCGCCACGGACGGGTCCTGGTAGCTGCGCACCTTGACCGCGCGCCAGGGACCGATCGGGTTGCCGCTCCAGCGGCTGCCCACCGGCACGCTCTCCCCGCGCATGACGAGCGAGGCCGGCCCGACGGTCGCATCGGATCCGATGGTCGCGGCGGGCAGGATCACGCTGTGCGGGCCGAGGGTCGCACCGGCCTCGAGCGTGACGGTATCGATGCTCATCACGCGGTCGTGGAAGAGGTGGGTCTGCACCACGCAGCCGCGGTTGACCGTCGCGCCGTCGCCGAGCGTGACCAGATCCGGCTCGGGCAGCCAGTAGCTGTCGGTCCAGACACCGGTGCCGATCGTCGCGCCGAGCGAGCGCAGCCACACGGCGAGCGCAGGCGTGCCCGCCGCCGCATTGGCGAACCAGGGAGCTGCCATCATCTCGGTGAACGTGTCGGCGACCTCGGTACGCCACACGAAGCTCGACCAGAGCGGGTGCTCCCCGGGCCGGATCGGTCCGACGAACGCCCACTTCGCCGCGGTGGCGAACCCCGCGGCGACCGCCCCGGCGGCCAGCAGCACCAGGCCCGAGAGCACCACGGTCCAGACCAGCCCGATGCTCGTGGCGAGAGCGGCGAGCGTCAGCAGCACCGCGAGGCCCAGGGCGCAGGTGAGGATCACCGGCACGATGCGGCACAGCTCCCACAGGCCCCGGGCGATGCGCAGCGAGGTACGCGGGCGATAGGTGCGCTCCAGATCCGACTCGTTGACCACCCGGCGCAACCGCACCGGCGGGGAGCCGAGCCAGGAGGATCCCGCCTTCGCCTTGTCGGGTGCCACCGAGAGCACCGCGACCAGTCCGTCCCTGGGCACCTTGTGTCCGGCACCGGCCATGCCCGAGTTGCCGAGGAAGGCGCGCTTGCCGATGCGCGCGGAGGCCAACCGCATCCAGCCGCCGCCGAGCTCGTAGGACGCCACCATGGTGTCGTCGGCGAGGAAGGCGCCGTCATCGATCGTCGTCATCGAGGGGATCAGCAGCACCGTGGAGATCTCCACCTCTTTGCCGACCTTCGCCCCGAGAAGGCGCAGCCAGATGGGGGTGAACAGGCTCGCGTAGAGCGGGAAGAGCAGCGTGCGGGCGGAGTCGAGCAGCCGCTCTGTGGTCCACGCCTGCCAGGCGATGCGCCCGCGGACGGGGTGGATCCCCTCCCGCAGCCCGATCGAGAGCAACCGGGTCGCCGCCACCACGAGCGCGGCGAACACCAGCCCGGTCACGAGCACCGAGGGCACGAGCCAGACCGCGAGTCCGGGCAGCGCCGCACCGAGCGAGGCGGCGCCCCGCGCGCCCTGCACGAGCATCAGCGCACCGAGGGCGAACGCGATCACGGGCAGCAGGCCGAGACCCATGCTCGATCCGGCATACGCCCACAGCCAGCGCCGCGGCGTGGGCGGGCGCTCGGGGGCGAGCGGTGCGGACTTGCCGCCGACGCGCACCGCGGGCGACCCCGCCCAGCGCTGCCCCGCGCGCACCCGGCCGAACACGGCGGACCCGGGCGCCACCTCGGCGGCGCGCCCGATCCGCGTGCCGGGGGCGAGTGTGCTGCGCGCGCCGACCACGGCGCCCGCGCCGATCCGGATGGCACCGATGCGCACGACATCGCCGTCGATCCAGTAGCCGGACAGGTCGACCTCGGGCTCGATCGCCGCGCCCCGGCCGACGTCGAGCATGCCGGTCACCGGCGGCAGCGTGTGCAGGTCGACGTCGGGCCCGATCTTCGCCCCGAGCGCCCGGGCGTAGTAGCTCACCCACGGCGCGCCGGCGAAGCCGACGGGGTCGATCTGCTGGCTGACCTGCTCCGCGAGCCAGAGCCGCAGGTGCACCCCTCCGCCACGCGGATAGTCGCCCGCGCGTACCCCGGCGAGCAGGATGCGGGCGGCGACCGCGGAGATCGCCATGCGCCCGAACGGCGTCGCGAAGACCAGCAGCCCCACGATGAGCACCCACAGGGGCGCGGTCGGCAGCCACTCGAACCCGGGGGCGAGGTGCAGGATCGCGCTGCCGGTGAGCAGCCACAGCACCCACCGGATGCCGCCGAGCACGAACAGCGGCGCGCCCAGGAGCGTCTGGATCCACTGCATGCGCCGCGGCGTGGGCCGCGACTCGTGGAAGTCGCCGGGCTCGGGCTCGTCGTCGCCGGCCTCGGCCTCGACCGCGTCGGCCATCCGGCGCAGGCGCGGCAGGTCGTACACATCGGCCATCGTGAACTCCGGGGCGCGGGACCGGATCCGGCTCACCAGCTGCGCGGCCGCGAGGGATCCGCCGCCGAGCTGGAAGAAGTCGGCGTCCTCGTCGAGCGGCCGGGTGCCGAGCACGGCGAACCACTGCTCGGCGAGCCAGGCCGCGGTGCCGGTGAGGGTCGAGTCATCGGCGTCCGGATCCGTCAGCGGCCACGGCAGCGCCGCCTTGTCGACCTTGCCCGAAGTGCGCACGGGCAGGTCGTCCATGACGGCGAGCAGCGGGATGAGCGGGGCGGGGAGCGTCTCGGCGAGCTCCGCGCGCGCGATCTGCCGGTCGAAGCCCTCGGTCGGCACCACGTAGCCCACGAGCAGCGGAATACCGCCCTCGCTGCGCTGCACGACGACGGTCGCCGCCGTGACCGCGGTGAGGTTCTGCAGCGCGGCCTCGACCTCGCCGAGCTCGATGCGCCGGCCGCCGATCTTCACCTGGTCGTCCGCGCGACCCTGGAACACGAGGCCCGCCTCCTCGTAGCGCACGAGATCGCCGGAGCGGTAGGCGCGGTCCCAGCCCAGGGACGCCATCGGCGCGTACTTCTCCGCGTCCTTCGCGGGGTCCAGGTACCGGGCGAGGCCGACCCCGCCGATCACGAGCTCGCCGGACTCGCCCTCGGCGACCCGGTTGCCCTCGGCATCGACGACGGCGAGCTCCCAGCCGTCCAGCGGCAGGCCGATCCGCACCGGCTCCCCCGCCCGCAGCGCCTCGCCGTCCATCTCGGCGGCGCACGCGACGACCGTGGCCTCGGTGGGTCCGTACGTGTTCCAGACCTCGCGGTCCTCGCCGACCAGCCGCGCGGCGAGCTCGGGCGGCAGCGCCTCGCCGCCGAAGATGAGCAGCCGCAGGTTCTCGATCGCATCCTGCGGCCAGAGGGCGGCGAGCGTGGGCACGGTCGAGACGATGGTGATGCCGTGGCCGAGCAGCCACGGGCCGAGGTCTTCGCCGGAGCGCACCAGGGCGCGCGGGGCCGGCACGAGGCAGGCGCCGTAGCGCCACGCCAGCCACATCTCCTCGCAGGAGGCGTCGAACGCGACGGAGAGCCCGGCCAGCACCCGGTCGCCCGGACCGATCGGCGCGTCCTGCAGGAACAGGTTCGCCTCCGCGTCGACGAACGCGGCAGCGGAGCGGTGCGTCACCGCCACGCCCTTGGGTACCCCGGTCGATCCGGAGGTGAAGATGATCCAGGCGTCGTCCAGCGGCATCGGATGCGGCACGGTCGTGATCGAGACCGAGTTCGGATGCGGGTCGTCGCCGTCGAACAGCCCGGATCCGGTGCCCGCGGTCCCGGAGCCTGTCGAAGGGACGTCGTCCGCGGCGGGGGCATGCGGCGCGAACACCCCGCCCGCACCGATCACGCCGCGCACCTTCGCCTCGCCGAAGACCAGATCCGCCCGCTCCTGCGGATCGTCCGCGTCGACCGGGACGTACGCCGCGCCGGCCGCGAGCGTGCCGAGGATCGCGAGGTAGAGCCCGCGCCCACCCGACGGCATCCTGATTCCGACCCGGTCGCCGCGCATCACACCGTGCTCCCGCAGGCGGGCCGCGGTGCGCCAGACCTGGGCGAGCAGCTCGGCGTAGCTGAGCGCGCCGGCGGCGTCCTCGATCGCAGAGGCGTCCGGGTGCCGCCGCGCGGTGTCGACGAGGATGTCGATCAGCGTGCGCGGCGTCGCCGCGAGCGCGGCGCGGTCGAGGATGTCTTGCATCGGGTTCCGTTCGAGCAGTGGGCGCACGGGTCGCGTGCACGCTCAGGGTACTGTGGGCGGGGAAACGGCAGGTGAAGCGCGCACTCCCCGTCCCGCCTCGACGTCAGCCGGCGGCGGGCGGGGTGCGCTTCGATTCGGCGAGCTCGTCGACCACCAGCCCGCGCTCGTCGATCGTGCCGTTGCGGTAGGCCTGGCGGCCGACCATGTGCGCCGACAGCGGCGCGGTGGCGAACTGCATGAGCACGACCGGAGCCACCAGCAGCAGCCCCAGCCCGATGCCGATCACGGAGCGCTGCGACAGCGCGATCGCCAGGCAGATCAGCAGCAGGCCGAGCACCTGCGGCTTGGTGGCGGCGTGCAGCCGGTTCGGCACGTCGCGCAGTCGCAGCAGGCCGATCGCGGCGATGAGGCACAGCAGCGCGCCGAGCAGCACGAGGATCCACACGGCCGTGTCCACGACCACGTCGGGGATCCGCAGCTCGAAGATGTTCATCGCCGCCTCCCGTCGCTGCCCGTCCGGCGCGCGCGGACGTGGTGGGTGCGGACACGGTGGGTGCAGACACGGTGGGTGCAGATCGCGTTCATGACGGCGTGTTGTCCCTCCGCGCGACGTACCGCGCCACCGAGATGGATCCGAACACGCCCACCGCCGCCACGACGATGAGCACCGGCAGCGTGCGGGTGTGGTGGTTGATGGCCATGTCCGCGCCGAGCACGCAGATGACCTCGGTGAGCAGCACGTCGGCAGCGACCACCCGGTCGAGGATCGACGGCCCGATCACGATCCGGATCACGGCGAGGAGCGCGGCGACCGCGAACACGATCATGATGACGAGCAGCAGTGGGTTCATCGACGGCCCTCCTCGGCGCGCTCGTCGGCGCGCAATGCGGCGGCCTGCGCCGGCGATCCCAGCGCGCGCACGATGCGACGCTCCCAGCGCAGCACCCCGGCACGCTGATGCTCGACGTCGGCGAGCGAGCGGACGCCGATCACGTGCAGGTACAGCGTGCGGGTGTCGCGGTCGGTGTCGACCACGAGGGATCCAGGGATGAGCGATGACGTGACCGCCACGTGCGTCATCACGAGATCGTCGGCGTACCGCAGCGGCACCGCGATGATGGCGGCCCCCGGCGGACGCCGCGGGTTCAGCACCTGCACCGCGACGCTCAGCGAGCCGTGCACGACCGCCGCGAGGAACTGCACCACCAGCAGCGCCGCCCACCACAGGTTGATCCGACCGGAGAGCTCGATCGTGGGCAGCCGGAACACGCGGGTCACGAACAGCGCCACGGCGATGCCGGTCACCGCCGACAGCACCGTGAACTGGCCCCACAGCAGCATCCACAGCACGACGAGCCAGAGCAGGAACGGCAGCTGCACGCGGATCTCGCGCCAGAGGCCGCGCTTCGCCTCGGTGCTCATGAGCTCGCTCCGTCGCCGTCGAGCATGTCGAGGTGCACCGGCTGCAGCAGGTTCGCGCCGATGCGCTCGCAGAGCCCGTAGATGGGCCCCGCGAACACGGTCAGGGCGAGGGTGACGGCGACCATCCCGCCCGTCGCGAGAGTCATGATGGTCGGGATCCGGCGCCGCTCCTGCTGCTCGTCCGCGGCCGGAGCGCTGCCGAGATGGGCGATGCGCTCGTTGTCCGCCTCCTCCGGCGTCTCGTCCTTGCTGCGCCAGAACGCCAGGTTCCATGCCCGCATGAGCGCGTAGAGCGTGAGCAGCGAGGTGAGCACGCCGCCGACGATGAGCACCCAGATCAGCGGAGTGGCGACCTGCGCGGCCGCCTGGAACAGCGCGAACTTGCCGATGAACCCCGAGAAGGGCGGGAGACCTCCGAGGTTGATCGCCGGCACGAAGTAGAGCACCGCGATCAGCGGCGCCGCCTTCATGAGCCCCCGCACCTTGAGGATCGAGGTGCTGCCGGCCCGGCGTTCCACGAGGCCGACGGCGAGGAAGAGCGTGGTCTGCACGATGATGTGGTGCACGATGTAGTACACCGTGGCGCCGATCGCGGCGGGAGTCGCGATCGCCAGGCCGAACACCATGTACCCCACGTGGCTCACCAGCGTGAACGACAGTATTCGCTTCAGCTCCGCCTGCGCGACGGCGCCGAGGATGCCGATCACCATGGTCGCCAGAGCCACGATCATCAACAGCGTGTTGATGCTGGACACGTTGAACAGCTGCGTCTCGGTGCGGATCAGCGCATACACGCCGACCTTGGTCAGCAGGCCCGCGAACACCGCCGTGACCGGAGCGGGGGCGGTCGGATACGAGTCGGGCAGCCAGAACGACATCGGGAACACGGCCGCCTTGATGCCGAACGCGACCACGAGCATGAGGTGCAGCACGAGCTGGGTGCTGGGCGGGATCTCCCCGATCCGCTCGGCGATCTGCGCCATGTTCACGGTGCCGAGCGCGGCGTAGATGAGCGCGATCGCGACGAGGAACAGCACCGACGACACCAGCGAAACGACGATGTAGACCGCACCGGTGCGGATCCGGGATTCGGTGCTCCCCAGCGTGATGAGCACATAGGAGGCGACCAGCAGGATCTCGAACCCGACGTAGAGGTTGAACAGGTCGCCGGCGATGAACGCGTTGAAGATGCCCGCCGCGAGGATCAGGTACGACGGGTTGAAGATCGAGATCGGCGTCTCCTCGGCGCCGTCGGCCGCCCCCTGACCCACCGAGAAGAGCAGCACCGCGACGAGGACGATGCTCGAGATCAGCACGAGCAACGCGGCGAGGCGGTCGACGTAGAGCACGATGCCGAAGGGCGCGGGCCAGCCGCCCACCATCACCGCAATCGGCGTGGTCTGGTCCACCACGACGAGAAGGGTGGCGGCGATCACCGACACCGCGGCGAGGGTGATCACCGTGACGATGACCTGCACCCGGGTGTTGCGGCCGAAGACGAGCGTGACTGCGGCGCCGAGGAGCGGCAGGGCGACGAGCAGCGGGACGAGGGCGTTCATCGCGGCTCCTCCCCCAGGTTGCGGTCGTCGTCTTCGGTCTCGGTCGACCCCTCATCGGCTCCGGTTCGAGTGGAGCGCCCTTCGTCCCGCTCCGCTCGCTCAGGGACCGACGACGGGGATCCAGGGACCGACGGGCGGGCCGGATGCGGATCCGGCCGGTCGACCGGGGCGTCGTCGACGATTCCGGCCAGATCCCGGGCGTGCAGCACCCGGATCGGCGAGGTGGCCACGCCCACGAAGTCGGTCGTGGCGTCCTCGCCCTCCTGGTCGACCTCGTCGTCCATGAGGTCTTCCTCGATCTCGGTGCGCTCGCGCAGCGCGATGTCGGTCTCGTCGTCCTCGACCGTGTCGGCCTTGCCCAGCTGCCAGGAGCGGTAGATGAGCGCGAGCAGGAACGCCGAGACGGCGAACGTGATCACGATCGCGGTGAGCGTGAGCGCCTGCGGCAGCGGGTCGCTCACGTCGCCGTCAATGCCGAAGAAGGGCGCCTTGCCGGGACGGCCCATCACGATCAGCAGCAGCAGGTTCACCGCGTTGCCCAGCAGCAGGAAGCCGATCAGCACGCGCGTCAGGCTGCGCTCGAGCATCGCGTACACGCCGCAGCCGAACAGCACGGCCATGATCACGATCAGCACCAGGGAGACATCCATCAGACGTCCACCCCCCGTGCGCGCATCTCGAGCGTCTGCCGGTCGACCTCGGCACCAAGGCTGCGCAGCACGTCGAGCACAAGCCCGATCACCACGAGGTAGACCCCGATGTCGAAGAAGGTGGAGCTGACGAACTCGATGTGGCCGATGACGGGGATGTCCGCCTCCCACACCGCGCTCGACAGCGGCGCCAGCCCGAAGAACAGCGGCACCACGGCCGCCCCGACCGCGAGGATGAGCCCTGCCCCCAGCAGGCGCCCGGCGTCGGTGGGCGCGGCGGCACCGAGCTCCCAGCGGCCGCCCGCGATGTAGCGCATGACCAGCGCCATGCCCGCGACCAGACCGCCGGCGAAGCCGCCGCCGGGGGCGTTGTGCCCCGCGAAGAGCAGGTAGATCGAGACGACGATGATGGTGTGGAACAGGATCCGCACGATCACCTCGAGCAGGATCGAGCGGTTCTCCGGCTTGACGTTGCCGCCGCCGATGAGCCAGGCCCGCGGCGCCGTGTCGCCGGCGGTCTGCACCCGCACGCCCTCGGTGGTCTCCACGAGGGGCCTGCGACGGACCTTCCGCGGTCCCTCGGGCAGCGCCTTCGTGGCGGAGAGGCGGTCGGCGCGGTGCGTGACGAACACGAGGGATGCGACGCCGGTGGCGGCGAGGACCAGCACCGACAGCTCCCCCATCGTGTCCCAGCCGCGCAGGTCGACCAGGGCCACGTTCACGACGTTCTTGCCATGGCCGAGCTCGTAGGCGAGTTTCGGGAACGCCGTGGAGATGGGCTCGGCGACCCGGGATCCGGTCGCGACGATCGCGACCGCCGCGATCATCACGCCGGCCGCGATGCCGAGGATCGCCCGCGGCACCCGGCCGACCGAGGCGTTGTGCTCGCCCATGCGCGCCGGCAGCCGCCGCAGCACGAGCGCGAATGTGACGAGGGTCACCGTCTCCACGAGGATCTGGGTGAGCGCCAGATCGGGGGCACCGCTCGTGCCGAACAGCACCACCATGCCGAGGCCGGTGACCGACACGAGCACGACCCCGGTGTAGCGCTTCTGCGCGCGGATCGCGAGCAGGCCCGCGATGATCATGATCGGCGCCACCACCAGCTGCACCGGGGTGTGCCAGGCGCTCAGCTGCGCGTTCATCGGACCGCCGGCAAGGAGCGCGGTGGTCTCCCCCGCGATGACGACGACGAAGATCGTGCCGACGTAAACAGGCAGCGAACCGCGCTGGGTGAGCGAGGTGGTCACGACCGAGAGGCGGTCCACGCTGCGCATCACGAGGTAATAGGCGTCCTGCGCGGTGACGCGGAGCAGGCGCGGACGCCGATCCCAGCCGATCCGGCGGGTGAGCGGGAACAGCACCAGTCCGAGCAGCACCGCCCCGAGCGAGAGGAACAGGGCGGGCGCCAGGCCGTGCCAGAGGGCGAGCTCGCCCGGTTCCAGGATCGCCCCGTCATAGCCCGGCGCCTTGGCGTCCTCCGCATACCCGTCCAGCGCCGCGCTCATCACCGCGGCGAACGGGCTCAGCGCGACGGTGCCGAAGGCGAGCAGCACCGGCGACACCAGGAAGCCGAACGGTGGCCGCGGCCATTCCGTATCCGGCATGAAGGATCCGGTCGCGTCCTTCTTGCGCCAGAACGCCCCCCACAGGAACCTCGCACCGTATGCCGCAGTGAGAATGGACCCGAGGATCACTCCCGCCAAGGCCACGATCCCCCACGGGGAGCCGCGCTGGGCCTCGTCGAACAGGGCCGCGAGCGTGGACTCCTTGGCGATGAAGCCGAGCGTCGGCGGGATGCCCATCATGGATCCGACCGCGAGGAAGCCGGCGGTCGCCAGCAGCGGCGCTTGACGGCCCAGTCCGCTGATCTCCGTGACGTCGCGGGTCGAGAGCTGACGGTCGATGACGCCCACGATGAGGAACAGCGACGACTTGAACAGGGCGTGGCTGATCACCAGGGCGAGCCCGGCGAGGATCGCGTCCGGAGTGCCGTAGCCCAGCACGACGGTGAAGAATCCGAGCTGACTGACGGTGCCGAACGCGAGTATGCGCTTCAGATCGGTCTCCCGCAGCGCCTGCACGCCGCCGAGCAGCATCGTGAACACGCCGAGCGCGATCGTGATCGGCCGCCAGGGGCCGGACAGCGCGAACACCGGGGCGAACCGCGCGATGAGGTAGATGCCCGCCTTCACCATCGCCGCCGCATGCAGGTAGGCGCTCACCGGGGTGGGCGCCGCCATCGCGCCGGGCAGCCAGAAGTGGAACGGGAAGATCGCCGACTTGCTCAGCGCGCCGACCAGCAGCAGCACGATCGCGGCGTCGACCAGCGGCCCGGTCGGGTGCAGCTCGAGGATCCGCGACATGCTCGACGTGCCGGCGGTGACGGCGAGGAACACCACGCCGATGAACATCGCGAGGCCCCCGAGCGTGGTCACCAGCAGCGCCTGCAGGGCGGCTCGACGGCTGGCACCGCGGCGGTGGTAGTACCCGATCAGCAGGTAGGACAGGATGCTGGTGACCTCCCAGAACATCACCAGCAGCACCAGGTCGTCGGTGGTCACCAGGCCGTACATCGCACCGGCGAAGGCCAGCAGCACCGCGGCGAACTGCCCGATGCCCTCTTTCGAGCCGCGGAAGTACCAGCGGCAGTAGAGCAGCACCAGTGCGCCGACGCCGGTGACGATGAGCGCGAGCAGCCAGCTGAGCTCGTCCAGCCGGAACGAGAGCGAGAGACCGAGCTGCGGGATCCAGTCGACCGACTCCCGGGGCGTCAGCTCCGGATGCTCGGATCCGAGGAGCACCTGGGGGGTGAGTGCCGCCGTGTGCACGAAGGCGGCGGCCGGCACGAGCGCGGCGACCGCGAAGGCGCGTGCTCCGATCCAGGCGACCAGCAGCGGCAGCAGCAGCGCCGCGAGGGCGAACACGCAGAGGAGAGTCAGCACGGCGGTCTCCTCTGGCTCGTCGGTCTCTGCAGGCTCGACAGGCGGGTGTGCAGGTCGACACAGGCGGGCGGGTTCGGATTCAGTTTACGTGCCGGATCCGGCATTGACCGACGAAGGACTCAGGGAATCCTCAGTCCGGAGGTCACGGATCCGCGGGCGCGGCGGTCAGGGAACCGACCGCTCGGCCGGTGCGGGACCCGTCGTCGTGCCCTCGCGGAATGTGCAGGTGAAGCGGATCGAGACCGCCTGCTCCCCCGCCAGCATGCGGGCCACGGCATCTCCGGCCGCGCGCCCCTTCTCGACCGCCGGCTGCACGGCCGTGGTGAGCACGTGCCCGCCGAGGCCGTCCACCGCGATGCCGTCGAAACCCGCGACGCTGATGTCCTCGGGCACGCGCAGGCCCGCTTCCTCGGCGGCGCGGATGACGCCGGCGGCGAGCAGGTCGCTCTGCGCGATCACCGCCGTGGGGCGGGTGCGCCGGTCTGCGAACAGCGTGCGCCCGGCGATCAGCCCCTCGTCGATCAGGCTGTCGCCGGCCGAGACGACGCGAGCGTCCGGGAACACCTCGAGGGTCGGGGTCAGCCGCGCCTTCGTGACGGGGGTGGTGATGGTCGCGATGCGCTCCGGCGCGGCGTCTCCCCGCACCTTGGCGCCGTCGAACGGCAGCGTCACCACCGCGACGTCGCGATGGCCGAGCGCGCGCAGGTGGCGCGCGATCTGCGCCGCGGCCTCGCCGTTGTCCAGCTCCATCCGCGGCACGTCGTCGCCCGCGTCGCCCTCGATCACGACCACGGGCAGGCCGCGCGCGTGCACGGCCTCGAGCGTCTGCAGCATGCGGCCGCTGCAGCCGATCAGCACCGCGGCATCGATGGGAGCCGTGGCCAGGGTCGGCGCCCCGGCCCCCGCCTCCGGATCGTCGCGCAGCAGCAGCACACCGGCGCCGAGCTCGGCCAGGCCGTCGGTGAGACCGTCCATGGTGGCGGTCTTGATCGGATCCAGGAACGCCGCACGCAGGTGCTCCTCGAGGGCCACCGCGACGATGCCGCTGCGGCCGCGCCGCAGTGACGCGGCCCGCGGGTCGGGCCCGGCGTAGCCCAGTTCGGCGGCGGCGGCCAGCACCCGCTCCCGGGTGGCCCGCGCCGTGGGCGCCTTGCCGCTGAACACGACCGACGCCGTCGACGGGCTCACCCCCGCGGCACGCGCCACATCGGCGATCGTGGCGCGCCGGCGCGGACTCGCGGGATCAGGATCCGAGCTCATTCCTCGACCATAACATCGTTGCAGTCAGAGTGATCGAATCGATTCGACCTGCGGCTGGTCAGCCGCTACCGTTGTGGTCATGGACACCGCCCTGACCCGTTCCCAGTTCGTCCGCTGGCGCGCCGCGATCTTCGCGATCTTCCTCGCCAGCGGGCTGTCCATCGCGACCTGGGCGTCACGCGTGCCCGACATCAAGGCCGCGCTGCACATCGAGAACAGCCAGATGGGGCTGCTCCTGCTCGGCATGGGGATCTCGTCGATCATCGGCATCTCGACGAGCCCGGCGGTCATGGCGCGCACCGGGGCGCGCCTCGGCATGCTCGCGACGATGCTGAGCTTCGCCGTCGGCGTCGCCCTCATCGGCCTCGGCACCAACGTGCTGGGATCGCTGCCCGTCGTGGTGGTGGGCCTCGTGCTGTTCGGCCTGGGCAACGGATCCCTCGACGTGATGATGAACGTCGAGGCGACCGCGATCGAGCAGCAGATGGGCAAGACCATCCTTCCGGTGTTCCACGCGTTCTTCAGCTTCGGCACGGTGATCGGCGCGGCGGTCGGCGCATTCCTGGTGCACCTCGGCTGGAACGTCGCCGCGCACGCCCTGCTGATCTCCGTGGTCATCGCCGTGCTGGCCTTCGCCTGCTGGGCGAACGTGCCGAACCGCGAGGCCGCGCTCGACCCCCAGCCCGCCGAGAAGCCGCACTGGCGCGAGCGCATGCATGTCGCATTGGAGGCCTGGCGCGAGCCGCGCACCTACTTCCTCGGCATCGTGATGCTCGGCATGTCGTTCGCCGAGGGGGGCGCGAACGACTGGCTCGCGCTCGGCGTCTCCGAGGATCACCACGCGGGTCCGGCCCTGGGCGCTGCGGCCCTGGCCACCTTCTCGGTCGCGATGACCGTGGTGCGCCTGTTCGGCGGCCCGCTGGTCGACCGCTTCGGCCGGGTCATCGTGCTGCGCGTGCTCGCGATCACCGCGGCCGCGGGCATCCTGCTGTTCATCCTGGCCCCGAGCACCCCGCTGGTGTTCGCCGGGGCGGCGCTGTGGGGGATCGGCGCCTCGCTCGGCTTCCCGCTGGGCATGTCCGCCGCGGCCGACGACCCGGCCAAGGCCGCCGCCCGCGTGAGCGCGGCCGCCACGATCGGCTACATCGCGTTCCTCGGCGGCCCGCCCGTGCTCGGCTTCATCAGCGACCACATCGGCCTGCTCAACACGCTCTACATCCTGGTCGTGCTGGCGGCGCTCTCCGGCCTGTTCTCGGGGGCGGCCCGCCCGCTCCGTGCCGAGGAGAAGGTCGACGCCGGCTGAGACGCAGGCGCGCGGCTGTCCTTGCCTGTGCGCGCCGCACCGTCGGTCGGTCGGTCTGCGGCACCGTCCCGTTCAGCCGAGCCTGTCACGTTCCGCCGACGGATTCGCCCGTTCCCTCGGCGGATCGTGACAGGGTCGGCTCCGCGGTCCCCGGTGCCGGCTCGGCGCCCGGCACGGACCCGCCCGGGCTAGGCTCGTCGAGTGCGTCTCGTCATCGCCCGCTGCGCCGTGGACTACTCCGGCCGCCTCAACGCCCACCTCCCCCTCGCCACGCGTCTGCTCGTGCACAAGGGCGACGGCAGCCTGCTCGTGCACTCCGACGGCGGCAGCTACAAGCCGCTGAACTGGATGAGCCCGCCGTGCCGCCTGGAGTCCGAGGCGCCGGGCGAGGAGGAGGCGTCGGCCGGCGTCACCGAGGTGTGGCGGGTCACGCACCAGAAGACCGGTGACGCGCTGCGCGTGCAGATCTACGAGATCCTGCACGACTCCGTGCATGAGCTGGGCGTCGACCCGGGCCTTCAGAAGGACGGCGTCGAGGCGGATCTGCAGCGCTTGCTCGCCGAGCAGGTCGACCGCATCGCCGAGGGCGCCACGCTCGTCCGCCGCGAGTACCCGACGGCCATCGGCCCGGTGGATCTCATGGTGCGCGACGCGGACGGCGCCGCGATCGCCGTCGAGATCAAGCGCCGCGGCGACATCGACGGCGTGGAGCAGCTCACCCGTTACCTCGAGCTGCTCGGCCGCGATCCGCACCTCGCACCGGTGCAGGGCGTGTTCGCCGCGCAGGAGATCAAGCCGCAGGCGCGCGTGCTCGCCGAGGACCGGGGGATCCGGTGCCTCGTCCTGGACTACGAGGACATGAAGGGCATCGAGTCCGGCGTCCCGCGGCTGTTCTGAACCCGGCGACCACGGTCACCGAGGCGGCAGCGGTTCCCCGAGGAACGAGTCGTCGCAGCGGCCCTTCTCATGCTCCGGTCCAGAGCAGCTCGATCGGGATCTCGCGACCCAGGACGCGCTCCGCCGCCCTGTGCCCCGACAGCATCGCTCCGGGCACCGTCGCCGGATCATCGGTCCAGGTGGCCTCGCCCGCGATGTGCAGCACGTCGCCGATGGGCTCCGCGAGATCGTCGTGATCGGCCGTCGTCGAGCCGACGGTCATAAAGGCGTAGGACCCGCGTGAGAAGGGGTCGTCCTGCCACGCCGTGCGGTGCACGCTGACCGGCTCGGGGATCCCTTCGCCGAACAGCCGCCGCAGCTGGCGCATCACGTCGGCCGCGACACGCGCATCCTCCCATTCGCGGGTGGCGCGCGCCGCCGGCCCCGCGGCGAAGGTCAGCAGGGTCGGCTCACCGTGCAGCGGAGTGAGGTCATACCAGGAGTGCCACCAGCGCCCCTCCGCGCCCTGCTGGCGGATCGCGTAGACCCCCTCATCCCAGAACGATTCCGGGAAACGCAGGATCACCTTCTCGAACGCGTTCATCTCGAGCCGGGCGAGCGCCGCGGCGTTCACCGCGGGCAGCGCAGGCACGATCTCCACGGCGCCGGACTTCAGCACGCCGACCGGAACCGTCAGGACCACGGCATCGGCCGTGAACTGCCCGCCGGCCGTGCTCACCTGCGCTCCATCGGCCCAGGCGACGCGCGTCACGACATGCCCGAGGCGGACGTCGAGGCCCTCGGCCAGGCGCGCGGCGAGCTCGTCGTAACCGCGCGGGAAGACCACCTCGTCGCCATCGATCGAGTCGTCGTCCAGACCGTGCGCGGCGAGATCCTCGATCCAGACGCCGTACTGCTCCTCGGCGCGATGCTCGAGGAACTCGCGCACCCGCTGCGCCCGGTCCTCGTCCCGCATCCTCGCGGCCATGGCCTGCTCGGTGACGTCTCGGTAGGAGGCATCCGGCGCCGAGGCCGCGATCACCTCGACGAGTGCGGCGTCGAGCTCGTGGATATCCGCGACGAACTGCGCCGCCTCGCCGACCGAGAGCCGGCGCCCGTCTGGTCCGTGATAGGCGATCGGGCGGCTGTCGGGCTGGTAGCCGCCCACGGTGAACTCGATCGTCGGCATGCCGAACGCCTCGGCGGCGGCGGCCACAGGGCTGCCGTCGATACCGTGGATCCAGGATGCTCCGAGATCCGTCACCCGCCCGTCGCGCATGGTGTGCACCCGACCGCCGACGCGGTCGCGCGCCTCGAGCACGGCGACCCTTCGTCCCTGCGCCTGCAGCAGCCGTGCCGCGGTGAGGCCGGCGATCCCTGCTCCGACGATGACCGCGTCGAGGTGCCCCATGAGGATCCTTCCCTGAATCCGTGCGGAGCCACGGCGACCGCCGGACCCTCTTGTATCCTCCCGGATGCATGAACTCCACGCCCGTCCTGTTTCCCGGGGCCTGCCGCCGAACGGTGGGGCTTCCGCACCGTCCGTCGCACCGGCCCTGACGCCTGCGCAGGCACGGCGCACCCTTCCGGCCATACGGCCTGACGACGTTTCGGCCGATGGCCGCGGCCCGCATTGCTACGCTGAAGCAGTGTCGTCCCCCTACTCCTGCGTCCTCTGGGATGTCGACGGCACCATCGCCGACGCCTCCGCGGGGATCCTGCCGCGCCTCGTCGAAGTGTTCGCCTCGTTCGGACTGCCCGAACCCGCCCCGGAGGACCTTTCGCGCTGGATCGGTCCGCCGATGTTCGAGTCGTTCCGCGACATGGCGGGTCTGTCCGAAGACGACGCCCACCTCGCGGTGCGCCGGTATCGCGAGCTGGCCCGGCGCGACGGCTACGCGGCCAGCGTGCGGATCTACCCGGGGGTGGCGGAGGCGCTGCAGGCGGTGAAGGCCGCCGGGATCCCGCAGGCCACCGCGAGCTCCAAGCCGGAGAACCAGGTGCTCGCGATCCTGGAGCACTACGGATTGATGACCGACTTCGTCGTCGTGGCCGGCGCGCTGCCCGATGCCTCGGGCCTGCACGACGGCAAGGAGGCGGTCCTGCGCCGCGCGCTGAGCCGGCTCGCCGAGGCCGGCGTCGACACCAGCCGCCCGGTCCTCATCGGCGACCGGCTGCACGACATCGAGGGCGCCGCCCCGCTCGGGGTTCCCGTGATCTTCGTGACCTGGGGATTCGGCGAGCCGGGGGAGTCGGCCGGATCCGTCGCCGAGGTGGCGACTCCCGACGAGCTGCTGCGGATCCTGCTTCCGCAGGGCTGACCGGCTGGATCCGGCCTCATCCGCCGGAAACGGAGGAGCACCCGGCGTGTCGTCATAGGTCCACGCGGCGACACGCCGCAGGTAAGCCGCCGCTCCTCCGTCTCCCGACACGGTGGCACGGAACGGACCACACGGAACGGATCATCTGCCGCAGAACAGATCGTCTGCCGCGGACCACCCCCACACGAAGAAGAACTCCCCCGGAGCCGAAGCCCCGGGGGAGTCAGAAGTCCGTATCGCTCAGAGCGGACGGATGTTCTCGGCCTGCAGGCCCTTGGGGCCCTGCGCCACATCGAACTCGACGCGCTGGTTCTCGTCGAGCGAGCGGTAGCCGGAGGATGCAATGGCGGAGTAGTGCGCGAACACGTCAGCCCCACCGTCGTCGGGGGAGATGAAGCCGAAGCCCTTCTCCGAGTTGAACCACTTAACCGTGCCCTGAGTCATGTACTGCCTTCTTGCTTGGGCTTAAATCGGCGCAGATGCGCCGACGATGCCAACCTATCCGAGAGCGGCGACATCGCAACACCCCTTGTGACAAGGTGACACAAACGTTGCACGGCGGATCCGGCTGCCGTCCGGACCGAGGACGCCTCTGCCCGCGCTCCGGACGATCGCGTCGCCCGGGGATCTCGCCGTCGTCCGGAAATGGAACGGGTCCCCACCGCGGGGGGAGCGATGGGGACCCAAGGACGACCGGAGGGTGCGTCTGGATCAACTATATCGCATGTCCGGAGAATTTGTCCCCCAAAAGGGGGACAAGTTTTTTCGGTTCGGGGATATCATCGCAGTACATCGGAATACTGGGGATGAAGCGACCCCCTCGGGGTATCCATTGGGGACTGGATGCGCCCGAGGGGGCCATACCACGCGCGGACTGTCGGTCCTGGGGATTGACCTTCCGCCTTCGCTGGGGACGTCCGGCGGGAGCAGTCGTCAAGATGTGCGCGCGCTCAACATTAGGCGAGCCCGCCTTCGGTGTCCAGGCAACGCGGCACATGCCCAAGCGCTCCATCATCCGCCACGACGCCTCATTCGCCGCGAAGCACCCGGCGCTGACCCGGCGCAACCCGAGCTCGGTGAAGCAGGCGGCGATCGCGGCGCGCCTGCGCGCATGATGAGCCGCTCGGGGTGCCGCGGGAGGGCGATCCGGTCGAATGCGGGGGAGGTCATGCCTCCAGGCTCGAGTCCGGATCCGCCATCCGTGCGGCGCGCACGTCGACGAGGCCGTCGAGCGCCTGCAGCAGCCGGGCGGCGCCCGGGCGATCCGGATTCGTCCTCGCGTGCACGAGCACGTTCATCGCGGCGAGCACGAGCGAGACCGCGCGCACAGCCTCGTCGCGATCGGCCGCCCGACGCTCGGCGAGCTCGATGAGCTGCTCGCGCACGGATCCCATCCACTGCGAGAAGGCGGGCAGCAGCTCGGGCCGGCGGATGAGCAGCTGCTTGATCCGCTGCCGGTCCATGCCCTCGTCCATCGAGGAGCCGACCACCTCGCACAGCGCGGGCACGAGCTCGCCCCGCGCCCGCAGGAAGCGCGTCACGACCTCGGCGGCCGCGCCCGACTCGGGCAGCTTGAGCGCCGCGGCGGCCTTGGAGGGGAAGTAGTTGAAGAACGTCCGCGGCGAGACGTCGACGGCCTGGCAGATCTGCTCGATCGTGGTGCCGTCCAGGCCCTGCTCCTCGACGAGGCGCAGGGCGGCCTCGTGCAGCGCCTGACGAGTCTGCTGCTTCTTGCGCTCGCGCCGGCCCTCGCCGACGGTGCTCGCGATGCTCATCTTTCTTTTCTCCTCATGCGGAGAGCCGGGGCGGGGGTGCCCGCCCCGGCTCCATCGCTCAGGCGCTCTGCACCCTGATCGTACCGGTCTCGCTGACTCCGGCCGCGTCCGCCTGCTCCTGCAGTGCGGAGCGGGTGCGCAGCGGCGGCGCCTTGAAGAACCAGCTCAGCACGAACGCGAGCATGAGCACGCCGAACCCGACCCAGTAGATGACGTCGATGGCCTGGGTGAAGCCGACCATGAAGGGCTTCGTGAGCACCGGATCCGCGCCCTTCAGGAACGACGTATCACTCACGGAGCTGCTGGATCCGTTCGACGCCTTCGAGGTTCCCTTGTCGATCTCCTTCACGATGTTCGGCACCAGCTGGTCGACCCAATAGGTGCGCTGGCCCTTGTTCGACCAGTCCACGACGACCTTGCCGTCCTGCACCGTGCCGTGCGCCTTGTCGGCGACGGCCTGGAGAGCTGCGGCCTGGGCGGCCGGCGTCGCCTCGGCCACCTTCTGATCGATCACGGTCTGCGCGGCGGCCGCCGGGATCTGGCCCGCGGCGACGGCCTGGTTCACGCCGTCGGTGACCTTCTGCGTCACGGCCTGGCCGGCGGCGGCCTTCGCCTCGGTCGCGCCCTTGTCGAGCTGCGCCTGGATGTTCTGCTGCAGCGGATCCACGATCGGGGTCCACAGCTGCTTCATGACGGCCTTGTTCTGCTCCTTGCCGGCGACGGCGGGATCCAGAGCCGCGTTCAGTGCAGCGGTGAGCGTGGGCTTGTCGGCCATGCTGTGCGTGATGTTGGTCGGCAGCAGCGTGAACAGGATGGACAGCATGATGGCCGTGCCCAGGGTTCCGCCGATCTGACGGAAGAACTGCGCGCCGCTGGTCGCGACGCCCATGTCGGGCGCGGCGACCGCGTTCTGGCTCGCCATGGTGAGCGATTGCATGAGCTGGCCGAGGCCGAGACCCACCACGAACATGCCGATCATCATGAACCAGATCGGCGTCGCGGCCGAGACGAACGTCAGCAGCAGGAAGCCGAGGGCCGTGCACAGCGTGCCGGTGCGCGGGAAGATGCCGTACTTACCCGTGCGCGCGGTGATCTGACCGCTCGCCATGGACGAGGCCATCAGGCCCACCACCATCGGCAGCATGGCGAAGCCGGACTCTGTGGGCGTGAGGCCGGCGACGATCTGCATGTACAGCGGGATCGTCATCATCGCGCCGAACATGCCGAAGCCGACGAGCACGCCGATCACGGTCGCCATCGAGAACGTGTTGGAGTGGAACAGCCGGATCGGGATGATCGCGTCGTCCTTCATCGCGATCTCGATCAGCACGAACGCGATCGCGCCCAGTCCGCCGATCACGTAGCAGGCGATCGCCGCGGCCGAGGCCCAGCCCCACTCGCGGCCCTGCTCGGCCACCAGCAGCAGCGGCACCAGGGCGACGACCACGACCGTCGCGCCCCACCAGTCGATCCGCGGGTTCTCGTGCTTGCCCACCTTCGGCAGGTGCAGGAACGCGATCACCATGCCGAGCGCGATCAGGCCGATCGGCAGGTTGATGAGGAACACCCAGCGCCAGCCGGCGATCCAGAGGATCTCGTTCGCGCCGGCGAACAGACCGCCGACGAGCGGGCCGATCAGCGAGGAGATGCCGAACACGGCGAAGAAGTACCCCTGGTACTTGGCACGCTCGCGCGGGGCGAGGATGTCGGCCATGATCGCGAGCGGCAGCGACATCAGCGCACCGGCGCCGATGCCCTGGAAGGCGCGGAAGCCCGCGAGCATGATCATCGATGTCGAGAACGTCGACAGCACGGATCCGATGATGAACACCGAGATGCCGAAGATGAACAGCGGGCGGCGGCCGAAGATGTCGCTGAGCTTGCCGTAGATCGGCACCGAGATCGTCGACGTGATCATGTAGGCGGTGGTCACCCACGCCTGCTGGTCGAGGCCGTGCAGGTCGTCGCCGATCGTGCGGATCGCGGTTCCCACGATCGTCTGGTCGAGCGACGAGAGGAACATTCCGGCCATGAGGCCGTAGATGACGAGCAGGATCTGCCTGTGCGTCATGATCGGGGCGTTCTGCTTGCGCTCCGCGCGCGTCGCCCCTGTGGTGGCTGTGGCGGTGGACATGGAGTCCCTTCGAGTGGTTCGAGGACGCCGTCGCCCGTCGTCGACACCCGTCGCTTCGAGCGCCGACGTTGGCGGCAAGAATGTTGCAGCTCTGCAAGATTACACGAAGCGAAAGGTTGCGTTGACGCATTTTCGCTATGAGGTTGCTGGATCCATCCGCGCACCGCTCACCGTGTACGCTGACCGTATCCACACGGGTGCCCTCGCAAGGGCTGAGATCGGGCTGACGCGGCCTGCGACCGTTCGAACCTGTCCGGGTCATGCCGGCGAAGGAAGTAGGAGCCCCCATGGGATCTGCCCGTTCTGCGTGCGCGCTCGCATATCTGCACGACACCGACCACGACCTGCACGTGCCGGTCACCCGGATCGCTCTGGATCCGTCACCCGACGGATCCGCCAACGCGCCGGTGACCGTGTACCGCACCGAGGGTCCTGGCAGCGACCCGGTCGTCGGGCTGCCTCCGCTGCGCGAGCCGTGGATCGCCGCGCGTGAGGACACCGAGACCTACGCCGGCCGCGAGCGCAACCTGCACGACGACGGCCGCGCGGCGATCCGCCGGGGGGCGGCCTCGGCCGAATGGCGCGGTGCGAAGCCGCCCGTGCGGCGTGCGGCGCCGGGGCGGACGATCACCCAGATGCACTACGCACGGAACGGGGCGATCACCCCGGAGATGCGGTTCGTCGCCCTGCGCGAGAACTGCGACGTGGAGCTGGTCCGGTCGGAGGTCGCGGCGGGGCGGGCGATCATCCCCAGCAACGTGAACCACCCCGAGTCGGAGCCGATGATCATCGGCAAGGCGTTCCTGGTGAAGATCAACGCGAACATCGGCAACTCGGCCGTGACGAGCTCGATCGCGGAGGAGGTGTCCAAGCTGCAGTGGGCCACCACCTGGGGCGCGGACACCGTGATGGACCTCTCCACCGGGGACGACATCCACACCACCCGGGAGTGGATCGTGCGCAACTCACCGGTCCCGATCGGCACGGTGCCGATCTATCAGGCGCTCGAGAAGGTGAACGGCGACGCGTCGGCGCTCACCTGGGAGGTGTATCGCGACACGGTCATCGAGCAGTGCGAGCAGGGCGTCGACTACATGACCGTGCACGCCGGCGTGCTGCTGCGCTACGTGCCGCTCACCGCGGAGCGCGTGACCGGGATCGTCTCACGGGGCGGCTCGATCATGGCCGGCTGGTGCCTGGCGCACCATCAGGAGAACTTCCTCTACACGCATTTCGACGAGCTCTGCGAGATCTTCGCGCAGTACGACGTCGCCTTCTCGCTGGGAGACGGGCTGCGCCCGGGGTCGATCGCGGATGCGAACGACGCGGCCCAGTTCGCGGAACTGGACACGCTCGCCGAGTTGACCAAGCGCGCGTGGGCGCACGATGTGCAGGTGATGGTGGAGGGTCCGGGACACGTCCCGTTCCACCTCGTCCGCGAGAACGTGGAACGACAGCAGGAGCTGTGCGATGGCGCCCCGTTCTACACGCTCGGGCCTCTGGTCACCGACGTCGCGCCCGGCTACGACCACATCACCTCGGCGATCGGCGCGACCGAGATCGCCCGATACGGCACGGCGATGCTCTGCTACGTCACCCCGAAGGAGCACCTCGGCCTCCCCGACCGGGACGACGTGAAGACCGGCGTCATCACCTACAAGATCGCCGCCCACGCCGCCGACCTCGCCAAGGACCACCCCGGGGCCCGCGTGCGTGACGATGCCCTGTCGAAGGCGCGTTTCGAGTTCCGCTGGCGCGACCAGTTCGCCCTGTCGCTGGATCCGGACACAGCGGAGGATTTCCACGACGAGACCCTGCCCGCCGAACCGGCGAAGACCGCGCACTTCTGTTCGATGTGCGGGCCCAAGTTCTGTTCGATGCGCATCTCTCAGGACATCAGGGATCGCTTCGGCGACGGCGCGGAGCAGCAGCGGATCGCCGGCATGGCGCAGAAATCGGTCGAGTTCGCCGCCGCCGGCGGGCGCGTGTACCTGCCCATGCCGACCCGGGCGTCGAGGTAGGCCCCCATGGGGCGACAGCAGCGCGTCGACGACGACGCGCAGGTCGTCGTCGTGGGCGCGGGCGTCGTCGGGCTGAGCATCGCCTGGCGGATCGCGGCCACGGGCCGTCGGGTCGTGCTGTGCGATCCGGCCCCCGCACAGGGCGCGACGTTCGCCGCTGCGGGCATGCTCGCGCCCGTGAGCGAGTTCCACTTTCAGGAGGACGGGCTGCTCCCGCTGCTGCTCGCCTCGGCCGCCCGCTATCCGTCATTCCTGCAGGAGCTCGCCGCTGCGGAGGCCGGGGCCGGTCCGGGCGGGGATCCGGCCGAGTCTGCGGATCCCGGTCTGCCGGCGGTTCCGGTCACGGGGACCGATGCCGCCCGGGAAGCCGGATACGCGGCGACGCCGACCCTGCTGGTCGGCGTGGACACCGCCGATCGGCGCGCCCTGGACGATCTGCACGCCGCACATCTCGCGCGCGGCCTGTCCGCGGAGCGCCTCGCCCTGGGCGAGGCGCGTGCACTCGCGCCCCTGCTGGGCCCCCGGGTCACCTGCGGCTACCTGATCCGCGGCGACCACAGTGTCGATCCGCGGCGGCTCGCGGGGCGGCTGCTGCTCGCGCTGGAGCGGGCGCGGAAGGTGCGGATCGTGCGGGAGCAGGTGACAGGTCTCGTGCGCGGTACGGGTCGGGGGGCTGACCCGGGCGCAGCGACGGCGCCGGCGCACGCAGAGTCGTCGGAGCAGGCGCCCGTCACGGGGGTCCGTCTCGCGGACGGATCCGTGCTGTCCTGCGCCGAAGTCGTGCTCGCGAATGCGATCGGCGCCGCCGCGCTGGACGGGCTGCCCGACGGACTGCACCTGCCGCTGCGCCCGGTCTTCGGCGACATCCTCCGATTGCGCGTACCGCAGCGGCTGAGGACGCTGCTGCCCTCCACCGTGCGCGCCGTCGTGCGCGGCGAGAGCGTGTACCTCGTGCCGCGTCGGGACGGCACGATCGTGCTGGGCGCGACGCAGCGCGAGGACGGGCTCGAGGGCGTATCCGCCGCCGGCGTGCACCGGCTGCTCCGGGACGCCCAGGAGGTGCTGCCCGCCGTGGCCGAGTTCGAACTGCTCGAGTCGACGGCGCGACCCCGACCCGCGACACCCGACAACGCACCGCTGCTGGGCCGCGTGGGCGACGGACAGGGTGCCGACCTGCCCGGCCTCATCGTCGCGACAGGGTTCTTCCGTCACGGAGTCCTGCTCGCCCCGCTCGCCGCCGACATCTGCGCGGGCCTGCTCGACGGCCGCACCGATCCTCGCGCGGCGCCGTTCCGCGCCGACCGCTTCTGCACCGAACGGTTCCGCAGCGACTCGGCAGCGGACCGCCGCACGCCCCGCACCGCCCCCACCCCGACCACTGTGGAAAGGACCTTCGCATGATCACCCTCACCATCAACGGGGAGCCGCACGGTGCCGAGCCGCCGCTGACCCTCGCGGACGTCATCGCGCACCGCATGGGGATCCGCATCGCGCCGGACGGCTCTGCGCCCGAGGGCACCGCACTCGGGATCGCCGCGGCCGTCAACGCCGCTCTCGTGCCGCGCAGCACCTGGGCCACGGTGGTGCTCGCAGAAGGCGACGCCGTCGAGATCGTCACCGCGACCCAGGGAGGCTGAGGTGGAATCCGACATCCTGGTGATCGACGGCGTGGCTTTCGGCTCGCGGCTCATCATGGGCACAGGCGGGGCGCAGAATCACGCGGTGCTCGACGCCGCGCTCACTGCCTCGGGCACGGAGCTCACGACCGTCGCGATGCGCCGGCACGATCCGGCTGCCGAGGGGTCGCTATTCCGGGTTCTGGCAGATCGGGGCATGCGGCTGCTGCCGAACACCGCGGGCTGCCTGACCGCGCGCGAGGCCGTCCTCACCGCCGAGCTCGGCCGCGAGGCGCTCGGCACGGACTGGGTCAAGCTCGAGGTCATCGCCGATGAGGACACGCTGCTGCCGGACGGGGTCGAGCTCGCCGCCGCCACCGAACAGCTCGTCGCGCGGGGGTTCTCGGTCTTCGCGTACACGAACGATGATCCGGCTCTGGCCCGGCATCTGGAGGCTCTCGGCGCCACTGCGGTGATGCCCCTCGGGGCCCCGATCGGGACGGGACTGGGGATCCTGAACCCGCACAACATCGCGCTCATCGTCGAGCGTTCCGGCATCCCCGTCATCCTCGACGCGGGGATCGGCACGGCGTCGGACGCGGCACTCGCCATGGAACTCGGCTGCGACGCCGTGCTCCTGGCGACCGCGGTCACGCGGGCGCAGGATCCCGTCGGCATGGCGACGGCATTCCGGCACGCCGTGATCGCCGGCCGGCTCGCGACGCGGTCGGGCAGGATCCCTCGGCGAACGCGATCACTCGCCTCGTCACCGATGCACGGGCGGCCCGATCTGTGAGCGCTCCCGTCACCGGCACGGCCCCGACCGCAGCATCCTGCGCGCGCCTCGATCGGCGCCCCGCGCCACCGGAGCCCGCGCCTCTCGCACCATCGGCGCCTCTCGTCGCCCCGGCGGAGGCCCTCACCGCTGCCGAGACCGATCGCTACTCGCGGCACCTCACGTTGCCGGGCTTCGGGGACGATGCGCAGCGGCGTCTCAAGAACGCGCGCGTGCTCGTGATCGGTGCGGGCGGGCTCGGCTCGTCGGCGCTCCTCTATCTCGCCGCAGCGGGGGTGGGCACGATCGGCATCGTGGACGACGACCGCGTCGAGCCGAGCAACCTGCAGCGGCAGGTCGTGCACACGACCGCCGGCACCGGGACGCTCAAAGTCGACTCCGCCCGCGAGACGCTCCTCGCGCTCAACCCGCTCATCCGCGTGGAGAGGCATCCGCTCCGGCTCTCGGCGGGCAACGCCCTCGAGCTGTTCCTCCGCTACGACCTCGTCATCGACGGCGCGGACAACTTCGCGACCCGCTATCTCGTCTCCGACGCGGCGGCGATCGCCGGGATCCCGTGCGTCTGGGGTGCGATCCTGCGCTACAGCGCACAGGTCAGCGTGTTCTGGGAACCGCGCGGGCCCGGCTACCGCGACCTCTTCCCGGACTCTCCGCCGGCCGCATCCGCGCCCTCCTGCGGGGAGGCCGGCGTGCTGGGGATGCTCTGCGGCGCGGCGGGATCCGTCATGGCGGCGGAGGCTGTCAAGATCCTCACCGGCGTCGGCCGACCGCTGATCGGGCGCCTGGCGACGTTCGACCTCGCCGAGTCGACGTGGCGCGAGCTGCGCATCGTGCGCGACCCCGCGCGCCCCGTCGTGACGCAGCTGCAGGACGATGTTCCCGCCGCCTGCACGGTCGTGGGCGACGTGCGCCCGATCGACTCCGCAGCCCTGCGCCTCCTCCTCGCGGAGCGCGCGGCGGGGCGCGCCGACTTCGTGCTCCTCGACGTGCGCGAGCCGGAGGAGTCCGCGCAGGGGGACATCCCCGGATCCCGCTCGGCGCCGCTCGCCACCCTGGACGCCATGACGCTCGCGGACCTGTCACCGGAGCGCCGGGTGGTGCTGTACTGCACGCGCGGAGTGCGGGCCCGCGCGGCCGCGCACATCCTCCGGGACGCGGGCTACCGCGACCTCGACGTGCTCACCGGCGGCATGCTCGCGTGGACGGCGCAGAGGTGACCACCCGGGTCTGCTCACCTCGCCGCGGAGCCGCGGATCCGGATTCGGCGGCACCGGCCCGGATCAGACCGCCGGAGACACGCGCTCCCGCAGCAGCGCCGCCCGGGCGCCGACGAGCTGCTCCACGGCCTCGAGCAGCCGGGCGGCGCCGGGACGCTCACCGCCGGCGGTGCCGTCGTGCACGATCATGTTGAGCGCGGCCATCGTGAGGGTGACCGCCGCCACTGCCTCCGCCTCCTCGGTGCGCTCGCGGGCGAGCGCGATGTACTGCTCACGGATGTTCGCCATCCACTGCCCGAAGGCCGGCATCAGCTCGGGCCGGTGCATCACCAGCGCCTTCAGCCGCCTGCGCTGCTGGGCATCGTCCAGGGAGGCGCCGATCAGCTCGCACAGCGCCGGCACGAGGGACCCCTGCGCCGCCCGGAAGGCATCGACTCCCGCCCGCGAGATGGCGGAGTGCTGCAAGTCGAGGGCCGCCGCCGCCTTGGACGGGAAGTAGTTGAAGAAGGTGCGCGGCGAGACGTCGACGGCCTCGCAGATCTGCTCGACGGTGGTGCCGTCGAGGCCGTTCTCGTCCACCAGGCGCAGGGCCGCCTCGTGCAGCGCCTGCCGCGTCTGCTGCTTCTTGCGCTCGCGGCGACCGCAGTTCTCCGCGTGCGGATCCGCTGCGGTCAGCTCCTCTGTGTTCGTCATCTCGCTCTCCTCGAGAGCCGGGGCGGGCCTGCCCGCCCCGGCTCCGCTCAGGCCTTGTGGGTCCTGATGCTTCCGGTGTCGGTCGTGCCGGCCTTGTCGGCCTGCTCCTGCAGCGCCGACCGCGCCCGCAGCGGCGGCACCTTGAAGAACCAGGTCAGCACGAACGCGAGCAGGATCACGCCGAAGCCGACCCAGTACAGCGTCACGAGCGAGTCGATGAATCCGACCATGAAGGGCTTGGACAGCTTCGGATCCGATCCCGTGAGGAACGAGGTGTCGCTGATCGCGCTGCTCGAGGATCCGGACGCCGCCGAGTCCTTCTTCTTCATCTCGTCCTGCAGGGTCGGCACCAGCTGATCGACCCAGTACGCGCGCTGGTCGTGATCGGCCCAGTCCACCGCGACCGCGTCGCCCTGCACCGAGGCGTGCGCCTTCTCGGCGACGGCCTTCAGCACCTGCGCGTGCGCGGCGGCCTCGGCGGCGGGCGTCGCCTCGGCCGTCTTCTGCGCGATCACGGCGGGTGCGGCCTCGGCGGGCAGCTGCCCCGCGGCCACGGCCTGGTTCACGGCCTCCGTCACCTTCGCGGTGACCGCCTCGCCTGCGGCGGCCTTCGCCTGGGCATCGCCGGTGGCCACGCCCTCGTCGAGCCGGCCCTGGATGTTCTTGCTGATCGGATCCACGATCGGGGTCCACAGCTGCTTCATGATCGCCGCGTTCTCGGCCTTGCCGGCCTGCGCCGGATCCAGCGCCGTGTCCAGCGCGGAGGTCAGCGTAGCCTTGTCCTCGGTGGCGTGCAGGATGTTGGCCGGCAGCATGCCGAACAGCACCGAGATCATGATGGCCGTGCCCAGGGTTCCGCCGATCTGGCGGAAGAACGTGGCCGCACTCGAGGCGACGCCCATCTCGTGCGGGTCGACCGCGTTCTGGCTCGCGAGCGTGAGCGGCTGCATGAGCTGACCGAGACCCAGGCCCAGCACGAACATTCCGAGGAAGATCTGCCACAGCGGCGTCTCGTACCGGATGAGCGTGAGCGAGAAGAAGCCGACCGCGGTGAACAGCGAGCCGAGCACGGGGAAGATGCGGTACCGGCCGGTGCGCGCCGTGATCTGACCCGAGGTGAGCGAGGCGATCATCAGGCCGACGATCAGCGGCAGCATCGACAGCCCCGACTCGGTCGGGTTCATGCCGACCACGATCTGCATGTAGAGGGGGATGGTCATCATCGCGCCGAACATCGCGAAGCCGACGAGCACGCCGATGATGGTGGCCATCGTGAACGTGCCGGAGCGGAACAGCTTCAGCGGGATGATGGCGTCTTCCTTCATGAGCGCCTCGATCACGATGAACGCGATCAGGCCCAGACCGCCGGTGACGTAGCAGGCGATCGAGCCGGCCGAGGTCCAGCCCCAGGTGCGGCCCTGCTCGGCGACGAGCAGCAGCGGCACGAGCGTGACGACGACGGCCGCCGCGCCCCACCAGTCGATGCGCGGACCCTGGTGCTTTCCGACCTTGGGCAGGTGCAGGAACGTGATCACCATGAACAGGGCGATCAGGCCCAGCGGGATGTTGATGAGGAAGCACCAGCGCCAGCCGTCGATCCAGAGGATCTGGTTCGCGCCGGCGAACAGGCCGCCCACGAGCGGTCCGATCACGGTCGCGATGCCGAACACCGCGAAGAAGTACCCCTGATACTTGGCGCGCTCGCGCGGGGCGAGGATGTCGCCCATGATCGCGAGCGGCAGCGCCATGAGCGCGCCGGCGCCGATGCCCTGGAAGGCGCGGAACGCGGCGAGCATCATCATCGAGGTCGAGAACGCCGAGAGCGTGGATCCCAGGATGAAGATCACGATGCCGATGATGAACAGCGGGCGACGGCCGAAGATGTCGCTGAGCTTGCCGTAGATCGGCACGGCGATGGTCGAGGTGATCAGGAACGCCGTGGTGACCCAGGCCTGCTGGTCGAGGCCGTGCAGATCGTCGCCGATCGTGCGGATGGCGGTGCCGAACACGGTCTGCGCGAGCGAGGACAGGAACATGCCGCTCATCAGGCCGTAGATCACGAGCATGATCTGCTTGTGCGTCATGATCGGCTTCGGCGCGCCCGCGACGGGCGGCGTGACCGTCGTGACGGTGTCGGTGGCGGTTGCCATAGGGGTCCTTCCGGAGGAACGGGGGATGGTGCGGTGGCGGATCCGCCCGTGGACGCCTTCGATCGACGCGGGCGCCGTCCCCGGCGTAAAATTTGCAACCCTGCAATGTTACACCTTTGCAAGCTTTCATATATGCACGATCCGGATCCGAGGTGCGACTCCCTCGGCTCAGGTTCACGGCTCGCGCTGCGGCTCGGTTCGCGGCGCCGACCCGATGCCGCACATCGGATCCGGATCCGAGGTGCCGAAGCGGGCGATCGGTCGTCCGACGCGTGCACCTGTGGCGGAGATATGCGCCACGCTCGGATGGAATCGCCGGATGCATCCGAAGTTGGTGCACATCTCCGAGGGTGCGGCCCGGTCCGTGGCACCTGGCGATGCGCGCGCGGGCCGCACGCAGCCCGCGCGCCCGCCGGATCAGTACGCCTGCTGGATCGCCGCCGCAACCGCGCCGACGTCGTCGTTCGCCTGGAACACGCCGGCGATCCCGGAGACGAGCCCCTGGTTCATGATGATGGTGAACGCGAAGTGCCGGCCCTTCGCCGTGTCCATCACCCCTCCGAGCGTCTTCGTGGACAGCCGGAAGCGGCCGTTGAACGAATCGCCGCCGAGCAGCGTGCCGGTCTTCGCGAACACCTTGCCCGCGGCGGGGCTCTTCGCCTGCACGGTGGCCAGCGAGCCGTCCTCGCCGAGGATCGGCATCGTCGCCTTCCACCGCGCGGCGTCGGACCGCGCCGCCATGATCGACTGGATCTGCACCGCATTCTCGGGCGTGATGTAGTTGCCCTCGAGGCCGGATCCGTCGATCAGCGCCGCGCCCTTCGTGTCGAGGCCGACCTGCGCCCAGATCTTCTGCAGCACCGACATCCCGCTCTTGCAGGTCGGATCCCCGGCCTCCGCCGCGAGCCGGCACACCAGGGTCTGCGCGCCGCGGTTGTAGCTGACCTTCATGACGTAGGTCGCCTCTTCCGCGAGCGGGAGCGATGTCAGGGTCGCGACGTCGGGCAGCGCGTCGACCGCGGAGCGATCGGCGAGCGAGGCCTCGGCGTTCGCGGCCGTCGCGTCGGCCGAGACGGCCACCCCCGCCCGCTGCAGCGCCTCGATGAAGGCGGTGCGGGCGAACGTCGCGGGGTCGCGGATCACGAACACCTTGAGCGCCGGCGCGCTGTCGGCGGCGATCGTGCCGGAGACCGTGATCGTGTGCGGATCCTCCGGCGAGACCTCGGGGTCGGAGATGTCGGTCTCGCCGCCCGCGGCGACCGTGCGCACCGTGCTCACGAGCTTCCACGGCGACACCGCGGGGGTGAGCGCGGCGGTCGCCGGCTGCCCCGGAGCGCCGGGCGTCACGAGCACATCGAGCAGGTTCTGGTTGATCAGGATCGGCGTGATCGGCTCGTTCGCGAGCGAACCGGAGAACAGCCGGTCATCGATCACCACGTCGCCGTTCACCCGGTCGATGCCGGACGCCTTGACCTGCGCCGCGAGCCGGTTCAGCCCCGTGAGCGGATCCTCCTTCGTGAGGGTCGCGCCGGGAAGCGGGTTGGCATCGTTGTGATCGAGGTCGGTGAAGTCGACCGTGCCGTCGGGCTTCGTGCGCCCGCCCATCGTCAGGTCGCCCTGACCGACGAGCACGAGGTCGCCGGTCAGCGTGCCGCCGGTCACCGTGCCCGAGCGCTTCACGGGCGTGGTGACCGTGTGGTCCGGGCCCCACTTCACCCACGCGGCGCCCACACTGTAGGTCTTGACGAAGGATCCGGGTTCGGCCATCTTGTCGCCGTCGAGGTCGATGACCGTCGCGCCGGTGTCCAGATCCTTCACCGAGATCGACCAGCGCGCATGCTGATACTCGAGCTTGTTCATCGTGGGCAGCGCCGCCGCCGGCAGCCCCGCCACGTCCGCGTACTCGACCGCGCCGTTCGTCGTGTCCCCGGCGCCGCTCGCGCACCCGGCGATGAGTGCGGCCGTGGCCACGAGGGCGAGCACCGCGGCGCCGCGCCCGAGCGCCCTGGTGCCGGGATGCCGTCCGGTCCGGCCGCTCACTTCGTCGCCCCCGAGAGCACGGCGGCCAGCGCCCGGAACGCCTGGTCGGCCGGATGCGAGCCGTCCGCGACGTTGGACTCGTTCATGTAGACCACGATGCTCGCACCCGTGACCGGGTTGTAGAAGGTCGCGGCCGTGAAGCCGACCCCCTCGCCGTTGTGCCCGAGCCAGCCGTCGGTCTCGCCCATCCCCACCGCATAGAGGTCGTACGGCGGTCTCGCGATCCGGTGCCCGATCTCACGCAGCGCCTGGGTCCCGGGCTTGAGCAGAGAACCGGATCCCAGCGCCTGCGCCCAGACCCGGCCGTCGTCCAAGGTGGAGAACAGGGATCCGGCGGGTCCGAGGATCGACGGGTTCTCCTCCTGCGGCAGCATCGCGCCGCCTTCCGGATCCGGCTGGTAGCCGATCGGGTGCGGACCGGTCCAGGTCGCGACGTCGGTGATGTAGTGCGTGTTCTTCTGCCCGATCGGATCCAGGATGCGCTGCTTCAGCACGTCGGCGTACGGCTTGCCGGTCACCTTCTCGATCACCGCGCCGATGAGGTTGGTGTTGGCGTTGGTGTAGACGTACTCGGTGCCCGGCGCGAACTGCGCGGGCTGGCCGAGCACGCCCTTGTTGAGCTCGGTCAGCGTGTAGATCTTCGACGGATCCTTGGCGAACTCGGTCACGAACGCCTGGTTCACGTAGTCGGCGACGCCGCTGGACATGTTCGCGAGCTGCAGCAGGGTGATCCTGTCGCCGTCCGTGACGCCGTCGACGTAGGCCGACAGCGGGTCGCTGAGCTTGACCTTGCCCTCGTCGGCGAGCTGCAGCAGCAGCGTCACCGTGTACGACTTGGTGATGCTGCGGATCGGCCAGGACATGTCGGTCGAGACCGGGGTCTTCTTCTCCACGTCGGCGAGGCCCGCCGCGGTCGTCCAGGATCCCTTGCCCGGGATCCACACTCCGGCCGCGGCGCCGGGTACGCCGTGCGCCGCCATCACCTGTTCGAGCGCCGCCTGCAGCTGCGCCTGCATCGCCGCCGGCAGTGCTCCGGCGGGGGCCGCCGGGCGCGTGATCGCCGCCCCGTCGGCCGATCCGCCCGCTCCCGCCGAGGAGGAGGCGGCGGGGCCTGCGTCGGACCCCGCCGTGCACCCGCTCAGCAGCAGCCCGCCCAGAACGAGCGCCGCGAGCGGGGCCGTCCAGCGCAGGCGCCGCGGCCCTTCCTTCCGACGCGTCCTGATCCCGCGCATCCGAGCCGCCTCTCGTCGTCCGCGCACACTCGTGCTTGGTGTCTGTCCCCATGATCCCGGAGCAGCACCCGCAGCGGAATAGACCTGGGTCTCCTCGGCCCGGCGAGAGGCAGCGCGGGTCGATGCCGGGCGCCCGTCACCGACGACGAGGCCCGGATCCTCATGGATCCGGGCCTCCGTAGCGCGTGCCACTGTCCCCACAGCGGTCTGCGCCGCGGCGCATCCCCAGCGCTCGCATGCTCATTCCTCGGGTCCTCGCCGCGGGTATCGGCGGGACCACCGTTTCACGCTACGACGCGACCGCGCCGCCCCTGGGGCGTGCAGCGAAGCCTGGTATCAACTACTCGGTCCGGGCGCCCTCCGGCGCGTCCCCCTCGCGCAGGTCACGGCGCGAACGCAGACCCAGCTTCGCGAGCACCCGCCCCATGTGCCCGCCCACGGTGCGGACGCTGATGCCGAGCTCATCGGCGATCTCGGCATCGGTGAGCTCGCGGGCGGCCAGTTCCGCGATCTCTCGCTCACGCCGGCTCAGGCCGGTCCAGGGCCGCTCGGCGACGCCTCCGATCCGCGGCTCCGCCTCCGCGGGGCCGGCGGAGAGGCGCAGCTGGCGCCGCGAGCTCAGGCCCAGGGATCGCAGCACGTTCCCCATGTGGAACGCCGCCGTCTTCACCCCGATGCCGAGGGAGGTCGCGATCTCGGCGTTCGTCCGCCCCGCCGCGGCGAGCGCGGCGACCTCGCGCTCCCGGGCAGTGAGCGCGTCGAAACCCGCCATCGTGCGCAGCCCGGCGGATCCGGATCGGCCGGCCGATCCATCCGCGGCGAGACGGGCGGGCACCGGTGGCCGGGTCGCATCGATCAGCGCTGTCGCCTCCGCGGCGGCGAGGGGACGCCGGAGCCGCAGGAACCCCTGCTGCGCAAAGCGCAGGTGCTTGCGCGCCGCGGCGCGCCGGCCTCCTGTCGCGAGGGCCAGCCGGCCGGCATCGAGCGCCGCCTGAGCGAGCACGGCCGGCAGCCGCTCCCCGGGCCCGTCCGGATCCGCCGCGGCGCGATAGGCGCGCAACGCCTGGCCCGTGAGCCCGTACGCCTCGTGCACCCGTCCTTCGAGCCAGTCGAGCGACGCGTACACCGGCTGGAATCCGGGCTCCGGCAGCGCCTTGAGACGCGCGAGCTCTCGATCCGCCTCCTCCGCCCTGCCGAGCGCGGCCAGCGCGTCCACCTTGTACGCGTACAGGTTCTGACTGCGCAGCAGCCGGCCCGCGAGGGGCCCGTCCGCGTCGAAGACCGCCAGTTGCGCCGCGTAGTCGCCGTGCAGCCGGGCCAGGGCGATGTGCGCGAGCAGCTCGTACTCCACCCCGACCGTGTCGTAGCCGCGCTGGCTGAGCTGCGCGACGGATTCCATATCGGCAGCCCACGCGGCCTCGTCACCCGCCTCGGCCGCGCGCACCGC
>JAFDWK010000002.1:0-4880 GCA_018268515.1 Actinomycetota bacterium
AGGGGTGAGTGCGCGCAGCACGAAACGGGTGTGCACGAAGCGCACGATCTCGATGCCGCAGATCGTGAGGATCGTGATCGCCGCGACGAGGTAGGCCGCATCGCGACCCGGATCCCGCAGCGCGAAGAAGGTCGTCGCCAGCGGCACCGTGAACACCACCACGAGGGCGATGAACATCGCCCCGATCACCAGCACCTTCAGGCGCGTGACCGGCCTCGACAGCACCGTGAGCACCCAGATCCCGACCACCGCGAGGATCAGAGTCGCCCCCGTGCGCAACTGCTCCACCGGCACGCCGATGTCGGTCGCGAGTCGCGCATACAGGGTGAGCGCGAGCGCGATGAGCACGCCCGCGGGGATCGCGAAGCTCAGCGAGCGGCGCAGGAATCCCGGCACGTAGCGCTGCGTGTTCGGCATCAGCGCGAGGAAGAACGCGGGGATCCCGATGGTCAGCCCGTCGGTGATCGACAGCTGACGCGGCAGGAACGGGAACTCCATCACGAGGGCGCCGAACAGGATCGCGAGCCCCGTCGCGTACGCGGTCTTGGTGAGGAACAGCATCGACACGCGCTCGATGTTCGCGATGACCTGCCGGCCCTGCGCGACCACCTCGGGCAGGTGCGAGAACTGCCCGTCCAGGAGCACGAGGCGTGCGACGGCCTTGGTCGCGGGGGATCCGGAGTTCATCGCGATGCCGATGTCCGCGGTCTTGATGGCCAGGGCGTCGTTCACGCCGTCACCGGTCATCGCCACCACGTGCCCACGGGACTGCAGGGCGACGACCATGCGCTTCTTCTGCTCGGGGGTGACCCGGCCGAAGACGAGATGCTCCTCGAGCACGGCGGCGAGCGCCGCATCGTCGTCCGGGAGGTTGCGCGCATCGAATCCGTCGGCGGCGTCCACGCCGACTTCGCGCGCGATCGCGGCGACGGTGCGCGGGTTGTCTCCCGAGATGATCCGGATCCCGACTCCCTGCTCGCGGAAGTACGCCAGCGTCGTGGCGGCGTCCGGCCGCACCCGCTCGCGGAAGGTGAGCACGACCACCGGCAGGAGCCGCTCGGGCAGCGTCTCCGCCTCGATCTGCGCCTCGGTGAGCGCGGATCCCGCCCGGGCCAGCACGAGCGTGCGGCGGCCTGTGTCGGCGAGCGCCGTCACCAGCGCGCCGAGTGCGCCGGACGGATCGGTCGCGGCGTCACCGAAGATCATCTCGGGGGCGCCGAACACCCAGCTCTCCCCGGACCCCGGGAAGGATACGGCGCTCCACTTGCGGGCGGAGGAGAACGGGATGGTCGCCGGTTCGGATTCACCATCGGCCGGGGCGGGGAACGAACCCCGCAGGGCGCGCGCGGTCGCATTGGCGTCCGGGGCCGCGGCATACCAGCCGAGCACCTCACGCCAGGCATCGGCGGTCGCCGCAGCCGGCGTCGACCCGTCGGCCGCGGGCACCGGGTGCGCCTCATCGAACGCGATCTCGCCGACCGTGAGCGTGCCGGTCTTGTCCAGGCAGACCACGTCGACACGGGCGAGCCCCTCCACGGCCGGCAGCTCGTTCACGAGCACCTTCTGCGCGGCCAGGCGGGCGGCGCCCACCGCGAACGCGATGCTGGTCATCAGCACCAGACCCAGCGGGATCATCGCCGTGAGCGACGCGATGGTGTTCACGACCGCCTGCACCCAGGCGCCGTCGCGGAACGCCTTCTCATAGCCGCCCGCCACCATCACCTGCGCGTTGAAGACCAGAAGCCCGATCGGCCCGATCAGCCAGCTCATCCAGCGCAGCACCCGATCCACAGACGTGCGCAGCTCGCTGGCGACCAGGGAGAAGCGCCTGGCCTCACCGGCGAAGCGGTTGGCGTAGGAATCGGCGCCCACACGCAGCACATGCGCCCGGCCCTCACCCGCGACGACGACCGAGGCGGACAGCAGCTCATCGCCCGGGTGCTTGTCGACCGGATCCGATTCGCCGGTCAGCATCGACTCGTCGACCTGCATCCCGCGCGTGGTGAGAACCTGCGCGTCGGCGGGGATCTGATCCCCGGCGCGCAGGATCAGCACGTCATCGAGCACCACGGCCGAGGAGGCGACCTCACGCTCCTCGCCGGTGCGCAGCACGCGCGCCTGCGGGGCGCTCAGCAGCGCCAGCTTGTCGAGCGCGGCCTTGGCGCGGAACTCCTGGAAGCAGCCGATGATCGCGTTGCCGAACGCGGCGAAGCCGAACAGCGCGTCCTGCCAGCGACCCACCAGGAACAGCACGAAGAAGCAGGCGAACACGATGCCGTTGAACAGCGTGAACACGTTCGCGCGTACGATGTTCCAGGCGCTGCGGCTGGTGTCCGCGCGGTAGGCGTTGCTGCGGCCATCGGCGGTGCGTTCGGCGACCTGCGCCGCGTCGAGGCCCGTGGCGGGATCGGTCACGGCGGCCTGGTGCTGTTCGGTCACGCGTCGGCCTCCTCGGTCTCGGCGGGGGGATCCGGCGCCGCTGGTCCATGTCTACCGGTTCCGCGGCCGTGCCGTCGACTCGGAGCCGCTCGCCGGAGGGCGACGGCCCGGGACGAGACCGATCTCCGCTCGGGGGGACGGGAATCGCCGACCGTCGAAGCCCCGGAGTGGCGCGGAGGTGTCACACCTGTGACACTGGTGGAGGATCCGCGCCCCGCCCGGGGTCATGGCGACACCCGCCGGGGGAGCGGCGCGGTGCATCAGACGGAGGAGAACATGGTCCATCCCAGCGCTGTGCGCTCGCGGCAATGGCTGACCGCGGCGCTGTGGGCGCTGATGCAGGAGAAGCCCTTCGCGCGGATCACGATCAGCGAGATCTCCGAGCGGGCGCAGCTGTCGCGGCGCACATTCTACCGCAACTTCTCCTCGAAGGAGGATCTGCTCGCCGCGCATCTGCGCGCCCTGATGGAGGAGTACGTCGAGGCGGTGCGCCCCGCGGTGGATCGCCCCTTGAGCGAGATCGTGCGGGTGCACCTCACGTTCTGGCGCCGTCACCTCGAGTTCCTGCGCGTGATGGACCGTGAGCGGATGCTGTTCCTCGTGTTCAACGCGTACAACGACTACATCGCCGAGGTGCGCGATCGGGCCGGCAGCAATCGCTTCACCGAGTTGAGCCGGGAGGAGTACGCGCTCGCGTTCAACGCCGGCGGACACCTCAACGTGGTGTTCGCGTGGATGCGCCGCGGGGCCGTGGACTCTCCCGATGCGGTCGCCGACACGTTCGTCGACCTCGCGGACCCCCACCGGGGCGGCTGAGGGCGGGATCCGTGCGGGCGGATCCCGCCCTCAGATGCGGATCAGGCCTTGTCCTCGACGTTCTCCGGGGCCGGGATCTCCTCGGGCCGGTAACGCGGCAGGCGCGAGGCGGGCAGCGCCGCGATGGCACTGATCCCGGCGAGCACCAGGAATCCGAGGCGCAGGGTGCGCAGGCGCTGCTCCTCGTGGATCGCGACCGCCGCGTCGATCTGCGCGGGCGTCGCGTCGGTCTCCTCGAACTTCGCCTTGAGCGCGTCGTTGCTGATGAAGTTGACCTGGTCGAGATCGACCTGCGTCATCAGCCCGGCGGGCAGGTCGTCGTGGGCGGTGACCGCCTGGGTGAAGCCCATGCTGAGCAGCGTCACCAGCAGGGCGCCCATGACCGCCGTGCCGACGGCGCTGGCGAGGTTTTGCGTGGTGCCGCGGATGGATCCGACATCCCCGGCGAGTTCCTTCGGCGCCGCGGTCACCAGCACGTTGAACACGAGCGTGACGAGCGCGCCCTGCCCGATGCCGAACACGACCAGGCCGAGGATCGTCGGGAACGTCTCCCAGTTGTTCGTGACGACGAACGACAGCCAGATCAGCGCGGCCGTGGTGAGTGTGAACGAGAACAGCGCGATCGTGCGCGGGGCGAAGCGCTTGTAGAACCGCACGATGAGCGTCGCGGTGACGAACACGGTGAGGTTGAACGGCATCATCGCGAGCGACGTGTCGAAGGGCGTGCGCCCCTGCACCACCTGGATGTAGGTCGGCACCGTGAAGTTCACGGCGGCCTCCATCGCCACGATGATGAACATCGCGTAGACGGCGGCGCGCTCGGTGCGCTTGCCGAGAACGCCCAGATCCACCAGCGGCACCTTGCCGAGCCGCATCCTGCGCCGCGTCCACAGGAAGAAGGCCTGGCCGAAGATGACGCCGAACACGACGAACACGGGCGCGGGGGAGAGCCCGAGCACGGAGAAGGGAGCACCCGGCTCGGCGAGGACGATGCCCCAGGCGTTGAGATTGTTGAAACCCAGGGTGAGCAGCACGATCGCGGCGCCGATGAGCACCGAGGCGACGAGGTCGATCCGGATCGCCGGGTTGCCGCGGTCGCCGCGTAGGCGGAAGCTCAGCGCGAACACCGCGACGGCCAGGCCCAGCGTGATGAAGAACACCGGGCGCCAGCCGACGAGCGTTCCCAGCGTGCCGCCGATCAGGAAGGCGCTGATGCCCGAGAAGGCGCGCGCGGATCCGAGGGATCCGACGGCCGTCGCCTGCTGCGCGCCGCGATAGTTCTCGGCGATCAGCGCGACGAGCGCCGGCACGATGATCGCCGCCGAGGCGCCGGCCAGCACCTGACCGCCGATCGCCCAGCCGATCGAGGTCGCGGTGATCATCATGACCGAGGAGAGCGCGAAGATCGCCACCACGATCCGGAAGATCAGCACCCAGCCGACCCGCTGGCCGAGCTTGGCGCCGGTCATCACGAGGGCGGCGACGGCCAGCCCGTACACGACGATCGTCGAACTCGCCGTCGTCGGCGGCACCCCGAAGTCCTGCACCATCCCGCCCAGCGAGATCGGCAGGGCCGCGACGTTGAACGACATCAGCACCTGGGCGAGGAAGAGCCCCACCATGGG
>JAFDWK010000002.1:5046-6063 GCA_018268515.1 Actinomycetota bacterium
AGGCGCGGGGAGAATGTGCCGATCGCGCCCTTGCCGGGGGCGATCGCGACGATGCCGCCGGCCACGCCGGATTTGGCGGGAAGGCCGATCTCGAACAGCCATTCGCCGCTGCGCTCGTACATCCCGCAGGAGGCGAGCAGGGCGAGCGTGTCGCGCGCGGTCTCCGCGGAGACCACCCGTTCGCCGGTGACCGGGTTCACGCCCCCGTCGGCGAGTGTGGAACCCATCACGGCGAGGTCCTGCGCGGTCACCGCCAGGGAGCACTGCCGGGTGTAGATGTCGACCGCCTCGTCCGGGTCGATCGCCAGACGGTCGTAGCTCTGCAGCAACCGGGCCAGGGCGTGATTGCGGTGATTCGTGAACGACTCAGAGCGGTACACCTCGCCGTCCAGGGCGAGCGGCCGCCCGGCGAAGCGGCTGAGCCCGTCGCGGATCCGCTGCCACCGCTCGTCGGCGTGCGCGCCGGGGACGAGCGCCGTCGTCGCGATCGCGCCGGCGTTGACCATCGGGTTCATCGGGCTGCCGTCGTTGAGCTCGACGGCCACGACCGAGTTGAACGCGAGCCCCGTGTTGTTCACCCCGACGGTCTCGTGGACTGCGGCGTGGCCGATCTCGTCCGCCGCGAGCGCGAACACGAACGCCTTGGAGATCGACTGGATCGAGAACGCGATCCCGGCGTCGCCGATCGAGTACGACGCGCCGTCCACATCGGTCACGGACAGCCCGAACCATTCCGGATCCGCCTCGGCGAGGATCGGGATGTAGTCCGCGACCACGCCGTCGTGCTGACCGGCATAGCGCTCATGCGCTTCGGCGACGAGCTGCTCGACCCGCGACCCTTGCGGCAGCGCGCCCGTGGAGCTGAGCTGCGGGACGTCCTGCACATCGGCGTTGAACACGTCGGCATCCTTTCGATTCGTTCAATATTCCGCACCCGGAATGCGCCACCGCCGGCAGACGGGACCGGCGCCCGGTCACAGCCGGTCGAGCAGACTGTCGATCTGCGCGAACCGCGTC
>JAFDWK010000030.1 GCA_018268515.1 Actinomycetota bacterium
CGCGCCGCCTCGAACGGCGGCGGCGGGAACTTCTCCGGTGGTGGCCAGCAGGGTGGCGGACGTCCTCAGCAGCAGCAGGTCTCGGACGAGCCGTGGTCGACCCCCGGCTCCTCGAGCGCTGACGCGTGGAGCACTCCCGGCAGCTTCGGCGACGACACTCCTTTCTAAGGACGTCGTCGGTCCCGCACAGGGCCCGAGGCAACACACAAGATTCCGGATCCTGACGGATCCGAAAACCATTTCTCGTAAGGAAGACTCATGGCTGGAAAGTCGAGCGGCGACCGCCGCAAGCCGCGGAAGGGCGCGAAGAACGCCGCTCCCGCGAAGTCCATCCGCGTGGGTGTCATCGACTACAAGGACGTCGCGACCCTCCGCAAGTTCATCTCGGAGCGCGGCAAGATCCGCGCCCGTCGCATCACCGGTGTGTCCGTGCAGGAGCAGCGTCTGATCGCCAAGGCGATCAAGAACGCGCGCGAGATGGCGCTCCTGCCCTACGCCGGCGCTGGCCGCTAAGGGGTACCGACATGGCAAAGCTGATTCTCACGAATGAGGTCGCCGGGCTCGGTAGCGCCGGTGACGTGGTCGAGGTCAAGAACGGGTACGCCCGCAACTACCTCGTGCCGCAGGGATTCGCTGTCGCGTGGTCGCGCGGTGGCGAGAAGCAGGTCGAGCAGATCCGCGCCGCCCGCAAGGCTCGCGCGATCCACGACCTCGACGACGCGGTGGCGCTGAAGAACGCCATCGAGGGCGCCAAGGTGCGCCTGGCCGTCAAGGCCGGCGCCGAGGGGCGTCTGTTCGGCTCGGTCAAGACCGCCGATGTCGCCGCCGCCGTCGAGGCTGCGGGCATCGGTGCGATCGACAAGCGCAAGGTGCACATCACCTCGCCGATCAAGTCGGTCGGCGACCACGAGGCCACCGTTCGTCTGCACGACGACGTGACCGCCGTGATCACGCTGCAGGTCGTCGCCGCCAAGTAGTTCATGGCGACGCGGTGAGCGTCGACGTTCTGTCAGGGGTCGTCTCCTTCGGGAGGCGGCCCCTTTCGCGTGCGTGCACCAGCGCGGCGGCACCAGGGCCGAGGGCGCCGTCAGCGCAGTCCGAGCGCCGCCGCCGTCTTGGGGTTCGCGGGGCTCGATGACGGCACGTCCACCGCGCGGATCCAGCCCTGGTCATCGATCGGGGTGCCGCGCGCAGCGGCCTCGCGGATGATGGCGTCGAGTGCCTTCGTGACGTCGGGGATGCTGTCGTCTCCGAACACGAGCGCCGCGGTCAGCCGGATCCGCCCGTCGGCCATCGATTCGGCGTGCAGCACGACTCCGCCGCGCACCGACAGCAACGGGCCGAGCGTACGCGTGAAGGCGCCCAGACCACTGCCGCCGATGAGCACGTCACCGGCCGCCGACCCGCGACGGTAGAACCGCACCAGGCCCTCGACGCCGTGCGTGGGCACGACGCGGAAGCGGTGCGCGCCGAGCGCGCGGTCGAGTCCGGCGGCGATCTGCTCGACCGCGCCACCCGGCACCACGACGACGCGCGCCCCCGGGATGTGACGGCTGGGGGGCATCGAGGATCCGGTCACACCGGCCATCCTTGCGCATGGCGCTGTTCGAGTTCGATGAAATGCTCCGCCCACTGCGCGGTCTCCGCGCCGATCACCTGGGTGATCGCACGGATCTCGGCCATCTCTGCGGTCCACTTCGCCTGTGCGACCGCGTATGCGCGCTGCGCGTCGCCGCTCCAGCCGCCGGCGAGCCGATCCACGGCGGTCTGCAGCCGCTCCAGCGTCGCGGCGATGTCGTCGCCCGCCTCCGTGATGCTCGTGGCGAGGGCGAGGACCTCGCTCGAGCGCACCATCATCCCTGTCACGCCGGGCTCTCTTCCTGCATCTCGCGCAGCCGGGCGGTGAGCCGCGCGCTGCGCTCGGCGGTGGTCTGCTGCAGTGCGCGCAGTTCCGCGACGGGGTCATGCGGACCGCCCTTCGGCAATCCGGCGCGCAACGATGCGACGAGTGCCTCGGAGTTCCTCTGACCGGCCTCGCGCACCGCGCGCGCCTGCACCGAGTCGTCCTCACCGGAGAGCACGGCGGCGCGTGTGGTGAGTCCGAGGTCGATACGGTCCTGCAGGATCTGCCACTCCGGGCCGTACACGCCCTTTCGCGCGGCGGCGGCGAACGCCTCGTCGGCGTCCTCCGCCGCACCCGCGGGGAACAGCTCGTCGAGCTGCGCCTGCACGGCGGCGAGCTTCTCGCGCCACCCGGTCACGTCATCCTCGTTCACGCGTACCTCCCGCCGGCCTGCGAGAGCACCTGCACGAGGTCCGTGAGGCGCAGGTAGTCGGAGACGAGCTGAACCCTCGCCTGGATCGCGCTCTCGATCGCATCCAGGATGATGTTGATCACAGAATAGATCAGCCGGATCGTCGAGAAGATCTGGGTCGCGGCCAGCGCGCCCTCCGCGGCCGCGATGACCCAGCCGGCGACCGGTACCGTGGCCTCGAGTGCCATGCGCAGCAGTCTTTCGGAGAGGCTCTTCAGGGCGAAGCCGATGGTCGCCGCGGCAGCCTTCGAGGCGAGCACGAGGTTGTGCACCAGGCCGGAGACGGTGTCGGCGACGGCGCCGAGCCCGAAGGCGGCGAGGCCGATCGCGCTCATCCCGCCCTGGTACGCCGTGCCGGCGTCGCCCTGCCAGAACGCGCCGCTCACCGCGAGGCCGCCGGCATTGTCGGAGAGCGCGCGCATCGCCTCGCCGACGTGCGTCCAGGCCTGCTGCACCTCCTCGATACCGGTCCAGTTGCCGGCGAAGGGCTTCATGATCACGTCTTCCAGCAGGCTGATGCCGGTGAGCTGCTGGATGAGCCAGTCGACGCCGCCGAGGATCGGCCCCGCGCCCCAGCGCATGTTCTCGATCTCGCTCTTGGTCGCGTTGGGTGCGACCAGCCAGGATCCCGCGTCGCTGCGTTCCGCGACCGTGCCGGCGGCCTGCCAGTCGCCGATGCGGCCGGTCACCGCGTCGCGCACCTGCGAGACGTCGCCGGAGATCGTCTTCGGGATGTCGTGGATCTGGGTCAGCAGGTCGGGCGAGGAGGCGCCGAGGTCGGCGGGCGCGTGGGATCCGGCAGCTCCGAGCATCGGGGGAGTGCCGCGAGGGTCGGTGAACGGCGGCAGGGTCGTGCCGAGGCGTTGCGACGCCCGCTGTGCGAACTCATACGCACGGCGCTCATGTGCGGCGTAGTCGGCAGCGGCGTCATCGACCTTCTGCGCGGAGATCGTGCAGATGCGGCCGAACGCGTCGACGACCTGCACGCCGACGAGAGCGATCGCGAGCGAGACGCCGGTGAAGGGGAGCATCACGATGCCGGTGTCGGACGGCGTCAGGATGGCGTGCTGTCGGATGTAGTCGTGGACGCGCGGGACGTGGGTGTCGGCCTGACGGCGCAGCACCTGTGACGCGAGCGCGAGCCCGTCGTAATCGACCTGCATGGGGTGGTACCTCCTCGATGTCTTCCAGCGTGCCAGCAAGACTCGTCGCGCGCGATGGGGAGAAGTCCCCATGACGGCCGTCGGCGCGCGCACGTGCTCGAATGAGCGCGCGGGGGCTGCTCCGTCATCCGTCGGGTGCACGCCACACCCGCCGAATGGCCGACTTGACAAACAGCGGCTGACGTGTGGGTTGTCCCCAAGTTGTACACATCCACCTCACGCGGCGCGAACCTTCAAGAGTCGCTTGAAGCAGATTCTCATCCACAGGGTGAGGAAACCTGAAATCGCAGTTCAGATGACATAAAACTGTCATATATCAGAACCTTCCCCATAGTTATCCCCAGGCGTTCTGCACAGACACTCCAGCGTTTCCCGCAATCTCTCCACAGAGTTATCCACAGGCACTCTTGCACCGGGGGGAGGGGTGCTTCTAGCGTTGTGGGGCACCCCGATGTCGGACCCCTGTGGTGTGCTCTGTGGTGCGGGAGGTCATCCCGACCGGAGTGCGGATCCGACGGTGATGTGCTCGGCAACCGGTGGAGGAAGAGGGGGCTCGCGTGTCGATCGCGGACATCGCGGAGGAACGACTCGGCAGAGAGCGCGGGCCTGAGCGCACCCCTCCCCACGACCTGATGGCCGAGCAGTCGACACTCGGCGGCATGCTGCTGTCGAAGGACGCGGTCGCCGACGTGATCGAGTCGCTGCGCGGATCCGACTTCTACATCCCCAAGCACGAGCTGATCTTCGACGCGATCCTCTCGCTGTACTCGCATGGTGAGCCCACCGACGTCATCGCCGTCACCGACGAGCTCATCAAGACGGGCAACCTGTCGCGTGCGGGTGGGGCGGACTACCTGCATTCGCTGACCTCGATCGTGCCGACCGCCGCGAACGCCGGCTTCTATGCGGGCATCGTGTCGGAGCGCGCGATCCTGCGCAAGCTCGTCGACGCCGGCACCCGCATCGTGCAGATGGGCTACGACGGCCAGGGCGACGCGACCGACCTCGTCAACACCGCCCAGGCCGAGATCTACTCCGTCACCGGCACCGAGCAGGCCGAGGACTACGTGCCGCTCACCGTGGCCGTCGACGCCGCCGTCGAGGAGATGGAGCGGGCGAGCGGCCAGGACGGATCCATGACCGGCGTGCCGACCGGGTTCCGTGAGCTCGACGAGCTCACCAACGGCCTGCACGGCGGTCAGATGATCGTGGTCGCGGCACGCCCGGCGATGGGCAAGGCGCTCGCACTGGACACACGCCTGGCCACACCGACGGGCTGGACCACCATGGGCGAGGTGCAGGTCGGCGACTACCTGTTCGGCGCGGATGGGCACCCGACCAGCGTGGTGGCGGTGACCGACGTGATGGTCGATCGCCCCTGCTACGAGGTCGAGTTCTCAGACGGATCACGCATCATCGCCGACGCCCAGCATCAGTGGGTGACCGAGACCAGGTCGGCGCGGCGCGGCGTGGGCGGTGCCGCGACCGTGACCACGGAGCAGATCCTCGAGACGCTCACCGTGACGGCCGATCGCCGTGCGAACCACTCGATCGCCAACGCCGCGCCGCTGCGCGCGGTCGAGGCCGATCTGCCCATCGCGCCGTATGCGCTCGGCGCGTGGCTCGGCGACGGCCACAGTGCGTCCGCCCGCATCACCAGCGAGACCGACGAGATCCCGATGCTCATCGGGGCGGCCGGGGTACGGGTCGTTCCCCGCGGCGGGATGCTCTACTCGCTGAAGCTCGCGGAGCGCCTGCTGCTGCTGCGCAACTGCGATGTCTGCGGCATCGAGTTCGTGGCGCGGCACCCGAACGTGAACACCTGCGGTCGCACGTGCGGGCCGAAGAACAAGGGCGCCCACCCGGAGCGGCTGTCCTGTCCCGACTGCGGCCGGCCGTACTCGGGTGAGGCGCAGCGCTGTGACGCCTGCCACCGCGACCACGGCTCCTTCGGCGCGCTGCTGCGCAAGATCGGAGTGCTCGGGGACAAGCACATTCCGGCGCGCTACCTGCGGGCCTCCGAGGCGCAGCGACGCGCGCTGCTGGCGGGGCTGATGGACACCGACGGAACCGTCGTCAAGGGCGTCGGATCCTGCCAGTTCTCGGTGACGAGCAAGCGCCTGGCCGACAGCGTGTATGAGCTCATCGTCAGTCTCGGCTACAAGTGCGGGAGAACATCGAAGCGGGTGCACGGGCGCACCGAAGAATCGTCGACCGCTTACATCCTGAACTTCTCGACCGTCGATGACGTGTTCCGGCTCGAGCGCAAGCGCAGGCTGCACACCGAGGAACGGCCCGCGTCGACGCTGCGGATCGGGCGTCGGTACGTCAAGGCCGTTCGACCGATCGCCAGCGTGCCGGTGCGGTGCGTGCAGGTGGACAACGACGACCACCTCTACCTCGCCGGTGAGTCGATGATCCCGACGCACAACTCCACGCTCGCGCTCGACTTCGCCCGCGCCGCGTCGATCGGGAACAACCAGCCGTCGATCTTCTTCTCGCTCGAGATGGGCAAGGCGGAGATCGCGATGCGTCTGCTCAGCGCCGAGGGGGCGGTGCCGCTGCAGAATCTGCGCAAGGGCACGCTCGACCAGCGCGACTGGACCACGGTCGCCTCGACCCGCGGGCGCATCAACGACGCCCCGCTCTACATCGACGACAGCCCGAACATGACGCTCGTCGAGATCCGCGCGAAGTGCCGTCGGCTCAAGCAGCGGGTCGGTCTGAGGATGGTCGTCATCGACTATCTGCAGCTGATGACGAGCGGGAAGAAGGTCGAGTCCCGTCAGCAGGAGGTCTCCGAGTTCTCCCGTGCCCTGAAGCTCCTGGCGAAGGAGCTGCAGGTGCCGGTGATCGCGCTCTCGCAGCTGAACCGTGGTTCCGAGCAGCGGCAGGACAAGAAGCCCGCGATCAGCGACCTGCGCGAGTCGGGCTCGATCGAGCAGGACGCCGATATGGTGATCCTGCTGCACCGCGACTCCGTCTACGACAAGGACGTGCGCCCCGGCGAAGCCGACCTCATCGTCGCCAAGCACCGCAACGGCCCCACCGCCACGATCCAGGTGGCCTTCCAAGGCCACTTCTCCCGCTTCGCCGACATGGCCAGCGACTTCCAGGGCGGCGGAGGCGGGGACTTCCACTGATCTGCGAGTGTGGGGATTAGTTGGAAATGTCCATTTCGCGGATGAACCCTCTTTGTCCACGGTGTGTCCATATAGACATTTCGGAGCGGCTAGTGTCGCGTTTCTGAAGTTCGTTTTGGGTTGGCTTTTGCGAGGATCTGTTCTGGGGTCTTGGTCCAGACGAACGGGTGCTTGCGGTCGTTCCAGCCGGTGATGAATTGCCGGATCTTCGCGTTGAGGTCTTTGACGCTCGTGAAGATGCCGCGGCGGATGGCCTGTTTGTCGATGATCCCGAACCAGACCTCGACGAGGTTCAGCCAGGAACCCGACGTCGGGGTGAAATGGGTATGGAATCGCGGGCGCTTCTCCAGCCACTCGCGGACCTCGGGCGTCTTGTGGGTGGCGTAGTTGTCCATCACCAGGTGCAGCTCGACGTCGGGGTAGGCGCGGTCGAGCTGGCGCAGGAAGGCGAGGAACTCCTGTCGGCGGTGCTTCGGTTTCACGGCTCCGGTGACGTGCCCGGTCGCGATCTCCAACGCGGCGAACAGCGTCGTCGTGCCGTGCCGCTTGTAGTCATGCGTGCGTTTCTCGGCATCTCCGATCCGCAGCGGCAGCATCGGCGCCGTGCGGTCCAGCGCCTGGATCTGGCTCTTCTCGTCCACACACAACACGACCGCATTCTCGGGCGGTGCGAGGTAGAGCCCGACGACATCGGTGACCTTGCCGACCAGTTCCGGGTCCGTGGAGAACTTGAACGTCTCCGACTTCCACGGCTGCACTCCGTACTCCCGCCACGCCCGCGCGACCGTAGCGTTCCCGATCTTCAAGTGCGCAGCAAGCAGCCGGGATGACCAGTGCGTGACCCCGAACTTCTTCGGTGGTGGTGTCAACGTCGCCGTGACGATATCTGCGTGATCGAGATGACGAGGACGTCCTGACCGCTCCGCGTCGCCGAGGCCCTTGATCCCAGCCTCCTCATACCGACCACGCCACTTCAACACCGTCACGACCGACGCGTCCGCAAGCTCAGCGATCCGCGCGTTCGCGACCCCCTCCGACGCGAGCAACACGATCCGCGCCCGCTTCACAGCCCCAGAAGAAACCGTCGTCGCCCTCAACCAGCCGCGCAGTTCGGATTCATCACCCTCGAAGAGCCGCAACGCCCGAGCAGGAGAATTCGCCATACCCAATTCTCCCAACCACCCAACCATTTAGGAACTAACGA
>JAFDWK010000031.1:0-248 GCA_018268515.1 Actinomycetota bacterium
CGGATCCGGCCGATCCGCACCGACTACGCTGAGACGGTGCTGCTGAGCGACAGAGACATCAGGGCGGGACTCGACGCGGGGCGGATCGGACTGGATCCGCTCGAGCCGGGCATGATCCAGCCGTCGAGCATCGACGTGCGGCTGGACCGCTACTTCCGGCTGTTCGACAACCACAAATACCCCTTCATCGACCCGGCCGAGGACCAGCCCGAGCTGACCCGGCTGATCGAGGTCGACCCCGACGAGCC
>JAFDWK010000031.1:305-4910 GCA_018268515.1 Actinomycetota bacterium
CGGACGACGTCGCGGCGCGGCTGGAGGGCAAGTCGTCGCTGGGCCGCCTCGGGCTCATCACGCACTCCACGGCCGGCTTCATCGACCCCGGCTTCACCGGGCACGTCACCCTCGAGCTCGCGAACGTCGCGACGTTGCCGATCAAGCTCTGGCCGGGCATGAAGATCGGGCAGCTGTGCTTCTTCCAGCTGTCCTCGCCGGCCGAGAACCCCTACGGATCCGGCCCCTACGGCAATCGCTATCAGGGCCAGCGCGGCCCGACCGCCTCGCGGTCGTTCCAGAACTTCCACCGCACCGACGTCGGCATCACCGACGCCGGATCCACCGGAGGCTGACCGGCCGTCCCGGATCCGATCCGGACGATCGGTCGGATCCTCCGGACGCATGATCGGGCGCGGACACGAGGATCACGGAAGGCTGGAAGCATGACCACGACCGCCCCCATTCCCGTCGCCGCCCGCGCGGCTCGCCCCGAGCGGCTGCGCTACGGCGCGCTGCTCGTCATGATGGCGACGAGCTTCCTGCTCGTCACCGCCGAGTTCTTGCCCGGCGGGCTGCTCACCGACATCGCCGCCGAGATCGGCGTGACCGCGGGGCAGGCCGGGCAGATGGTGACCGTCACGGCGCTCGCCGGGCTCATCGTCGCCCCGACCATCGGCCTGATGCTGCCGCGGATGGACCGGCGCTCGCTGCTGGTGTGGATGGCGATCGGCGCCACCGTCTCGAACGTGGTCGTCGCGATCGCGCCGAGCCTGCCGCTGCTGCTGCTCGCCCGAGTGCTGCTGGGCGGCGCGCTCAGCGGGTTCTGGTCGATGTCGGTCACGGTCGCCGCGCGGATCGCCGGGCCCGAGCGCCTCGGGCGGGCGATCATGTTCACCACGGCCGGCACCACGATCGCGACCGTGGCGGGCATCCCGCTGGGTGTGCTGCTGAGCCAGGCGGTGGACTGGCGCGGGGTGTTCGGGATCGCCGCGGCGGCCACCGCCGTGCTCGCCGTCGCGCTGCGGATCCTGCTGCCGAGCGTCCCCGCCGAGGGCGCGGCGCGGCTGTCCGCGCTCGTGGAGACGCTCCGCCGTCCCGGGATCGGGCTCGGCCTCGTCGGGCATGTGCTCGTCGTGCTGGGGCACTTCCTCGCATACACCTACATCCGGCTCGCCCTCGAGCGCGTGCAGGATGGCGGATCCGTGATCCCGGAGGGCACGGTCATCGTGCTGCTGGCGCTGTTCGGCGTGGGCGGGTTCGTCGGCAACCTGGTGTTCGGGATGATCGTCGATCGCGCGTATCGGATCCTCGCGGTCATCGCACCGCTCGTGATGGCGGCCACGGTGCTGCTGCTGATCGCGCTGGCGGGCTCGCTGATCGCGATCGGGGCGGCCGTGCTGCTGTGGGGTTTCTTCTTCGCATCCTGGCTGCTGATCGTGAACACCTGGATCGGGCACCGGATGCCGGACCGCCTGGAGAACGGCGGCAGCCTGGTCGTGATGGGCTTCCAGGCGGCGATCATGACGGCCGCGGCCGTCGGCGGCGTGCTCGTGGACGGTCTCGGCATCGCCTCGGTCTACGCGATCGGCGCCGCCGTGCTGATCATCGGCGCCGGGTTGTTCGCCCTGGCGGGCCGGATCAGCGCCCGCGCCGCCGGGTAGCGGCGGGGTCGGATCCGTCCGTTCGCAGCGCCCGCGGTGTGGGGCTGGGGATGGAAAGTGTCGCGGGGTGGCGGGTGCGAGGTGTGGAATCCATCCCCACGGGTGGGGGCGTGGGGGCTGGGGATGGAAAGTGTCTCCGGGTGGCGGGTGCGAGGTGTGGAATCCATCCCCACGGGTGGGAGCGTGGTCAGCCGGATCCAGTGTCGTCAGGCCGTACGGGCCTCTCGCCAGGCGGACGGTGTCTGGCCGGTGCGGCGGCGGAACGCACGGCTGAAGCCCTCGTCCGAGCTGTAGCCGAGGTCGCGGGAGATCTCGCTGACCAGGCAGCCGAGCGCGAGGCGGTCCTGCGCGGCGCGGATCCGCACCTCGGTCACGTAGCTCGCGGGCGAGGTGCCGAACGCGGCGCGGAACCGCTCGGCGAACACCGTGCGCGACATGGCTCCGACGCTGGCCATGCCCTCGACGCTCCAGTCGCGGCCGGGGGCGGCGTGGATCGCGGCGATCACCTTCTCCAGGAACGGGTCGCCCGTGCGCGCCGGCCAGCCCGCCGGGGCGCAGCCGTGCGCCGCCCAGGCGCGGATCACCGATGCCAGCACGGTGTTCGCCATCATCCGGCAGATCACGGCGTCGCCGTCGCGGTCGGCGGCCTCGAGGGCCACGGGATCGACCGGGAGCGTGGTGAGGTCGAGCCCGACCTGGGCGGCCAGGGCGGCGGCGGCTGGTTCGTGATGGGCGAAATCGCGCACCAGCGCGACGTCGGGCAGCGCATCGGCGACGTGCGCGGCGCCGGGGGCGAGCGTGAGGGTGGAGACCAGGATCCGGGTGCCGGGATCCGTCTTCAGCGATATCGGCGCGCGGCCCGGGGTGAGCATGGCGTCGCCCTCGGCGAGCGACATCGGCTTGTCTCCGCAGCGGGTGTGCACGGTGCCGTCGATGACGTAGACGACGGAGAGCGCGTGGCGATCCAGGGCGATGGTCTCGGCGGGATCCGGTGCGATGCGCACCTGCCGTCGCAGCCGCACGTCGACCGCCGCGAGGAGGGCGTCGACCGCGCCGCCGGAGCGCGCCACCGCACCCGGCTCGGCGTCGGAGGACGACGTCCAGTCGGGAGCGAGGAGAGTCATGTGAAAGGGAAACCGCGCGCATGCGGGCCCTATTCCGGTGCGTCGCCGGTTCGGGAGGACGCGGATCCGGTCCGGCGTCGTTGCGCGACCGTGACCGCGACCGCGACGGCGACGGCGACCGCGACGGCGACGGCGACCGCGCGCGGCCGCAGACGGATCCGGCCCCTGCCGCGGAGTGCGGGCAGGGGCCGGATCGGGAGCGCAGCGTCAGCCGTCGTGGCGGCGGCCGTCGTGCAGGTGGATGTGCAGGTGCGCCGGGGCAGGCCCGCGCCCGCCGTGGCTGCGACCACCGTGGTCGTGACCACCGTGGTCGTGACCCCCGTGGCTGTGCCCGCCATGGCTGTGCTCACCGTGGCTGTGCCCGCCGAACGGCCGCTCACCGAACGGCCGCTCGCCGCGCCCGCGCTCGCCGGGCGCGTGCTCACGGCGGAGATGCTCGCCGTCCGCATGCCCGCCGCAGCGGTGCTCGTGACGGAAGTGCTCGTGCCGGAGGTGCTCGTGCCGGAGGTGCTCGTGGTGCGGCCAGTCGCGGCCGGAGTCGGTGCGCTCGCCGAAGTGGTCGCGCTCGCCGAAGTGGGTGCGCTCGCCGAAACCGCCGGGGAAGCCGTGCTCGTGCCGGGCGCGCTCGCCGAATTCTCCGCGGTGGTGACGGTCGTGTCCGCGGCGACCATGGCCGTGGCGGACGTGCTCGTGACCGCCCCGGCGCTCGCCGATGTGGCGACGGGGGAGGCGCTTACCCTCCTCGTAGCCGAGGCCGCGGGCGAGCTTCTCGAGCGAGGCCGCCATCGCGGCGAACTCCTCGGGGTCGAGGGAGTCGGCGACCTGCGCGCGGATCTCCTCGACGGCGGCGGTCAGGCGCGCCTTGGCGGCAGCGCCGTCCGCGGTGAGGGACAACCCGTCGGCGGTGCGCTGCACCCAGCCGAGGCCGGCCAGGCTGTGCAGCTTGCGGTCGGGGATCTCCCGGCCGGACGGGACGGTGCCGTCGACGGCATGGAGGATCCGCCAGTCGCGGCGGGTGATCCCCTCGTCCTCGAAGGCGGTGGCGAACTCGGCCGCCAGCAGGCGGTCGACGGCGGTGATCCAGAAGCCGAACGGGCGGCCCTGGTCGGAAGGCATGTTCTCCGGAGCGTTCTCCGGCGTGGTGTCAGTGGTGTCATCAGTGGTGCTCATCAGGTGAATCCTTCGTGTCTGTGGGTGACCGATGTGCGGCGCCGTGCTCGGCGAGCAGGATCCGAGGCCATCCCGATTCCATGTCATCTGTCATGTACATGCAGTGTGACATGCACTTTGGATCCATGTCAAGTCGCATGTAAAATTGGGGCATGCCTCACGATGTCGAGAACCCGGACCCCCTCGACGCGATCGTCGCCGCGCTCGGCCTGCTGCGCGGTCGCGGTCCGCGTCCGCCCCACGAGCACCGTCACGGAATGCACGACGCCGACCCTCGGCGCGCGGACGGGTTCCGCGGGCATGGCGGCCCGCATGGCGAGCACGGTGCGCACGGGGGACCGCACGCGGATCCGCACGGACGAGGTGCGGGATCCTGGGGCGGGGGCCGCGGCGAGGCGCCCGCGCGCCTGCGCATGCTGGAGGCGCTCGCGGCGGAGCCGCTCAGCGTGAGTGCGCTGGGCGAGGCGATCGGCGTGGATCAGCCGCGCGCCTCGCGTCTCGTGCAGCAGGGCGTGGAGCGCGGCTGGCTGCGCCGCGAAGCGGATCCGGACGACGCCCGCCGCACCCGCATCGTGCTCACCGAGGAGGGCCGGCGGATGGGGCGCGGCGTCCGCGGCGACCGACGCGAGGCGCTGCGCGGCGCCATGTCGGCGCTGACCGCCGAGGAG
>JAFDWK010000032.1:0-45278 GCA_018268515.1 Actinomycetota bacterium
TGTGCGGGCTCATGCGTTCTCCTCCTGTGCGATGCCGCCGACGTCGGCGGTCGTTGCTGCGCCGCCGACGATGGCGGGTGTCTGTACGCCGCTGACGGCGGTGGATGCGTCGGCGTCCGCGGATCCGGCTCCGATGACCTCCGCGGATCCGGTCGCTGAGCCTGTCGAAGCGCCCCAGCCGAAGACGCGGGCGGTCTCGATCTCGGCGAGCCCGAGCCCGGTGGTCATACCGATGCCGGTCGTCGCGGCGAGCGCGAGCACGCGCGGGGCGACCTCCTCGATGAGGAACTCCTCGCCCGCGGCGGCGTACACGCCCTGCCAGCGCTCGAGCACGCGCATGCCGCCGACATCGAAGAGCTCGCGCGCCTCGGTGAGGAACGCGTCGAACCCGGCCTCGGGCTGGAACGGATCCGGCTGCACGGCCTTGTGGTGCGAGTCGCCGAGCAGCAGCGTGCCGTCCGGCAGCTGCGCGTACATCTGGTTCAGGTCGAGCGCGGCGAGCTCCGGCCGTTCCGCGTGCAGCCGCTCGCGCAGGGCCGTGGCCGTGCCGAGCCCGGCGAAGCGGCGGTACCGCACGAGCGACCAGCCGGTGAGCAGCGGCGCCTGCAGCGGCGAGGGCAGATCGGCCGAGACGCGCATCATGTCCAGCGCGCAGCGGACGACGCCGGCGCGTTCCGCCACCTCGGGCAGCAGCTGGTCCACGTCGTGGTTCACCGCGACGACCACGTCCTCCGCGGCGATGTCGCCGCGGGTGGTCTGCACGAGTCCGGTCCGCACCGCGGTGACGGCCGTGCGGAAGCGGAACTCGACGCCGAGCGCGGCGAAGTGGCGCACGATCGCGCCCGCGGCCTCGCGCGGGTTCACCTGCAGGTCGCCGGGCACGTGCGCCCCACCGCGCACGACCTCGGGCCGTACGGGGGCGAGGCCGGTCACCTCGGCGGGCGAGAGCAGACGGATCCCGCCGGACGCCTCCCCCTCGGCCTGTGCGGCCTCCTCGAGCAGCGCCCGTTCGTCGTCGGCGCGGGCGACGACCAGCGTGCCGCTCTCGCGCGCCCAGAACCCGGCGTCGGCGGCGAGCCGCAGCCAGATCCCGCGGGACGCCTCCCCGTAGGCGCGGGCGGGGCCGTCCTGCGCGCCGATGCAGAGGTGGCCGAAGTTGCGGATCGTCGCGCCCACGGGCCGGTCGGTGCGGTCCACGACCACGACGCGCAGCCCGCGCCGCACGGCCGCGTACGCCGCGCCGAGTCCGACGATGCCGGATCCGACGATCGCCACATCGAACCGATCGTTCGCCGAGGTCGTCATCGCCTTGCCGTCCGTCACCGGAACACCCTCCGCATCCACATCGCGAGCCCCTCGACCACGAGCACCGTGGCGAGGATCATCAGCACGATCGCCGTGACCACCTCGTAGCGCGAGCCCTGCCCGGCGTTCAGCAGGTAGTAGCCCACGCCGCCGCCGCCCACGATGCCGAGGATCGTGGCGGCGCGGATGTTCGTGTCCAGCATGTAGAAGCTGTGTCCGATGAGGGCGCGCGTGCCCTGCGGCACGGTCGCGGCGGTGTAGGTCTGCAGCCGGGTCGCGCCGACCGCGCGGAGTGCGCGCTCCGGGCCCCGGTCGACCTCTTCGAACGAGTCGGCGACGAGCTTGCCGAGCAGCCCGATGCCGCCGATCGCGAGGGCCACGATGCCCGCGGTGGGGCCGAGGCCGGTGATCACGATGAGCACGATCGCGAGGATGAGCTCGGGGATGCCGCGGATGCCGACGAGCAGGAACCGGGCGATGCCGCGCACGGTGCCGTTCGGGGCGACGTTGCGGGCGGCGAAGGAGCCGAGGAGCAGCGAGGGCACCACCGTCAGCACGGTCGCGGCGAGCGCGATCGCGATGGTGTCCCGCATGGCGCCGAGCATGACCGAGGCGTCGTAGTTGCCGAAGTCCGGCGGCCAGAACTTCGCCGCGGTCTCCGGGATCTTCGCCCACACCGTGAGGAGATCGCTCCACTGGATCTGGCAGACGAGCACGGCGCCGATCACGACCGCGACGGCCACCCAGCCGGCGATCGTGTTGCGGCGGCGCTCGCGCGTCCAGGGGCGGCGCACGGCCGCGGCGGGAGAGGCCGCCCAGGCGGGCTTCGCCGCGGCGGCGGAGGCGTCGTCCCGGCGCATCCGCGGATGCAGGATCCGGTCGATCCACGACCGCGCCTGCGCGGTCTCGCCGAGCATGGCGCCGCGCACGGCGCTGGAGATGATCTCCATCACGACGCAGAGCACGAAGATCACCAGTGCGATGCCGAGGCCGCGGCCGTAGTTGAGCGCCTTGAACGCGTACGACATCTCCAGGCCCAGGCCCGCGACGCCGACGTAGCCGAGCACCACGCTGCCGCGCAGGTTGATGTCGTTGCGGTGCAGCACCGTGGCGACCCAGCTGGGCAGCACCTGCGGCAGCACGCCGGCGGTGAACTGCTGCAGCCTGGTGCCGCCCGCGGCGCGGATCGCGAGACGGGGGCCCTCGTCGATCTGCTCGATCGCGTCCGCGAACATCTTGGAGATCATGCCGATCGAATGGATCCCTATCGCGAGGATGCCGGGCAGGGTACCCAGGGAGAACATGAGCACGAACGCCATCGCCAGCACGACGTCGGGGATGGAGCGGGTGAGCACCCCGAGGAAACGGGCGAGGCCCCGCCAGGCCGGGCCGGGAGTCGTGTTCGCGGCGGCGAGGTAGGCGATCGGCACGGACAGCACGGCGGCGACGAGCGTGCCGACCAGCACGAGGCCGACGGTGAGCGCGATCTGCCAGAGCAGGTCGCCCGGCTCCGGGAACGTGATCGCGCCGACCCGGGTCATGAAGCGCTGCGCGTTGCCCCAGCTCTGGAACACGCCGGCGAGCGAGAACCCGCTCTGCACGAGCGACGCGATGCCCAGGCCGACCAGTGCGATGAGGGTGAGCGACGCAGCGACCCGCTCCGGTGAGATCCGGTGCTTCGGCGCGCGCGACAGCAGGCCGCCAACGTGGCCGTCGCGGCGCGGCGTCGCGACGACCGTCACGAGCGCGCCCCCGACGGCGCGGCCGCGGCCGGCGCCGCGATCCCCTGCTCGATGAGCTCGGTCGTGACGGCGGTGAGGTCGGCCGTGGTCGTGGCGACCCGGCCGTAGATCTCCATGACCTCGGCCTTGCTGAGGCCGGTGGTGGACGTGTTCAGCACGACCTCGCCGTGGCGCAGGCCCACGATGCGGTCGGCCCAGCTGATCGCGAGGTCGACCTGGTGCAGGCTGCACACCACGGTGAGGCCCTGATCGGCCGCGATCTCGCGGATGAGCGCCATCACCTGGTCGCTGGATTCCGGGTCGAGCGAGGCGACCGGCTCGTCGGCGAGCAGGATCTCCGGGCGCTGCATGAGCGCGCGGGCGATCGCGACGCGCTGCTGCTGGCCGCCGGAGAGGGTGTCGCTGCGCTGGTAGGCCCGGTCGAGGAGACCGACGCGCTCGAGGTGGCCGAGGGCGCGCAGCTTCGCGTCCCTCGAGTAGCCCCAGAGGCCCAGCCGCGGGCCGCGCACGGATGCGAGCGAACCGGTCAGCACGTTCTCCAGCACCGTGAGCGACGGCACCAGCTCGAACTGCTGGAAGATGAAGCCGACCCGGCGGCGCAGACCCCGCAGCGCCTTGCCTTTGAGCGCCGGCACCGACGATCCGAGCACCTCCACGGTGCCGGAGGTCGGGGTCTCCAGGCCGTCGAGGTGACGCAGCAGGGTCGACTTGCCGGATCCGGAGAGCCCGAGGAGCACGACGATCTCGCCGCGCGCGACCTCGAGGTCTGCCCCCTTGAGGGCGGTGGTGACGCCGAACTGCTTGGTGACGCCGGCGAGGCGGATGACCGGCTCCGTGGTGGCCGTGCTGGCGATGTTCATGGGTCGCGCTCCTGGGTGGGTTCGGGTTCATTCCGTGAGAAACCAGATCCGGCATGAGACACCACGTCTGCCGTGGTGTCTCATGCGAGAAGTGGTTTCTCACCAGTGCCGGGGCCGACGGTGCGCGCCGTCGGCCCCGGTGTGATCGGTCAGATCACTTCTTGCACTGATCGGCCTTGGTCTTGTCGCAGATGTCGCGGATGATGTCGTAGTACTTGTCGTCGACCGGCTTGGTCGCGTAGAAGGTCGCCTTGAACGCGTCGCTGTCGGCGTTCTTGATGCCCGCCTTGACGATGTCGTCGATGGTGATCTCCTTGAGGGCGGTCACGACCTTGTCGGCGGTCTCCTTGGGCAGAGCCGAGGAATAGACCAGCGGCGCGCCGGGCACCATCGTCTTGTCGACGACGGTCACCTTGTCGCTCTTGGCGACCTCGGAGTCCTCGGCGAAGCCCGCCTCGCATTCCTTGCCCTCGCCGACCTTCTGCACGCTGACGTCGTGCTTGCCGGCGAAGACCGGGGTCACGCCCGTCTTCGGGTCGATGTCGTCCTTGAGCAGGTTGTAGCTCGGGAACAGGTAGCCCGACGTCGAGGACGGGTCGACGAAGCAGACCTTCTCACCCTTGAAGTCCTTGATCGAGGTGATCGAGGATCCCTTCGGCACGATCGCCTCGGAGTAGTAGCCGGGCTCCTGGCCCTGCTTGGTCACGATCGAGGAGATCGGCGTGAGCTTGGCGCCGGCGTTGGTGGCGGTGATGTAGGTGAAGCCGGAGAAGGAGGCGACGTCGACCTTGCCGGCGACGGCGGCCTCGATGAGGGCGGCGTAGTCGGTGGACTCGTGGTATTCGACCTTCTTGCCGGTCTGCTTGGCGAGGTAGTCCATCAGCGGCTGATAGTTGGTCTGGGTGTCCACCGAGTCGGGCACGACGCCGAAGACGAGGGTGTTCGCGTCGACGGCGTAGCCGCCGTTCGCGGCAGCGGACGCGTCGGTGCCGGTGGCGGCGCCGGCGGTGCCGGAGCACGCGGCGAGGCCGAAGGCGAGCGCGGCGGCGCCGGCCGCGACGGTGAGAGCGCGAAGCTTCATGAGGACCTTTCGGGTTCAGGTGCGGAGGGAATCCTCGAAGACTCTCTCAGCTTCGCTCCCGAGATGTATACCTACCTCGGCACTGTTCGCCGACTGTTCACCAGGGCGTCTCCTGAATGAACACCGCAGGAACGCGGCTGCACCCCGCTGAGCGGACGAAGTAGTATGCCTACGTGTCCGAAGTTGTCTATACCCAGATCGCCGACGACCTGCGCGCGCTGATCGCGTCCGGGAGGCTGCGCCCGGGCGACGCGGTGCCCACCGAGGCCGAGCTCGCCGAGCGCTGGCGCACGTCGCGCGGCCCGATCCGCAACGCCCTCGCCGCGCTCCGCGCCGAAGGGCTCATCGAGACCACCCGCGGCCGTCCCGCCCGCGTCGTCGAGCGCAAGGCCGTGCAGGCGGTCGATATGTCCGTGCCGTTCACGCGCTGGGCGCGCGAACTGGGCGCCCGGCCCGGAGCCCGCACCCAGGAGCTGAGCCTGCGCCGCGCCGGCGCCGAGAAGGCCCACGCGCTCGGCGTCGATCCCGGCGACACGATCGTGAGCGTGGTGCGGCTGCGCTTCCTCGACGACCGCCCGACGATGCTGGAGCGGCTGTTCTACACCGAGGAGGTCGGTCGCCTGCTCTTCACGATCGACACCGACGCGGTCTCGATCACCGAGTTCCTGGCCTCGCAGGGGCACCCCATCGTCGGCCTGCAGCACGAGATCGACGCCGTGGCGGCCGACGAGCAGGACGCCGCGCAGCTGCAGGTGCCGCTGGGCACCCCGATCCTGCGCCTCAGCCGCACCTCCCGCGACGCCGACGGCCGCATCTTCGAGGCCAGCGAGGACCGCTACCTCTCCAGCATCGTGCGCTTCACCGTGGCCGCGTCCGGCATCTCCCCCGACGGCCAGTACCTGCGTGCCGTGGGCGGCTGACACCGGCCGGATCCGGTCCCCGGGCGAGCGCAGCGGGGCGACGAGCGCCACCGGGGCGATCCGGATCGCGTGCAGCACCAGGATGCATGACAGCGGGGACAGGATCCGAGCGCCGGGATCCGGCGCCACTCGGTGCGTCACAGCGCCGCAGCGGCGGGCCGGCGACGACGCATCCCGGCGGAGTAGTACACCGCCTGCATGCCGGCGGCGCCCACCGTGAACGCGACCGGGGAGAGCGAGAACGTGCGCACCACGAAGGCGTCCCGGATCATGTAGACGGCGATCGCCACACCGGTGAGCCGGCCGAACAGCAGCAGCCCGCATGAGCGAGGGCGGCGGAGCACCGGCACCGATCCCTCGATAAGTGATCCTCTTCCGAGACACAATGACTCGATGCAGAGAAAGGCCCGCATGAGCAGCACCTCCGCCTTCGCGCCGCCCCATGATGAGAACCGCCGGGCCGTCGTCTGCACCGCCTTCGCCTTCGCGGTCACGATGATGGGCACCACCATCCCGACGCCGCTGTACTCGATCTACTCCGCGACGCTCGCGTTCACGCCGTTCACCGTGACGGTGCTGTTCGCGGTCTACGCGATCGGCGTGGTCGCGGCGCTCTCGCTCTTCGGGCGGCTCTCTGACGATCTCGGCCGCCGGCCGGTGCTCATGCTCGCCGTCGGCCTCGCGGTCCTCAGCGCGGCGCTCTTCCTGCTGCCTCCCTCGCTCCCGCTGCTCATCACGGCCCGGGTGGTCTCGGGCCTCGGCGCGGGGTTCATGAGCGGCACCGGCACGGCGGCGGTCATCGACCTCGCCCCACCCGCCCGCAAGGCCGCCGCCGGCACGATCGCCGTCGCCGCCAACGTGGGAGGCCTCGCGCTCGGCACGCTCGTGGCGGGCGTGCTCGCCGACCTCGCCCCGCTGCCGTTGACGACCCCCTACGTCGTGCACCTCGTGCTGAGCGTCCTGGCGTTCGCGGGCCTGTGGGCGTGGGCTCCTGCACCCGGGCGACGCGGGACGCTGCGCCTGCGGCTCCGCCGGCTCCGCGTGCCCCGGGAGATCCGCGGCGCGTTCGTGCGGGCCGTCCTGGCCGCCGGGACAGGATTCGCCGTGACCGGCGTGCTCACGTCGGTGACCGCCCTGTTCCTGGCGAAGGACCTGCACCTCGCCGGGCACACGCTGGCGGGCTTCGTCGTGTTCCTCACCTTCGCAGGCATGGCCGCAGGGCAGGTGCTGGCCCGCGCGATGCGCCCGCCGACCGCCTTGATCACCGGCTGCGCGGGGCTGGTCGCCGCGGCCGCGATCCTGGCCGCCGCACTGGCGTTCGCAGCGCTCGGCGCGCTGATCGCCGCCGCGCTCGTGCTCGGCGTCGCCGGGGGCCTGTGCCTGAATGCCGGGCTCGCGACCACGGTCGGACAGGTGCCCTCGGAACGGCGCGGAGAGGTCTCCTCCTCGTTCTTCGCCGGACTGTATGTGATGCTCGCGGTGCCCGCGATCGGCGTCGGCACCCTCGCGGGCGCGATCGGGCTGCGCCCCGCGGGGATCTCCTTCGCGGCCGCCGTCGCCGTCCTCGCCGCCGTCGTCGGCCTCGTGGAGCTGCGCAGCGCCCGCCGCCACGCGCACCCCGCCCGCTGAGGGCTCCCTGCGGCCTGCCCCTCCGCCCGGCCTCGCGCCCCCTCCGCGATGCTCTACGCGTGCACCGCGGCCAGGACGAGTCCGGGGAGACAGGAACGCCGCGCGGTCCATCGCCGACGATCACAGACCCCACAGAAACGGCGGTGGAATACTGGAGTCATCCCAGGACAAGGAGGTCGCCCTGTGCCGGACACCAGCACCGAGAACCAGCGCGCACTCGAAGACGGTATCGTCACCGATCTGAAGGATCGGATGACCTACGGCTCCTACCTCGACCTGGATCGTCTCCTCGGTGCACAGCACCCGGTCAGCGTGCCGCAGCATCACGACGAGATGCTGTTCATCATCCAGCACCAGACCACCGAGCTGTGGCTGAAGCTCGTGCTGCACGAGCTCGGCACCGCGCGGGACCGCCTCGCGGAGGACGACCTGCGCTCGGCGCTCAAGCACATCGCGCGGGTGAAGCACATCCAGGAGGTGCTCACGCAGCAGTGGTCGGTGCTGGCGACCCTCACCCCCACCGAGTACGCGGAATTCCGCGGAGACCTCGGCAACTCCTCCGGCTTCCAGTCGGTGCAGTACCGCGCCGTCGAGTTCGCCCTCGGCAACAAGAACGAGCGGATGCTGAGCGTGTTCCGCAGCCATCCCGAGAACCTCGCGATGCTCACCGCGGAGCTCGAGCGCCCCACCCTGTACGACGAATTCCTGCGGTTCGCCGCACGCCGTGGCCTGCCGATCCCCGCGGAGATCCTCGAGCGCGACGTGCGCGAGCCGTATCGGATGCACGACTCGCTCGTGCCCGTGCTCACCGAGATCTATCAGAACCCGCACGAGCACTGGGATCTCTACGAGGCGTGCGAGGAGCTCGTCGACGTCGAGGACAACTTCCAGTTCTGGCGCTTCCGGCATCTGCGCACGGTGACCCGCACGATCGGCCGCAAGGTCGGCACCGGCGGATCCAGCGGCGTCGACTTCCTGCAGCGCGCGCTCGATCTCACGTTCTTCCCCGAGCTCTACGCGGTGCGCACCGAGATCGGGCAGTGATGGAGTGAGCGCGGCCAACGGCACCGTGATCGGCGGATTCACCGATCACCACGTACATCTGCAGCTGGTGGATCCGGCACGTCTGGCGGGCGGACTGCTCGGTCGGGTGCTGGATCTCGGATCCGCCCCCGCGGTGGTCGCCGCCCTCGCGGCCGCCCCGCCGGGCGTCACGATCTCCTTCGCGGGTGCGTTCCTGACCCCGGTCGGCGGGTACCCGTCCGACCGGGACTGGGCGCCGCAGGCCTCGGTCCGCGAGATCGCGGACGCCGGCGCCGCGGAGTCCGCGATCGCCGAGATGAAGACCGCCGGCGCCTCCGTCATCAAGGTCGCGAGCAACAGCACGGCCGGCCCCGTGTTCGGCGACGACCTGCTCGCGGCGATCGTGCGCATCGCCGACCGTCACGGCCTGCCCGTGGTCGCCCATGCGGAGGGCCCCGGCGAGGCGCAGCGCATGCCGCGGCTCGGCGTCAGGGCGCTCGCGCACACCCCGTTCACCGAACGCCTGAGCGACGCCGAGGTCTCCGCCCAGGCCGGGCGGATCGCGTGGATCTCCACGCTCGCGATCCACGAGGGCGACGCCCGCGAGATCGCGCTGGACAACCTGCGCCGCTTCCACGCGCACGGCGGCACGGTGCGCTACGGCACCGACCTCGGCAACGGCGAACAGCCGACGGGCCTCAACCCCGCCGAAGTCGCGGCGCTGCGCGAGGCGGGCGTGCGCGGGGCCGCGCTGATCCGCGCACTCGTCCCCGTGGCCGCGACCGCCGAGCACCGGTTCCTGCTGCCGGCCCGCGACGCGGATCCGTTCGACCTGATACCCCTGGTCCCCGCGCGCTGAGCGGCGCGTGCGGCGATGATCGCGAGCGCGCCGCGTTCCGTCTCGCCCGGCCTGCGTCCGTGCTCGTTCAACGGTCCCGAAAGCGGCAGCCCACCCCCGCGATGGACGTTGAGCGAGCACCGAGCGCAGCGAGGAGCGAGCAACCGGTGGTCTCAGACCGCGCCGAGGTCGATGCCGGCGGCCGCGGGCTCGGCGTACGCGACCTCGCGCCACACATCGCCCACGCGCTCGAACGAGGTGACGCTGGACAGCGCGCAGCGACGAGTGCGCGGATCGTGCCGCAACGGCAGCCCCGCGACCGACAAGTGCGTGATCCAGATCGGCGCCTGATGCGACACGAACACCACGTCGCCGCCGTCCGCCCGGTGCCAGGCCTCGTCCATGGCGGCGCGCATGCGCGCGGCGATCGACGCGTACGGTTCGCCCCAGCTCGGCACGGACGGGCGGCGCAGGTGCCGCCAGTTCCACGGGTTCAGCAGGGCCCGCCGCATCTGCGTGCCCTCGAACACGTTCCACGGCTCGATGATGCGCTCCTCGAGCAGCGGATCGAGCCCGAACGCCGCAGCGAACGGCTGGGCCGATTCCTGGGTGCGCTCGAGCGGCGAGCAGCGCAGAGCCGAGACCGGACGGTCCAGCGAAGCGACGTGGTCGGCGGCGGCCTGCGCCATCCGCCGACCCGCGTCGCTCAGGTGGTAGTCGGGCAGACGCCCGTAGAGCACGTGCTCGGGGTTGAAGACCTCGCCGTGCCGGACGAGATGAAGACGCTCCGCAGGCATCTCCGGGTCAAACCCGGCGGTGCTGGGACGATCCGAAGCCGAGGATCAGGTAACCGATGACCGGCAGCAGCCACAACAGGAAGAACGAGAACGCGCCACCCTTTCCGAAGCTCTTGCCGAGCTTCACCGCGACGATGATCCCGAACACGATGTTGACGATCGGGATCAGGTACAGCAGCACCCACCAGCCGCTCATGCCGGCGATCTTGACGATGAAGATGACGTTCACGATCGGGATGATGGCGAGCCACCCCGGGTGGCCGGCCTTCGTGAACACGCGCCAGAGCGCGATGGCGACGATCACATAGAGGATCAGCGAGAACGTGATGTTGGCGCCGGAGAACAGCGTGGCCCACACGCTGCCGACCGCGTCGGTCGGATCGGTGGTGAGGTCGAGCTTCATGAGAACGCCTTCCTGTGGAGCGACATGGTCAGCGCGAGTCTAGTGAGCGGATCCGCCTGCCCGCGAGAGCGCTCCGGGGCTCCCCGTAGACTGGGGAGGTTCCGTTTTCCCCTGATATAGGAGTCGTTCCGTGCTTCGCACCCACACGGCAGGCGCCCTGCGCGCCGAGCACATCGGTCAGACCGTCACTCTCGCGGGCTGGGTCGATCGCCGTCGCGATCACGGAGGCGTCGCCTTCATCGACCTACGGGACGCATCGGGCATCGCCCAGGTCGTCATCCGCGACGAGGAGATCGCGCATCCGCTGCGCAGCGAATTCGTGCTGCAGGTGACCGGCGAGGTCTCCCGTCGTCCCGCCGGCAACGAGAACCCGAACCTGCCCTCGGGCGAGATCGAGATCGTCGCACAGGACGTGGTCGTGCTGAACGAGTCGGCACCGCTGCCCTTCCAGGTCTCCTCGGGCCTCGCGGAGACCGACCCGGTCGGCGAGGACGTGCGCTTCACGCACCGCTACCTCGACCTGCGCCGCCCCGCCGCGATCGCGCCGCTGCGGCTGCGCTCGAAGGTCTATAAGGCGCTGCGCGACGTGCTGCACGAGCGCGAGTTCGTCGAGGTGGAGACCCCGACCCTCACCCGCTCCACGCCGGAGGGCGCCCGCGACTTCGTCGTGCCCGCGCGCCTGCACCCGGGCAGCTGGTACGCGCTGCCGCAGAGCCCGCAGCTGTTCAAGCAGCTGCTCATGGTCGGCGGCGTGGAGAAGTACTTCCAGATCGCGCGCTGCTACCGCGACGAGGACTTCCGCGCCGACCGGCAACCCGAGTTCACGCAGCTCGACATCGAGATGAGCTTCGTCGACCAGGAGGACGTCATCGAGATGATGGAGTCCGTCATCACCGCGATGTGGGCCACCATCGGCGTCGAGGTGCAGACCCCCCTGCCGCGGATGACCTACGCGGACGCGATGGCGAAGTACGGATCCGACAAGCCCGATCTGCGCTTCGGCCTCGAGCTCGTCGAGGCCACCGAGTACTTCTCCGAGACCACGTTCCGGGTGTTCCAGGCCGACTACGTGGGCGCGGTGGTCATGCCCGGCGGCGCCGCGCAGCCGCGCAAGGTGCTGGACGCCTGGCAGGACTGGGCCAAGCAGCGCGGTGCCCGCGGGCTCGCGTATGTGCTGTTCAACGAGGACGGCACGCTCGGCGGCCCCGTCGCGAAGAACCTCAGCGAGGCGGAACAGGCGGGTCTCGCCGCGTTCGTGGGCGCGAAGCCCGGCGACTGCGCGTTCTTCGCCGCCGGATCCGCGAAGGACTCCCGCGCCCTGCTCGGCGCTGCCCGCGTCGAGATCGGGCGACGCCTCGGCCTGCTCGACCCCGACGTGTTCGCCTTCACCTGGGTCGTCGACGCCCCCATGTTCGAGCCGGCCGCGGATGCGGTTGCCTCGGGCGACGTCGCCGTGGGTGCGGGTGCCTGGACCGCCGTGCACCACGCCTTCACCGGCCCGAAGCCGGAGTTCGAGGCGACCTTCGACACCGACCCCGGATCCGCTCTCGCCTACGCGTACGACATCGTCTGCAACGGCTCCGAACTCGGCGGCGGATCCATCCGCATCCACCGCGAGGACGTGCAGAAGCGCGTCTTCGAGGTCATGGGCATCTCCGACGAGGTCGCCCAGGAGCAGTTCGGCTTCCTGCTGAACGCGTTCAAGTTCGGCGCTCCCCCGCACGGCGGCATCGCGCTCGGCATGGACCGCGTGCTGCAGCACCTGTCCAAGACCGAGTCGATCCGCGAGGTGATCGCGTTCCCGAAGACCGGCAACGGCTTCGACCCGCTCACCGCCGCGCCCGCCCCGATCACCGCGGAGCAGCGCAAGGAGGCCGGTGTCGACGCCGTGGCAGAGCCCGAGGCCCCCGAGACCGCCCCGGCCTGACCGACGCCCCGGCCTGAGCCCGCGCCGCGGTCTCAGGATCGGAGTTCTGCGCTCGCTCGGACGGAATCCGCGATTCTGTCCGAGCGAACGCACATCTCCGAGGGAAGCGGATGCGGCCGGACGAGGGTACGCGGATCATGAACTACGCCTTCACCGAGATGCTCAACAATGCGATCGATCACAGCGGCGGATCACGCGCCACCGTCGAGGTATGGGCGAACGGCTCTGAGATCGCGGCGCGCGTCGGCGACGACGGCTGCGGCGTGTTCGCCCGCGTCCGGGAAGGCTTCGGCCTTGCTTCCGACCTCGAGGCCGCCGCGGAACTGACCAAGGGGAAGCGGACCACGTGGGCAGCGCGGCACACCGGGGAGGGCATCTTCTTCACCTCGAAGGTCGTCACGCTGTTCCGCATCTCCGCGAACGAACTGAGGCTCAGCATCGACAACGACCGCGATGACTACGCACTCGGCACGTCTCCGGTTCACGTAGGCACCATCGTCGAGATGCGCCTCGCACTGCCGCCGGCGCGGACCCTTCGCTCGGTGTTCGAGGAGTTCACGGATGACGATCTCCGGTTCTCGCGAAGCCGCCCGCGGATCGAGCTCTTCGCGACCGGCCTGACGTTCGTCTCACGCTCCGAAGCGCGACGCGTGCTGACCGGGATGACCGGCTTCGACGACATCGACGTCGACTTCGCCGGCGTCGACGATGTCGGCCAGGGATTCGTGGACGAGCTGATGAGGGTGTGGCCCTCGCAGAACCCGGGCATCCGGATCCATCCCATCAACATGAACGACGCCGTCGCCTTCATGGTCGCACGCGCGGAGCGCGCGATTCGGTCATGAACGCCACCCGCGCGTGACAGGATCAAGGCATGCTCGCCGATCTCGCCCTGCCCGTGCCGCTCGAGACCGGGATCGGCATCGTGACGCTGCGCCGCGCGCACCCCGACGACACCGCGGCGATCATCGCGCTGCTCGCCGATGACGCGATCAGCGCGGCACGCGGCGACACCGCCTCCGTCGACGACCTGCCGGCGTACGCCGCGGGCCTGGAGTCGGTACTCGCCGACGCGTCCAACGATCTGCTCGTCGCCGAGCACGACGACGCGGTGATCGGCACGTTCCAGCTCACCCGGATCCCCGGGATGTCCCGCCGCGGCGCGACCCGGCTGCTCATCGAGGCGGTGCGGGTGCGTTCGGATCTGCGCTCCAGCGGAGTCGGATCCGCGCTCATGCGCTGGATCATGGACGTGGCGACCGCCGAGCTGGACAGCCCGATGGTGCAGCTCACGTCCGACGCCCAGCGCGTCGAGGCGCACCGCTTCTACGAGCGCCTCGGCTTCGCCGGATCCCACAAGGGCTTCAAGTACAGCGCCCCGAATCAAGGCCGTTGAGCGGAGACGGCGGAGGCGACCGAGACGAAACCCCGCGCCCTCGCACGAGCCGCGCTCAGACCTCGTCGGGGTCGGACAGGTCCTCGACCGCGACGGGCGTGCGGCCCGCGAACATGACCCCCACGCCGTACTCGTCACCCATCTCCAGGCCGCACTCGGCGAAGCGCATCATCCAGGTGCCGTCCTGCCACACCACGGCCTCGGGGGCGCCGAACGGCGGCTCCTCCGCCGCCAGCAGCGCGCGATCGGCCGCGGAGAGCGCGGGGCCCGGCAGCTCCTCCACGAGGTAGCTGATCGCCGCGTCGCTGAGCGCGCCGAACTCCGCCACGATGCCCTGCGCCGCCTCCCTCGCCTCGGCGCTGGGCTCCTCGGCGGGCTCCGCGACGATGCTCACCGTCCAGCCGCCGTCACCGCCCTCCACGCCGGCGGTCCAGCAGGCGACGTCCTCCGGCGCATCGATCCGGATCAGGGTGACGCCGTCGAGCTCGATCGCGTCGGGAAGGGTGCTCATGCTCCGATCCAACCAGACCGCGCCCCATCGCACAGCATGCGTCACCCGACGACGGATCGGGATCGGATCCCGGACCCGATCCGTTCATCCCGCATTCACCGCGGTCGGCCCGACCCGTAACTCCTCCGCCGTACATTCCCTCTCGACCCGATCCCGGCGACCGCGCCGGACACCGAGAGGAAATCATGCTCATCAGCAACCGTCGTTCCCGCATCGGCGCCGGCATCGCGCTGGCCGCCAGCGCCGCGCTCCTGCTCTCCGCCTGCTCAGGATCCGCCTCGGCCGACCCGACCGGATCCGCCGGTACCGGCGCCAATGCGGCCACCGCCACCTCGCTCAAGGACTTCGGCACCCTGGCCGATCTCGAGAAGGCCGCCGAAGCCGAGGGCAAGCTCAACGTCATCGCGCTGCCCCACGACTGGGCGAACTACGGCGAGATCCTCGGCGCGTTCAAGAAGAAGTACCCGAAGATCACGGTCAACGAGGCCTCGCCCGATGCGTCCAGCGCCGAGGAGATCCAGGCCGCCAAGACCAACGAGGGCCTCGACACGGCGCCCGACGTGTTCGACCTCGGTCTCACCGTGACGCTGCAGAACACGGACAAGTTCGCGGCGTACCAGGTCGCGAAGTGGGACGAGATCCCGGAGAACCTCAAGGACAAGACGGGTCTGTTCACGGGCGACTACGGCGGGTTCATGTCGATCGGCTACGACTCCTCGAAGTTCCCGGAGCCGAAGAGCCTCGATGACCTGAAGAAGTCCGCGTACAAGGGCGCCGTGGCGCTGAACGGCGACCCGACCCAGGCCGGCGCCGCGTTCGCCGCGGTGGGCATGGCGACCGTGCAGTCCGGCGGGAAGCTCGACGACTTCCAGAAGGGCATCGACTTCTTCTCCGAGCTGCAGAAGGCCGGCAACCTGCTCAAGGTCGACGTCACCACCGCGACCGTCGCGAGCGGCGAGACCCCCGTCGTCTTCGACTGGGACTACCTGAACGCCGCGCACACGAAGGACAACAAGAACTGGAAGACGGTCGTGCTGCCGGGCACCGGCTACGCGGGCTACTACAACCAGGCGATCAGCAAGGCCGCGCCGCACCCCGCCGCCGCGCGGCTGTGGCAGGAGTTCCTCTACAGCGACGAGGGCCAGAACCTGTGGCTCAAGGGCGGCGCCCGCCCCGTCCGGATGGACGCCATGACCAAGGCCGGAACGGTCGACAAGACCCTCGCCGCCGCACTGCCCACCGCGCCCAAGGAGACGGTCGTGCCGACCGAGGCGCAGAGCTCCGCCGCCGGCAAGCTGCTCGGCGAGAAGTGGGCTGCGGCCGTCCAGTGACCGCCGATACCGCCGCGGCTCCCGCCGCATCCCGTGCCGGGTCGGAGCCTCGTGCTTCGGCCCGGGACGGGTCCTCCGGCAGGCGTGGGCCGGCGCGACTGCGCGCCGGCCTCGCCGCGGTCGGGCTCGTCCCGTTCGCGGCCTACCTGCTGCTGTTCCTCGTGCTGCCCACGGTCCTCGCGGTCGGCACCGGCTTCTTCACCCGCAACGGCGCGTTCACCTGGAGCAACGTCTCCGCCCTCTGGGATCCGACGGTGATGCTCACGTTCGCGAACAGCGCGGGGCTCTCCCTGCTCACCGCGGCGATCGGCGCGGTCGTCGGGGCCTTCGTCTGCTACGCGCTGCTGGGCCTGCGCCCCGACAGCGGCGTGCGCACCGTGGTCGATGCCGCGAGCGGGGTGCTCGCGCAGACCGGCGGCGTGATGCTCGCGTTCATGTTCATCGCGACACTGGGCCTTCGCGGGGTCCTGACCGAGCTGCTCAAGAGCACCTTCGGCATCGACCTGTTCGCCGAGGGCCCGTGGATCTACGAGCTGCCCGGTCTGATCCTGCCCTACCTCTACTTCCAGATCCCGCTCATGGTCATCACGTTCATGCCCGCCCTGGAAGCGCTGAAGCCGCAGTGGGCCGAGGCGAACCTCACGCTCGGCGGCACCCGCGCGAGCTTCTGGCTGCGGATCGGGATCCCCGTGCTCGCCCCGGCGTTCCTCGCGAGCTTCCTGCTGCTGTTCGCGAACGCGTTCTCCTCCTACGCGACCGCGGCCGCTCTCGCGAGCCAGGGCTCGCAGATCGTGCCGCTGCAGATCCGCGCCGCGCTCACCAGCGAGACCGTGCTGGGTCGGGAGAACCTCGCCGGCGCCCTCGCGCTCGGCATGATCGTCGTGGTCGGCATCGTCATGTGGCTGTACTCGCTCGTCCAGCGCCGGGCAGCGAGGTGGCAGGCATGAACCGGCTCGCCCCTTCCGCCGCGACCCGCGGGATCATCGGGATCCTGATCGGCCTGTTCTTCCTCGTCCCGCTGGTCGCGACGCTCGCCTACACGTTCCGCGGCGAGGACGGCGGGTTCACCCTCGCGCACTGGGCCGGCCTCGGCGACCCGGCGAAGGCGGCGCTCTACCAGCCGATCTGGACCGGGCTCGGCAACTCGCTGATCCTCGCGATCGTCACGGTGCTCATCGTGCTGCTCGTGCTCGCGCCGACCATGATCCTGGTGAACCTGCGCTTCCCGCGGCTCCGTCCGTTCTTCGAGTTCGTGGTGCTGCTGCCCATCTCGATCCCGGCGATCGTCCTCGTGGTCGGCCTCACCCCGATCTACCTGCAGATCGGGCGTTCGCTCGGTACCGGCGCGTGGACCCTCGCGTTCGCCTACGGCATCACCGTGCTGCCGTTCGCGTACCGGTCCATCCAGGCGTCGATCGACGCGATCGACATGACCACGCTCGCCGAGGCGGCCCGATCGCTCGGCGCGGGCTGGATGACGGTCGTGCTGCGCGTGCTCGCGCCGAACCTGCGCCAGGGTCTGCTGGCCGCATCGCTCCTGTCCATCGCGGTCGTGCTCGGCGAGTTCACGATCGCCTCGCTGCTGAACCGCGATGTGCTGCAGACCGCACTCGTGGTCGTGCAGAAGCAGGACGGCTGGGCCCCGGCGATGTTCGCCCTGATGGCGCTGACGTTCAGCTTCCTCCTGCTCCTCATCATCGGCGCCGCCGCACGCGGCCGCTCCGGAAAGGCCGGTTCATGAGCGATATCGCGCTCCCCCGCACCGCGGACAACTCCCTGCTCGCCGACCACTCGGACGGCACCGCGCCTTTCAGCAGCTCCGTGCAGTTCGACGGCATCGTGAAGAGCTACGGTCGCACCCCGGTGCTGCACGGGATCGACCTCGACATCGCGCCGGGCGAGTTCGTCTCGCTCCTGGGCCCTTCCGGCTGCGGCAAGACCACCCTGCTGCGCGTGCTCGCCGGGCTCGAGGTCGCCGACGGCGGCGCCGTGCTGCTGGGCGGCAAGGACGTGTCGGGCGTCCCGACGAACAAGCGCGACCTGGGCATGGTGTTCCAGTCGTACTCGCTGTTCCCGCACCTGCGCGTCGTGGACAACACGGCGTTCGGCCTCCGCCGACGCCGGGTGTCCAGGTCCGAGGCCCGGGGACGCGCGCTCGACGCGCTGGCCCTGGTCGGCCTCGAGGCGCACGCCGACAAGTTCCCGCACCAGCTCTCCGGCGGGCAGCAGCAGCGGGTGGCGCTCGCCCGCGCGCTCGTGACCGAGCCCCGCGTGCTGCTGCTGGACGAGCCGCTCTCCGCACTCGACGCCAAGGTACGGGTACAGCTGCGCGACGAGATCCGCCGGTTGCAGCTGCGTCTCGGCATCACGACCGTCTTCGTCACGCACGATCAGGAGGAGGCGCTCAGCGTCTCCGACCGCATCGCGGTCATGAACGCGGGCCGGATCGATCAGATCGGCACTCCGGAGGAGCTCTACCTGCGCCCGGCGACGGCGCACGTCGCCGCGTTCGTGGGCCTTTCCAGCGTGGTGCGCGGACTCGCCGACGGTGCGACCGTGCGGGTCTGGGGCACCGAGATGCCCCTGCAGCTGCCCGCGACCGGCGAGGTCGACGTGCTCCTGCGACCCGAGAACGTGCGGCTGGTCGGGCCCGCCGGCGCGGCCGTGACGGGGACCGTCGAGGAGAGCATGTTCCTGGGCAGCATGCGCCGCACGCTCGTGCGCACCGAGGACGGTCTGCTGGTCCGGGTGCAGCATGCGGCGCGGATCCGCCCCGCCTACGGCGACCTCGTCGGGCTCGCGGTCGACCCGGAACCGGTGGCCGTGCGGCGCACCTCCTAGCCCGCGGGCGGCGCACCTCCTAGCCCGCGGGCGGCGCACCTCCTAGCCCGCGGGCGGCGCGAGCCCGAGGTGCGGGAACAGCGCGCCGAAGGTCATCAGCAGTCCCTCGGGGAGCGAGCCCACGTGGTCCTCTCCGGGCACGCTGAACACCTGCGTCTGGAAGCCCGCCGATGTGGTGATCTGCGCAGCCAGCGCCACCTGCTCGGTGAAGAACGGATCCTGATCCCCTGCCGCGAAGACCGCCACGTGGCCGTCGAACCGGCCCGCGTTCAGCGCCGCCCTGGCTGCGGGCTTGGCCGCCTCGTAGGCGTTGTCGTCGCCGTCGAAGACCTGCTGCAGCACCTCGTCGGGGAACTCGGTGCCCTGGTACGACTCCCCGGCGATGCTCACGATGTTGCCCCACAGGCCCGGATCCGACACGCCCCACTCCAGAGCACAGCCGCCGCCGTTCGAGAACCCCGCGATGGTCCACTCCGACGGGCTGGGCAGCACCCGCAGGTGGCTGCGCGCCCACGCCGGGATGTCCTTCGTGAAGTACGTCTCCACCCCGCCGTAGGCCGCGGAGTCCACGCACGCCGGGTTCTCGTCCTCCGAGCCCAGCTGGTCGGCGACGATCACGATCGGGGCGAGCCCCCGGTTCTCGGCGGCGAGCTGATCCATCGCGGTCTGGATGGAGGACGGATCCGGATCCCCGGGCTGCCCCATCATGAACACCACGAGCGGCAGTGCCGGCGGGTCGGGCACGAGGGCGGCGGGCGGCAGGTAGAGCGACGCGTCACGCGGCGCGAACCCCGCGGAGGACGGGATCCGTTCGGCCCCGGTCAGCAGCGTCACGGTGCCGTGCGCGGGCATCCCCGCAGGCGGCTTCCAGGATTCGAAGAGCGCTCCGGCGGGCGCCGTGCCCAGCGCGGACGGCTCCGGGCGTGCGGCCGGAGCGGGGCGCCCGAAGGCGCCGAGCGCGACGGTCAGCACCCCCGCCAGGAGCAGGAGGATGAGCGCCCGGGCACGGCGCCCGGTGCGCGTCATGGAAGAGGACATACCGCTTTCGCCTCCTGAACCTGCGTGCGCCCATCGTAGCCGCGCACCCTGAGCGGCTCCGCCCTGCATGGCGGGCGACGCAACCGGTCGCGCCCGGTCGCGCCCGAGCCGCCGGTGCGGGTCAGCCCGCGAGAGAGCGCGCCAGCGCCATGTACTCGGCCGGCGACGCGTTCGGCAGGTAGGCGCGACCGATCGCGAGCCCGATCGCCGGCAGCTGGCTGTTGTCGGCGTAGAACAGGTGCATCGGGCGGTACTCCGGGTTGAACTTGCCCTTGTACCGCAGCAGCGAGGCGAAGCCGTAGGCGGGCTCGAGCACCCGGCTCAGCCAGCCCAGCAGCCGGGTGATCCCCGGATCCGCGTCGGCGCCGCCGTCGACCGTCTGGGCGAGCGGCGCCCCCGACAGGCTCATCACCTCGAGGCCCTGCTCCTTCATGTGCAGGGCGGCCGAGGCGATCGCGAACTCCATGACGCCCGGCATCGCGCCGTCGGCGCGGCGCATGAAGTCGAGGGTGCGCCCGATCAGCTCCCCCTCCCGCCACACCGGCATCCAGCTCGTCACGGCCTGCAGCTCGCCCTCGGGACCGATCGCGAGCAGGATCTCGACATCCGGATCCCGGAGCTCCTCCATCCCGCCCAGGGTGAAGCGCATCTCTGGCAGCGCCTTCTCCGCGATCCACTGCTCGCTGAGGGCGTCCAGCTGGGCGACGAGACCCGCCGGCAGCTGCTCCCATGTGGTCCACAGCGTGGTGAGCCCGTCGCGCTGACCGCGGTTGTAGGGCTGACGCACCTTGGTCCACACCTTGCCCGTCAGCTCGAACCGCTCCAGAGGCACGACGGTCTCCTCGGCCACGGAGATGCTCTTCCAGCCCAGGTTGCGGAACTCCGGCGCGAACTCCTCGTGCGTGCTGTAGAAGACCGGCGTCCAGGCGTTCGCATCGCAGAAGTCCAGGAAGCCGCGGATGGTGTTGGCCCTGTCGCCAGGCGTGCACACCGGATCCCCCACGGCGATCGCGATGTCGTTCACGACCCGGTAGGCGACCGCACCGCGGCCGTCCGCCGTGAACCAGTGCTCGTTGCCCTCCCAGGTGCCCATGAACCCCAGCGTGCCGCCGTCCGTGGTGCGCAGCTGGGTGCGGAAGCGCTCCGCGTGGTCCGCCGTCTTGCGCGAGCGCCCGAGCAGCAGGCCGATCATCGCGATGGCGAAGACCAGCCAGAACAGCGCGCCGACGTCGCGGTGCAGCACCAGTCCGAGCCCGGTGAGCGGGGTGTGCCCGCTCGGGTGTCCGATGATCGTGGGCAGGAACCGGCGCAGCGTGGTCAGCAGTGCGGGCAAGAACGAGGGCGAGTGCGAGACCGCGGTCACCAGGATCATGTTCGTCGCGGTCAGCACGACGAAGGCGATCCCGATCGTGAGCGAGAACCGGCGCACTGCAGCGCGCGACGCACGCACCGCGAACCGGCGGTGCGTGACCGCGAGCAGGATGCACATCCCGACCGGGATGAGGATCGCCAGCACCGAGAACCCGGGGAACTGCCGGTCGATCTCGACCAGGTCGGTCGGCTCCTTGAGCGAGCGCGCCGCGACGCTGAGGCCGGTGAGCAGCGCCATCACGGCGTTCACGCCGATCGCGAGGAACCAGGCCGCCCGGCGTCCCGAGCGCAGCCCCCACGCGGCGACGAGGCTGAGCAGCAGCGGCACGAGGCTCATCAGCACCACGCCCGTGCCGGCGGCGACCGCGGCGGTCACTCCGGCGACGCAGTGCGCGGAGGCGTTGTTCTGCGCGCAGGCGTCGGTGATGCCCGAGATGTCCACGCCTCGCAGGCCCGCCACCACGGGGGCGAGCGGGCCGATGCCGACGCCCGTGAGCAGCACGATCAGCGGTCCGAGGCCGGTGACGGCGACCATGGCCGCGACGAGGGTCCGGGTCTCGTGATAGGAGCTGCGGTACCAGGCGGGACGCGGCCGGCCGCTGGTGAGGATCACGCCGAGCACGAGGCCGGCGAGCGCGGCCAGCAGACGGTACACGCTGTCGGCATCGCCGCCGTAAAGGGTGAACGTCACCAGCAGGGACAGACCGATCAGCCGGATCCGGCGACGGTACAGCGCGGGGGCGTAGGCGCTGCCGGCGAGCACGGCGCCGAGGATGCCGATCGACGGATCGAAGACCACGCCGCGGGAGTCGATGCGCGCCCACACCTGACCCCAGGACCACGCGAGCGACTGGATCCCGACGCCGAGGAGCACACCGAGCACCCCCGTCACCAGGAAGGAGGCGATGGCGCGCCAGGTGCCCATCAGCCGCTCCGCATAGGCCAGCAGCGTGAGCGCGAGCGCCAGTGCCAGCAGCAGGCCGCCCCAGGAGTTCGGCACCAGCAGCGTGGTCACCGGAGTCCACCACTGCCGCTCCCGGCCCAGCACCAGCGGGCTGACGCCGAGGCCCACCGGGTGCCTGCCCCGCAGCGTGCCGAGGGCGAGCCCCGAGATCACGAGAAGCACGCTCAGCGCCACCGCGAACGGGTGCCGCCGCACGTAGCGCACGACCCTGCGCGAGACGGCTCGTGCCGTCTCCCCCACCGAGATGCTCATCCTGCCGCCAATCCCCACCGCGGATACAGTACCGAGAACGCCTCGGAGAGACCTCCGTACAGGCCGGGTCCGCTGTGCGTCGCGTTGGGGATCAGGTGGAACGTGGTGTGGAACCCGGCCGACTCGGCCAGGTCGGCGGCGGTGCGGTTGGCGGGGCCGTACTTCTTGTCGAGCCCGCCGGCCGAGAAGACCGCCCAGTGGTCGGTGTACGCCCCGGCGTTGTCCCGGAGGATCGCCTCGGGCTTGTTGGCGTCGAAGGCCGCCTGGTCTCCGCCGTACACGGGCTTCAGCACCGACGCGGGGTCGGCGAAGCCCGCCCAGGGCTCACCGGAGGTGTTGGCGATGTTCCCCCAGATGTCGGGGTGACGGGCTCCGTACATGAAGGCGCAGGCGCCGCCGTTCGAATAGCCGGCGATGGTCCAGTGCTTCGGGTCGGGGAGGACGCGCAGGTGGGTGCGGATCCAGTTCGGGATGTCGGTGTTGAAGTACGTCTCGACGCCGCCGTACGTCTTGGAGTCCACGCAGCCGGGATTCTGGGTCTGCGTGCCGAGCTGATCGGCGACGATGACGATCGGCGCGAGGCCATGGTGCTTGGCGGCGAAGCCGTTCAGCACACCGGCGACCGCGCGCGGGTTCGGGCTGCCGGGCAGGCCCATCATCAGCACCATCACGGGCAGGGCCGGCGGGTCCTTGACGAGTGCCGCGGGCGGCAGGTAGATGCTCGCGTCCCTCGGTGCGAAGCCCGCCGTGGAGGGGATCCGGACATTGCCGGACAGCACGCGGGTCTCCCCGCTCTTGTGCATGCCCGCGGGGGCATGCCACGTCCTGTAGAGCGGCGTGGTCGGCGCCGGGGTCGTCAGCGGCGAGGCGAACCCGCTCGCGCTGGCCAGGGTGTTGACGCCGAGGAGCTCGCTCAGGGAGCGATCCAGTCCGAACGCCTGGTTGATGCCGAGGAACATCGACAGCACCGCGGTGATGATCGTGATCATGCCGATCACCTTCTGCCACCAGCGCGAGCGCCAGAGGCTCACGATCGACAGGCCCAGCAGGGCGAAGCCGCCCGTCGTCCACCACTTCACGTTCGGGGGCATCGGCAGCTCGAATGCGCGGGTCGCATCTGCCCAGACCACGAGGAGCCAGCCCAGCAGCGCCCCGACGACGATCCCGATCCCGGCGCGCACGATCCAGCGCCGTCGCAGCGGACGGATCAGCAGCGCGATCGCACCGGCGCCCGCCAGGATCCAGATCGTCCACGGCACCGGGCCGTCGACAAGATCGAGCTCCAGCAGCCAGCGCAGCATGGGGACCTTCGCTCTCCCGCCCCCGGGCGGTGGCGACCCCCCATCGTATTCGGTGCCTGCTCGGCGAAATCGGTATGCGCACTATGGCCGAGCTTGGAGGATCCTATGATCCTGTGCGGCGGCGGATAGGGGATGCGCCTGCCGCCGCCTCGGACGCGGGTCCTGAGGCGGCGGCGGGATCGATGCGTCGGTTCGCGGTCGGAGCCGGCTCAGAGCACGCGCGAGAGGAAGTCCTTCGTGCGCTGATGCTGCGGGTTCGCCAGGACCTCGCGGGGGTCGCCCTCCTCGAGGATGTGCCCGCCGTCCATGAAGATCAGGCGGGAGCCGACCTCCCGCGCGAAGCCCATCTCGTGGGTGACCACCATCATGGTCATGCCCTCGTCGGCAAGGGTGCGCATCACCTGCAGCACCTCGCCCACGAGCTCGGGGTCCAGCGCCGAGGTGGGCTCGTCGAAGAGCATCATGTCGGGGTTCATGCACAGCGACCGCGCGATGGCGACGCGCTGCTGCTGACCGCCGGAGAGGTGGCTGGGGTAGGCGTCGGCCTTGTGCGCCATGCCCACGCGCTCCAGCATCTCCCGGGCGACCTTCTCCGCCTCCGCCTTGGAGCGCTTCTTCACCTGGCGCTGGGCGATCGTCAGGTTGCCGAGCACGCTCATGTGCGGGAACAGGTTGAAGCTCTGGAACACCATGCCGATGCGGGCCCGCACGCGGTCGATGGCCGCCTCGGGATCGGTGATGTCGATCCCCTCGATGAGGATCTTCCCGCCGGTCGGCTCCTCCAGCATGTTCACCGAGCGCAGCAGCGTCGACTTCCCGGATCCGGAGGGCCCGATCACGCAGACGACCTCGCCGGCGTGCACGGTCAGGTCGATGCCCTTGAGCACCTCGTTGTTCCCGTAGTGCTTGACCAGCTGCCGGATGTCGATCGCGGGGGCGTTCAGATTGATCAGGTCGGTGCTCATCGTTCCCTCGCCATCCGGCGCTCGAGCCATGCGGTGAACCGCGTGAGCGGAATCGTCACGATCAGATACAGGATCGCCGCCATCACGATCGGCGTCGCGTTCGCATACGTGGACAGTCCGTTGCGGGCGTAGGTGGTCAGCTCGTAGGTGAGCGGCGTCGCCCCCGCGACGAAGAGCAGCGAGGTGTCCTTCAGCAGCAGCACGAACTCGTTCGTGAGCGGCGGGATGATGATCCGGAAACCCTGGGGCAGCACGATGAAGAACGTGGTCTTCCCCGCCGACATGCCGAGCGACCGCGAGGCCTCGATCTGCCCCTTCGGGACGGCCTGGATCCCGGCGCGGATCGTCTCGGCCATGTAGGCCGAGGACACCACGATGAGGCCGAGCAGGCCGGCGCCGATCGGGCCGCCCGGGATCCTGACCTGCAGCGCGATCGGCAGCATGAATGCGAAGGCGAAGATCGTCATCAGGGCCGGGAGCCCGCGGAACAGCTCGATCCACGCGGTCGCGACCCAGCGGAACGGCGGGATGCTGGACAGTTTCAGCAGCGCGAGGACGATGCCGAGGACGAGTCCGCCGGCGAACGCCTCGAGCGTGAACAGCACCGTGTTCACCAGCCCCGTGGTCACGATGCCCGGGAGCATCTTCAGGGCGACCTCGGGGTTCGCGAACTGCTTGCCGACGGTCTTCCAGTCGGTCGCGACCGCCGCCCACACCAGGAGGGCGATGATCACGGCATAGACCGTGTAGTGGTAGATCCGCGTGCGGGTCTTCTTCTTCAGAGCCATCTCAGTCGGTCAGGCCGGCATCACTTCGCCGTGAAGTACGTGTCATAGATCTTCTTGTACTCGCCGTCATCCTTGAACGCCTTCAGCTGCGCGTTGATGTCCGTGCGCAGCTGCTCGTTCTTGCCCTTCGCGAACGCGAAGCCGTAGGACTCGTTCGTGTTGTAGGTCTCGACGATCTTGTAGGCCTTGTCGTCCTTCTCGTGCTGCAGGTTCACCGGCTGATCCTGCAGGATCGCGTCGATCTGCCCGGCCTGGATGGCCGGCCACAGGTCGCCGTCACCCGAGTACTGCACGAGGTTCGCGCCCTTGGCGTGCTCCTTCGCATAGTTCTCGCCGGTGGTGCCCTGCTGCACGCCCACGTTCTTGCCGCTGAGGTCGTTGATGCCCTTGATGCCGGAGGAGCTCTTCACCAGCAGCGACTGCAGCGAGTCGTAGTAGGGGTCGGAGAAGTCGATGTTCTTCTTGCGCTCGTCGGTGATGGTCATCGCCGACGCACCCATGTCGCACTGCTTGGCGAGCAGGGCCGCACCCGACTGCAGCGAGTCGAAGTTCGTGACCTGGAACTGGATCTTCAGGTCGAGCTTCTTCGCGATGGCGGTGAGCAGATCGACGTCGAAGCCGGTGTACTGGCCCGAGCCGGCGTTCGCCTCGTACTCGAACGGCTTGTACGGGATGTCCGAGCAGACCGTGAGCGTGCCGGCCGTGATGAGTCCGTAGTCCTTCCCCGACGCGGCGCTCTCGGTCGGACTGGAGGCCGCCCCGGTCGAGCACCCGGCCAGGGTGAGGGTGGCGACCGCCGCGAGGGCGAGTGCGTAGGCGATCTTCGAGCGACGTTCCATGTTCGACTCCTGTGTCGAGGACCTGATGTCCCGGTGCGGGTTGCCCACAATCTTGACACGGTGCCGTTACCGCCGGGTAACGGGAACGGCCCCGTGGGCGTCTCGGTTCGGTATCGGCGGAACGGCGTCCGCGGAATCCCGCGGGTCGCGGTCCGGGCGACGCCCGCAGAATGTCTGGGATCCGAGACGACGTCTCGCGCGTGTCCTCCTGGGCGCGGTCGGAGCGGCGCTCAGACCTCGAAGTCGACGGCCGAGCGCCCGCCGGAGACCGCGCGCACGTACCCCACGACCTCCTGATGCGCCGGATGCACCTGATACGCGTCCAGGCCCGCCTGATCGTCGAAGTCGGCGATCACGGTGACGTCCCAGTTGCCGTCGATCGCGAACGCGTTCACGCCCGTCGACAGCGCACGGATCGACGGCACCACGCCGACGAGCCCCTGCAGCCGGGAGGCGATCCCGGCTGCGTGCTCCGCCCGCTCGGCCGGATCCGTCGCCGCCATCTTCCAGGTCACCACATGCCGCAGCGTCATCACTCGCCTCCTTCTGCCGCGTCCGCGGCGCCTTCGGGTTCCGTCATGCCCCCGGCCTTCTCCGCGAGCGCCTCGCGCAGCCGCTCCGGCGAGAGGCGCCAGTGCCCGTGCAGCTCGCCGTCTATGAGCAGCACCGGGATCTTCTCCCAGTACTTCTCGTAGAGGGCGGGATCGTCCAGGATCGACAGCTCGGTGATCTCCATGTCCTCGGCGAGCGCGTCCGGCAGCTCGGCGACGACCGCGTCGACGACGTCCGATGCCACGTCGCACAGGTGGCAGTCGGGCTTGCCGATCAGCGTCAGTGCGATCACGAGGCCGGGATCTCGATCTCGCGCCCCTCGGCGATCCACTCGGCCGTGCCGCCCTCGACGTTCGTGACGTCGTAGCCGCGCGCTTCGAGCGCCTCCACGACCCGCGCCGAGCGCCCACCGAGCTGGCAGATCACGTCGAAGGCGACGTCGGGCAGCTCGTGCAGCAGGTCGCCGATCTCCGACATGGGCAGGTTCACGGCGCCCGGCACATGCCCCGCGGCGAACTCGCCGCGCTCGCGCACGTCGATGAGGGGCGTCTCGGTCCGCTCGGCCAGCTGAGCGACGGTGATCGTCTTCATGGATCCGATTCTTCCAGACGTCCGCACCGCCGGACGCGCCCGCCCCGCGCCGCGAATGTCGGGTTCGCATGGCACCTCGCGCCGTTATTCGTGATGGGTTCCGACCCGAGGTGATGCTCCTATTGGTGTCAAGCGGCGGAGCTGGGTGTGTGCTGGGTGTTGAGCCATTGGCGGTAGGCGGTCGCGAGGGCGGCGTTGGGGCGGGTGCCGCGTTCGAGTTCGCTGATGCGCGCGGCGACGGTGCCGAGGTGTTCTGCGGCCTGGGTGAGGGTCAGCCCGCGCTCGTGCCGGAGGGGTCGGAGGTCGTCGGTCTGCGGGGCGGGCGCGGGGTGGACGAGGAGGTGCCAGGCCTCGCGGGCGATGGCTCGTTTGAGGCAGCGGAGGATGTCTTTCTTGCTCTTGCCTGCGGCGGTGAGCTTGGCGGCGTAGGCCTGTGTGCGGGGATCGGTGGACAGGCGCACGAGCGCGATCTGGTGCAGCGCCCAGTTGCCTTGTCGGTCGCCGCCGCGGTTGAGTCGGTGCCGGTTGGTCTTTCCGGAGCTGGCGGGGATCGGCGCGGCCCCGCAGAGGGCGGCGAGGGACGCTTCGGAGCGGAGCCGGTCGGGGTTGTCGCCGGCTGTGATCAGCAGGGTCGCGGCGGTGATCACACCGAACCCTGGGGTGGCGAGCATCGCGGGCGCGGTGCGGGTGACCAGGACGCGCAGTTCGGAGTCGATCTCGGCGATCTCGGCGGTGAGGGCCTGGTGTCGGCGCGCAGGCGCCGTAGCGCCTGCCCGGTCGCGGTCGCGACGGTGTCCACGGCGGCGCCGGGCCGGGTGGCGGCGAGGGCATCGATCAGCTTGCCGGTATCGAGGCTGCGGAAGCGTGCCCGGACCTCGTCCGGTGCGGTGATCAGCAGCGATGTGATCTGTCGGAGGGCGGCGACGCGCGCTTTCATCGCGGATCGGCGCACGGCCATCAGCACCCGGATCTGCTCGACGGGGCCGTCGGCGGTCTTCGCGACAGGGAGCGTGTCGGGCTCGGCGAGGGCCTGCGCCGCGGCTGCGTACGCGTCGATCGGGTCGGACTTCCCGCGGCGGCGCTGCGCCCGCTTGGGGCGGATCACCTCGCGGATGGGCACACCCGCGTCAGCGAGGAAGCGGGCCAAGCCCGCGCCATACGAGTTCGTGCCCTCGACGCCGACCAGCACGATCAGCCCGAAAGAGGCGATGAAGCCGAGCAGCTGCCGGTACCCGTTCATCGTCGCGGGAACCGGCATGTCGCCCAGACGGGCGCCGGTGCCCGCATCCAGGACAGCGACGTGGTGGGTGTCCTTGTGTGTGTCCACTCCCGCGACGACGCGGGCGGACGGGCCGTCACCATCGCGCAGCGGGATGACTTCCGAGGTGGTTATTGTCATGATGGTTGTCGTGTCTTCCTCATCGGGGGCACGTCGGTCAGAGGCTGGCAGACAGGACGTTGATGGGGCTCTCCAGGCTCATATGAAGTCATGCTCGCCTCTGGCCGACGCTGTTGTCGGACCCCTCGCCGCCCGGGCACGCGGACGGATCACGCCAAAGGCAGACCCAAGAGCCGCCAGTCAAGTTTCGAGTCACACGCACCCGAACGACGAGGTGATTCCATCCTCTACGCCAAGTCCTCCCGTTGCTGAGCCCGAACAGGCCAGCCCGACGCACCGGGAATGCACGAAGCGCCCCGGCGATCGGGACGATCGGGGGCGCTCAGTGACTTGCGCGCTCGGCGCAGCCGCTTACTTCTTGTTGCGGCGCTGGTGGCGAGTCTTGCGAAGCAGCTTGCGGTGCTTCTTCTTCGCCATGCGCTTGCGGCGCTTCTTGATGACAGAACCCACGGAAACCTCACTACGTCAGGGGCTGGGCGTCGCACACAGGACGACGCCCGGGATCGGGCACGGAAAAAATGCCTCGGAACAGTCTAGCGCACACCGTCGACGCCGCCCGACGCGCACCCCGGAACCGACGACCGGTCCACGACCGGACGGCGCGACGATCGTTCAGCCGGCGTCGGCGATCGGCTTCTGCAGTGCGGCGGTGACCGCGGACTCCGGCACGCGATAGCTGCGACCGAACCGGATCGCGGGCAGCTCGCCCGCGTGCACCAGCCGATACACCGTCATCTTGGACACGCGCATGATCGCCGCCACCTCGGCGACCGTCAGGAATCTCACATCCGGAAGCTGCTCGGGCATCCCCATCTACCCCCCTCTCCCGCCGCACGACCTGCGCGGCGGGTTGCGACAACTGTAGGGGCTGGCTGGGACGCGTGTAAACCCATGTGGTGGCTGTGACTGGCGCCGTGATCACGATCCGCCGGAACCGGGGCGCAGGAACCCGCTCTCATAGGCCATCACGATCGCTTGGATCCGGTCCCGTGCACCCAGTTTGGCGAGCATCCGGGCGATATGCGTCTTCACCGTCGCATCGCCGAGGAACAGCTCGCGGGCGATCTCCGCGTTGGACAGGCCGCGCCCCACCAGCGTCAGCACCTCGCGTTCGCGCGCGCTGAGCGCCTCGAACGGCGCGAACTGCGCGTCGGCGCCGGGCCGCGCGAAGCGCTCGATGAGGCGGCGCGTGATCGACGGCGCCAGGAGTGCGTCGCCGGCCGCGGCCTGCCGGATCGCGGAGACCAGCTGCTCGCGCGGCGCGTCCTTGAGCAGGAACCCGGCCGCCCCCGCGCGCAGCGCATCGAAGACGTACTCGTCGAGGTCGAACGTGGTCAGCACCAGCACGCGGGCGCGGCTGCCCGCGTCGGTGAGCCGGCGGGTCGCTTCGATCCCGTCGAGCACGGGCATCCGCACGTCCATCAGCACGACGTCCGGATCCTCCCTGCCGACCCGGCGCAGGCACTCGGCGCCGTCGGCCGCCTCGCCGACCACCGCGATGTCCTGCTCCAGGTCGAGGATGAGCCGGAACCCGGTGCGGACCAGGGTCTGGTCGTCCGCGATCAGCACGCGGATCACGGGGCGTCCTCCGGGGCGGACGCGGTGTCGTCTGGGGCGAGTGGGGCGGGTGGGGCGGCCGTCGGGGCGGAGCGGGCCGCGCGTGAGCCGGACGGATCGGCCGAGCCGGGCGAAGCATCCGAGGCGGATGGGCCGCCCGACGCGCGCAGTTCGCGCGAATCGGACGGGAGCTCCCAGACGGGGGGATCGCCCTCCGGCGCGAGCGGCAGGACGGCGTGCACCGCGAACCCGCCGTCCGGCGAGGGACCCGCCGCGAAGCTCCCGCGCAGCGCCCGCACCCGCTCCGCCATCCCTCGGATGCCGTACCCCGGCGCGCCCACCGGTCGCGGCGCGTCCGTGTTCCCCGGCGCGTCCGCGGTCGCCGACCGGGCACCGATCCCGCGGCGGGAGCCGGGGCCGCTGACGACGTCCACGGCGATCGCGTCCGCCCCCTGGCGCACCGCCACGGACACCGGGTCGCCGGGGGCGCCGTGCCGGCGCGCATTGGTCAGCGACTCCTGCACGATGCGGTAGCACGCGAGGTCCACCGCGGCGGGGAGGGGATCCGCGTCCAGTCGCAGCTCCAGCGTGACGCGCAGTCCCGACCTCCGCGCCGACGCCGCCAGCACGGGCAGGGATCCGGCCCCCGCGACGGGCGCGGAGGGCGCGCCGCCGCGGCCCGGCAGGATCGGGTCCGGCTCCGCCGCCGCCTCGCCCCCGGGCGACCGGCCTTCGGGGTGCCCGGCGCCGGACGGCTCTGCCTCTGCGTCCTGCCCTCCCCCTGCCGCCGGATCCGCTCCCGACGCCGGATCCGCCCCAGACCTCGGATCCGCCTCTGCCGCGTCCTCGCCGTCTCCCGCCCGGAGCACGTCGAGGACCCGCCGGATCTCGCCGAGCGCCCCCCGCGCGGTCTCGCGGATGGCCCGCACCGGCTCAGCCGCCCGGGCGGGCGCCGCGTGCAGGGCGGCCTCGGCCGCGTCCGCCTGCACGGCGATCGCGCCGAGCGTGTGCGCGACCACATCGTGCAGCTCCCGGGCGATGCGCAGCCGCTCCTCGGCGGCCGCCAGGCGAGCTGCCTCGCGCTGGCGACGCTCGGCCGCGGTGACCCGCCCCCGCCAGTACCGGCTCGCGCGCCCCAGCAGCCAGATCCCGCCGAACAGCAGCAGGATGAAGACGTAGTCGACGCCGTCGCCGAGACGCTCCTGCACGAGCAGCACGACGACGAACCCGGCACCAGCCGCCGCCGCGACGGCCTCCTCCGACCACGCCGCGACCGAGTACATCCCGATCGCGAAGACCGCGAGCGACCAGAGCGATCCCGGCGGCTGCGAGAGCAGCGTCTGGGCGGCGCTCGCGGCCACGATGAGAGCGAGTGCGAGCACCGGCGCCCGCCGGCGCAGCAGCAGCGCGAGCGCCATCACCACGGCGCTGGGCAGCGTCGCCGCGATCGGCCCCTCCGCAGGATTGCCGGTGAGCACGCTCGCCACGGCGATCGCGCACAGCAGGGCCGCGAGCACCGCGTCCGGTGCCGGAACCCCCGCGATCCGGCGGCGCCGGAACCGGGCCAGGGCCTGCCGCATGGCCTCATGCTATTCCGCCGACCCGACGAGCGTGTCCGCCGCACGGGCTACACCGCACCGCCGCCCGGCCGACGGCGATCACCTCCCGGAGCGACGCGGCCGGGCCCCGCCGGGGAGCACGCTGGCCGGCACCAGCAGAAGGAGAACCCCATGTCCGCCCGTCCCACCCGGATCCTCGCCCTCGTGGCGCTCGTCGTCGGTCCGCTCACCCTCATCGTCACGAACCTCGCGCAATGGCTGCTGCAGCCGGCCGGCGCCGATCCCACGGCGGCCGACGCCGCCGCGCAGTTCCCCCAGGTCTGGCTGGTCGTCGGCCTGCTCGCCGTGTTCGGCCCGCTGATCTGGCTCGCCGGCCTGCCCGCGACCGCGGCGCTCGCGACCGGACGCGGAGCGGTCGTCACCGGCGTCGGCACGCTGCTGACCGGTGCCGGGCTCGCCGCCGGGATCGGCCACCTGGCCGCGTTCTTCAGCGCCTACGGCGCGATCGCGCAGGCGGGGCTTCCTGCCGGCGATGAGAAGACGATGATCGCCGCCGTCGAGGCGGAGCCGCTCGGCGGCGTCCTGCTGATCGTGTTCCTGGTCTGCTACTCGATCGGCCCGATCGTGCTCACGGTCGGCCTGCGCCTGGCCCGTCGCGTCGCCGTCTGGGTCCCGATCGCCGCGATCCTCACTGCCGGAGCCGATCTCTTCGGCGGCCCGATCGCCGGGATCGTGCAGCTCGTCGCCCTCGCCGCTGCGTGGGGCGCGATCGTCGTCGCCGTCGCCCGGAGGGATGCGGGGCTCAGGCCCCGAGGCGCTTGAGCGCGGTCTGCACCACGTGCTTGGCGCTCGCCGCGGCGCGGCCGACGACCTCGGCCGCGTGCGCGGCGCCGTCGGGCAGCGGCGGCACGACGCCGAGGGCCGCGAGGTCGGGCGCGGAGTCGCCGTAGGCGTCGGCCAGGAACGGCACGAGCCAGTCATCGACCTGCTCCAGCGGGGCGGCCTCGATGCTGTAGAAGCGGCGCTGACCGTCCTCGCGGACGGTGACCAGCTCGGCCTCGCGCAGCACCTTGAGGTGCTTGGAGACCGTGGGCTGACTGATCCCGAGCTCGCTCACGATCTGCGTGACGCTGGTGCCGGCATCCCCTTCTTCGGACCGCTGGCGCAGGAGCTGCAGGATGTCCCGTCTCGTGCCGTCGGCGATCACGTCGAAGATGTCGGTCATGCCTTCACAGTAGCCGCGCCACGGGCGGAGTACCATGACGAAGGCCTGGCGGACGGAGGATCGGAGGGGCTGGACCATGGCGCGCACCGTTGCCCCGCGATCCTTCTCCGATTTCGCCCGCCGGACGATCCGGCTCGGCAAGACGGTCACCACCTCCTCCCCCTCGCGCTTCGCGATCGTGGTGTTCTCGGCGCTCATCCTGATCACGACGGCGCTGCTGTCGCTGCCGATCGCGAGCGCAGACCACCGGGTCACGCCGCTCGCCGACGCGCTGTTCACGGCCGTCTCCACGATCTGCGTCACGGGTCTGTCCACCGTCGACATGGCCACGCACTGGTCGGGCTTCGGGCGTGGCGTGATCTTCATCGGGGTGAACATCGGCGGCCTCGGCGTGCTCACGCTCGCGAGCGTGATGGGTCTGGTGATCTCCAAGCGGCTCGGTCTGCGGGCGAAGCTCATCGCCGCCGGCGACACCAACCCGATGCGCGCGCACGGCGGCCCCGTCAACGAGAGCCAGACGGTGCGCCTCGGCGAGGTCGGATCCCTGCTGCGCACGGTGGCGATCTCGGCGTTCGCGATCGAGGCGGCGCTGATGGTGCTGCTGTATCCCGCGCTGATGATGTCCGGGACGGATCCGCTCACCGCCCTGTGGGAGGCGCCGTTCTACGCGGCCATGGCCTTCACGAACACGGGTTTCACGCCGAACCCCGGCGGCCTCACGCCGTTCGCGCACAACTACTACGTGCTCTCCGTGCTCATGCTCGGGGTGTTCCTGGGCAGCCTCGGCTTCCCCGTCATCTACACGCTCGCCCGGCAGCGCTGGCACGTGCGGCGCTGGTCGCTGCACGCCAAGCTGACGATGATCACGACGATCCTGCTGTTCCTGCTGGGTGCGGCCGTGTTCCTGCTGCTCGAGTTCGACAACCCCAAGACCTTCGGCTCCATGGACGCCGGCGACACGACGTTCCAGGCGTTCTTCATGTCGGCCATGACCCGCTCCGGCGGCTTCAGCGTCATCGACGTGGGATCCATGAACGACTCCTCCCTGCTGGCCGGATCCATGCTCATGTTCGTGGGCGGCGGATCCGCGTCCACCGCGGGCGGCATCAAGGTCACCACGCTCGCGGTGCTCGCCCTCGCCGTGATCAGCGAGGCCAAGGGACGCCCCGCGGTGCAGGCGTTCGGTCGGCGGATCCCCTCGGACGTGCAGCGCGTCGCGCTGAGCGTCGTCGCGTGGGGCGCCACCACCGTCGCGGTCTCCACGATCGCGATCAGCCAGATCACGAAGTTCCCGGTCGACGAGGTGCTCTTCGACGTGGTCTCGGCCTTCGGCACCGTGGGGCTGTCGACGGGGGTCACCGAGCAGCTGCCGGATTCGGCGACGTACATCCTCGCCGCGACGATCTTCATGGGGCGCGTCGGCACGGTGACGCTGGCTGCGGCCGTGGCCGCGACCTCCCGCACCCAGCTGTACTCGCTGCCCGTGGAGCGCCCGATCGTCGGCTGAACGCCTCGGCCCCGGAGCAGCCCCGGAGGTGCCGGACAGTAAAGTGGGCGGCATGGCTGAAGTGCTCCGCAACGACGCACCGGTACTCGTGATCGGGCTGGGCCGCTTCGGCGCCGCCTGCGCCGGCGAGCTGGACCGCCTCGACCGCGAGGTGCTGGCGATCGACACCAACCTCGAGCTGGTGCAGAAGTGGTCGGAGCGGGTCACCCACGCCGTCCAGGCCGACACCCGCAACATCGACGCGCTGCGCCAGATCGGCGCGCAGGACTTCCAGGTCGCGGTCGTCGCCGTCGGCTCCTCGATCGAGGCCTCGGTGCTGATCACCGCGAACCTGGTCGATCTCAAGGTGCCGCAGATCTGGGCCAAGGCCGTGTCGCAGTCGCACGGCAAGATCCTCGCCCGCGTCGGCGCGAACCACGTGGTCTACCCCGAGCGGGAGGCCGGCGAGCGCGTCGCGCACCTCGTGTCGGGCCGCATGCTCGACTTCATCCGCTTCGATGACGACTTCGTGCTGGCCAAGATGTACCCGCCGAAGTTCATCCGCGGAGTCCCCCTGAACCAGTCCGGCGTGCGCAGCAAGTACAGCGTGACCGTGGTCGGCGTGAAGAGTCCCGGCAAGCCGTTCCGCTACGCCGAGGCCACCACGGTGGTCACCAACCACGACCTCATCATCGTGTCGGGCACCAACAGCGACATCGAGCGGTTCGCCTCCCTGGACCGCTGACCCGGCCGGGCGGGTCAGGCGCCGGTGCGTCAGTCGCTCGGCGTCAAGCGCCGCGGCGCGGGACGGCGGGCTCAGGCCCGTCGCGGACCGGATCCGGATCCGAACGCTCCCACTGACCGCGAGACTCCATATGGGCGACGAGACTGCGCCTCTCGATCGCAGTCTCGTCGCCCAGCTGGAGTCTCGCGGACAAAAGGGGCGGGAGAGAGGGTGGTCGCGGGCGCGGTCCACGCCGGCGGCGAGCTCAGGCTTCGGGGCGCGTCAGGGGCCGGGGTGGGTCAGGCGCGGGGCGTGTCAGGCGCCGGCGGCGAGTTCGCGGGCGCGGGCGAGGGCCGCGTCGGTGGCGCGGGCGAACACGTCGTCCAGGCGCGCGTCCTGCAGCACGGCGATGGCGCGCTCCGTGGTGCCCTTGGGGCTGGTCACCCGGCGGCGCAGCTCGGCCGGGTCCTCGCCCGACGCCTCCAGCAGCGCGGTCGCGCCGATGAAGGTCTGCTCCGCCATCAGCCGTGCCTCGGGCTCGGCGAACCCCTTGCCGATCGCGGCCTTGGTGAACTCCTCGATGAGCAGGAAGACGTAGGCGGGACCGGATCCGGAGATCGTCGACAGCGGGTCGATCTGCTCCTCCGCGACCTCGATGACGGATCCGACCGTCTCGAACAGCCGGCGCACGAGCGCACGCTCCTCGTCGGTGACATCGGCGGCCGCGGCGAGCCCGGTGACGGCGCGTCCCACCGTGGCCGGGGTATTCGGCATCGAGCGCAGCACGCTCGTGCCCTGCGGCAGGTGCGCGGCGAAGGTGGCGAGGGTGACGCCGGCCGCGATGCTCACGACGATCGCGCCCTCGCGCAGGTGCGGGGCGATCTCGTCGAGCAGATCCGGCACCATCGCGGGCTTGACGCCGACGACGACGATCCGCGCCCCGGCCGCCACCTCGTTGCCGTCCGGCTGCTGTTCGAGCGCGATCGAGCGCACCCCAGGCAGGCCTTCGAGCTCGGCGGCGCGCGCCGTCGTGCGATTGGTGGCGGTGATGCCGCCCTCGACCGGGATGCCGCTCGCGACGAGGCCCCGCAGGATCGCGCCTCCCATCGAGCCGGCACCGATGAACGCGACAGAGGGAAGTGCATCGACCATGCCGCCATCCTACGAGCCGGTCCGTGCGAACATGGCGGTCGCGCGGACACGCTGCCGGTCGCCGAGCCTGCCGAAGCGTCCAGCCTGCGGATCCGGGCCCTTCGACAGGCTCAGGGACCGGATCTCGGACCCGCGCGGATTCAGGTGCCCTCCGCGCCCTTCGACAGGCGCAGGGACCGGATCTCGGACCCGCACGAATCAGGTGCCGTCCGCGCCCTTCGACAGGCTCAGGGACCGGATGCTGAGCTCCCCTCGGGGCGACCTCATAAACTCGTGGCATGAGTGCATCCGGTGGCGGCAAGGCGATCCTGGCGGCGTTCCTCGCGAACATGGGCATCGCGCTGGCGAAGCTCGTCGCCTGGCTGCTGTCGGGATCCGCCTCGATGCTCGCCGAGGCGATCCACTCCATCGCCGACTCCGGCAACCAGCTGCTGCTCATGCTGGGCGGCCGCAAGGCGCAGCGCCGGCCCGACCGCGAGCACCCCTTCGGCTACGGCCGCGAGAGGTTCGTGTACGCGTTCGTCGTGTCGATCATCCTGTTCTCCGTCGGCGGCGTGTTCGCCGTCTACGAGGGTGTGCAGAAGATCATCCACCCGCACGAGCTCGACAAGACCTGGTGGTGGCTGCCGCTCGCGGTGCTGGTGGTCTCGATCGTTCTGGAGTCGTTCTCGCTGCGCACCGCCATCAAGGAGAGCAACCACGTGCGCCCCGCCGGCCAGTCCTGGGTGGCGTTCATCCGGCGCGCGAAGGCTCCGGAGCTGCCGGTCGTGCTGCTCGAGGACACCGGCGCACTGACCGGTCTCGCCTTCGCGCTGCTCGGGGTGGGCCTCACCCTGATCACCGGCGATCCGCTCTTCGACGCGCTGGGCACGCTCATGATCGGCCTGCTGCTCGTGCTCATCGCGATCGCGCTGGGCATCGAGACCAAGAGCCTGCTCGTCGGCGAGGGGGCCAACGAGGCCGACTACGACCGCATCGTCGACGCGATCGTGGACGGGCCCGAGGTGGAGAAGCTCATCCACATCAAGACCCTCTACCTCGGCCCGGATGAGCTCATGGTGGCCGCGAAGATCGCCCTGCCGGCGGACAAGTCGGTGCGCGCCGCGGCCGACGACATCGACGTCATCGAGGTACGGATCCGCCAGGCCGTTCCCGCCGCCCGCGTCATCTACCTCGAACCCGACATCTACCGACCGGCGCTGGATCCGTCCCCCTCGACCGACGCGTTCGTGCTGCGCTCGGCGGACTGATCGGGTGGATCCGGCATGGTCGACCCGCTCGCGGAGGCGCTGGCCGATCCCTCGGTGTCGGCCGACGCCCGCGCGAAGCTGCAGCACGTGCAGGACGTGCTGCACGCGGATCCGCAGGCCCGCCTGATCTCACTGTTCTTCGAGGGCGAGGAGCCGCGGGCTGCGGTCGCGTTCGGCGATTTCGACGACGCCGATCTCATCGCGGTCGTGCTGCACGGGATCGAGACGGATCTCGCGGACTTCCCCGGGTGGGCGGACATCGCCCGGCGACTGTGCGCCGACACGATCCGCGCCAGCGCGCTGCGCGGCGGATCCGTCCGCATCGCGACCGTGGCCTGGTTCGGCTACGACTCGGGCACCCACCTGTCGGCACTGGCGACCAGGCATGCGACCGTGGGCGCCGCGCGGCTGGCGGGCGATCTGGTGCGCATGCGCCACCGGCACCCGCGGGCGCGGATCGCGGTGCTCGCATACTCGTACTCGTCCACGCTGTTCGGGGAACTGGTGCTGATGGACGGCGCGGGCCCGGTGTCGATGGCGTTCTCGATCGCCTCGGCGGGGATGACGCGCATGGCGGCCGATGCCGTGGCCGAGGCGATCTCGCAGCGGTCGTTCTCGTTCTACGCCACCGAGGCGACGAGTGACATCACCGCTCCCCTGGGGCGGCTCGGCGCGCATCCCGTCGACCCTCGCGACATCGACGGGGCGATCGTGTACGGATCCGATGGCGGTTCCGTATCCGGATCGGGCAGCGAGCACGGCGAGGCCACCGAGGGCCACGCGTCCAAGACCGAGGTCGACGAGAACGGCGTGCGCCACCGCGGCTACTACGACCCGCACGCGCAGGCGTACCTGTTCGCCGTGGAGCGCCTGGGCCGACTGGCCGCGCGGCGCCCGAAACCCTGACCACGGCTCGTCCGGCGCCGCCGGAGCGCAGCGTCACTCGGGGTGGCGCCGAGCTCAGCGCCGCTCAGAACCCCGCGCCACGCCGAGCTCAGCGCCGCTCGGCGAAGAATGCGCGCAGCAGCGCCGCGGACTCGTCCGCACGGAAGCCGCCGACGACCTCGGCACGATACGGCAGCCGTCGGTCGCGCAGCAGGTCGTAGAGCGAGCCCGCCGCACCCGCCTTGTCGTCCCAGGCGCCGAACACGACCCGGCTGATCCGGGACTGCAGGATCGCCCCCGCGCACATCACGCACGGCTCCATCGTGACGACCAGGGTGCAGCCCTCGAGGTTCCAGGATCCCCGGGCGGCCGCGGCGGCCCGCAGGGCGACGATCTCGGCGTGACCGGTGGGATCCGCCGTCTCCTCGCGGTCGTTGCGCCCCGCGGCGAGAACGCGTCCGTCGGCGTCCCGGACGACGGCGCCGACCGGGATCTCGCCGGCTGCGGCCGCCTCGGCGGCGAGGGCGAGCGCACGGTCCATCGCCCCGTGGTCCGTGACTCCTCGTGCGGCGTCCATCGGTCCTCCCGGCGGTCGAGCCTACCGCAGATCACTCTCGGCGAGAAAAGGCCGTTCGCATGTTGATTCTTCGCGGCGGTGGTGCTCAGTTCATGGTGATCACGAGCTTTCCGCGTCCAGGGGCGGGGTGAAGCTCATGGTCGGTGAGCGCGGCGACGGCCTGGTCAAGGGGCACGGTGCGTTCGATCGGCAGCCGCAGCCTTCCTTGTGCAGCGAGGTCGAGGATCTCGGCGAGCTGGGCCGGGTCGTTCTTGGTCGCTTGCACCGTATACCGCCGGGTCAGGGCTGCGCGAAGGTATTTCGCGGGTGTGGGAATGACGTCGACCACCTTGCCGCCGGGCTTGAGCATGACCTTCGCGTCGTTGTAGCTCAGCTTGCCGGAGGACTCCAGGACCACGTCGAAACGCCCGGCGAGCGCCGACGGAGCGACGTCGAACCCGACGACGGTGCCCACGCCGAGCGCCCGTGCCTCATCGGCCGCAGTGTCGCGTGCACTGCCGGTGACGGTGGCGCCCCGCGCCAGGGCGATCTGGACCGCAGATCGTCCGACCGCGCCGAGACAGCCGGTCACGAACACCGACTGGCCGGCCTTCAGGTTCCCGTTGACGACCAGCGCTTGGAACGCGGCTCCGGCGGGCACGGGCAGCGTCGCGGCTTCCTCGAAGGACAGCCCCGCGGGCTTGGCCGCGCACGCTTCCTCCGCCACGATGGTCAGCTCCCCGAACGCGCCGGCGGTCTTGAAGGCCGCGAACCCGACCACTTCATCGCCCACCTCGATCCGGGTCACGCCGGGCCCTGTGGCCTCGACGATGCCGGACAGGTCATGACCGAGTCCACGCGGGAACCTCTTCCCCGTCAGAGCTTTCAAGCGCCCGGCACGGATTCCCGCGTCCATGGCGTTCAGGGCGGCAGCCCGCACCCTCACGAGCAGCTCGCCCTTCTTCGGGACCGGCGGGGTGAACGGTTCCAGACGCATCACCTCCGGTCCCCCGTACTCGTGATACTGAATCCGTCGCACCGTCGAGGTCTCGGCCATGAAGCTCTCCCACCATGATGTCATTCGATGTCATCACCCTATCACGAGTGACGACATCTAGTGACATCACATAGGCTACTGTCATGGGACGTTGGATACCGGGAGCACGGGCGCGGCTTGGCGAGGCCGCGATCGAGCTGTATGCCGAGCGCGGCTTCGAGCAGACGATGGTGAGCGAGATCGCCGAGCGCGCCGGGGTGACCGCGCGAACCTTCTTCCGCCACTACACCGACAAACGCGAAGTGCTCTTCGCCGGCTGGTCCTCGCTGCAGGAGGCGACCGCCGACGCGCTTGAGACCGCACCCGCCGATGCCTCCGCGATGGAACTGGTCCGACTCGCCCTCGACGCCACCGCGCAGATCGTGGCCTCCGACCCGGCACGCGCCCGCACGCGACAAGCCATCATCGCCGCCACCCCCGAACTCCACGAACGCGAGCTGATCAAGTTCGACACACTGGCCAAAGCCCTCGCCGATAACCTCCACCACCGCGGATTCGACCCCACAGAGGCCGAGCTGGCAGCCCGAACAGGCCTCGCGATCTACCGCACCGCCTTCGACCGCTGGGCCGAAACGGACGGCGACAGCACCCTCACCGAGGCCATCGACGCCGTCGCCGAACGACACCGACGCCTGACCCTCGAAAGCCCTCACCGCCCGCCCGGCGACCAGGCCGTGTGATCCACGTCTGACGTGATCAGGATGGCGGCGAGGGCGACGGCTGCGTTGTCGTCGCGGGCGATCTTGTCGGAGCGCATCGCGATATCGCGCCCGGAGGGCAGTGTTCCGGAACACCGTGGCGCAGTGTGCGCCGCCACCGCACCCAGTAGCCTGTCTTCATGCGCGTTCACGTGGCCGACCACCCCCTCATCACCCACAAGCTGTCGGTGCTGCGCGATGAGCGCACGCCGTCACCGGTGTTCCGCCAGCTGACCGAGGAGCTCGTGACGCTGCTCGCCTACGAGGCGACGCGCAACGTGCGGGTGACCCCGATCGAGATCACCACGCCGGTCACCACGACGACGGGCGTGAAGATCTCCGAGCCCCGGCCGATCGTCGTCCCGATCCTGCGCGCCGGCCTCGGCATGCTCGAGGGCCTCGTCAAGCTGCTGCCGACCGCGGAGGTCGGCTTCCTCGGCATGGTCCGCGACGAGGAGACGTTCGAGCCGACGACCTACGCCGAGCGGCTGCCCGTCGATCTCAGCGGCCGCCAGTGCTTCGCGATCGACCCGATGCTGGCGACCGGCGGTTCCCTCGCCGCCGCGATCCAGTTCCTGTTCGACCGCGGCGCCGACGACGTCACCGCGATCTGCCTGCTCGGCACCCCCGAGGGCGTCGCCGCGATCGAGAACCTCGTCGGCGACCGCAACGTCACCCTCGTGCTGGGGGCCCTCGACGAGCGTCTGAACGAGAAGGGCTACATCGTGCCCGGCCTCGGCGACGCCGGCGACCGCCTGTACGGCACGGTCTGAGGCGGCGGAGACTCCGCGGCTGAGCGGATCCGGCTCCCGCCCACTCGGCGCCCTCCGGCGCACACCGTTCGCCCCATCCGCGCCTGGCGGGTATCCGGAACGACGGGTGTCGGCGAGGTCAGCGGCGACGCCCGGCGGAGCGCAGCAGGTCGTCCGGACTGAACGAGCGCACGCCCTCGAACCGCTCGAAGTCCCGGTCGAAGGTCACGACGCTCGCCCGATGCTCGATGGCCAGTGCGGCGAGGTGCGCATCGTTCACAAGGTTCCCCGCCGCTCCGGACGCCTTCAGCAGGCCTTCCAGGATCATGGGGTGCCGTTCGCCGGGGTTCAGGACGTGCGCGCTCGGCGCGGCGAGCCATTCGTTAACCTGCGTCATCGCCTCTTCCGCGTCGAGGGGCGCGGCGAACAGTCGCGGGTCCGTGACGATGCGCACGAACGCGAGAAGGGCATTCCAGCCGAATCCGACGTTGTCCTCGCCATCGAGAGCGGCGTCGAGCCATCTCAGAGAGACGCCGTGGTGGGCACTGCGCTCGTTGACGGCGTTGAGCAGCACATTCGCATCGACGACCCTCATCGTCCGGACTGCATCCGTCGAACGAGCTCCTCATCCTCGAGGTCGGCAGCGATGCGCAGCGCGTGCGTGAGTTCCGCCGCCGGAACACCGAGGTCCCGCGGGCGGGTGTAGCCGGCGCCCGCCCGCGCCCCCGAGGTTCCTCCTGCGCGGATCGCGTCGTTGAGCGCGCGCTTGAAGGACACCCCGCGCTGCACCATCAGTCTGCGGATCATCGCCTCGACGTCCGCATCCAGGGTCACCGTGGTCCTCATTCTGACAGCATAGCATCATCATCGTGACAGCATGCTGTCAGATGGGTGATGACCGATTCTCAGACGTCCCGATCCGCGCCGACGAGGTGCGCGAAGGCGCTGAGGCGGGCCACACCCTCCGGCGTCCACGGCAGATCGTCCAGCAGCGCCGGCGAGTGGATCAGGTAGGCGGCGACCTTGGCGCGCGAGATCGCCACGTTCAGCCGGTTCTGCAGCAGCAGGAACTCCGGTCCGCGCGGGGCGTCGCGTCCGCTCGATGCGGCGAGCGACGTGATCGAGACGACCGCCTCCTTGCCCTGGAAGTTGTCGACCGTGCCGACGGCGATGTCGCCGAAGCCGGCGTCGGCGAGCGCATCGTGGATGAGCTGCTTCTGCGCGTTGTAGGGCGCGACCACGATGATGTCCGCCTGCTCCAGCGGACGGGTCGCCGCGCCCTCCATGCCGTCCGCGTAGTCGCGGCCGATCAGCGTGCCCACGATGCGGACGACCTCCGCCGCCTCCTCGGGCGACTGCGTGGCGTTGCCGCGGTGTCGCACCGGATGCACGTGCAGCCCCGGTGCGACGCCGGCGATCTCGCGCCGTTCCGTGCCCGGCGCGGAGGCGAGCGCCCCGGCGTATGCGAGCCGCGAGACGGGCGCCGCGACCTCGGGATGCATCCGCCACGAGCGGGCGAGGAAGGATCCGTGCGCGGGGTCGATGACGGAGCGATCGTGCATGACCCAGCCGAGCGCGGACGTGTCCACGGGCTCGGGATGCGTGCCCTGGCTCACCTGCGGCAGCTGCTGCGGATCCCCCAGTAGCAGCAGGCGCTGCGCGGCGGCCGCCACCGCGATCGTCGAGGCGAGCGAGAACTGCCCGGCCTCGTCGATCACGAGCAGGTCGAGCTCGCCGCGCTGCACGCGCCGGGTGTTCGAGAAGTCCCACGCGGTGCCGCCGACCACGCAGCCGTTGCCCGCGGCGCTCTGCTCGGCGAGGTAGGCTGCCATGCCGTCCTTGCGGATCACGGTGAAGACCGGATCCGGTCCGTGCGGATCCTTCGGCGCCTTCGCGACCTGCGCCGCGGGGACCCCTGCCGCGACCACCCGGTCGAGCAGGTTCTCCACGATCGCGTGCGACTGCGCGACCACGCCGATGCGGTAGCCGTGGTCGTTCACCAGCCGCGCGATCACGTGCGAGGCCGTGTAGGTCTTGCCGGTGCCGGGAGGGCCCTGCACCGCGACGTAGCTGCGGTCGAGGTCGAGCACGCCCCGCACGATCGCGTCGGCCGTGTCGATGCTGTCGCCGGCGCCCTCGTCCGCCCCGCCCGGGAGCGCCTGCCCGGACAGCGTGCGCGGCACGGCGCGACGCAGCACGTCGGTCGCCGCGTCCTGGGGGAACGCCGGAGCCGCCGACAGCACGGCACCGGCCCACTCCTCGATCGCGCCCTGCAGCGAGGTCACCCGGGGCGGCGCCGCCGGGGTGAGCGCGAGCGGCAGCTCGTCCCAGGTCTGCCCGCCGATCGAGCGCTCCCGGATCCGGTACCCGTCATCGAGCACCTCGACGATCTCCACCTCGTGCGGCACGTGGATCACCCGCGACGGAAACTCGCCGAAGAACGGCGCCGGCGTCTCGTACAGCGCGAACGGACTGCCACCGACGTTCAGCGTGCTGCCGGGCGCGACCTCGCCGTGCAGGTCGATGAGGCGCGTGACCGCGCGGGCACCCTCCTCCTGCCCCCAGTCCTGCGCGACGGCCGAGCGGTCCGGATCCACCCGCAGCACGTCGCGCGTGGACTCCCACAGCGTCACCGGCTCACGCAGCCGCTGGAAGTGCGAGATCCAGAAGCTCTTGGCCTCGCGCGGGAAGTAGTCGATCGCCGCGGCCGCGACGCGATGCGGCTGCCCGGCCTGCTCGAGCGCGGTTCCGGTGAGGCCCTCGTCGCGGGCCTCGCCCTGCACCCGCTGCCCCTCGGCCTGCAGCGCGAGCGACAGCGGCGCCGGCTCGTAGGCGCGGGTCTCCGGCTCGTCCGGCGGCGCGGGCAGCACCCCGGCCTCCCGGGCCAGGCCCACCAGCCAGTTGCGCAGGCGCCGGGTCGAGACGCAGTCGTAGCGGTTGTAGTCGGCGAGGTCGGCGAGGATGGCGTCCGCTTCGGCGGTGCGCCCCGCGGCGGCGAATCCCCGCGCCTGCACGTACTGGACGATCGAGTCGTCGCCCTTCTGCACATCGCTCGTGCGCACCTCGGCGCCCATGTAGAGCGGCTCGAGCTTCTTGATCGAGTAGGACCGGGATCCGATCCGCACGGTCCGCAGCACGAGCGGGTAGAGGTCGACGAACACGCCCTCGCGCAGCAGCCGGTCGACCTCGGCCTCGCCCACGCCGTAGCGCTCCGCCATGTTCTGCAGGTGCGAGGTCTCGTAGGGGGCGTAGTGGTAGATGTGCATGTCGGGGTGCGCGGCCCGTCGCGCGGCCACGAAGTCGAGGAAGTCGAGCAGCGCCTGCCTCTCGGCCGCGAAGTCGTGCGCCCACAGCGCGGTGTACTGCTCGGCGTCGTCGACCCAGCCGAACAGGTAGTCGAGCCCCCAGTGGCTGTTCTGCCCCGATCGCCCCTCTCCCGGTTCCGTGTAGAGCGGGTCGCCCTCGAAGTCGAAGAACAGGTCGCCGCGGCTGGGGCGCGGCATCAGCCCGATCGCAGCGGCGGAGACCAGCTCGAACGGCGGCGCGGGGTGCACCGCGGCCTCTCCCCCGGCCATGGCGGCGGCGTCCGCCGGCGCGATGGTGTCGTCGGCGGCCATCGCGGCGAGCTGCAGCCGGGCCTGCGCGCGCAGCGCCTCGAACGTCTCCGTGCTCATCCCCTCCGGGGCCCCCGCGGCCGCGGCGAGGTCGTCGAT
>JAFDWK010000032.1:45337-47722 GCA_018268515.1 Actinomycetota bacterium
TCCCGGTGCGCGACGACCTCGAGCTCGCACGTGGCGCAGCGCCCGCAGGCGACGATCTGCAGGTCGCCGCGGTCGTCCCCCCAGGCGAGCGGTGCTCCGGCCGCGCCCTCCTCGATGCGGCGATCGGCGATGAGCGCGCGCAGGCGCGCCCGGCGCACGTGGAACAGCGGCAGCAGGTCGCTGACCTCATGCGTCGAGATGCTGCGGTCGCCGAGGATCAGATCCACCTGGTCGGAACGCGGGATGCCGAGGCGGTCGAGCTGATCGACGTATGCCGCCAACTGCATGAGCGCCGTGACGCGCGCCGTCCGTGCCAGCTTGGAGTCCTGCACCCGCCACCGGCCGTCCGCATCGCGCTGCAGGAAGTCGGCGAATCCGACGAACTCCGGCGTGGAGAACGCTGCCTGATAGATGACGGTCGCCTCGGACCGCAGGGCGTCCACCGTGTCCGTGACGACCCCCGCCAGCGCCTCCGGATCCGTCGAGGACACCTTGGGCAGCTCCACCACGCCGGGCCCGCCGGCTTCCGAGCGCCCGTACCGGTCGATGTAGTCGTCCCGCACCACGAGCTCGTGGGCGTCGCCCATGGCCGCGGCGCGGGCGAGGGTGGCGTCTTCCGGATCCTCGACCGGCTCGACCCGCCCGAGTTTCGCGTCGAGCGCCCGCGCCCAGGCGAACTCGCACTCCGCCGCGAGCTTCAGGTCGGTGGCACTCCAGATCACACGCTTCCGGTCGGATCCGACGTTCTGATCGGATCCGGAAGGGGTGATCACGCGCACGAGGGCTCCTGTCGTTCGGGGGACGACCGATCCGGCCGTCGGTTCGACCCTAGACGGGGGTGGGGACACTGCCGAGCAGGGCTCAGCGCCACCAGGTGTCGTCGGGGGCGACCGGCTGACGGCGCTTGTGCGCGGTGGCGAGGTAGCGCACCTCGATGCGCTGCGCCACCTCGTCGTCGACCGCGCGGCCCTCCAGGAAGTCGTCGATCTGCTCGTAGGTGAGGCCGAGTTCGTCCTCGTCGGCGCGTCCCGGCGTGCCGTCGAGGAGGTCGGCCGTGGGCACCTTGTAGGCCAGGCGGTCGGGCGCACCGAGCGCGAGCAGCAGCGCACGGCCCTGGCGCTTGGTGAGCCCCGCGAGCGGCGTGAGATCCGCCGCTCCGTCGCCGAACTTCGTGAAGAACCCGGTCACCGCCTCGGCCGCATGATCCGTGCCGATCACGAGCATGCCGCGCTGACCGGCGATCGCGTACTGCGTGACCATGCGCAGACGCGCCTTGATGTTGCCGCGGTGGAAGTCGGCGACGTCCTCCAGGCCCGCCGCTTCCAGGTCGTTCTCGAGACCGTCGACGCCGTGCTCGATGTTGACCTCGACGCCCTCGTCCGCGGCGATGAACGCCATCGCGGCGGTCGCGTCGTCGGCGTCGTGCTGCACCCGATAGGGCAGGCGCACGGCGATGAACGCCGCCTCGCCGCCGGAGGCGCGCACCTTCTCGACGGCGAGTTGGGCGAGGCGCCCGGCGAGCGTCGAGTCCTGCCCGCCCGAGATCCCCAGCACGTAGCCCTTGGCGCCCGTGTGCCGGAGGTAGTCGACGAGGAAGCCGACCCGGCGGTCGATCTCCGCCGTGGGGTCGATGTCGGGCCGCACCCCGAGGTCGGCGGCGATGTCCTGCTGCAGGGTCATGCTTCTCCTTCGGTCGTGGAACCAGTATGCGACGATTCGGTTGCTGAGCTTGTCGAAGCACCTGCGCGTGAACGCCGCCGCCCCTCGTCGCAGCCCCCGCGGCCACGGTCCGGGCACTTCGACAGGCTCAGCGACCGGTCCTGCGAGGATGGATCCATGAGACTCCTCGTCGCCGCCCTCGCGTCCGAACTGCAGGCCTTCCCCGGGGAGCTTCCGGGCTTCGACCGGCTCGTGACCGGCCCCGGAAAGCTCAAGGCCGCATATGGGCTGACCCGGGCGCTGGATGCCGCCGCCTACGAGGAGGTCGTCGTCGTCGGGACGGCGGGCGGAGTGGATCCGGCCCTCCCCGGCGGGGTCTACGAGATCACCGCCGCGATCCAGCACGACGTGCAGGACCTGGACGGCGTGATCGGACAGCACGTCTCGCTGCCGCCACGCGTCGCGACCGGCCGCGACGGCCTGGTGATCGCGACGGGCGACAGCTTCGTCGACGATGTCGCGGTGGTCGAGCGGATCCGCGGTCTCGGCGGGGTGCTCGTCGATATGGAGACCTACGCCTACGTCTGGGTCGCCGACCAGTTCGAAGTGCCGATCCGGGTGCTGCGTGCGATCTCCGACACGGCACAGGACGGCGCGACCACGGTGTGGGACGAGACCGTCGCCGCCTGCAGCGTGCAGCTCCGCGACCGCATCCGCGACGAGTAC
>JAFDWK010000033.1:0-35435 GCA_018268515.1 Actinomycetota bacterium
GTGTTCATCGGCTACGGGCAGATGGAGGGCGGCTTCCCGGCGTTCGCCCGTCAGGTGTCCGGCGTGTCCACCCAGGTCATCGGCTTCGCCTTCGCCGTGAACACCGCCGTCATCGTGCTGCTGCAGTTCGCGGTCCTGAAGCTCATCGCGGGCCGCCGGCGCACCCGCGTGATGCAGGTGATGACCCTCATCTGGGGGCTCTCGTGGGTGCTGCTGGGGCTCACCGGGCTGCTGCCGAAATCCCTGGCCTCGGCGATCGGCGTGCTGCTGTTCATGGGCGTGTTCGCCTTCGGGGAGACGATGCTGCAGCCCACGGTGCCGGCGATCTGCAACGATCTGGCCTCCGATCGCAACCGCGGACGGTACAACGCGATCAATGCGGCCGCCTTCCAGGGCGGCGCGATCGCAGGCCCGATCGCCGCCGGGATTCTGCTCGGCGAGGGGCGCCAGACCTGGTTCATCGTGGCGATGGTCGCGGGCTCCGTGCTGATCTGCGTCCTCGCGATCGCGCTCGAGCGGCGGTTGCCGCCCGCCGCGAACGGCGTGCCGGCCCCGTCCGCGACCGAGACCTGCGACGCCTGAGCCCGGGCATGGTTCGCGGGCCGCGCGGCGAGGACCGTTGCGCCACCCGTGCGCCTCGGGCGTGGCCGGTCTGCTGATCGGCCATGGCCTCACCTATCTCGCACAGGGGGCTGCGGGACCCATGCACTCCGCGCTGCTGCATCGGGAGGCGGACCGGAAGACCCGGGCGACGGTGCTCTCGCTGAACTCGATGGTCTCGGGTGGCGCCTACAGCATCGGGCTGCTCCCGCCCACCGTCTTCGCCGGGGCGACCTCGGCCGCCAACGCGACCGTCGTCGCCGGGGCGTTCAGCATCCTCGGCGCGGCCTGCTACCTGCCGGCGCTGCGCCAGGAACGCCGGCAGGCGGCGGCCGCCGCTTCCTGACCCCGATCGCGCACGCGGTCCCTGCTGCCCATCGCACGCTGCTGAGTCGCGCGCTGTTAAGGTGAACGCATGACCTCCGGCAGATCCGTGGAGATGGCCCATGCCCCGCTGACAGCCGCACAGGTGGCCGAACGGATCGAACGCGGCGAGGGCAACCTCGTCGCCTCGCGCACGAGCCGCAGCTTCGGGGAGATCTTCCGGGCGAACGCCTTCACCCGGGTGAACGCCATCTACCTGGTGATGCTCCTCCTGGTCCTCAGCACCGGATCGTTCATCGACGGCCTGTTCGGGCTGCTCATCATCGTGAACACCGTGGTCGGCATGGTGCAGGAGGTGCGCGCCAAGCGCACCCTCGACCGGCTCGCGCTGCTCAGCAAGGCGCCTGCCCGGGTGGAGCGGGCCGACGGCGTCGCGGAGATCGACGTGGAGCAGCTCGTGCTCGATGACATCGTGCTCGTCGCCGCGGGCGATCAGATCCCCGTGGACGGCGAGGTGCTCACCGCCACCGGGTTCGAGGTGGACGAGTCGCTGCTCACGGGCGAGTCGGAGCCGGTTCTGGCCGGGCCCGGATACGAGCTCAAATCCGGCAGCTTCGTCGCCGCCGGCTCCGCGAGCTTCCGTGCGACCGCCGTCGGCGAACACGCGTACGCCGCCCGGCTCGCCAAGGAGGCCTCCGAGTTCCGCAAGCCGTCCTCGCAGCTGCGCACCGGGATCGACCGGATCCTGAAGTACGTGACCTGGGCGCTCATCCCGGTCGGCGTGCTCACGATCATCAACCAGATCTGGGGACGCTCCGAGGACTGGCGCAAGGCGGTGCAGGGTCTCGTCGCCGCGCTCGTGCCGATGGTGCCGGAAGGGCTCGTGCTCATGACGAGCGTCGCGATGGCCGTGGGCGTGATCCGGTTGGGCCGGCGGCATTGCCTGGTGCAGGACCTCCCCGCGATCGAGCAGCTCGCGCGCGTCGACGTGGTGTGCACGGACAAGACCGGCACGCTGACCGAGGACGGCATGCGCGTCGGCGCCGTCGAACGCCTCGGCGTGGACGACGATCGCATCGAGGCCGCCCTCGCAGCGATCGGTCGCGCCGAGGGAAAGCCCAATGCCAGCATGGCCGCGATCCTGGAGCACGTCGGCGACGAGCCCGGGCTTCCCGCGCAGATCTCGATCGCGTTCTCATCCGCGCGCAAGTGGGCGGCGATGCAGACCGCCGTGGGCACGGGAGCGGTCGAGAGCTGGGTGCTCGGTGCCCCGGACGTGCTTCTCGCCCCGGACGACCTCGCGCGCACCCGCTCCGATGCGCTCGCCACCGAGGGTCTGCGGGTGCTCGCCCTCGCCCGCACCGGCGCCGCGCTGCCGGACCCACAGGCTCCCGGTGACGGCCTGCCGGCCGGGCTCGTCGCCACCGCGCTCGTGATCCTCGATCAGCGCCTGAGGGTGGAAGCGCCCGGGGCGATCGCGTACTTCGCGGAGCAGGACGTGGACATCAAGGTCATCTCCGGGGACAACGCGGCCGCCGTGGGCGCGATCGCGGCCGAGGCCGGAGTGCCGGACGGCCGCAACGCCGTGGATGCGCGCAGCCTGGATCCGCAGTCCTCGCACTTCGACGCCGAGGTGCGGGACCGCACCGCCTTCGGCCGGGTGACACCCACCCAGAAGCGGGCGATGGTGCACGCCCTGCAGGGCGATGGGCGCGTGGTCGCGATGACCGGTGACGGCGTCAACGACGTCCTCGCGCTCAAGGACGCCGACGTCGGCGTGGCGATGGGATCCGGTTCTCCTGCGGCGCGGGCGGTGTCACGCATCGTGCTGCTGGACAACTCCTTCGCCACGCTGCCGCACGTGGTCGCCGAGGGCCGTCGTGTGATCGGCAACATCGAGCGGGTGGCGACGCTGTTCCTCACCAAGACGCTGTACTCGATCCTGCTCGCGCTGCTGGTGGCGGTCACGGCGGTGCCGTTCCCGTTCCTGCCCCGGCACATCACGCTCATCGCCTGGTTCACGATCGGGATCCCGGCGTTCTTCCTGGCGCTCGCGCCGAACACGGCGCGTGCGCAGGACGGCTTCGTGCGCCGGGTGCTGGATGCCGCGGTGCCCGGCGGCATCGGCGCCGCGCTCGCCTCCTACGGCGCCTACCTGACGGCGCGCGCCGTGCTCGGCACGACGCGCGCCGAGCTCGTGCTGACCTCGTCGACGGCCTTCCTGGCGCTCATCATCGTGGCGTTCTTCGTGCTGATCACGGTCGCGCGGCCGTTCCGGCCGTGGAAGATCGCGCTCGTGGGAGCGATGATCGGCGGGATGCTCGTGGTCATCCTCACCCCGCTCGGATCCCGGGTGTTCGACATCGACCTGCATGATCCGAGGGCGGTGCTGATCGCCTGCGCGTTCGGTGCGGCGGGGATCGGGGTGCGCTTCGGCGCCCGCGCGATCCTGCGTGCGATCTACGGTGCGGTGACGCGGCACCGGCGGCGCCGCGAGGCGGCCACCGGACGCTGAGGGGTCAGGCGGCGGCGACGGTCACGATCTCCCCGCCGGTGAGGGCGACGAGTTCGTCGAACGTCAAAGGCATCACCGTGTGCGGGGTGCCGCCCGCCGTCCAGACGACCTCGTAGTCGCGCAGCGCCGCGTCCACCACGGTCCGCACCGGGGCGGGGTGGCCGACTGGGGCCACACCGCCGATCGCCTGCCCCGTCACCGCGCGCACGGTCGCGGCCGGCGCGATCGCGACCGCCTCGGCGCCGACGGCGGCCGTGAGCAGATCCACATCCACGCGGTGCCGGCCGCTGGTCATCACGAGCAGCGGTTCCCCGTCGGCGAGGAACAGCAGACTGGATCCGATCGCGCCGACCTCGCAGCCGAGGGCCGCGGCCGCTTCGACGGCCGTGCGTGCGGAGTCGGGCAGCTCCCGCACCTGCGAGGACAGCCCCGCGGCACGCACATGCTCCTGCACGATCCGGCTGCGCTCGGGGAGGGAAGCGGTCTGCTCAGTCATGCGACCATGCTGGCACAGCGCGGGCGGGTGGCGGCGCGGAGCATGGAACGATGGATCCATGACCTCCGCCAACCTCACCCGCACCGAGACCGCCGCGCGATCCGCGAGCATCGACCTGCACCGGATCCGCCTCGAGCTCGACCTCGCCGGCGCCGTCGATCCCGCGATCACCGGATTCCCCACGACGTCGACCCTGGAGTTCGGCGCGACCGCGGCGGAGACCTGGGTCGACTTCCTCGGCGAGGGCGTGCACCAGGTCGTCGTGAACGGCCGCGAGCAGGAGGTCGAGTGGGACGGTGCGCGGATCCGCCTCTGCGGCCTCGCGGAGAGCAACACCGTCGAGATCCGCGCCACCGGCGCCTACAGCCGTTCGGGCGAGGGGCTGCATCGCTTCGTCGACCCGGTCGACGGCGGCGTCTACCTGTACACGCATGACGAGCCCGCCGACGCGCGACGGTTCATGGCCTGTTTCGAGCAGCCCGACATGAAGGCGGCGATCACGATCGTGGTGACCGCGCCCGAGGGCTGGGAGGTGCTGTCGAACCAGTCTCCCGCCCGCACGGATGTCCGCGACGGCGCGCAGACCGTCGAGTTCGCCCCGACGCTGCCGCTGTCCAGCTATCTCACCTGCATCGCCGCCGGACCCTACGTGCGAGTGTCGTCCGAATGGCGTCGCGATGATCTCGTCGTGCCCCTCGCGGTGCTCAGCCGCGCCTCGATGGCCGCGCACCTGGCCGCCGACGAGATCCTGGAGGTCACCCGGCAGGGCATGGACTTCTTCGCCGACGCCTTCGCATTCCCCTACCCGTGGGGCAAGTACGACCAGATCTTCGTGCCGGAGTACAACATCGGCGCGATGGAGAACCCCGGTCTGGTCACGTTCACGGAGTCGTACCTCTACCGCGGTGCGGCGACCCGCGCCCAGCGTCAGTCGCGGGCGAACACGATCCTGCACGAGATGGCGCACATGTGGTTCGGCGACCTCGTCACCATGACGTGGTGGGACGACCTGTGGCTCAAGGAGTCGTTCGCCGACTACATGGGCGCGCACGCCTCCGTCGCCGCGACCGAGTTCACGGACGCCTGGGTGGCGTTCGCGAACCGCCGCAAGGCCTGGGCGTACACGCAGGACCAGCTGCCCAGCACGCATCCCATCGTCGCCGACATCGCCGACCTGGAAGCGGCCAAGCTGAACTTCGACGGCATCACCTACGCCAAGGGCGCCGCCGTGCTCAAGCAGCTCGTGGCGTTCGTCGGCGACGAGGCCTTCTTCGCGGGCGCGCGTCGGTACTTCGCCCAGCACGCCTTCGGCAACACCACGCTCGAGGACCTGCTCGTCGAGCTCGAGCAGGCGTCGGGGCGCGACATGCGCGCCTGGGCACAGGCCTGGCTGCAGACCACGGGCATGAGCACCCTGAGCCTCGAGCGGGGCACGGACGGCGCCGCCGTGGTCGTCCAGGACGCCCCCCGGCCGCATCGGCTGCAGATCGGGCTGTACGACCTGCAGGACGACGCACTGGTGCTGCAGGAGCGGATCCGGGCCGATATCGCTGCGCCGCGCACATCGGTGGCGCTCGCGGACGCCGACCTGGTCCTGCTCAACGACGGCGACCTCACCTACGCCAAGGTCCGCCTCGACGAGCGCTCCCTGTCCGCGGTCGAACGGGGATTGTCCTCGTTGGCGGATCCGCTCGCGCGCGGCCTGGTGTGGTCGGCGCTGTGGAACGCGACGCGCGACGGCGAGCTGGCCGTCACCCGCTACCTCGAGATCGTCGCCGTGCACGCGCCGGCCGAGACCGACAGCGCCCTGCTCGGCGGGGTGCTGCTGAACGCTCCCACCGCGATCGGGCAGTTCCTGCCCGACGTCGACCGCGCCGATGCGCGTCGGGCCTGGCTGGATGCGACCTGGGCGGCGCTCGGCGCGGCCGTCCCCGGCGGCGATGCGCAGCTCATCTGGGCGCGCGCGTTCGCCGCGGCGGCGGCGTTCGACGACAGCCGTCGCCGGGACGTCTCCACGCTGCTGATCGGATCCGGTCCGGAAGGACTCCCGATGGATGCGGATCTGCGCTGGGAGCTGCTGACCGCTCTCGTGGCCACGGGGCACGCCGGTGCCGAGGAAATCACTGAGGAGCAGCTGCGCGACCACACCGCGAGCGGGCGCACGGCCGCGCTGGCCGCCGCCGCCTCGACGCCGAACGCCGCCGTGCGTGCGGCCGACTGGCGTGCTGCGTGGGGCGATCTCACTCTCACCAACGATCATCTGGATGCCACGATCCGCGGCTTCGGCGCGGGCGGACGGCGCGATCTGATCTCCGGGTTCGACGCCGAGTACTTCGACCGCATCGAGGCCGCCTGGGCCGAGCGGTCGATCGAGATCGCCCGGCGCCTCGTGATCGGGTTGTACCCCGAGGTCGAGACCACCGAGCTCGTGGACGTCTGGCTCGATGCGCATCCGGATGCCCCGGCGGCGCTGCGCCGGCTCGTGCTCGAGCAGCGCGACCACCAGCAGCGGGCCATCAGGGTGCGGCAGGCGCAGGGAGTCCTGGTCGGCTGATTCCGCGGGTCGTCGCCCGGCGCGCGGGCGGGACGGGGCGCGGCGCGCGGGCGGGACGGGGCCCGGCTCCGGCTCTAGAGTGTGCGCATGACGTTCGCGACGCTCGCCCTCATCGTGCTGGTCGGGCTGCTCGGACCGGTGCTGTCCGCGCGGAGCGCATGGCGCGTGCCGATCATCGCGGGGGAGCTGCTCGCCGGGCTCGTCGTGGGCGTCAGCGGCTTCGGCTGGGTCGAGCCGACCCAGCCGACGTTCACCCTGCTCGCGCAGATCGGATTCGGCCTGATCATGCTCGTGATCGGCTCCCACATCCCCGTGCTCGATCGCACGGTGCGCGCCGCGCTCGGCAAAGGAGCGCTCGGAGCGGGTCTCGTCGCCGTGGTGGCCGTGGGACTCGGCATCGCGGTCGCCGCGATGTTCGGCAATGCCCATGGCGCGGTCTACGCCGTGCTGATCGCGTCGTCCTCCGCGGCCCTCGTGCTTCCGATGCTGCAGCAGCTCGGGATCGCGGCGGACTCGGCCGCCGAGCTCGTCGCGCAGATCGCGATCGCCGACGTCGCCTGCATCCTCGCGCTGCCGCTCGTGATGCAGCCGTCCCGGGTGCCGCTGGTGGCCGGCGGCGGCCTGCTCATCGCGGCGATCGGCGTCGGACTCGCGATCCTGGCGCGCCGTCTCGGACCGCGGATGCAGAAGCGCTTCCACGACTACTCCGAGTCACGGCGGTTCGGACTGGAGCTGCGATTCACGCTGCTGGCGATGTTCGGCCTTGCGGCGATCGCGCAGTTCACGCATGTGTCGGTCATGATGGCGGGGTTCACGCTGGGCCTCGTGCTCGCCGCCGTCGGCGAGCCGCGGCGCCTCGCCCGGCAGCTGTTCGGGATGACCGAGGGCTTCTTCGGTCCGCTGTTCTTCGTGTGGCTCGGATCCTCGATCGACCTGCGCAACCTGATCAGCCATCCGGCGATGATCCTGCTCGGCGTCGTGCTCGGCGTCGCCGCGGTGCTCGCGCATCTCGCCGCTCGCCTCGTGGGGCTGCCGTGGCCGCAGACCGTCGCGTCCGCGGGGCAGCTCGGCGTGCCGGTCGCCGCGGTCGCCCTCGGTGTCGAGACCTCCGCGCTGCTGCCCGGCGAGGGATCCGCGATCGTCCTGGGAGCCCTGGTCGCGGTCGTGTCGTCGTCGCTCGCCGTCGCGATCGTCTCGAAGCGCACCGCGAAGCCGGCCGGTCCGGATCCGACCGCACCGCCGCCCGCGGTCACTCGGGCATGACGGCGCCGTCAGGCTGGTCTTGCCGGACCGGTGATCGTCGCACCAGGGCCGACGATGACCGGGCGCACGCTCAGACCTCCAGGTCGTCGCCGGGATTCAGCTCGAAGAACTCGCCGCCGTTCTGCTCGGTGGCCCACGTGAGCCGGGAGCGGTGCATGTTCGCGCCGATCACCGAGAGCGTCATGTCATGGGTGCCGAACGCACGGCGCGGCTTCACGGCCAGCACGAAGTCGATCGCCTCGCCGATCTTCAGCCAGGGGGCGCCCAGGGGAGCGGCGAGGGTGCCCACCTCGACACCCTCGGGCACGGCGTAGGAATCACCGGGGTAGTAGAGCTCGTCGTCCACGAGTACGCCGACGTTGTCGATGAGCGGGATCGACGAGTGGATCTCGGCGTGCACCCCGCCGAAGAACCGCAGCCGGAAACCGCCCACCGTCACCGTATCGCCGGGGGCGACCTCCGTGATCTCGTATCCCTCCGCGGCGCGCACGACCCCGGCAGGCGCGAAGATCGGCGTGCCCGCGGCCTCGCGCAGGATCCGGTCGAGGTGCTCGGGTGTCCAATGATCCGGATGCTCATGCGTGATGACGATCCCCGCGAGGCGCTGCAACCCGTCGAGAGGGAGGGTGAAGCTGCCCGGATCGATGAGCAGCGTCTGTCCGTGGTCTTCGACGCGGAGCGCCGCGTGCTCATGCTTGGTGATGCGCATTCCTCGAGCGTAATCCCGCAGGGCCGCGACACACCCGGGGTACGCTTCCGGCCCGGCTCGATTTGGCGGCCGCTGGGGGGCATGTCATACTTGAACGGTTGTCGCGAAACGGAAACGGATCGCAAAGACGGCCCCATCGTATAGCGGCCTAGTACGCCGCCCTCTCACGGCGGTAACGCGGGTTCGAATCCCGCTGGGGTCACAGACAGCACACGAAAGCCCTCGGTTCGCCGAGGGCTTTCGTCGTCTCCGGGATGACGTCGCCGGAGCGCGACACGCGCTGCCGGGAATACGACGAACGATGACGCGCGTTGAGGAGCGGGGGAAACCCGCGACCTAGGCTGGAGAGATGCCCGTGAACGCTACGACCGACGCCGATTCCGCGGCGGCGCGCACCGCCCATGACGCGTGGAAGGCCGGCCGTCTCGCCGCCGTGACCGCACCGCAGGGCAACCTCGCCCTCATCGAGACGCGATGGCTGGAGCCCGAGGACGACACGACGCTCGAAGAGGCGTCCGCGGGTCTGCCCGACACGGTCGTCGTGACGGAGCTCACCCGCCGTCACCTCACCACGGGAGATCCGGAGCGGGGTTTCCGGTTCTGGGATGCCGCATCCGCGCGCAACCGCGAGTTCGAGGGCATCGCGACCTTCGAGTACGACCCCGTCTGGCGCCTGACCGGGACGTTCACCCCGGTTTCGGGCGGCCGCGCCGTGCCGTACGAGCACCTGCGCGACAACGGCCTCAGCCGCGAGCTGCCCGTGCCCGGCGACCTCGCGGTCACGATCGACGGCGCCGATTACTCGCTCGACGCGTTCGACGACGGCGGCACGCTGCTGCTCGTGTTCGCGGATCCGACGAACCGCACCGAGGATCCCGAGACCCGCACGTACGGGCCGGGACGGTTCCTGTTCGTGCAGGACGACTCCGGTCTCGAGGGGACGCGCGAGGTCGTGCTCGACTTCAACCGCGCCTTCGTGCCGCCCTGCGGCTTCTCCGACCAGTACAACTGCCCGCTGCCGCCGCTCTCCAACCGGCTCACGACGCCGGTGCGCGCGGGTGAGCGAATGCCTCTTCCCGATCAGCACTGACGCGACCCGAACGCACTGACGCACCCCGAACGCACCGAAGCCTCCCGAACAGCCCTGAAGGACCATCCATGAAGTTCTCCCGCATCGCGGCACTCGCCGCCTCCCTCACGGTGGTCGCCGTGCTCGCCACGGCGTGCTCCGGCGGCGCCGGATCGGTCGGCGGCACGCCCGACGCGAACGCGACCATCCGGATCGGCTCGCTCTCGGCACCGCTGAACCTGTCCAACGTCGACGCGGGCGGTCAGGGCGTCACCGAGGCGCTGAACGGCAACGTGTACGAGGGGCTGTTCCAGCTCAGCGACGACGGCAAGGTGGTCAACCGCCTCGCCACCGACTACTCGGTCAGCCCCGACGGGCTCGCCTACACGGTGAAGCTGCGCAGCGGCGTGACCTTCCACTCCGGCAAGGCGCTGACCAGCGCCGACGTGAAGTCCTCGCTTGGGCGCGTGCTCGCCGACAGCTCGCAGTCCGCCCGCAAGTCGCAGCTCGCGGTCGTCGACAGCATCGAGACGCCCGACCCGCAGACCGTCGTCTTCCACCTGAAGTCGCGCTCGATCTCGTTTCCGTACAACCTCACCTACGTGTGGATCGTGAACACCGACGCGAAGGATCTGAAGACCGCCGAGGACGGCACGGGCCCCTACACGGTCGACCAGTTCAAGCGCGGCTCCTCGCTCACGCTCAAGCGCTTCCCGGGCTACTGGGGGACCGCGGCGAAGAGCAAGGAGGTCGATTTCACCTACTTCACCGACGCCTCCGCGCTCTCCAACGCGCTGCTGACCAACGCGGTCGACATCGTCACGCAGGTGCAGAGCCCCGACGCGCTCAAGCAGTTCACGGGCAACAAGGCCTTCACGGTCTCCGAGAACACGTCCACGACGAAGGAGCTGCTGGCCTTCAACGACAAGGTCGCGCCGTTCGACGACAAGCGCGTGCGCAAGGCGATCACGCAGGCGATCGACGACAAGAAGCTGCTGGACTCGATCTGGGCGGGTCGCGGCACGCTGATCGGATCCATGGTGCCGCCCACGGACCCCTGGTACGAGGACCTCACCTCGGTCAACCCGTACGACCCGGCCGCGGCGAAGTCGCTGCTCGCCGAGGCCGGGCAGTCGAACCTCTCCTTCACGCTCGACACCCCGTCCTACGACCCGCACCCGGCGGTCGCGGAGTTCATCAAGTCCGAGCTGGCCAAGGTCGGCGTCACGGTCAAGATCAACACGATCTCCGAGGACCAGTGGTACACGAACGTCTTCCAGAAGAAGGACTTCGCCGCGACGCTGCAGGAGCACGTCAACGACCGCGACCTGGTCTGGTACGGCAACCCGAACTTCTACTGGGGCTACGACAACCCGCAGGTCGTGCAGTGGGTCGCCGACGCCGAGCAGGCGAGCAGCACCGACGAGCAGACCGCGATCCTCAAGAAGGTCAACACGCAGATCGCGGAGGACGCCGCGAGCGACTGGCTGTTCCTGGCCCCGCAGATCGTCGTCGCATCGAGCGCGGTCAAGGGCTACCCCGTGCACGGCCTGAACTCGCAGTTCTTCGTGGCGGACATCGAGAAGACCCAGTGATCGCGGCCGTCCGGCCGATGCGACGGACAGGGGCGCGGTGACCCGATACCTCGTCCGCCGCCTGCTCTTCCTGGTGCTCTCGTTCCTGGTGGGGATGCTCGTCGTCTTCCTGCTGCTGCGGGTGCTCCCCGGTGACCCGGCGAACGCGCTCATCTCGGTGAACGCGACGCCCGAGCAGATCGCGGCCGCGAGGGCGCAGGTCGGATCCGACCAGCCGGTGCTCGTGCAGCTGGGATCGTGGCTCTCCGGCCTGCTCCGAGGCGATCTGGGCACGTCGTTCACCTCGGGCGCTCCCGTCGCGGACGACATCGCCTCCCGGCTCGCGGTGACGCTGCCGCTCGCGCTCATCTCGTTCGTGATCGCGACCGTGCTCGGGTCCGTGATCGGAGTGGTCGCGGCGGCGCGGGCGAGGACCTGGTACGGCGCGCTGCTGGGCGCGATCACGCAGCTGGGCATCGCGGTGCCGGTGTTCTGGGTCGGACTCCTGGTGGTCTGGCTGTTCGCGCTGACCCTGCGGCTGCTGCCCTCCGGCGGCTTCCCGCGCGACGACTGGGCCGACCCCGGTGCGGCACTGAGCGCGCTCGCGCTGCCCGTCCTCACGATCGTGATCGTGATGAGCGCCTCGCTCGCACGCTACGTGCGCTCGGCGACGCTCGATGTCCTCGACTCCGACTATCTGCGCACGGCCCGCGCGCTGGGGGAGAGCAGGGCCGGCGCGTTCTTCGCGCACGGCGTGCGCAACGCGGCCGTCCCGGTGATCTCGATCCTCGGCATCGAACTCGCATCGACCCTGCTCGGCGCGGTGGTCGTCGAGTCGGTCTTCACGCTCCCGGGCCTCGGCGCGCTGCTGGTGAAGGCCGTTGGCGAGCACGACTACCCGAGCATCCAGGGTGTGCTCGTGGTCACCACCGCTCTGGTGCTGCTCATCGGCTTCCTGGCCGACGTCGCCCAGCGCCTCGTCGACCCGCGCCTGCGCGGCAGCATCTCGGCGAGAGGGGAACAGGCATGACCCGCTCCGTGCGCCGCCGGGACATCACGCTCACGATCGGGATCGTGATCCTCGGAGTGCTCGCCCTCGCTGCGCTCGTCTCGGTGTTCTGGATGCCGTTCCCTCTCGACGACACCTCCGGCGGGCGGCTCGCGCCGCCGGGAGGCGCTCACCTGTTCGGCACCGACAAGCTCGGGCGGGACCTGTTCAGCCAGGTGCTCGCCGGCACCCGGATCGCGATGCTGGTCGGGCTCGGCGCCGTCGCCCTCGCCGCCGTCATCGGCTTCGTGCTCGGCACGTTCGCGGCGCTGCTGCCCGGGTGGGTGGACGACGCGGTCTCCTCGCTCCTCGATGTGCTGATCGCCTTCCCGACGCTGCTGCTCGCGATGCTGATCGTCGCCGCGCGCGGCCCCGGCCTGGACACGGCGATCGTCGCGATCGGGATCGCCGGATCCGCGATCGTCTCGCGCTTCACCCGGATCCTCGTCAAGAACGTGCTGTCGCGGAGCTTCGTGACGGCGGCACGCACGTCCGGCGCGCCCACGTGGGGCGTGCTCGCCCGTCACGTGCTGCCGAACATCTGGCCCGCGCTCGTGGTGAACCTCGCGGTCCTCTTCGGCGCGGCGATCATGGCGGAGGCGTCGCTGTCCTACCTCGGCCTCGGCGTACCGCCGCCCAACTCCTCCCTGGGACGCCTGCTGCAGGAGGCCCAGGGGACGGTGCTGACCTCGCCCTGGGGCGCGGTCATCCCGGGAGCGGTGATCGCCCTGCTCGTGCTGGGGGCGAACGCGGTCGCGGACGGCCTGCGGGAGCGGTTCGATCCGACCAGACGGGGGAGGAGCTGATGGGCGCGACGCTGCAGGTGCGGGGACTCCGCATCCTCACGAACGAGGGAGCCGTGCTCGTCCGAGACCTCGACCTCGACCTCGCCCCGGGCGAGCGGCTGGGACTCGTCGGCGAGTCCGGATCCGGCAAGACGCTCACCGGGCTCGCCCTGCTGGGCCTTCTGCCGTCCGGGCTCACGGCGAGCGGATCCGTCCGGCTCGACGACACGGAGCTGATCGGCGCCGGCGAGCGCGTGCTGCAGCGGGTGCGCGGATCGCGGATCGCGGCCGTGTTCCAGGATCCGTCCTCGGCGCTCGACCCGCTCATGCGCGTGGGCGATCAGATCGCCCGGCCGTTGCGGCGCCACCGGGGACAGCAGGGCGCGCAGTTGCGCGCAGCCGTGCGCGCGGCCGCCGAGGAGGTGCGCCTGCCGGATCCCGACCGGCTGCTGCAGCGCTACCCGTTCGAGCTCTCCGGAGGACAGCGCCAGCGGATCGCGATCGCGATGGCGCTGGCGTGCCGTCCCGACGTGCTCCTCGCGGACGAGCCGACCACGGCGCTCGACGTGACCGTCCAGGCCACCGTGCTCGAGCTGCTCGACGACGCGGTGCGCCGGCACGGGACCTCGCTCGTGTTCGTCTCGCACGATCTCGCCGTCGTCGCCGGGATCGCCGAGCGCGCGATCGTGCTGCGCCGCGGCGAGGTGGTCGAGGCGGGCCTGGCCCGCCACATCGTGACCGCGCCCGAGCATGGGTACACCCGCCGGCTGGTGACTGCGGCCCGCGAACTGGAGTCGGCGCTCGACCGCCTGAGCGGCTCCGGCACCGGCGAAGAGGGGAGCCGCTCATGAGCGCACTGTTCACGCTGGACGGCGTCTCGCACCACTATCGCCGATCCGCACCCGCGGCCCTGCAGGACGTGACCTTCGCGATCGAGGCGGGGCGCAGCCTGGGCCTGGTCGGCGAGTCCGGATCCGGCAAGACCACCGTGCTCTCGCTCCTGCTCGGCCTGCGGCGCCCGAGCGCGGGAACGGTGCTGTTCGAAGGCGCGGCGCCGGCGTCCGGCACCCGTGGTGCGGTGCAGGCGTTCCGGCGTGCGGTGCAGCCCGTCTACCAGGATCCCTTCGCCTCGCTCGATCCGCGCCAGCGCGTCGACTCCGTCCTCGCCGAGCCGCTGCGGTGGCTCGGTGACGGTCACGGTGACGGCGAGGCGCGTCCGTCCCGCGGCGATCGGGTGGTCGAGGCGCTGCGCGACGTCGAGCTCGACCCCGATGCCCTGCTGCGCTACCCGCACGAATTCTCCGGAGGTCAGCGGCAGCGCATCGCGATCGCGCGCGCCCTGATCACGCGCCCTCGGGTGCTGCTCGCGGACGAGCCCGTGAGCGCGCTCGACCTGTCCACCCGACTCGACATCGTGCGACTGCTCGCGCGCCTTCAGGCCGAGCACGGCATGACGCTCGTGATGGTCTCGCACGACCTGTCGATCGTCGCCGAGCTCTGCGCGGACGTCGTGGTGCTGCAGGGGGGACGTGTCGTCGACGCCGGGCGGACCGCCGATGTGCTCGCGCACCCGCGGAACGCTTACACGCGGGCTCTCATCGACGCCGTGCCGAGACTCCCGCAGGCCTGAGCGGTGCGCGGTAGGCGCCGGCCAGCCACAGCGCGAGCCCGGTCGCGAGCAGTGCGCACACGGCCAGAGGAAGATCCAGACCGTAGGCCGTGATCGCAAGGATCGGCAGCAGGAACACGACGACGGCGATCGCCATCATGCCGCGGGAGGGCTGCTCGCCCAGGGCCGGTGCCTTCTCGAAACGCACGAGCCAGAGCGACAGCAGCCACACCGCCGCGAGCACGACGATCAGGAACGGCACCCTGGTCCACCACCAGAGCGCGCTGCCGGGCGCCGGCATCGGCAGGGGGAGCAGCAGCTCCAGCCCGATCAGCACCATGATCAGCGGCAGGTGCCAGAGGTACACCGTCATGAGGCGCGAGCCGATGAGAAGGACCGCGCCCTGTGCGGCGCGGGTGCGCATGAGGGCTGTGAGCGGGCGGTGCAGCAGGGTGAGCGCTGCCGCCTGGACGACGGCGAGGATCGCGAGGGGCGTCGTCGGCGGCCACTGATTGCTGAGCATGTTCCAGGAGTATCCGCCGAGGGACACCAGACCCCAGATCGCGAGATACCCGGCGGCGATGAGGGCGAGCAGTTGCCAGAATCTGCGACGCGAGAACCAGCCGTCGAAGAGGACGAAGCCGATCTGCTGGGCGAACAGCCAGACGAACGCCACATTCGGGATTCCGAAGAGCTCCGCACCGATGCCATAACCGGTCGAGGGCACGTGGCCGAGCCCGAGCAGGCCGCCGGCAACCAGGAACCGCAGCCCGTCCGTGCCCAGAGCACCGAGAAGGAGCACGAGCGGCACCCACATGCCGAAACGGGCATGCAACCCGATCATCCACGGCGCCAGCGACTGCACCAGCAGGTACGCGGCGAGGAACCACAGCGGCGAACCGACGCCGACGGCGATCGTGTCGACGAGCGCCGGATCGATGCCGAGCACGCGCGTCGCCGCCAGGGCGACTGCGAAGAAGACGAAGAGCGGGATCGCTGGGCGGGCGAGGCGTGCCAGACGCAGCCGCACGAATCCCACCGCGTCCTCGCCGCGGCGCTCGGCGGACCGCCAGCCCGCACGGGCCGCGTAGCCGCCGACGACGAAGAACAACGGCATGATGTTCAGGATCCAGCTCGCGGCGTCGAACCAGCTCTGACCCTCGACCGTCCGCTCGATGAGCAGGGATCCGTCGGGTCTGCGGCCGACCCCCGTGAACAGGATGTGCACGAACACCACCAGCACGACGCAGGCGACGCGGGTGAGATCCAGCGTCAGATCCCGTCCCTCGGGCACCACGCGAGCGGGGGAGACGGCGGCGCTGCTCATGGCGACGACCCTAGCCGCGCATCCATGCCGTGGGCGGCATCCCGTCCGCGTGGTGCGCTCAGTCCTCGCGGGCCTTCGCGCTCGTCACCGCGGCGAGGCGGGTGCGCCGGGCGCGGCGCGCCCGGACGATCGCCCACACGATGAGCGCCACGACCAGGGCGAGCGCGAGCCAGGGCAGGAGGAATCCGAGGGCGATCACGAGGGCGTTGAGGGAGACGATGAGTCCCTTCCACCCGGCCGCGAGACCATCCCCGAAGCCCGCGGGATCCGCCGCCGCGGGCGCCTGGTGCACGAGCGTCACCTGCACCGACGACATCGCGACCTGCGACTCGAGATCCTTCAGCTGCTGCTGCGCCGACTGCAGCTGCGACTGACGGTCGGTGAGCGCGGTCTCGGCCGTGAGCAGGTCCGCGACCGAGGTCGCCTGCGACATCAGCTGGGTGAGGCGCGTGACCGATGTCGTCAAGGAGTCGATCTGCGCGCGCAGGTCGGTCGTCGCCGTGGTCACGTCGTTCGTGCCGACCGAGGTCGCCAGCACCGTGCCCTGGGCGCGCAGCGCATCCATCACGGCATCGAGGTCCGCCGCGGGAACCCGCAGGGTCACCCACCCGTCGCCCGCCGGCGACGGGACGATCCCGCCGCCCGTGGTCAGGGGCGTCGACGTCGATCCGATCTGCTGGCTCTCCACGAAGCCGCCGTGCTTCTTCGCGAGCGCCGCCAGCGCATCGGCGGCCGTGCGCACGTCGTCGACCTGCACGGTGGCGGATCCGGTGCGGACGACGTCCCGCGGTGTGTTCGTCGACGACGTGGATCCGCCCGCGGGGGAGGAGGCACCACCGGAGCTCTGCGCCAGATCCTTCGCCGCGCCGCTCAGAGGCTGCGCACCCGAGGGCGCGTTGTACGGCGCGGTGGCGATCGAGGATCCGGAGGAGGCGGATCCGGTGGCGTTCAGGATCGCCGGTGTGACGAGAACGCCGACCACGAAGGCCGCGGCGACACCGCCCGCGGTCAGCCAGCCGCGACGGCGGGCACGTCGCCGGGTGAGGGCGCGGTGTGCACGCTCGGCGGCGCGCTCCTCGGCGATCTGCGCGAAGACGGCCTCCTCGAGGCGGTCCGCCGTCTCTTCGGACAGCTCGGGCAGCTCGGTCGGGGTGGTGGTCATGATGCGGACTCCGTCTCGGTCACAGCACCGCGCAGGCGGGTGCGCACGCGGGAGAGACGGTTGCGGACGACGCCGTGCCCGACGCCGAGCTCCGCGGCCGCGGCCCGGTAGTCCCAGCCCTCGGTCGCGCACAGCCGGAAGATCTCGCGGTCCAGCACGCTCATCCCGTCGAGTTCGGCGGCGATCCGGTCGGCGAGCTCGGCAGTGATCACCTGCCGCTCGACGTCGACGAGCGCCGGGATCCGCTCATCCACGCCCTCGGCGGTGTGCGCCGCGTCGCGCTGGCGTCGCCGCAGCCGGTTGGCCGCCTGGAAGCGGCAGATCGTGGCGAGCCAGGGCAGCAGCGAATCGCCCGCCAGCTCCAGGCCGGCCAGCTTCCGCCATGCGACGACGAACGTCTCCTGGGTCGCGTCTTCGGCATCCCCCGCATCGCGGAGGATGCCGTACGCGATCCAGTAGACGGGGCGCACGTACGCCCGGTACAGCGTGCGGAAGGCGGATTCGCTTCCCGCCGCCGCGCGCGCGACGAGCGTCCTGTCGTGTGCATCGTGCGCCATGCCCGCTCCGTTCGGTGTCTCTCACTCAAGAGTGTCGGCACCGGCGGAATCGTCTCAGTCAGCCCTTGCTGACGATCGGCACGTGCGGGTCGCGCTGATGCCGCAGCCAGATCGTGGAGAGCGCCGGGACGGTGAGCGTGGCCTGGGGAGAGCCGTTCTCGACGTCGACGGCGTAGACGAGCCCGAGGTTGCCCTCGCCGTGCCCGCCGAAATCGGTTGCGTCCGTGTTCAGCACCTCGGTCCAGCCGCCGGCGAGCGGCAGGTCGAGCTTCACGCCGTGGCGCGTGGTCCCGGCGAAGTTGCTGATCACCGCGAGGTGTCCGCCGTGCGCGTCGCGCCGCACGAAGGCGACGATGTTCGGATCCCACTCCGGTGCGCCGATCCGCGTGAACGAGCTGCTGTCGTGATCGCGCTCCCACAGCGGCGCGTTCTGGCGATAGGCGCGGTTCAGCGCTCCGACGAACCCCTGCAGCTGGCGGTGCGAGGGCTGGTCCAGCAGCCACCAGTCCAGGCCGCGGTCCACCGACCACTCGGAGAGCTGGCCGAACTCCTGCCCCATGAACAGCAGGTTCTTGCCCGGGTGCCCCCACATGTAGCCGAGGTAGGCGCGCACGTTCGCGAGCTTCGCCGCGTGGTCACCCGGCATCTTCGAGAGCAGGCTGCCCTTGCCGTGCACGACCTCGTCGTGGCTGATCGGCAGGATGTAGTTCTCACCGAACGCGTACACGAACGAGAACGTCATCTCGCCCTGATGGTGCGAGCGGTACAGCGGATCGCGCTCGATGTAGACGAGCGAGTCGTTCATCCAGCCCATGTTCCACTTGAACCCGAAGCCGAGCCCGTTGTGATCGGTGGGTGCCGTCACGCCGGGGAAGCTCGTCGACTCCTCGGCGACCATGACGATCCCCGGGTGCTTGCGATAGGCGGTCGCGTTGACCTCCTGCAGGAACCGGATCGCCTCCAGGTTCTCCCGTCCGCCGTGCACGTTGGGCTCCCACTCGCCGTCCTCGCGGGAGTAGTCGAGGTAGAGCATCGAGGCGACGGCGTCGACGCGCAGGCCGTCGGCGTGGAACTGGTCCAGCCAGTACAGCGCGTTGGCGACGAGGAAGTTGCGCACCTCGTTGCGGCCGTAGTCGAAGATCAGCGTGCCCCAGTCCCGGTGCTCCCCGCGGCGCGGATCCGGATGCTCGTACACGGCTTCGCCGTCGAAGCGGGCGAGGGCGAAGGCATCCTTGGGGAAGTGGCCCGGCACCCAGTCGATGATGACGCCGATACCGGCCTGATGCAGCCGGTCGATGAGGTAGCGCAGGTCGTCGGGTTCGCCGTAGCGATGCGTGGCGGCGTAGTAGCCGCTCACCTGGTAGCCCCACGACCCCGAGAACGGGTGCTCCGCGACCGGCATGAACTCGACGTGGGTGAACCCGGTGGTGCTCACGTGCTCGATGAGCTCGTCGGCGATGTCCCGGTAGCCGAGTCCCGGCCGCCAGGATCCCAGGTGAAGCTCGTAGACGCTCATCGGCTGCGCCACCGCGTGCGTCGCCGCGCGGCGGGTCATCCACGCGCCATCGCCCCAGGAGTACCCCGACCGGGTCACGATGGAGGCGGTCGCGGGCGGCGTCTCCGCGAGCTGCGCCATCGGATCCGCCTTCAGGATCCAGTTTCCGGCCGGGGTGAGGATCTCGTACTTGTAGTGCGCACCGACGTCGACACCGGGCAGGAACAGCTCCCACACGCCGCTGGAGCCCATGGAGCGCATGGCGTCGAGGCGGCCGTCCCATTCGTTGTGGTCGCCCACGACACGCACCGCCTGCGCGTGCGGCGCCCACACGGTGAACGAGGTGCCCTGATCGCCGTCGACGAAGCGCGGGTGGGCGCCGAGCGCCTCCCACAGGCGCTCGTGGCGGCCCTCCCGGATGAGGTGCAGGTCGAGCTCGCCGATCGTGGGGGCGTGCCGGTAGGCGTCGGGGCTGATCCAGTCCGGCGCATCGCCGTACGTCGCCTTGATCCGGTAGGCACCGGCGGGACCGGTGACCTCGCCCTCCCAGATCCCCTCGGCGAGATGGGTGAGGGGTACCTCGACACCGCCGTCGAGCAGCACCGCGACGCTCTTCGCGAGCGGTCGCAGCGCACGCACGATCGTGACACGTCTGCCGCCCGCATCGGCGGGCTGCGGATGCGCTCCGAGCACGGAGTGCGGATCGTGGTGTGCCCCCGAGGCCACGGCCTCGAGAACAGCGGGGTCGATCGCAGTGGTGATCATGGCTGCCCCTTCACATGGAGGATGTGCACCGGCTCCGTGAAGGCGTCCAGGCGCACGAAATCATGATCCGTCCAGGTCCAGACGGATCCGGTGACGAGGTCCTCGACCTCGTACGCCGTCCCAGGCTCGACGCCCCACGCGAGGGTGTCGAGATGCACGGTCGTCTGCCGCACCGAGTGCGGGTCGACGTTCGCGACCACGATGATCGTGTCGCTGGAGCCCGTGCCGGTGAAGGCCGCCTCCAGGTGCTTCGAGAACACCAGGATCGCGTCGTCGTCGCTCCAGTGCAGACGCAGGTTGCGCAGCTGCCGCAGCGCCGGGTGCGCGCGGCGGATCTCGTTGAGCCGGGTGAGGTAGGGGGCCAGCGAGCGGCCCTCCGCCTCGGCCTTCGCCCAGTCGCGCAGCTTGTACTCGTACTTCTCGTTGTCGATGTTCTCCTCGGAACCGGGACGAGCCACGTTCTCGAACAGCTCGAAGCCGGCATAGACGCCGTACAGCGGGGCCGCCGTCGCGGCGATCGCGGCGCGGATCCGGTAGGCGGCGCGACCGCCGAACTGCAGGTACTCGGTGAGGATGTCGGGGGTGTTCACGAACAGGTTGGGTCGCATGTAGTCGGCCGTGACGTGCGCGATCGAGACCAGGAACTCCTCCAGCTCCGCCTTGGTGTTGCGCCAGGTGAAGTAGCTGTAGCTCTGCTGGAACCCGACCGCGGCGAGGCCCCGCATGGGCGCCGGCCGGGTGAACGCCTCGGCGAGGAAGACCACATCGGGATGCTTCGTGTTCACGGTGCGGATCAGCCACTCCCAGAACCGCAGCGGCTTGGTGTGCGGGTTGTCGACCCGGAAGATCTTCACGCCCTGTGCGATCCAGTGCTCCACGATCCGCAGCACCTCGGTGTACAGCCCCACCGGATCCCGGTCGAAGTTCAGCGGATAGATGTCCTGATACTTCTTCGGCGGGTTCTCCGCGAAGGCGATCGTGCCGTCCGGGAGCTCCGTGAACCACTCCGGGTGCGTCTTCACCCAGGGGTGGTCGGGCGCGGCCTGCAGCGCGAGGTCGAGGGCGACCTCGAGGCCCAGCGCGTTCGCCTTCTTCACGAACGCGCGGAAGTCGGCGAGCGTGCCCAGATCGGGATGCACGGCGTCGTGGCCGCCCTCGGCGGCGCCGACCGCCCAGGGCGAGCCGGGGTCGGCGGGGCCTGCGGTGAGCGTGTTGTTCGGCCCCTTGCGGTTGAGACGGCCGATCGGATGGATCGGGGGCAGGTACAGCACATCGAAGCCCATCGCCGCGACCGCCGGCAGCCGTTCCGCAGCCGTGGCGAACGTGCCGCTCGCGATCGTGCCGTCCGGGTTCTGCACCGCGCCCTCCGAGCGCGGGAAGAACTCGTACCAGGCTGCGGCGCCGGCGAGGGTGCGCTCGACGAGGATCGTCTGCCACGGCGTCGCGGAGTCGAGCGCGGAGAGCGGGCGATCGGCGAACAGGGCGGCGAGCTCCGGGTCGGTCGCGACGGCCAGCGCGTCCTGGGCGGTGGCATCGGGGGCGTCCAGGGCCTCCGCGATCTTCCCGAGCCGCTTGCGCTCCGGCTTCGGGCGGGTCTTGTCCTTGGCCGCTCGGGTCAGCAGCTGCGCGCCGAGCGCCCGCATCACGTCGACATCGACGCCGGCCGCGATCTTGAGCTCTGCGGCGTGCGCCCAGGTGGCGAACTCGTCGGCGAACGCCTCGAACCGGAACGTCCAGGCGTTCGTCTCCTGCAGGGCCACGTCGACCTGCCAGCGGTCGGTGCCGTCGTTCAAAGGGGTGAGCCGGTGCAGGCTCTCCTGGTGGTTCGGTGTGCGCAGCCGAAGGTGCACGCCGATGAGGTCGTGCCCCTCGCGGAACGCGACGACCCGGAACGGGATCACTTCGCCGGCGAACGCCTTCGGGTGGAAGCCCTCGGGGGCAGCGGGGGACGGATCCGCGAGCGGGATGCGGGTGGTCTGCGCATCGGCGGCGTCGGTGTCGGGCAGGGCGCGCACAGGGATCTGCGCGGTGCTGCGGAGAGCATCGGACGAGGACTCGGTGACAGATCGTTCGGACACACCCCGAACCTACCGCTCCTCGGGGGTCGCGGAGGTAACAGGCGCGTCACTCCGCCCGGAACAGTCGCATCGAGGTTCCGGGGAGGGCGATCACGTCGCCGGGGCGGTGCATGGTCTCCACGTCGCTGGGGCGCTCATCGGCGCTCGACCACAGCGCCACGTACCGGGTGACGCCGGGCACGGCGGGCAAGCGCACATCGGTCGCGGTCTCGGTGCCGTGCACCATGAGCAGCACCCGGTTGTGCTCCTTGTCGTCCTCCGCGACGGCCACGTACTGCAGGGTGCGGTTGGCCGCGTCGTTCCAGCGGTCGATCGACATGGAGTCGCCGTTCTGGTCATACCAGAGCATGTCGCTCGCACCGGGGATGTCCTCGCCCAGGCGAGCGTAGTGGGTCGGACGCAGGGCGGGGTTCTCCCGGCGCAGGCGGGTGAGCCGCGCCACGTGCGCACGCAGGGCGAGCTGCCATTCCGCGTGGTCCCAGTCCAGCCAGGTCAGGGGCGAGTCGATGCAGTACGCGTTGTTGTTGCCTTCCTGCGTGCGGGCGGTCTCGTCGCCGGCCGTGATCATGGGAACCCCGGCCGACAGCAGGAGGGTGCCGAAGAGGTTGCGCATCGCCTTACGGCGGGTGGCCTCGATCACCGGATCGGCCGTCGGACCCTCGGCGCCGTGGTTGAAGGCGCGATTGGTCTCTGCGCCGTCGCGGTTGTCCTCGCCGTTCTCCTCGTTGTGCTTGACGTTGTAGGAGACCAGATCGCGCATCGTGAAGCCGTCGTGCGCGGTCACGAAGTTGAGGCTCGCGAGCGGACCGCGATCCTCGGAGAAGGTGCGGGAGGATCCCGCCAGGCGCGTCGCCAAACCGCCGATGCCGACCGGTGCGGTCGAGGCGCGGCGGGCGTAGTCGATGTCGCTCAGCCAGAAGTTGCGGACCCGGTCGCGATAGCGGTCGTTCCACTCGTGCCAGCCCGGGCCGAAATTGCCGGTCTGCCAGCCGCCGAGGCCCACGTCCCAGGGCTCCGCGATGATCTTGGTGCCTTCGAGGGCCGGATCGGTGCGGATCGCCTGCAGCAGCGGATGCTCCGGGGTGAACTCGTGCTGCGCATCCCGGCCGAGCGAGACCGCCAGATCGAACCGGAACCCGTCGATCTGCACCTCGTCGGCCCAGTACCGCAGCGAGTCGAGCACCATGCGACCGACGGCGTCGGAGGAGGTGTCCACGGTGTTGCCGGTTCCGGTGGTGTCGATGTACGACCCGTCGGCGTTCTGCCGGTAGTAGCGCGCGTTGTCGATGCCGCGCATGCTCATCCGGGGCCCGGCGAGGCCGCCCTCGCCGGTGTGGTTGTAGACGACATCGAGGATGACCTCGATGCCCGCCTGGTGCAGCAGCCGCACCATCCCCTTGAACTCGCGCAGCACCGCATCGGATCCGGCGCGGCGCGCCTGCCTCGTGGCGTACGGGGCGTGCGGGGTGAAGAAGCCCAGCGTGTTGTAGCCCCAGTAGTTGCTGAGACCCCGCTGCTGCAGGAAGGGCTCGGAGACGAAGGCGTGCACGGGCAGCAGCTCGAGGGCGGTCACCCCGAGGCTCTGGAAGTGATCGATCATCGCCGGATGAGCGAGGCCCGCGTAGGTGCCGTGCAGTGCGGGGGGGACGGCGGGGTGCCGCTTGGTGAGCCCCTTCACGTGGCCCTCGTAGATCACCGTGTCGGCCCACGCGGTGCGGGGCTTGTGCACGCCCCCCCAGTCGAAGGACGCGTCGACGACGACCGAGCGCCAGTCGTTCGGGCGCCCGGCCTTCACGATGCCGCGCGAGTACGGTTCGAGGAGGTTCGCGGTGGGGTCGAACGCGTTGCCGCCGCCGCCCGGACCGGTCACCCGGATCGCGTACCGGGCGCCGTGCACGAGCAGCTCGCTGGTCACCTCCCACACGGACTGGCCCATGGGAGACAACGGCAGGGTCGCCGTCGCCCAATCCACGTCCGCCTCGTCGAAGACCACGAGCTCCATGGCGGTCGCGTTCGTCGACCACACGCGCAGAGTGCCCACGCCGTTGTGCACCCGAACGCCGAGATCGTCGTAGGCGGTGCTGCACAGGGAGCAGACCGTGTCGACGGTCGCCGTGGCGAGGGCTGTGACATGCGGGCACATGAGGGAAAGAATACTGCGCGTGCGGCGCGGATCCGCTACCGGGTCCCGTGATTCCTGCTACTGAGTCCCATCGGGGGGCGGGGTGGGAGAGTGGTGGGGTGCACTATCTGGATCACGCAGCCACGACCGACCTGCGCCCCGAGGCCGCGGAGGTGTGGCTGCACGTCGCCGGGGAGACCGGCAACGCGTCGTCGACGCACGGTGCGGGGCAGCACGCCCGGCGGATCCTGGAGGAGTCGCGGGAGCGTCTCGCCGCGGCGCTGGGCTGCGACCCGATCGAGGTCGTCCTCACCTCCGGCGGCACCGAATCGGTGAACCTCGCCGTGCAGGGGCTGTGGCGGTCCCGCGCCGAGGGACAGGACGCGATCGTGCTGCCGGACGGCGAGCACCACGCGACGCTCGACACGGTCGCGGCGCTCGCCGCGGAGGGGGCGCGGGTCGTCCCTGTCGCGCTGGACGCGGCGGGCCGGATCCCCGTCGATGGCTTCTCGGCCGCGCTGGCCACGGAGGGCGCGGCCGCCGCCACCGCGCTGGTGGCGAACAACGAGGTGGGCACCGTCAACGATGCCGCGGCGCTCGCCGAAGCCGCATCGGATGCCGGGACGCCGCTGCACCTGGATGCGGTCGCCGCCTTCGGGCATCTGCCGCTGTCGTTCGCCGCGCTCCGCGGCTCGGCTCCGCCCGGTGCGGGCCTCGTGGCACTCAGCGTGGCCGGGCACAAGATCGGAGCGCCGACGGGCACCGGGGCGCTGGTCGTGGCGCGGACGGCGCGGCTGGCGCCGCTGGTGCACGGCGGCGGGCAGCAGCGCGGTCTCCGCTCCGGCACGCAGGACGTCGCCGGCGCCGCCGCATTCGCGGTGGCCGCGGAGCTCGCCGTCGCGGAGCAGGCCGCGGAGGCTGCTCGGCTCGGTGCGCTGCGCGATCGCCTCGTCTCCGGGATCCGCGAGCGGGTCGATTCCGCCGAGCTGCTCGGGGATCCGGACCCCGCCGGGCGCCTGCCGGGCAATGCGCATCTGCTGTTCCCCGGTGCGCCGAGCGAGAGCCTGCTGTTCCTGCTCGATCAGGCCGGGATCTCCGCGTCGGCGGGGTCGGCCTGCCAGGCGGGGATCGCGGAGCCCTCGCACGTCGTGCAGGCGCTGGGACGCAGCGAGGCCGAGGCGCGCAGCGTGATCCGGTTCACGCTGGGCCGCACATCGTCGGAGGCCGATGTGGATGCCGTGCTCGCGGCGATCGGCGACGCCTACGTGCGGGTCTCCCACCCCGGTCGCTGAGCCACGTGCCGCTCGCTGAGCCTGTCGAAGCGTCCGGCCTGCGCTCAGCGGCCCGCTCGTACACTGGTCTCATGCGTGTGCTGGCGGCGATGAGCGGGGGAGTGGACTCCGCGGTGGCGGCCGCGCGCGCCGTGGAGGCGGGGCACGACGTGGTCGGCGTGCATCTCGCGCTGTCCCGTGCGGGGGGCACGCTGCGCACCGGCAGCCGCGGCTGCTGCACGATCGAGGACGCGATGGACGCGCGTCGCACGGCGGACCTCCTCGGGATCCCGTTCTACGTCTGGGACTTCTCCGAGCGCTTCCGCGAGGACGTGATCGAGGACTTCGTGTCCGAGTACCGGGCCGGCCGCACCCCGAACCCGTGCCTGCGCTGCAACGAGAAGATCAAGTTCGCCGCCCTCCTGGAACGCGCGATCGAACTCGGCTTCGACGCGGTGTGCACCGGGCACTACGCGACGCTCGTCGATGGCTCCGGCGGCCTCGAGCTGCATCGCGCCTCCGACGCCGCCAAGGACCAGTCCTATGTGCTCGGCGTGCTGAACGCCGAGCAGCTCGCGCACACCTATTTCCCGCTCGGATCCACGCCGTCCAAGGCGCTCGTGCGTGCGGAGGCGGCGGAGCGCGGGATCAGCGTCGCGCAGAAGCCCGACAGCCACGATATCTGCTTCATCCCCGACGGCGACACCCGTGGCTGGCTCGCCGAGAAGGTCGGCGCCGAGCAGGGCGAGATCCTCGATCGTGACGGCGCGGTCGTCGGCACGCACGACGGCGCGCACGCCTTCACCGTCGGCCAGCGCAGGGGTCTGCGGCTCGGCGTGCCCGCCCCCGATGGCAAGCCGCGATTCGTGCTCGAGGTCCGGCCCGTGTCGAACACGGTCGTCGTCGGACCCAAGGAGGCGCTCGCGATCGCCGAGATCTCCGGGGAGCGTCGCTCCTGGGCCGGAGCAGCGCCCGCCGCGGACGAGTTCGTCTGCGAGGTGCAGATCCGGGCCCACGCGGATCCGGTTTCCGCCCGCGCCTTCATCGCGGAGGACGGCGTCCGGGTCGTCCCCGACCAGCCGCTCGACGGTGTCGCACCGGGACAGAGCGCCGTGCTGTACATCGGCACGCGGGTGCTCGGCCAGTTCACGATCGACCGCACGGTCTCCGCGGTGCCGGCCGGGGTCTGAGACCTGCCGCATCGCGGGGCTCGATGCCGTCGCGTCGTCGCGTGACTTCCCGTCCCGGCCGGCCGCGGTGATGATGGATGCACAGCCCGACCGAGGAACCGCCGTGACGAGGACGTACATCCGCGATTTCCACGGTGACGATCTGGATCAGGTCCTGCGCCTGGGCGGCGTGGGGGTTCTCGCGGCCGCCGGCGCGCTGCTCACCGTCGCGGCGGTGCTGATCCCGACCCTGTCCCGCCTGCGCACACCGGTCGCCGCAGCGCTGGGCGCGGTGTGATCGTGGCAGGCGGACCTCGGGGCAACTCGTCGCATGAGCACATGGACGCCGTCGTATGAATCACCAGATGGTGGTGGCACCGAGGGCTGTCAAGGCGGGGTCTGTGCTGAGGACCGGGAGGTTCTCCAGGACACTCTGCGCCGCGATCATGCGGTCGAAGGGGTCACGATGCGGATGATCGATCGACCCCGCGAAGAGGCCGTGGCGACCGGAGACGGGCAGATCTCGGAATCCGTTGCGCACGAGGAGAGTCGGGTAATCGCGAAGGATCATCGGAAACTCCGAGAGCCGCCCGATGCGTGCTTTGGTCGTCACCTCCCATGCGCTGGCGGCGCTTGCGAGGAACTCGTTCTCCGGATCGGCGAGGAGCGCGCGTGTTGACGGAGAGAGTCGATCGCTGTCGCTGAACCACCACAGGATCGCATGGGTATCCAGAAGATAAGCGGTCATCGCGGGGCGTTCCACGCCGCGAGCTCATCGTCGGGCAATTCGTCGAAGAACGCGTCGCCCAGTGTGCCGTCGAGGCCGCCGGGGCGCCGGGAGGGCTCGAGGGGGACGAGCCGCGCGTATGGCGTGCCTGCTTTGGCGAGGATGATCTCTTCACCTGCGTGCGCGCGGTCGATCAGTCGCGAGAGCTGGGTCTTCGCGTCGTGCACGTTCACCATCGTCATCGTCGCCTCCGATGGACTAGATCCGTGGACTAAGGTTACCACTGGGCGTACTGGCTGAGCTCTTCACGATGAGTCCGTCGCCGTCTGCTGCTCCCCGGGACTGGCGTGGGCCCATAGACAGCGCGTCTGCTGGGAGATCGAGACCGCGATCCGAAGCACTTCCATGCGGCCTTCTCGGGCTGGGACTTCGTGCGGACCGGACGCAGCCGGTGACCGCCGCTCGGATGTCGGCGCTCGCTCGTAGACTTCAGGGGTGCCGGAGAACATCTCGCTGGAAGCCGCCCGCGTCGAGGCCGAGGAGCTGACGACCCGGATCCTGGAGGCGAAGGACGCGTACTACGGGCGTGACACCTCACTCGTCGACGACGCCACCTACGACGGCTGGATGCACCGGCTGGAGGAGCTCGAGCGCCTGCACCCGGAGCTGCAGGGGCAGGACTCGCCGACGCAGATGGTGGGCGCGGCGGAGGCGACGGGCCTCGCGACCATCGAGCACGCCGAGCGCATGCTCAGCCTCGACAACGTGTTCTCGATCGACGAACTGCGCGAGTGGGCGGCGAAGACCCGTGCCGCGGCCGGGCGCGAGGTGGCCTGGCTCACCGAGCTCAAGATCGACGGGCTTGCCATCAACCTGCGCTACGAGCACGGCGTGCTCACCTCCGCAGCCACGCGCGGGGACGGGCGGGTCGGCGAGGTCGTGACCGAGAACGCCCTGCGTGTCGCGGGCATCCCGGAGCGACTGAGCGGATCCGGTCATCCGGCCATCGTCGAGGTGCGTGGCGAGGTCTTCATCCCCGTGGCCGCGTTCGAGCGGTTGAACGCCGCACAGGCCGTATTCCGCGACCGCGCCTACGCCGAGGCCCTGGAGAAGTGGCACGCCCGCGGCGGGGCCAAGAAGCCGTTCGACGAGGAGAAGGCGCACACGGCGGCCGCCCGGCGCTTCCCGTCGTTCGCGAATCCGCGCAACGCGGCGAGCGGAGGCCTGCGCCAGCAGCTCGACAAGAAGGACGGGATGGAGCTCGAGGCGGGGCTGCTCCGCGTCGACTCCCTCGCCCTGTACGTGCACGGCATCGGCGCCTGGCCGGATCCGCCCGTCGCCGCGCAGAGCGAGATCTACGATCTCGTGTCGGGCTGGGGCCTGCCCACGAGCCCGCACACGAAGGTGTGCGCGACGATCGACGAGGTCGCCGAGTTCGTCGCCTATTTCGGCGAGCACCGGCACGACATCGAACACGAGCTGGACGGCATCGTGGTGAAGGTCGACGAGCTCGACCTGCACGCCGAGCTCGGCGCCACGAGCCGTGCCCCGCGCTGGGCGATCGCCTACAAGTACCCGCCGGAGGAGGTGCAGACCACGCTGCTCGACATCGTGGTGTCCGTCGGGCGCACCGGTCGTGCCACCCCGTTCGCGGTCATGGAGCCCGCGCACGTTGCGGGCAGCGTCGTGCGCCAGGCCACCCTGCACAACAAGGACGTGGTGAAGGCCAAGGGCGTGCTCATCGGCGACACGGTCGTGCTGCGCAAGGCCGGCGACGTGATCCCCGAGGTGCTCGGTCCCGTGGTCGAGCGGCGGGACGGCACCGAGCGTGAGTTCGTGATGCCCGAGCGATGCCCCGAGTGCGGCTCGATCCTCGCCCCTGCGAAGGAGGGCGACATCGATCTGCGCTGCCCGAACACGCGATCCTGCCCGGCGCAGGTGCGCGGACGCGTCGAGCACATCGGATCCCGCGGCGCCCTCGACGTCGAGGCGCTCGGCGAGGTCACCGCGGCCGCCCTCACACAGCCGAGTCACTCGGCCGTGCCGCCGCTCGAGACCGAAGCGGGGCTGTTCACGCTCACGCTCGAGCAGCTGGTCCCGATCGAGGTCGTCGTGCGCGACGCGGAGACCGGTGAGCCCAAGGTCGATGAGGAGACCGGCATGCTGGTCCGTCGTTCTCCCTTCCAGAAGCTGGGCCCCGCGCAGTATCCACCGGGGACGGGACATCTCGATGCTGCGGAGCGACGTCGTGCCGGCATCCGCAAGGACTATCGTGAGGTGCTGCCCTCGGAGGCCGCGACGAAGCTGCTCGCCGAACTCGAGAAGGCTAAGACCAAAGAGCTGTGGCGTCTGCTGGTCTCCTTGAACATCCGCCACGTCGGCCCGGTCGCCGCGCGTGCCCTCGCGCAGTGGTTCGGATCCCTGGATGCGATCCGCTCCGCATCCCGCGAGGAGCTCGCGGGAGTCGAGGGGGTCGGCGGGATCATCGCGGACTCCCTGGTTGACTGGTTCACCGTCGACTGGCATCAGGACATCGTGCAGCAGTGGCAGGACGCCGGGGTGCAGTGGGCCACACCGGGCCATCCGGGTCCGGGTGCGGCCGCCGCCGAGGGGGGAGTGCTGGACGGGCTCACGGTCGTCGCGACCGGATCCCTCGACGGGTACACCCGAGAGGGCGCGCAGGAGGCCATCATCAAGGCCGGCGGGAAGGCCGCATCGAGCGTGTCGAAGAAGACCGATTTCGTTGCGGCGGGCCCCGGTGCCGGGTCCAAGCTCACCAAGGCGGAGGAACTGGGCGTGCGAGTTCTCGACGCGGCGCAGTTCCACGTGCTTGTGACCCAGGGGCCCGACGCGCTCGACGCCTGAGCGCGCGACCGCCGGGGAGGAGCTGGGCATGACGGGCGGGATCGATCTGCTGCCGACGGTGATCGGCGTGCTCGTCCTCGCCGCGATCGCCACCGCCGCGCTGATGGCGTTCCGGGTGCCCGGACGATGGTCCCCGGCGCTCGCGGTCCTGCGCGGTGCGGTGCAGCTCGCGGTGATCAGTGTGATCCTGACCGGCATCGTCACGCAGCCGGGGTGGATCGGTGTCGCGCTGCTGGTCATGTTCGGCATCGCCACGGGCGTGGCCGTGCGCCGGACGGGTGGCGGGATGCGCACCGTGCTGGTCATGGCGACCTCGATCGGTGCGGGCGCGGTCGTGTCCGTCGGCACGGTGTTCGCGACGGGTGCGCTGCAGCCGACGCCGCGCTACCTCCTGGCGATCGGAGCGATCCTGATCGGCAACTCCATGAGCATCGCGACGCTCGCAGGACGCCGCTTCACGGCGTCGGTGGTCGACCGGTGGGAGGAGGTGGAAGGCTGGCTCGCGCTCGGCGCGACACCGCGGCGCTCCACGCTCGATCTCGCGCGCCGGGCGGTGCGCGAGGCACTCATCCCGTCGATCGACCAGACCAAGACGACCGGGCTCGTGGTGCTGCCGGGTGCGTTCGTCGGGGCGATCTTCGGCGGGCTATCGCCGCTGGAGGCCGGTCGGTTCCAGATCGTGGTGCTGGCGGCGATCATGGCCGCCGGCGCGATCACGGCAGTGCTCATCGCGACCTGGCTCGGCCCTGTGCGCACGAAGCCGGTCCTCGCCGCGTGACAGCGGATCCGGCGGGATCGTGGCGGATGCGCGGGTCATGCCGAGTGCGTGGGTTCGCGTCGAGTGCACGGGAAGGCGTCGAGTGCACGGGGTCGGCGCGTCGTCTTCGCGTGCACTCGGCAACTGGCCGTGCGCTCGCTTCAGGCGGCGCGTTCGGTTCCCGTGCGCTCGAAGAGATCAGCGGACCGAGGGCGGGCCGGGCGCGGGCACGGGCCTGGGCTCCGGATCCCGTCGAGCGCACGGGAACAACGCGAGAGCACGGCTACTTTGTGCGGAGTTCCGGTTCACTGGGCAGCGACCCGCGTATTCGGCAGCGCTCGCGTCGGGATCCCGTGTCTTCGCTGGCACTGCCCGCCGCGTTGCCGTGCGCTCGGCAGCTGGCCGTGCACCCGGCACAAGGCCATACGCCCGGCGCGAGGGCCGGGCGTACGGGCGGGCTCAGTCCTTGTGGCGCGGCTTGCGCGGCGGACGGTCGTCGGTGCGGCGATCGTCGCGTGGGGCGTCGTCGCGACGCGAGCGATCGCCGTAGCCGCGGTCCCCGGATCCGCCGTCATACGAGCGGCGCGGACGGTCGCCGTAGCCGCGGTCATCCCGGCCCCGATCGTCGCGGCGCGGACCGCGGCTGGGGCGGCCGGTGTCCCGCTGGATCTCGATGAGCCGACCGGAGATGCGGGTGTCGCGCAGGCGATCCAGCACCGACGGATCCAGGTTCGACGGCAGCTCGACGATCGAGAAATCGGGCTTGATGTTGATCGCGCCGAAGTCGTCGCGACCGAGACCGCCCTCGTTCGCGAGTGCGCCCACGATCTGGCGGGGCTCGACGCGGTGGCGGCGTCCGACCTCGATCCGGTACGGGGTGTAGTCGCCGCGACTGCGACGCTCCGGTCGGGGGCCGCGGTCGTCGCGGGCACGCGCGTCGCGTCCACCGGAGCGGTCGTTGCGCTCGCGAGGCGGGCGGTTGTCCGCGGCCACGGCTGCGGAGAGCGCGTCGTTCTGCGGATCCAGCAGCAGCGGAGTATCGCCCTGCGCCACGACGGCGAGGGCCGCGGCGACGTCCGCCTCGGGCACATCGTGGTGGCGCACGTAGTGCGCGATGATGTCGCGGAACCCCTCGATGCGACCGGTCTCCTCGAGCGCGGCGGTGATCGCGTCGTCGAAGCGGGCCAGGCGCGTGCTGTTCACATCCTCGGTCGTCGGCAGCTGCATCTGCGCCGGCTGCTGGCGGGTGGCGCGCTCGATGTGCTTGAGCAGGTAGCGCTCGCGCGGGGTGATGAAGCTGATCGCGTCGCCGGAGCGGCCCGCGCGGCCGGTGCGGCCGATGCGGTGCACGTAGGACTCGGTGTCAGTGGGGATGTCGAAGTTGACGACGTGGCTGATCCGCTCCACGTCGAGGCCGCGGGCGGCGACGTCGGTCGCGACGAGGATGTCGAGCTTCCCGTCCTTGAGCTGGCCGACCGTGCGCTCGCGCTGCGGCTGCGCGATGTCGCCGTTGATCGCGGCGGCGGAGTAGCCGCGGGCGCGCAGCTTCTCGGCGAGCGTCTCGGTCTCGTTCTTGGTGCGGACGAACACGATCATGCCCTCGAAGTTCTCCACCTCGAGGATCCGGGTGAGCGCATCCACCTTCTGCGCGTACGACACCACGAGGTAGCGCTGGGTGATGTTCGCGTTGGTCGTGGTCTTGGCCTTGACCGAGATCTCCTCGGGGTCGTGCAGGTACTGCTGCGCGAGCCGGCGGATCGTGGCGGGCATGGTCGCGGAGAACAGCGCGACCTGCTTGTCCTCGGGGGTCTGCGCGAGGATCTGCTCGACATCTTCGGCGAAGCCCATCTTGAGCATCTCGTCCGCCTCGTCGAGCACGAGGTTCTTCAGCTCGGACAGATCGAGCGTGCCCTTGGCGAGGTGGTCCATGATGCGGCCGGGGGTGCCGACGATGATGTGCACGCCGCGACGGAGCGCCGACAGCTGCACGCCGTAGCCCTGGCCACCGTACACGGGCAGCAGGTGCACGCCCGGCATCTGAGCGGCATAGGCCTCGAACGCCTCGGCGACCTGCAGCGCGAGTTCGCGGGTCGGGGCGAGCACCAGCGCCTGCGGCTTGCGCTGCTGCAGATCGAGGTTCTCCAGGATCGGCAGCGCGAACGCGGCGGTCTTGCCCGTTCCGGTCTGCGCGGTGCCGAGCACGTCGCGGCCGCCGAGCAGCAGCGGGATCGTCTCGCGCTGGATGGCGGACGGCGTCTCATAGCCGAGGGCCTTGATCGCCGCGAGCACGGGGCCGGTGATGCCGAGCTCCTCGAATCCGGGGGTCGTTTCGGCGTCGGTGGGGGCGTCTTCGTGAGTCGCGGCGTCTTCAGTCACATCTCAGAGTACCGTCCGACCCTGGACGGTCGTTGTTCGAGGAGGGATGTTCGCCCCTTTCGCGGCGATACAGGGCGAAGGTCGCTCCCCGAAACGGGCCGGCAGGCCTATTCGGGCGAGGTCAGCGCCAGCAGCTTCTCCTTCACCTGGCGTCGCAGCACCTTGCCGATGAGCGAGGTCGGCAGTTCGTCGACCACGAAGATCCGGCGCGGCACCTTGTACGGGGTGAGGATCCCGCGGGCGAACTCGCGGATCGCCTCGACATCGACGTCCGTGCCCGGATCCACCACGATCGCAGCGACGACCTCCTCGCCGGAGTGCTCGCTGGGAAGGCCCACGACCGCGGCGTCGACGACATCGGGGTGCTGGCGCAGCGCGCCCTCGACCTCGGTGGGGGCGACGTTGAAGCCGCCGGTGATGATGAGCTCCTTGATCCGGTCCACGATGCGCACGAATCCGCCCTCGTCGATCGTGACGATGTCGCCGGTGCGGAACCAGCCGTCCACGAAGACGGCCTCGGTCTCCTCGGGCTTGCCGTAATAGCCGGAGAAGACCTGCGGGCCGCGCACCACCAGCTCGCCGGGCTGCCCGGGCTCGACGTCGGCGGTCGGATCGTCCGGATCCACCACGCGGCACTCCGTGCCGGGCAGCGGCAGGCCCACGGTGCCCGGCACGCGGTTCTCCGCGACGGGGTTCGCCATGAGCACGGGGGAGCATTCGCTGAGACCGTAGCCCTCGACGAGATAGCCGCCCGTGGCCTTCTCGAACGGCACCACGAGCTCGTGCGGCAGCGCCATGGCACCGGAGATCGCGATCTCGATGCCGGCGAGCGACACGCCCTTCGCCGTCGCGGCCTTCAGCAGCCGGTCCGCGATCGGCGGCACGAGCGGCAGGAACGTCGCCGGGTGCTTCTTCACGACCTCGAGCACGAGATCCGGATCGAACTTGGGGAACAGCACGAGCCGCGCGCCCATCGACATCGCGAAGGTGAGGCAGAGGGTCAGGCCGTAGGCGTGGAACATCGGCAGCACGGCGTACACCACGCAGCCGTTCCCGCGTGTGATCGAGGGCACCCAGGCCTGCGCCTGAGCGGCATTCGCGAGCAGGTTGCGATGCGTCAGGGAGGCGCCCTTCGGGGTGCCGGTGGTGCCGGACGTGTACTGGATGATCGCGAGGTCGTCGGTCGCCGGGCGCGGGTGCGAGGCGGGCAGCGGCGCGTATCCGACAACGGACTCCCAGGTCACCGTGCCGCGCACCTTGGCGGTGAGCGCGTCGCGCGACTCGCGGGCCTTGGCGACCGGCAGTCGCAGCGCGAACCGCGTCAGCGCCGGCATCGCCCGGGTGACGTCGACCGAGATGAGGTTCGTCACGGCGAGATCGGCGGGGAACTCCTGCACGGTCGCGACCGCCTTGTTCCACACGATCGCGTGCTTCGCCCCGTGGTCCTCGAACTGCTTGCGCAGCTCGCGCGGGGTGTACAGCGGATTGTGCTCGACGACGACGGCGCCCAGGCGCAGCACGGCGTAGAACGCCACGATGTGCTGCGGGCAGTTCGGCAGCACGATCGCGACCGGATCCCCGGCCTTGACGCCGAGCGCCTTCAGCCCGGAGGCCGCACGATCGATGGCGGCCTGCAGGTCGCGATAGGAGGTGGTGCGGCCGAAGAACTGCAGGGCGGGGGCGTCCGGGTAGTCACGGGCCGACGCGGCGACGATGTCGACAAGGGATCCGGTGACCTCGGCGAGATCCTCCGGCACCGAGTCGGCATAGCTGGCGGTCCAGGGGCGCGGGGGCACGAACGTCGTCACCCGCTCAGCCTATGCCTGCAGTCGCGCGTTGACGGAGGTCCGCTCGGGCAGGGCGGCGACGGCCCCTGGATAGACTGTCCTGGTGTCTGAAATCACCCCCGATCTCGTGCGCCATCTCGGCGTGCTCTCGCGCATCCAGCTCTCCGACGACGAGGTGACGCAGCTGACCGGTCAGCTCGACGCGATCGTCGACAACATCGCGAAGGTATCCGAGGTGGCGACCCCCGACGTCGAGCCGACGAGTCACCCGATCCCGCTGCACAACGTGTTCCGGCCGGATGTGGCCGGCCAGACGCTGACCACCGCGCAGGCGCTGCAGAACGCGCCCGACGCCGACGGCGACCGCTTCCGCGTGACCGCGATCCTGGGAGAAGAGCAGTGAGCGAGATCATCCGCTGGACCGCCGCCGA
>JAFDWK010000033.1:35598-46497 GCA_018268515.1 Actinomycetota bacterium
GTGCCGCTCGCCATCAAGGACGTGCTCGTCACCACGGATCAGCCGTCCACGAGCGGGTCGAAGATCCTCGAGGGCTACCGTTCGCCGTTCGACGCGACCGTCGTCGCCCGCGCGCGTGCGGCCGGTCTCGTCGGCATCGGCAAGACCAACATGGACGAGTTCGCGATGGGCTCCTCCACCGAGCACTCCGCGTACGGCCCGACGCACAACCCCTGGGACCTGGACCGGATCCCCGGCGGCTCCGGCGGAGGCTCGGCGGCGGCCGTCGCCGCCTTCGAGGCGCCGCTCGCCCTCGGATCCGACACCGGCGGATCCATCCGCCAGCCGGCGCACGTCACCGGCACGGTCGGGATCAAGCCGACCTATGGCGGCGTCAGCCGCTACGGCGCGATCGCTCTCGCGTCGAGCCTGGACCAGGTCGGGCCGGTGGCACGCACGGTCCTCGACGCGGGCCTGCTGCACGACGTGATCGGCGGTCACGACCCGAAGGACTCCACGTCCCTGCCCGACGCATGGCCCTCGTTCGCCGCCGCGGCGCGCGAAGGAGCGACCGGCCAGGTGCTCAAGGGGCTCAAGGTCGGCGTCGTGAAGGAGCTCCCCGACTCCGGCTTCCAGGCGGGAGTCGCGAACTCGTTCCACGCGGCGCTGACCCAGATGGAGGCGCAGGGTGCGGAGATCGTCGAGATCTCGGCCCCGCACTTCGAGTACGGCGTCGCCGCGTACTACCTGATCCTGCCCGCCGAGGCCTCCAGCAACCTGGCGAAGTTCGATTCGGTGCGCTTCGGTCTGCGCGTCACGCCGGACGGCGGCGGCACGGTCGAGGACGTCATGTCGCTCACCCGCGAGGTCGGCTTCGGCCCCGAGGTCAAGCGCCGCATCATCCTCGGCACCTACGCGCTGTCGGCCGGCTACTACGACGCCTACTACGGCAGCGCGCAGAAGGTGCGCACGCTCATCCAGCGGGACTTCGACGCCGCGTTCGCTCAGGTCGACGTCATCGCGACCCCGTCCGCGCCGACCACGGCGTTCAAGCTCGGCGAGAAGATCGACGACCCGCTGCAGATGTACCTCAACGACCTCACTACGATCCCGGCGAACCTCGCCGGCGTGCCCGGGATCTCCATCCCGTCGGGTCTGGCGGAGGAGGACGGGCTGCCGGTCGGCATCCAGTTCCTGGCCCCCGCCCGCGAGGACGCCCGCCTGTACCGGGTCGGTGCCGCCCTCGAAGCGCTGCTCGTCGACGCGTGGGGCGGGCCGCTGCTCGACCGCGCACCTGCGCTTGTGGAAAAGCTCGAGCTGGGAGGAACCCGCTGATGTCTGCCGTGAAGCTCATGGACTTCGACAAGGCGCTCGAGCTGTTCGAGCCGGTGCTCGGCTTCGAGGTGCACGTCGAGCTCAACACCGAGACCAAGATGTTCTCCGACGCCCCGAACCCGGCGAACGAGCGCAACCACGATGCGGAGCCGAACACGCTGATCGCGCCCGTGGATCTGGGTCTTCCCGGATCCCTCCCGGTCGTGAACGAGACGGCCGTGCGCTCGTCGATCAGCCTGGGCCTCGCACTCGGCTGCTCGATCGCCGAGTCGTGCCGGTTCGCGCGGAAGAACTACTTCTACCCCGACCTCGGCAAGAATTATCAGATCTCCCAGTACGACGAGCCGATCGCGTTCGAAGGATCCGTCGAGGTCGAGCTCGAGGACGGCACCCTCGTGACGATCCCGATCGAGCGCGCGCACATGGAAGAGGACGCCGGCAAGCTGACCCACATGGGCGGCGCGACCGGCCGGATCCAGGGCGCGGAGTACTCGCTCGTCGACTACAACCGCGCCGGCGTGCCGCTCGTGGAGATCGTCACCAAGCCGATCTTCGGTGCCGAGCACAAGGCTCCGGAGATCGCGAAGGCCTACGTCGCCACGATCCGCGACATCGTGCGGGGCCTCGGCATCTCCGAGGCGCGCCTGGAGCGCGGCAACCTGCGCTGCGACGCGAATGTGTCGTTGCGCCCGCGCGGTCAGGAGAAGCTCGGTACTCGCACCGAGACGAAGAACGTCAACTCGATGCGCTCGGTCGAGCGCGCCGTGCGCTACGAGATCCAGCGGCAGGCGGCGATCCTCGCCGATGGCGGCACGATCACGCAGGAGACCCGGCACTGGCACGAGGACACAGGATCCACCTCGCCCGGACGTCCCAAGTCCGACGCCGACGACTACCGGTACTTCCCTGAGCCCGACCTGCTGCCCGTGCAGCCGGCCCGCGAGCTGGTCGAGGAGCTGCGTGCGGCCCTGCCCGAGCAGCCCGTCGCCCGTCGTCGTCGACTCAAGGCCGACTGGGGCTTCGGCGACATCGAGTTCCAGGGTGTGGTGAACGCGGGCCTGCTCGACGAGGTCGAGGCGACCATCGCCGCGGGCACGACCGCCGACGCCGCGCGGAAGTGGTGGACGGGTGAGATCAGCCGCATCGCCAATGAGCGCGAGGTCGACGCCGCGTCGCTCATCGACCCGGCATCCGTCGCCGCCCTGCAGCAGCTGGTCGATGCGGGCACCCTGACCGACAAGCTCGCCCGCCAGGTGCTCGAGGGCGTCATCGCAGGCGAGGGCACCCCGCAGCAGGTCGTGGATGCGCGCGGGCTCGCGGTCGTCTCCGACGACGGTGCGCTCATCGCCGCGATCGACGAGGCTCTGGCGGCACAGCCCGACGTGATGGCCAAGATCAAGGACGGCAAGGTGCAGGCCGCCGGCGCCGTGATCGGCGCCGTGATGAAGGCCATGAAGGGCCAGGCGGACGCCGCGCGCGTGCGGGAGCTCATCCTGGAGCGCGCCGCGCAGTAGCGACGGCCCGCTCCCTCCGTGCTCAAGGGCGCCGCGCTCAGAGTGCGGCGCCCTTGAGCGTCGCCGCCTGGAGCCCGGTGCCGAGCACGCGGGCGATCGCCCGCAGGCTGGCCGGTTCGTGCAGCCGGCGCCGCTGCTCCTCCGGACTCCCGTCGGAGGCGGCTTCGAGGGGCCGCGCGGTGATCGTCGCCGACCAGGCGTCGGCGGCCGCGCGGACGGCGCCGCGATCAGTCCCGTCGGGCAGGCAGGCCATCAGGGCGCGCTCGACCGTGTCATGCAGCGCGCGGCGGTAGCGGGAGAGCGCGGTCGCGACCTCCGGGCGCACGTGGGACTCGTGCCAGAGGATCTCGCGCAGCACGTCCGACGCCTCCCGGTCGCGCAGAACGCGCTCGCCCACGTTCATGAGCGTCTGCACCGGGTCCCCGCGTACGGCGAGCGGTCCCGCATCGAGGCTCGCGGTGCGGAGGCGCTCATCGATGAGCGCCGCGAGGATGTCGGGCTTGGCCGGGAAGTAGTAGAAGAGCAAGCCCTTGGGCACGGCCGCGGCGTGCGCGATCCGGGCCGTCGACGTGCCGTCGAAGCCGTGGCGGGCGAACAGGGACTCTGCGGCGTCGAGGATACGGGTGCGAGCGCCGCCGGGATCGGGGTTCTCGGTCATGGCGCCCCCTCATGACGGTGCGGGACGAGGGTCTCCCCGCGCCCCGCACCCGGTGCGTGCGTGCCGGTCACGCGTGCGCCGCCGTGGGGCCGCCGTGCGATGCGCGGTGGGCCTTCTCGGCGGGCACGAGGGCCCAGAGCCCCGCGGCCGCGCACACGGCGCCGCAGATCCACGAGGTCCAGGCGGGCCCCGCATCTCCGGCGTAGGAGCCGATCCAGGGGGAGATGAACAGCAGCGCGCCGATCGCGGCGAGGATCCACTCCATCGACACGAGACCGGGTGCTGCGAGGCTCCATACCCCGGCAGCGATCATCAGGACGCCCAGGACGATCATCATGGTCATCGACATGCCCATGCCGGGCGTCATCATGATGCCCGCCACGACCGCGACCAGTCCGGCGGCGACGGCCACCCAGTCCTGCCAGCGTGTCCACTTCTTCATAGAACTCATCCTCCTTGCAGTCAGATGGCTCCCGAATGGGGGTCGCCACGATTCTACCGCACTGATTGACCGCCCGGTCAAAGCGCAGGGAATCCGATGTCGGCGGGCTCCGCGAGAATGGATCCATGGGTCGAGGCGATGGATCAGGGCGGATCGTCTCCGCACCCGGCGCCGACGATGCCGGCACAGGGATCCTGCACGTCGACATGGACGCCTTCTACGCCGCCGTCGAGGTGCTGCACGATCCCGCGCTGCGCGGTCTTCCGCTGATCATCGGATCCCCGGACGGACGCTCCGTCGTCTCGAGCGCGTCCTATGAGGCCCGTCGATACGGTGTGCGCTCCGCGATGCCGGTGGCGCAGGCGATCCGGCTGTGCCCGACCGCGCGGATCGTCCCGCCCGACTTCACGAAGTACCGCGATGTGTCGGAGAAGGTCATGGCGATCTTCGAACAGGTCACGCCACTGGTCGAACCGCTCTCGATCGACGAGGCCTTCCTCGACGTGCGGGGCGTGCGCCGGCTCTGGGGGAGTCCCGGCCGGATCGGAGCGATGATCCGGGAGCGCGTGCAGGACGAGGTGGGCATCAGCTGCAGCGTCGGCGTCGCCGCGACCAAGCACGTCGCCAAGATGGCCTCGACCATGGCCAAGCCCGACGGCCTGCTCATCGTGTCGGCGGCGGACACGCTCGAGTTCCTCGCGGCGAAGCCGGTGCGGGCGATGTGGGGCGTCGGGCCGAAGACCGCGGAATCGCTGGAGTCGCGGGGCATCCGGCTGATCCGGGACATCCGCGCCACACCGGTCTCCGCGCTCGAGCGGGCCGTCGGTCCTGCGCTCGGGCAGCGCCTGCGCGATCTCGCCGAAGGCCGGGATCCGCGCAGCGTCGACACGAACCGGGTGGAGAAGAGCATCGGGCACGAGGAGACGTTCGACGTCGACGTCTCCGATCGCGAGGCGCTGCGCTCCGAGTTGCTGCGCCTCGCCGACCGGGTCGCCGCGCGGCTGCGGCGGGCGGGCTGGGAGGCCGGCACGGTGGCGATCAAGATCCGCTTCTCCGACTTCACCACGGTGAGTCGTTCCCAGACGCTGCCCGAGCCGACGTCGGTCGGTCAGCGCATCGGCGAGGTCGCGCGGGGGCTCTTCGAGGCGATTGATCGCCGGGATCCGGTGCGGCTGGTCGGTGTGCGCGCGGAGCGGCTCTCCGACGCCGGGGGAGCACTGGGGCTGTGGGACGACGACGCGGAGTGGCGTCGGGTGGAGGAGGCGCTCGACAGCGCACAGGCGAGATTCGGATCCGGCACGCTCACCCGCGCCAGGCATCTCGGGGCGAGGGGCGGACGCGGCTCGGCAGCGCACCCCCGCGCACATGGACTGGACTGAGTCCGACGGGGCGGGGTGCGCCGCGCGGTCGCGCCGGTGGTCGACGTCGCGCGCGTGGGCTAGCGTGGACGCATGCCGCACATCGCACTCGAGCTGGGCAAGAACTCCGCCTCCTTCGGCGTCAAGAGCGCCTACGGCGAACCGCAGGAGGTGGACGGCGCGCAGTTCACCCCCGTGGCGCTGACCTTCTCAGGCTTCGGCGGTGGATCGGGCGGCGCCGAGGGAATGGCCGAGGGCGAGGGCGGCGGTGGCGGCGGGCTGGCGATCCCGCTCGGGGTCTACGTGCGGCGCGAGGAAGGACTGCGGTTCGAGCCGAACCTGGTCTCGCTGCTGGCTGTGGCGGTGCCCTTCGTCTGGGTCGCCGGGCGTGCGATCTCCCGCATCATCCGTGCCCTCAAGAAGTGACGATCCGGTCGCTCGTGCACTGAGCGCAGCGGTCGCGCGGATCGCCGACGCCGTACGCGGCGTGCAGGCGTCGAATCCGGTCGTGCTCGTGGACGGGCGCAGCGGCGCGGGCAAGTCCACGCTCGCCCGTCTGCTCGCGGAGCACTGGCCGCTGCGCACGGACCCGCAGCTGATCGCGCTGGACGCGATCTATCCGGGCTGGGACGGCTTGGATGCCGGGGCCGAGCGCGCGTACGAGCAGATCCTCCGCCCGCACGGGCGCGATCTCGTCGGCACCTGGCAGCGGTACGACTGGGACGCCGGTGAGTATGCGGAGAACTATGCGGTGGATCCCTCGCGCGGGGTGATCCTGGAGGGCTGCGGCGCTCTCACCCCGCGGGCGGCGCGCATCGCGGATGTGCGGGTGTGGGTGGAGTCCCCCGAGCCGAGCCGCAAGCGCCGCGCCCTCGATCGGGACGGCGAGCTGTTCCGACCGCATTGGGATCGCTGGGCGAAGCAGGAGGTGGCGCACATCCGCCGGGACGATCCGATCGGATACGCCACGCTGGTGGTCTCGATCCCGTGATCGCTCAGATGCCGTCGACCTCGTCCGCGGCTTCCACGAGCAGCTCGAGCCGGTACCCCAGCCATTCGTAGACCCCGAGCCGGGGGTCCTCCGGATCGGGTGCGGGGTCGAGATCGATGCCGAGCCGCGAGGCGATGACGAGCCGCAGCGCGGTGAGCGTGCGCAGCCAGGCGTCCACCTCGGAGGTGCCCAGCAGCAGTTCCCCGGTCGGGTCGTGCTCCTCGCCGAACGCGTCCAGACCCGCCTGCACCATGCGGGCATCGGCGGCGCGGCGGTCCAGCAGGTCGGCGCGGGTCGCGTCGGCGAACTCGGCCGACGCCTCCGCATCCCCGGGATACACCGCGGGCGTGAGGCGGTTCAGGGCGGTGTCGTCGCCGATGTCCGTGTCACGCAGCAGGTCGAGGAACTGCGCGACCAGGTCGGCGAGATGCTGCGCCTCGACGGCCTGCATCGGCAGGCGGATTCCGGATCCGGTCATCCCGCTCACTCTCCGGCCCGGCGCACCGTCGCCCAGAGCCCGTAGTCGTGCATCGCCTGCGCATGCACCTCCATCGTCTCGCGGGGCCCTGTGGCGACCACGGCGTGGCCCTCGTTGTGCACGGCCATCATGAGGCGTGTCGCGCGGTCCTTCGGGTATCCGAAGTAGGTCCGGAACACCCGCACCACGTAGCTCATCAGGTTGACCGGATCGTCCCAGACGACGAGCTCCCACGGCACGGCAGGCGCGGCCTGCAGGTCGAGCTGCTCGTCGACGTCGGGGGTCAGCAGCGGAGCGCTCATGCCCACCCCAGCTCGTGCAGCTGCGCATCGTCGATCCCGTAGTAGTGCGCTATCTCGTGCACGAGCGTGGTGTGCACCTCGGCGCGCAGCTCCTCCTCGTCGGCGCACTGCACCAGGTGCGGCTCGCGGTAGACGACGATGCGATCGGGCAGTTCGCCCATGCCGTAGTTGCCGCGCTCGGTGACCGCGAGGCCGTCGTAGAGCCCGAGCAGGTCGAGCGAACCGTCCTCCGGGCGGTCCTCGACGACGAAGACCAGGTTCTCGAGGCCGTCCACCATCTCGTCCGGCAGTCGATCGAGTTCCTCTGCGACGAGCTCCTCGAAGGCATCCGGATCCATCTCCATACCGCCGGAGAGGTCGATCGTCATGTGCACGCGGGGTCCGAGATCGGTCAGCCCGATCCGCTCCTCGGTGTCGAGGAGCGCACGGTAGAAGGGGTGGTCGGGGGTCTCGGTCTCGGTGAAGCCGAGCGAGGCATAGAACGGGGCGTTCCATGGCACGTCGGTGAAGGTGCGCAGGGTGACTTCGCGGTAGCCGCGGTCGGCCGCCTCATCGAGAGCCGCCTCGACCAGCTCGCGTCCGTGGCCGCGGCGGGCGTGCGATGGCAGCACCGAGAGCTGCTCGAGGTGCGCGTGGCCGTCTTCCTCGAGCACATGCACGAACCCCACGGGAGTGCCGCCCTCCTCCTCCGCGAGGACGAGGAGGAAACCGGGCTCGGCGGCGCGAGCGGCGCCGGAGGGGGCCTGCCCGGTGAGCGCGGTGCCGAACAGGGCGGCGAAGACGGTGTCGGCCTCCTCCTCGATCCCGGCCAGCTTCGCGAGGTCGGCATCGGTCGCGGTGCGGACGAAGGAAGCCATGCATCGATGCTAACCGGCCCGTGGATGTGATCGGCCGCTCGCGCGAGGGAGCGAGCACCCGTGTGCCTGCGCGACGCTTGGACCTCGACAGTCGCACATTCTTGGATCTTCTGATCGGTCCAGACGCGATCCAGGCTGAGAGCATGGATACGAGCTTCCTGATGACATCGATCGTGATCACGGCCACCCCGGGCAGCGGCGCCCTGTTCACGATCGCCGCAGGGCTTTCCCGGGGCGTCCGTGTGGGGATCATCGCGGCAGTCGGATGCACGCTGGGGATCCTGCCGCATCTCGCGCTGGCACTGTCGGGCGCCGCCGCCGTGATGGCGGCGAATCCGGTCCTGGTCCAGGTCTACGGGGATGGGATGCAGCCGATCCAGCCAGTAGCCGAGGATCCGCCTGTTCCCGTCGGCGCTGGGATCCTCGATGCCGCTCGTGGTGATACCTCGATCGCGCATGACCTGCGCGATCAGGCTGAGCGCCCCGGTCACGCCGGAGGTGACGATGATCCGCTCCGGGGCGACCGTGACTCCGCGGCTGCGTGCGAGCCACGCAGCCAGCGCCTCGCGCAGCGCAGGCACGCCCTGCGGGTCGGCATAGCCGAGATCCCGCGCGGTCGCGGTCGTGAGGACGTGCCGTTCTGCTCGGAGCCATGCGGCGCGCGGGAAGGCGCTGAGATCGGGCGCGCCCTCGGAGATGCGCAGGCGCTCAGGGGGAGCGGGCGTCGTCCAGGGCTGCGGTGCGGGGCGTGTCGCGGGCACCGTGTCGGCGATGCGGGTGCCCGCCGCGCCGTTCGTGAGAAGCAGTCCCTCTTCGGCGAGCCTGCGGTACGCCTCCACGACGACGCCGCGCGAGAAGGTCAGCTCGGCGGCGAGTTCGCGGCTCGGCGGAACCTGCACGCCCGCGCCGAGCGTGCCGTCGGCCACTGCCGCGCGGATCCGCGCGGCGAGCCACGCCGTCCGGCCGCGGGACGGCGCGTCGCGGGGGTCGAGGCGGAGGAAATCGGATCCGGTCATCTGACACCGGATCCTATCTCCCGACGCGCAAGAGGCCCGGATCCTCACGGATCCGGGCCTCATCATCCGGGTGGCTAACGGGGCTTGAACCCGCGACCCCCGCGACCACAACGCGGTGCTCTACCAACTGAGCTATAGCCACCATGTGCCTGCCGGAGCGGGCAACCTCACCAGTGTATTACAGGTTGGAGGCGAACTCTGACACGACCCCGTCCGAGATCGACTGCGCCTCGTCGCTGGTCGGTCCGGGCTGATCCACGAACACGGCACGCCGGTAGTACTCCAGCTCGCGGATCGACTCCAGGATGTCGGCGAGGGCCCGGTGCCCGCCGTCCTTGGACGGCGCGTGGAAGAACACGCGCGGGTACCAGCGGCGGGACAGCTCCTTGATGCTCGAGACGTCGACGTTGCGGTAATGCAGGTACTGGTCGACATCGGGCATGTACTTCGCGAGGAACATCCGGTCGGTGCCGATCGTGTTGCCCGCCAGCGGCGCCTTGCGCTCCTGCGGCACGAACCGGCGGATGTACTCGAGCGTCTGCTGCTGCGCCTCGGCGGGGGAGACGCCGCCGGGGATCTCCTCGTACAGCCCCGAGGTGCGGTGCATGTTCGTGACGAAATCGTTCATCTGCCCGAGTGCCGCGTCGCTCGCGCGGATCACCACCTGGAACCCCGGATCCACGAGGCGCAACTCGAAGTCGGTGATCACGACCGCGATCTCCACGAGCTCATCGATCGCGAGATCGAGCCCCGTCATCTCGCAGTCGATCCAGACCAGACGATCGTTCTCGGACGAAGAAACCATGCGGCCATCCTACTGAGCGTCACCGACGCGCTAGCCTGGAGGGGCGCCTCCGTAGCTCAGCGGAAGAGCAGCGGCCTTCTAATCCGCTGGTCGCAGGTTCGAATCCTGCCGGGGGCACACCTGTGCGTCGCCGGCTCACGCCGCCGGGCGACGCTTCACCCGTGCGGCGATCACGTCGACGATGAGCCAGCGCACGGCCGCGGCCGTGGTCAGCGCCCAGATGAGGGATCCGAGCACGTCGGTGGGGAAATGCAGGCCGTCGCTGACGACGGCGAGGCCGATGACCGCGGTGCCGATGATGCCGAGCACGATGGGCAGCCAGGCGTACCGGGTGTCGCGGAGCAGGAACCAGAATGCGATCGCCAGAGCCACGACATAGGCGGTGTGGCCGCTCGGGAACGAGCCGTCGGTCTGCAGCGGCGAGAACGGGTGCGCGAGCAGCGCGGCGTCGGGGCGGGGGCGGTCGACGAGGATCTTGACCGCGGCGACGGGCAGCCACGTGATGGCGACGGTGAGACCGAACAGGATCGCGGTGCGCAGTGAACGGGAGACGGCCCACACGATCGCGGCGATGACGAGGGTGATGATGACCGCCGGCACCGGCTCGATGCCGCGATAGATCGCGCTTCCGATCGTGCCCCACAGTCCCGTGTGCGTCTGATTGAGAGCGACCACCAGTCCCTGATCGGCCTGGGTCGCCTTCATCACGAAGCCGAGCGCGACGACGACGATGGCGCCGATCACCGCGACGGCCACGGCGATCAGGGGACGCCGTGCGGGGCGCTCGATGCCGGTCAGCGGCCTGGTGCGGGTGCGTCGCAGCTCAGTCATGGGGATCCTCATCCGTCGCATTCCTCGAGATGGCGGCATCCGAGGCGGGCACCCGCCGGTTCGCGGGCGCCGGATCCATGTTCCGATGCACCGCCTAAGGATTGGCCAAGAAACGCCAGGAGCGCGGCGCTGCCCGAGCGGATGCGGTCAGAAGCGGAGGGCGGCGACGGCGTCGTCCGCACTCCAGAAGTCGCCGACGATGCGGAAGGTTCCGGAGGGCAGGTGCAGGCGTTCGGCACGGTATCGCAGCCCGAGGTCCTGGGGCATGATGCGCAGGTGCCCACGGATCGCGCCACGGCCATCCAGCACGCGCCAGAGGCGCTCACCGGCGGG
>JAFDWK010000033.1:46603-50864 GCA_018268515.1 Actinomycetota bacterium
GCGGGCCCCGGCAGTCCCTACACTGTGCTGGTGACCGTGACTGTATGGCTCTCGCTGGTGGTGGCGTGCCTGGTGATCAGCCTCACGCCGGGCGCAGGCGCGATCAATACCATGACGAACTCGCTGAACGAGGGATGGCGGCGTTCGATCTGGGGGATCGCGGGGCAACAGCTCGCTCTCGTGGTGCACGTCGCGATCGTGGCCGCAGGCGTGGGCCTGCTCGTCGCGCGGGTGCCCTGGCTGTTCGAGACGATCCGCTACGCCGGAGCGGCGTACCTCGTCTACCTCGGCATCCGGCTGATCGTCGCGCGCGTCCCGGAGACGGTCGCCGACGCCGAGACGCCGCGTCCGGCGGAGGGACGCTGGCCCATGCTGCGGCGAGGATTCTGGGTGAATCTGCTCAACCCCAAGGCCATCGTGTTCTTCCTCGCCTTCGTGCCGCAGTTCATCCGCCTGGACCGTGACCCCTGGCCCCAGTACCTGATCCTCATCGGCACGACGGTGGTGATCGACGTGGTCGTGATGTGGTTCGTGTTCGCCGCGACCGCGCAGAGCTTCCGCCGCCTCACCTCCAGCCGGCGGGGACAGCGCACCCTCAACACCGTCTTCGGTGCCCTGTTCGTCGCGGTCGCCGCGCTGCTGCTCTTCATGCACTGAGTTCTTGGCGCGCGGAGCTCTTGGCGCACGGAGCTCTTGGTGCCGCGGAACCCTTGGTGCGCGGAGCTCTTCGTACACCAAGCCGGCGGTTCGGCTCTTGCTCCTCCACAGCCGGGCGTCGCGACGCGTTCTTCACCGAACACGCGATCGCGCCCCCGGCGCGACGTCCGGCGCGCCACGCTGTCTGCAGGACCGGAGCCGACACCGGCTGCGGGAGAACAGAGGAGAGAGATCATGGCCGACACCATCACGGTGCTGGGGAACGTCGCCACCGACCCGGATCGGGGCGCCACCGCGACGGGCATCCCCACGCTGAGCTTTCGGATGGCCACCAACCACCGCCGTCAGGACAGCACGGGAGCGTGGGTCGACGCGGGGACGAACTGGTTCGAGGTCAGGGCCTATCGTGCCCTCGCGGAGAACGCGGAAGCCTCACTGACCAAGGGCGACGCGGTCGTGGTGGTCGGACGGCTGAAGCTGCGGGAATGGGAGGGCAAGGACGGCAAGCGCATCAGCGTCGAGATCGAGGCCGACACGATCGGACCCGACCTGCGGCGCGGTCGCAGCAGCTACCACCGCATGTCGCACGCCCCGGCGCCCGCCGCGGATGCAGGTTCCTCCGGCGGCGGAGAGGCGGGGTTCGCGCCGGTCGGTGCGGGTGCGCCCGAGAGTGCGGGCGATGCCTGGGCGACTCCGGGCGAGCAGGCGCCGCCGTTCTGACGAGGCGTCCGCATAGACTCGACGCGTGCGTGGATCCGGAGCCGTCGTCGTTGGTCCCCAGGCGCCGCTCCTGGGGGTCGTCGCGGTCGGGGTGGTGCTGGTGCTGAGCGGCTGCTCCGCCGGTGCCGCGCCGTCGCCCGCTCCGTCCGCGGCTCCGACGGCCTCGGCCGGCGCCGAGACCGTGGCCCCGTCCGCCGCGCCCGTGCTGCATCCAGAGGGATCCGCCGAGGACAACCTTCCCCTGTTCGCCGCGATCGTTGCGCAGGTCTGGGCGGGGGAGCGTCGCGCGTCGGGCCGGGCCTACGTCGACGCCCTGACCGCGGCGGGGTTCGCGCGCGCCGACATGCAGGTGACCGCGGACGAATCCACGGTGGGCAACCCCGCGGAGAGCATCCAGTTCTCGGTGCGCTGGGGCGACGGCCGCTGTCTGGTCGGGCAGGTCGGACCCTCCACGCGGGATCCCGTCACCGCCGTGCTGCCGCAGCTGGGCGGGGGGCGCTGCCTGGTCGGCAGGACCGCGTCTGTCGAACCGTAGTCGCGGCTGAGGGCAAGACCACTCGCCCCGGGTAGGCTGGGGTGTCGATCCCGCGGCGAATCCGCCCGGTGAACGACCCGCAGCCCTCGCAACCGTCGTCACGGCGACAGAAGGAGCGCCCACGTGGCCGAATACATCTACTCCATGGTCCGCGCCCGCAAGGCCGTGGGGGACAAGCTCATCCTCGACGACGTCACGATGGCGTTCCTGCCCGGTGCGAAGATCGGCATGGTCGGCCCGAACGGCGCCGGCAAGTCGACGATCCTCAAGATCATGGCGGGTCTGGACACGCCCTCCAACGGCGAGGCCAAGCTCACCCCGGGCTTCAGCGTCGGCATCCTCATGCAGGAGCCGGAGCTCGACGAGTCCAAGACCGTGCTGGAGAACATCCAGGAAGGCGTGGCGATCAAGGCCAAGCTCGACCGTTTCAACGAGATCTCGGCGCAGATGGCCGATCCCGACGCCGACTTCGACACGCTGCTGGCCGAGATGGGCGTGCTGCAGGAGGAGATCGACGCCGCCGACGGCTGGGACCTCGACTCCCAGCTCGAGCAGGCGATGGACGCGCTGCGCACCCCGCCCGCCGACGAGCCTGTCACGAATCTGTCCGGTGGTGAGAAGCGCCGCGTCGCGCTCGCGAAGCTGCTGCTGCAGAAGCCGGATCTGCTGCTGCTCGACGAGCCCACGAACCACCTCGACGCCGAGAGCGTGCTCTGGCTCGAGAAGCACCTGCAGGCCTACAAGGGCGCTGTGATCGCGATCACCCACGACCGGTACTTCCTCGACAACATGGCAGAGTGGATCGCCGAGGTCGACCGCGGGCGCCTGATCGGCTACGAGGGCAACTACTCGACCTACCTGGAGAAGAAGGCCGAGCGCCTCGACATCCAGGGCAAGAAGGACGCCAAGCTCGCCAAGCGACTCAAGGACGAGCTGGAGTGGGTGCGCTCGAGCGCGAAGGGCCGTCAGACCAAGTCGAAGGCGCGTCTGGCCCGCTATGAGGAGATGGCCGCCGAGGCCGAGCGCACCAGGAAGCTCGATTTCGAGGAGATCCAGATCCCCGCGGGTCCCCGACTGGGCAGCGTCGTGATCGAGGCCAAGAAGCTGCAGAAGGGCTTCGGGGATCGCTCGCTCATCGACGGCCTGAGCTTCAGCCTGCCGCCGAACGGCATCGTCGGCGTCATCGGCCCGAACGGCGTCGGCAAGACCACGCTGTTCAAGACGATCGTTGGTCTGGAGCCGCTGGACGGCGGCGACCTGAAGGTCGGCGAGACCGTCAAGATCAGTTACGTCGACCAGTCCCGTGCGAGCATCGACCCCGACAAGACCCTGTGGGAGGTCGTCTCGGACGGCCTGGACATCATGATGGTCGGCAAGACCGAGATCCCGTCCCGCGCTTACGTGTCCAAGTTCGGCTTCAAGGGCCCGGACCAGCAGAAGAAGGCGGGGGTGCTCTCCGGCGGTGAGCGCAACCGGCTGAACCTCGCCCTCACCCTCAAGGAGGGCGGCAACCTGCTGCTGCTCGACGAGCCCACCAACGACCTCGACGTCGAGACGCTGAGCTCGCTCGAGAACGCGCTGCTGGAGTTCCCCGGCTGCGCCGTGGTCATCACCCACGACCGCTGGTTCCTGGACCGGATCGCGACGCACATCCTCGCCTACGAGGGCACGGACGAGAACCCCGACCAGTGGTACTGGTTCGAGGGCAACTTCGACGCCTACGAGCGGAACAAGATCGAGCGTCTCGGCCCGGACGCGGCCAACCCGCACCGCTCCACCCACCGTCGCCTGACCCGTGACTGAGATCGCCGGATCCGGTGCTCCCGGCGCCGCGGCGGGATCGGACGCCTCAGGCGCCGACGCCGCGGCGGGGGAGCGCCTGCACATCCCGATCCACCTGCGCTGGGGCGATCTGGATGCGTTCAACCACGTCAACAACACCTCCATGCTGAAGCTGCTGGAGGAGGCGCGGGTGCGGGCGTTCTGGCGACCCGGCGAGGGCGAGCACGGCCCGAGCACCGCCGTGCTCAGCTCAGGGCTCGACGCGGGCGTGCTGACGCTCGTCGCCCGCCAGGAGATCGAGTACCTCGCGCCCGTGCCCTATCAGCGGCATCCCCTCGAGGTGCAGATGTGGTTCGGCAAGCTCGGCGGATCCAGCATCGAGGTCTGCTACGAGGTGTACAACGACACCGCGTTCGAAGAGCGCGTGCTGTACGCGCGCTCGACCGCCGTGATCGTGCTCGTCGACGCGGCCACCGGTCGTCCCACCCGGATCAGCCCCGAGATGCGCGAGGCGTGGGCGCCCTACGCCGGGCCGTCGATCGTCTACGCGCACCGCTGACGTCTACG
>JAFDWK010000033.1:50900-52143 GCA_018268515.1 Actinomycetota bacterium
CCCGCGGCACCCGGATCGTGATCTCCTGGGCGACGCTCGCGATCAGTGCGCCGTCGCGGTCGTAGATCCGTCCCGTGGCGAGACCGCGGCCGCCGCGCGCATTCGGCGACTCCTGCACGTACAGCAGCCAGTCGTCCACGCGCCCCGGGCGGTGCCACCACATGGCGTGGTCGAGACTCGCGACCTTCAGCCCACGCGAGGCCCAGCTGAGCCCGTGCGCGCGCAGGATCGACTCCTGGATCGACATGTCGCTGAGGTACGCGAGGGCCGCACGGTGCAGGGCCGCGTCATCGGGGAACGGCGCGCGCAAGCGCATCCACACCGCCTGATGCGCGGACTTCTCGGTGCCTGCACTGGCGAACAGCGGCCCCTCCACGTGCCGCATGTCGACCGGGCGGTCGGTCAGCATGCGCTGAGACAGCGGGTGGATCCCCTCGGACAGCTCCTCGTCGGGGACGAGGTCCTCCGGATCCGGGATGCCGTCCGGCATCGGCTCGGCGTGCTCGATGCCCGGATTCTGGTCCTGGAACGACGCGATCATCGAGAAGATCGGCACGCCGTTCTGGTACGCCTGCGCCCGTCGCGTGGAGAAGGAGCGGCCGTCATGGATCCGATCCACCGCGAACGTCAGGCCCTGGGACGCATCCCCGGGGCGCAGGAAGTAGCCGTGCATCGAGTGCGGGACGCGACCTTCCGGCATGGTCCGCTCGGCGGCGATGATCGACTGGCCGAGCACCTGTCCGCCGTAGATCCGTCCGGTCGGCATCGGATGCGAGGGGCCCGTGAAGATGTCCTCGGTGGTGCGGGCTTCCGAGGAATCGAGATCGAGGATCTCGCGCAGCATTTCGACGGATCGGCGGGCGGGCTCGTCGTTCGTCATGGGGTCCTCTCCGCGATCGCGCGCAACACCGGGAGCCCGGACGCGACCGGTTGCTAGTTTAGAGGGCGTGCCCACGCCGCTGATCCTCGCCGATGCCGACACCGCGCGTGACGCGCTCACCTTCGTCTCCCGCGCCGCGCGCGCCGGCGATGACGGGGTGCGCCTGCAGGCCGACGGAGGCGTGCTCGCGATGACGGCGGCCGCGCTCGCGCCGCAGACGCTGTTCGACGCCACGCCGACGATCCTCGCGATGCGCATCGTCCGGGCGGATCCCGAGCTGCGCTGCGACATCGTGATCGACGAGCTGGCCACCACGGAGGATCCGCGCGCACTCGCCCTGCCCGATACCGGCCGCAGCCCCGC
>JAFDWK010000033.1:52308-74685 GCA_018268515.1 Actinomycetota bacterium
CTCAGCACACCCCTCCGGCGCCGAGCAGGTGCCGATCACGACGTCCGGCCGCTGGACGCGCCTCGCGTTCGCGCGGGGTCATGTGCTCAGCCGCGGCCCCGCTGCGGTGGGGCTGACCCCGGTGCGGGCGACCGGCTCTGCGCGCTGATCGGCGACCGGACGGATCAGGCCGACCGCGCCGCCGCCCGGCCCGCCTGGCGTCCCGAGAACAGGCATCCGCCGAGGAAGGTGCCCTCCAGGGCGCGGTAGCCGTGCACCCCGCCGCCGCCGAAGCCGCTCGCCTCGCCCGCCGCGTACAGGCCCGCCACGGGGGCGCCGTCGACGCCCAGGGCACGACCGTCCAGATCCGTCTCGATGCCGCCGAGCGACTTGCGGGTGATGACCCGCAACCGCACTGCGATCAGGGGGCCGGCGGACGTGTCCTGCAGACGATGCGGGGTCGCCGTGCGGATCAGCCGATCTCCGCGGTAGGCGCGGGCCGAACGCAGCATCGCGATCTGCGCGTCCTTGGTGAAGTCGTTGCCGATCTCGCGGTCGCGGGCGACGACCTCCTCGCGGACGCGCTCCGGATCCAGGACGTCCCCGCCCGGGAGCTCCTGCATGCGCGCGATCAGCCGGCCGAGGTCGTCCTCGACGACGAAGTCCTCGCCCTGGTCCAGGAATGCCTGCACGGGGTCCGTCGGGCCCTTCGCGAGCCGGGAGCGCAGCAGGAGCGGCACATCCTTGCCGGTGAGGTCGGGGTTCTGCTCGCTGCCGGACAGGGCGAACTCCTTCTCGACGATCTGCCGCGTCGTGACGAACCAGGAGTGGTCGTGCCCGGTGGCACGCAGGTGCGCCAGCGTGCCCAGCGTGTCGAAACCGGGATACAACGGCACCGGCAGACGACTGCCGGTCGCGTCCAGCCACAGCGATGACGGGCCGGGCAGGATCCGGATGCCGTGGCCGGGCCACACCGGATCCCAGTTGCGGATCCCCTCCACGTAGTGCCACATCCGGTCGCCGTTGATGAGTCGCGCACCGGCCGCGGACGACACCGCCTGCATCGAGCCGTCGACGTACGCGGGTACTCCGGTGAGCATGTCCGCCGGCGGGGTGCCGAGCCGCTCGGGCCACGCCGCGCGCACCAGTTCGTGGTTGCCGCCGATCCCGCCCGAGGTCACGATCGTCGCGGCAGCGGTGATCTCGAAGGCGCCGATCGGCTCGCGGTCGCTGCGCACGCCGCGGGCCGCGGCGGAGGAGGCGAGGATCTCGCCCTGCGCGCCGGTGACGACCCCGTCGTGAGTCAGGAGCGCGGTGACGCGGTGCCTCGGCAGCACCACCAGGCGCCCTGTCTTCTCGGCCTGCTCGACGGCCGCCTGGAACGGCGCGACGATGCCGGGGCCGGTGCCCCAGGTGATGTGGAACCGCGGCACGGAGTTGCCGGGGCCGAGCGCGCCATAGCCGCCGCGCTCGGCCCAGCCGACGACGGGGAAGAAGCCCACGCCGCGCTCGCGCAGCCAGGCCCGCTTCTCGCCGCTCGCGAACTGCAGGTACGCCTCGGCCCAGCGCCTCGGCCAGGCGTCTTCTTCGCGATCGAAACCGGCGTTGCCGAACCAGTCCTGCCGCGCGAGCTCGTGGGAGTCCCGGATCCCCATCCGGCGCTGCTCGGGGGAGTCCACGAGGAACAGCCCGCCGAAGGACCACCAGGCCTGCCCGCCGAGGTTCGTTCGCGGTTCCTGGTCGACGATGACGACGCGCTTGCCGGCGGCCGCGGCCTCCGCGGCCGCGACGAGGCCGGACAGGCCCCAGCCGACGATGAGGACATCGGTGGAATGAGTGGTGGTCGCCGTCATGAGATCTCCATCGAACTCGGGTGCGTGGGGCCGGCTAGAGGACCGGACGCCCGTCGGGGGTCGGTGCTCCGGCGGCGCCGGAGCGGTTCGGCTCGAACGTGTTCACCATGGCATGCGCGGCACGCTCGAGGTAGTCCCACAGCGTCGCCTCGTGGATCGGTGAGAGCTCCGCGTCGTCGACGGCGATCCGCATGCAGCGCAGCCAGCGATCGCGCGCATCGGGGTCGACGTGGAACGGCACATGCCGCATCCGCAGTCGCGGATGGCCGCGCTGCTCGCCGTAGGTGGTGGGACCGCCCCAGTACTGCTCCAGGAACATCCGGAGGCGGTCCGCGGCCGGGCCCAGATCCTCCTCGGGGTACATCGGCTTCAGCACAGGGTCGAGGGCGACCTCGCGGTAGAACACGTCGACGAGGCGCTGGAAGGTCTCGTGGCCGCCGACCTCGTCGTAGAAGGACACAGGTTCGGTCATCGTTGGTCTCCGGGGCTCTGAGGGGTCTGCGGAGCCGCGGGCTGCTCCGGATCCGGCTGGGGCGGCAGCGGGAGGCTCTGCGGGGCCGAGCGCGGCGTCTTGGGCCGCTCCGCCTTCTTCGCCGCCGCGGGCTTGGTGGTGACGGATGGTGTCGCGGGCTTGGATCCCGGCGGCGGGGTGGCCGGAACCTGCTTCTCGCCGTCCGTCTTCTTCTTGCGCCAGAACCCGCGTTCCGGCACGGCAGAGGACGACGGGACGGGGTTCGGGCGGGTGCGCGGCGGATTCGCGCCGTGCACGCGGCGGGCACCCTCGGGGCCGGCGAGCTGCACCGTGGCCATGCTCGGGACGGTCAGATCCATTCCGAGCACGGTGTCGCGCAGCCGCATCCGCAGCTCCTGGGCGACGTCGTCCATCGCGTTGGTGCGGGTCTTCATCACCACCCGGATCACCAGGGCGTCGCCGGTGACCGACTCCAGCCCCCAGATCTCCGGTTTCTCGATGACGCGGGTGCGCCACTTGGGATCCTTCGCGAGCCCCTGCGCGGTGCTGAGCAACGCCTCCTCGACCGCGGGGACGTCCGCGTCCGCCGGCACACCGAGATCGATGATCGCGCGGGCCCAGCCCTGCGACATGTTGCCGATCCGGGTGATCTCGCCGTTGCGCACGTACCAGAGCGTGCCGTTGGCGTCGCGCACCTGCGTGATGCGGACGCTCACGTACTCGACGACGCCCGAGGCGAGACCCAGATCCACCACGTCGCCGATGCCGACCTGATCCTCGGCGACGAGGAACATGCCGTTGAGCACGTCCTTCACGATGTTCTGGGCGCCGAAACCGAGACCGGCGCCGACCGCGGCCGTGAGCAGCGTCAGCGAGCCGAGCAGCGAGCTGTCGATGATGTTCACGATCAGGACGATCGCGACCACGACGAGGATCACGTTGACGATGTTCTGAAGGATCGTGCCCAGGGTCCTCGTGCGCTGCACGAGCCGCATGTCCGCGAGCGGGGAGCGTTCCAGCGCCCTCGTGTCGGTGACCTCGGCCTTCGACTTGGCACCCGCGACGATCCGGCGCACGACCCGGCGGATCGCGAATCGCAGCCCGTAGGCGAGCGCGGCGCAGATGACGATCACGAGCGCCGCCTGCAGGGCCTTGCCGCCGATGACGAGCAGGGCGTCGGGCAGGCCCTGCCACCAGGCGGCGATCTCGGAGGCCGTATCCATGGGGACGATGTTCATCGTTCACGATCCTATGACCGCGCCCTTGGCGGGTTCTGAACGACCGCGGCGCTTCACGCGGAGAATGCCGCAGGGCCGGAGGGAAGGGAACTCCCTCCGGCCCTGCGGTTCGTCGCGAGGGGGCCTGCGTCAGCTCTGCGCGTCGGCGGCCACGGCCTCGATGGACTCCGCATCCCGCGCCTGGGCGGCGAGGGCGCGCTCGACGTCGGCGAGATTCTCGAAAACGAGGCGACGCAGCGCGGGCGCGGCGTCCTGGTGGGCCGAGAGCCAGGCACGGGTCGCATCGCGCAGGGCCTTGCCGGCACCCGCGACGCCCGCGAGCGCCTTCGGGTAGAGCCCCACGATCAGGTAGTTCGCGACCTGGAAGGTGCGGCCCTCCCAGATCGGGAGCAGGGCGTCGAAGTACTGCGGCACGAACGGCTCGAGCAGCAGAGCCCCGGCCGGGTGCGTGAAGCCGAGCGCCGCGGAACGGACGATCGTGTTGGACAGGTCGTCGTGCTCGACGAGCGACGACCACGCGGCCTGCTTGTCCTCGGGCGTGGGCAGCGCGGCGCGGGCCTGCGCGGCGAACTCCGCACCCTTGGCGGTGTTGTCGCCCTCCCGCGCCGCATCGATCGCGGCCCCGTCGACGGCGCCGACCGTGGCGAGGCCGACGAGCAGCTGCCACGAGAGATCGGTGTCGATCGCGAGGCCCTCGAGCGCAAGCGCACCGTCGCGCAGGCGTCGCACGATGTCCACGTGCTCGGCGGTGGTGAGCGAGTTCGCGAACGCGGTGACGAACTGCAGCTGGCTGTCGGATCCGGCCGCCGCACCCTGCGCGAGCGCCCACAGCCCGTCCGCGACGCGCGTGCGGGCCGCGTCCCGGTGCTCCGGCATGACGTACAGCGCGGCGGCGGTCTGCAGCTGTCCGAGCGTGGTGCGCACCGTGGTCGACTCGGTCTCGCGGCCGATGTTGCCGAGCACGAGATCGATGTAGTCGCTCGCGGCGCTCTCGGCGTCGCGGGTCTGGTCCCACGCCGCACCCCACACGAGCGAGCGGGCGAGGGGGTCGCTGATGTCGGCGAGGTGCGCGACGGCGGTCGCCAGCGAGCGCTCGTCGAGGCGGATCTTCGCGTATGCGAGATCCTCGTCGTTCAGCAGCACGAGGTCGGGACGCTTGAGCCCCTGCAGCTCGGGGATCTCGGTGCGATCGCCGTCGACGTCCACCTCGACGCTGTGCGTGCGCACCAGCGCACCCGTGGCGTCCAGATCGTAGAAGCCGATGCCCAGGCGGTGCGGGCGGATCGTCGGGTAGTCGGCCGGGGCGGTCTGGGTCACCGCGAAGCGTGAGATGGTGCCGTCCGCCGCTTCGGCGATGACCGGTGCGAGCGTGTTCACGCCCGCCGTCTCGAGCCACTTCTTCGCCCAGACGGTGAGGTCGCGGCCGCTGGTCTTCTCCAGCTCGACGAGCAGGTCGCCCAGCTCGGTGTTCTGCCAGGAGTGCTTCTGGAAGTACTCGGAGACGCCGGCGAAGAACGCGTCGATGCCCACCCAGGCGGCGAGCTGCTTGAGGACGGATCCGCCCTTGGCGTAGGTGATGCCGTCGAAGTTCACCTGCACGTCGTCGAGGTCGTTGATCTCGGCGACCACGGGGTGCGTGGAGGGGAGCTGGTCCTGGCGGTAGGCCCAGGTCTTCTCCATGGCGTTGAAGGTGGTCCACGCCTCGGTCCACTCCGTGGCCTCGGCCGTCGCGATGGTCGACGCCCACTCGGCGAACGACTCGTTGAGCCACAGGTCGTTCCACCACTTCATGGTGACGAGGTCGCCGAACCACATGTGCGCGAGCTCATGCAGGATCGTGACGACCCGGCGCTCCTTGACGGCGTCGGTCACCTTGCTGCGGAACACGTAGGTCTCGGTGAACGTCACCGCCCCCGCGTTCTCCATCGCTCCGGCGTTGAACTCCGGCACGAACAGCTGGTCGTACTTCGCGAACGGGTACGGGACGCCGAACTTCTCCTCGTAGTAGGCGAAGCCCTCACGGGTCTTGTCGAAGATGTAGTCGGCGTCCAGGTACTCCCACAGGCTCTTGCGTGCGTAGACGCCGAGCGGGACGACGCGGCCGGAGGCGCTGGTGAGCTCGGAGAAGGTCTCCTCGTAGGGGCCGGCGATGATCGCCGTGATGTACGACGAGATCCGCGGCGTGGGCTCGAAGCCCCAGGTCGCGACGGACTTGTCGTCATGCACGATCGACTCGGGGGTGGGGGAGTTCGAGACGACCTTCCACGTGGCCGGCGCGGTGATCGTGAACTGGAAGGTCGCCTTCAGGTCGGGCTGCTCGAACACAGCGAACACGCGCCGCGAATCGGGCACCTCGAACTGGGAGTAGAGGTAGACCTCGTCGTCCACCGGGTCGACGAAGCGGTGCAGGCCCTCGCCCGTGTTCGTGTACTCGCAGTCGGCGTCGACGACCAGGACGTTCTCCGCGGCCAGGTCGTCCAGGGCGATCCGCGAATCGGAGAAGGCGCCGGTCGGGTCGATCTGCTCGCCGTTCAGGGTGATCTCGCGCACCTCGCGGGCGATCAGATCGATGAATGTCGACGAACCCTCGGCGGCGCGGAAGCGCACCACGCTGCGGGATCCGAACACCTCCGCGCCCTTGGTCAGGTCGAGCGAGATCTCGTACGACTCGGTGTCGACGATCGCGCGGCGCTCCTGCGCCTCGATGCGGGTGAGGTTCTCTCCAGGCACTGCTCAGACTCCCAGGGGTGAGGGTTTCGGCCGCAAGATCCGCGCTGCTGGCGCCGGCGGCAACCGTCCCAGCCTACGCCAGAGCGCGTCACGCGCCACGTCGCCGGTGGTTCGAGGCGGCGTGAGGGCGGCCGCGCGACTCCCGGTTCCCGCACGGCCCGGGCAAAGGAAGTTCAGGGGAAGATGGAGCAGTGACCGTTCCCGAAGCTCTCGCCCGCACCGTCCTGTACGCCTCGGAAGCCGCCGCCTCCGGGCCCGCGCATGTCGAGGTCCCCGTCGCCTACGACGCCGTCGTGCTGGCGAGCTTCGGGGGACCCGAGGGGCAGGACGACGTCATCCCGTTCCTGCGCAACGTGACGCGCGGGCGCGGGATCCCCGACGAGCGACTGGAGGAGGTCGCGCATCACTATCGCCACTTCGGCGGCGTGAGCCCGATCAATGAGCAGAACCGCGCGCTGAAGGCCGCGCTGCACGCCGAGATCGCCCGCCGCGGGCTGGGACTGCCGGTGTACTGGGGCAACCGCAACTGGGGCCCCTACCTGCATGAGGCGTTCGCGCAGGCGGCGGCCGACGGCCACCGCACCCTGCTCGTGCTCGCGACCAGCGCGTACAGCTCCTACTCGAGCGATCGGCAGTACCGCGAGGACATCGTGGACGCGATCGAGCAGGCCGGCCTTCAGGAGGCGGTCACCGCAGACAAGGTGCGGCTGTTCTTCGATCACCCCGGTTTCGTCGCCCCGTTCGAGGAGGGCGTGCAGGCCGCCGTGCGCACCCTCGTCGCCGAGGGCATCGCGCCGGCCGAGATCGCGGTGCTGTTCGCCACGCACTCGATCCCCACCGGGGATGCGCAGAAGTCCGGCCCGCGCGACAAGGAGTGGGGCCCCGGCGGCGCGTACGCCGCGCAGCACCTCGCCGTGGCCGAGTACGTCATGGCAGGCCTCGGCGACGCCGTCGAGGGCGGGGGAGCGGTGCCGTGGGAGCTCGTCTACCAGTCCCGGTCCGGCCCGCCCACGCAGCCCTGGCTCGAGCCCGACGTGAACGACGTGATCGCGGCGCTTCCGGCGCGCGGCATGAGGGCGGTCGTGGTGGTGCCGCTGGGCTTCGTGAGCGACCACATGGAGGTGCTCTGGGACCTGGACACCGAGGCGAGCGAGACGGCCGAGGAAGCCGGCCTGCGCTTCATCCGCACGCCCACGCCCGGCACGCACCCGGCGTTCGTCGCGGGCCTCGTGGACCTGGTCGAGGAGCGCCTGCACGGCATCCCGGCCGCGGAGCGCCCGCACGTCACGGCGCTCGGCCCGTGGTACGACGTGGCGCGTCCGGGCGACTGCGAGAACGCGCGTCTCGGCTTCCGGCCGGCCGCGGCTGGCATCGCGCCCTGACCCGTGGCGCCCGCCGGGGCAACCCGGCATCGCGCCACACTCTTAGGATTGAGCCATGCGCATCCACATCGCCACCGATCACGCCGGTCTCGAGTTCTCCACGCAGCTGCAGCACCACCTCGCCGAGGCGGGGCATGAGGTCGTGGACCACGGGCCCGTCGAGTACGACGCGCTGGACGACTATCCCGCTTTCTGCATCCGCGCGGCGCAGGCGACCATCGCCGATCAGCGCGCCGGGGTCGAGGCGCTCGGGATCGTGTTCGGCGGTTCCGGCAACGGCGAGCAGATCGCGGCGAACAAGGTCGAGGGCATCCGCGCCGCGCTGGTGTGGAGCATCGCGACCGCCGAGCTCGCCCGCGAGCACAACGACGCGAACGTGATCGCGATCGGTGCCCGCCAGCACACCTTCGACGAGGTGACGGGCTTCATCGACCGGTTCATCGCGACGCCGTTCTCGAACGAGGAGCGGCACGTGCGACGGATCGCGCAGATCGCCGACTTCGAAAGCGACGGCTCCCTGCTGCCGGACCCGCGCGCCTGATGCCCGAGGGCCATTCCGTCCATCGGATCGCGCGGCAGTTCGCGCGCAACTTCGTCGGCAAGCCGGTCGCCGCGTCGAGCCCCCAGGGGCGATTCGCCGAGGGCGCGGCGCTGCTCGACGGACGGACCGTGGAGGCCGTGCAGGCGGTCGGCAAGCAGATGTTCCTGGAGACCGAGGGCGACCTGTGGCTGCGGGTGCACCTCGGTCTCTACGGGGCCTGGGACTTCTCCGGCGAGATCCTCGTGGATCCGACCATCGCCTCCGCGAACGGACGGATGGGCCAGACCAACCAGCGCGGCACCGACCTCGCCGATGCGCCGATCCTCGACGACACCGGCGAGAACTCGCTGTCCTCGATCGGCGCCCCGCGGAAGACGCGGGTGCATGTGCGCATGTCCGAGGCGACGAAGGGTCTCGCCGACGAAGGCGCGGAGTGGCCGCCGCCGGTGGTCGGGCAGGTGCGTCTGCGCCTCATGACCGATGCGACCTGCGCGGATCTGCGCGGACCCACCGCCTGCGTGCTGCAGACCCCGGACGAGATGCTGGCCACCGTCGCGAAGCTCGGACCGGATCCGCTCGTCGGCGACGTGGACCAGGGCGAGGAGCGGTTCGTGGCGGCGGTGCGGCGGCGGGGCGTGCCGATCGCGCTTCTGCTCATGGACCAGTCCGTCGTCAGCGGCATCGGCAACGTATACCGTGCCGAGCTGCTGTTCCGGGCGCAGCTGAACCCGCACACCCCGGGACGCGACGTGCCGGAGGAGACCGTGCGCGCGCTCTGGCGCGATTGGGTGCGCCTGCTCGCGATCGGGGTCGAGACCGGCCAGATGATGACCATGGACGACCTCACGGCCGACCAGTACCGTGCCGCGATGGCGCACCGCGACGACCGGCACTGGGTGTATCACCGCACGGGGCTGCCGTGCCGCGTGTGCGGGACGGACATCGTTCTCGAGGAGATCGGCGCGCGCAAGCTGTACTGGTGCCCGCGCTGCCAGGCGTGACACGGCCGCCATCCTCCCGGTGTCGTTGAGCGCGCGAGGCAGGACGAGACGCGGTGCCGTTGCGAGGCGAGAGCACCGTGCTCGGTCTCGGTCGGCACCGCCGTTCTCCGGGCCCCCGGGCGGGGGCGGACCGTAGGCTGGTGCCATGCGCCAGAACCCGAGCTTCGCCATGACCGATGTCGCCGAGCTGCGGCGGATCATCGCCGCGAATCCGTGGGCGACGCTCGTGGGCCGCGATGCGGACGGCATGACCGCGTCGCACTACGCGGTGCTGCTCGATCCGGATCGCGACGATCTCACGATCGTCGCGCACGTCGGACGCCCGGACGACATCGTCCTCGGCCTCGGGACCCAGGAGCTGATGGTGATCTTCCAGGGGCCGCACGGCTACATCTCGCCCGGCTGGTACGGCGACGTGGCGGCGGTGCCGACCTGGAACTACGTCGCGGTGCACCTCTCCGGCACGCCGGAGCTGCTGGACACCGCCGAGAACCTGCGCGTGCTGGACCACCTCGTCGACCACTTCGAACGGAGACGGGCGGATCCCCGCGGCATGTGGACCCCGCCCAACGACGAGGGTTTCGTGCGCCGCATGGAGGCGGGCACCATCGGGTTCCGGCTCACACCCACGCGCGTGACCGCCAAGCGCAAGCTCAGCCAGAACAAGCCCGACGACGTGATCGAGAACGTGATCCTCGAGCTGCAGGGCGATGGAGCGTACGCGAACCCCGCACTGGCCGCCGAGATGCAGCGCGCCCACGACGCGCGCCTCGCCGCGCGGGCGGCCGCCGAGTGACGGCGTCCGAGACGGGGGCGCGGCTCGGAGCGATCCGCGGGGTGCGCATCGCCACCGCCGATCGTCGGCTGCTCGCGGTGGACGGCCCCGTGGACCTGCTCATCGCTGACGGCCGCATCGCCGACATCGCCCCGACCGGCGCGCTCCGGCTGCCCGGCCGGGTGCTCGACGGCGACGGCGCCTGGATCGTCCCCGGCCTGTGGGATCACCACGTGCACACCGTGCAGTGGGCCCTTGCGGCGCAGCGCCACGACCTCTCCGGCACGACGAGCGCCGTCGAGGCCGCGGCGCGGATGGCGGGTGCACCGGTGCTCGGCGACGGACGCCGGGTCGGCACCGGCTTCCGCGACGTGGGCTGGCCGGACCGGCCCGCCCTGGCACTGCTCGACGAGCACACGGGCGAGATCCCGACCTACCTCATCAACGCCGACGTGCACAGCGTGTGGCTGAACTCCGCCGCCTTCCGCCGGGAGGGCTTCCCGGTCGCGCCGGACGGCGTGCTCCGCGAAGAGGACGCGTTCGAGATCTCCCGGCGGCTGAACGCCGCAGATCCCGTGATCGCCGACCAGGCGGTGCTCGCGGCCTCACGACGGGCCGCGAGTCGCGGCGTCGTGGGACTCGTCGACTTCGACATGGCCTGGAACGCGGAGGCGTGGACCCGGCGCCTCGCGCACGGCTTCGACACGCACCGGGTGGAGTTCGCCGTCTACCCGCATGACCTCGACCGCGCGATCGCCGAGGGCCTGCACACCGGGCAGCCGCTGGATCCGGATCCGCACGGCCTCGTGCGCATGGGGCCGCTGAAGATCATCTCGGACGGATCGCTCGGCACGCGTACGGCCGCCTGCAGCCACGGCTACGCCGACGACCCGTACAACCACGGCGTGCTCACCGTGCCGCCCGCCGCGCTGCAGGATCTGCTGCTGCGTGCCACCGGGGCGGGGCTCGAGATCGCCCTGCACGCGATCGGCGACGTCGCCGTCAGCGCGGCGCTCGACGCGTTCGCCGCGACCGGCGGGCAGGGGACGATCGAGCACGCGCAGCTCGTGCGGCACGGCGATCTCGCGCGCTTCGCCCGGCTCGGCATCGCGGCGAGCGTGCAGCCGCAGCATGCGCTCGACGACCGGGACGCCGCCGATGCGCTCTGGGCCGGGCAGACCGCGATCGCGTACCCGCTCGCGTCGCTGCACCGCGCCGGTGCGACGCTCCGCCTCGGGTCGGACGCCCCGGTGGCGGCGCTCGATCCCTGGCAGGCGATCTCCGCCGCCGTGTTCCGCACCGACGACGACCGCGGTCCGTGGCACCCCGAGGAGCGCCTCGATCTGGAGACCGCCCTGGCGGCGAGTGCGCACGGCGGGACCGGCGGCGACGCGGGCATCCGCCCCGGTGCGTTCGCCGATCTGGTGCTGCTCGGCGCCGATCCGTTCACCGCGGACGCGCGGGAGCTGCGCACCATGCCGGTGGCGGCGACGATCCTCGGCGGGCGGGTGAGCTACGGCGGCTGACTCTCCGCGATCCTCGCCGAGCTCGGCCTCGAGGACTCCGGCACCGACCATCGCCGGGTGCCGGCCGTGCTCGCGCACGTGCAGGAAGACCCCCGTTCCTGAGCGGAACGAGGGTCTTCCTCCGAGTCGTGGCGTCAGGCCGCGACGTGCGAGACGAGGAACCAGCGGTCCTTCTCGAGTCCGCGCTGGATCTCGATCGCGACGTCCTGGCTGGTGAGGTCGATCTCGTCCAGGCCCTCGACGGCGGCCTTCACGTTCACCAGAATCGCGTCGATATCGGCGATCACGGCGCGGACGAGGTCGTCCGAGCGCGTGAATCCCGCGGGCACCTGGGTGGCCCCCGCCTTCTCGGCCACGACCGTGGCGCGGGCGTCGATCGGCAGGCCGAGGGCGACGATGCGCTCCGCGGCCGTGTCTGCGAAGTCCCCGGCGTGGTCGACGATCACGTCGAGCAGCTCGTGCACACCGACGAAGTTCGCGCCGCGCACGTGCCAGTGCGCCTGCTTGCCGTTCACGGTGAGCGCCTGCAGGCCCAGCACGACCGGAGTCAGGAACTGGGCCGCGCCGGCCGCGACGGTCGGGTCGACAGAGGTGGCGGTGATGATCTCGGCGTTGCTCATGATGTCTCCTGGTGCTCTCTCGAAAAGCGCATGCGGCTGATGTCCTGACCACAACGCTACTCATCTCAGAATGTTCCGCAAGCAAGCTGAGGCAACGCTAACCCGCAGGTCACGATGGATTTCTGTAAGGCTTGCCTTGCCTGTGGATCCGTTCCCGCCCCGCGTGGAAAGCGGGCGCGCACAGCGATCCGGGATACCTTCGTCAGGTGGCACATGCTGGTACCCCTTCTCGCGCGGCTCTGCGCCGACTCCGCACATCCGAAGAGCAGCGCACATCCGCAGCACAGAAGGTCGGTGCGAACTTCATCCCGCACGTCCAGGGCCTGCGTGCGATCGCCGTGCTGGCCGTCGTGCTCTACCACTTCTGGCCGGGCCGGCTGACCGGCGGCTACGTCGGCGTCGACATCTTCTTCGTCATCTCCGGCTTCCTGATCACGGCGCACCTCGCGCGCGAGCTGAACGCGTCGGGGCGGGTGAACCTCGGCCAGTTCTGGGCGCGCCGTGCCCGGCGACTGCTGCCGGCTTCGCTGCTGGTGCTGTTGTTCTGCGCGATCGTGGCGTCCATCCCGGTGCTGTCGCCGCTGTCTCAGCTGCCCGCCGAGCTGAAGGAGATCATCGCCTCCACGTTCTACGTGGAGAACTGGTTCCTCGCGCTCAACTCCGCCGACTACCTCGCGCACTCGGGCGACCCGACCATGGTGCAGCACTACTGGTCCCTCTCACTCGAGGAGCAGTTCTACGTGCTCTGGCCGCTGATCATGCTGCTCGCGGCATGGATCGCGGTGAAGTACTTCCGCGGTTCCCGGCTGCGCGCAGCCGCCGTCGCCATCGGTGTGGTCTCCGTCGCCTCGTTCGCGTTCTGCGTCTGGTACACCGCGACGAACCCGGCGCCCGCGTACTTCGTCACCTTCGGGCGCATGTGGCAGTTCGGCGTCGGCGCCGTGCTCGCGCTCGTGCCGCGCCTGCGCGTGAGCAACGCGATCGGGAGCTTCGTGCTGGGCTGGGGAGGCATCATCGTGCTGCTCCTCGTCATCTACCGTTTCGATGCGCAGACGCCGTTCCCCGGCTACATGGCGGCGATCCCCACTCTGGCCGCGGCCGCGGTCATCGCCGCCTCGAACACGGAGCGCTGGTGGTATCCGACCCGCATCCTGGCGATCCGTCCGATGCGCTTCACGGGCGACATCTCCTACAGCCTCTATCTGTGGCACTGGCCGCTCATCATCATCGCGCCGTCGGTGCCGTTCTGGGGTCTCACGATCTACCACCGCATAGCCCTGGTCGGCATCTGCTTCGTGCTCGCCTGGCTCACGAAGAAGTACGTCGAGGATCCGACCCGCACCTGGAAGCCGCTCACCTCGCGCAAGCCGCGGCTCTCGCTGTGGGCGGCCCTCGCCGCGATGGTGATCGTCGCCGGAACCGCGGGTGCCGGCTGGGCCGCCAATGCCGGCACCTATCAGCAGGGCGTGCAGGCGATCGCGCAGCTGCGGGCCGACCCGCCCGCATGCTTCGGCGCGGCGGCGATCCTCGACGCCACCTGCGCCGGCAAGACCACCGATGAGATCCTGCCGGCCCCCGGGTTCGCCGGGGTGGATCGTCCGGAGGAGTCGCAGTGCTTCGTGCAGCTCAACGACGCGCGGCCCGTGTCGTGCGAGTTCGGCTCGACCGACCCGAACGCGAAGCAGATCGCGCTGATCGGGGACAGCCACGCCTACCAGCTGCTCACCACGTTCCAGGGCATCGCCGAGAAGGAGGGATGGCACCTCACCACCTTCTTCAAGGGCGCCTGCCCGTGGAACACCACTCCGCTGTCGACCGGCGGCGCGTTCGGTGACGCCTGCACCCAGTACCGTGCGGCGGTGGCACAGAAGCTCGAGCAGAAGCACTTCGATGCGATCTTCACGGCGGCCCTGTCCACGACGCCGTACGCGGCCGGCGATCACGGCTCGTCGTACGATGCGGCCGTGGCCGGATACCGCGAGGCCTGGTCCACGCAGACGTCGAAGGGCACTCCCGTGATCACCGTGGTCGACAACCCCGTGTGGGAGACCGACCCGAACAAGTGCCTGCGCACGCGTGCGCAGAGCGCCTGCGACGGCGCACGTGCGGATCTGCTCACCGAGAAGGATCCGCTGCGCGCGGCCGCGGACGGCCAGAAGGACGTCACGCTGCTCGATTTCACCAAGGTCTTCTGCGATGACAAGATCTGCCGCGCGGTCGTCGGCGGGGCGAACATCTATCGCGACCAGGACCACATCACCGTCACCTTCGCGAACTCCCTCGCCCCGCAGTACACCGCGGCGCTGAAGAGCGCGATGGGGATCGGCGGCTGACCGGACCTTCACGCGGGGACAGGGCGGATAGGGTCGCTGTATGAGCGATGACGCCACGATCCTGTCCCTGCCCGGCCGCACTCCGGCGATCGACGACACGGCGTTCCTCGCCGCCGGTGCGAGGGTGATCGGATCGGTGACGATCGGCGAGGGATCCAGTGTCTGGTACAACGCGGTGCTGCGCGCCGACTCCGACACGATCACGATCGGGGCGGGCAGCAATGCCCAGGACAACGTGTCGGTGCATGTCGATGACGGGCATCCGGTGGTGATCGGCGATGACGTCTCGATCGGGCACAACGCCGTGGTGCACGGGTGCACGATCGGCGACGGCTCGCTGATCGGCATGGGAGCGGTGGTGCTCTCCGGCGCCGTGATCGGCTCGGAGTGCCTGATCGCAGGCGGGGCGCTGGTGCTCGGCGGCACGGAAGTGCCCGATGGCTCCCTAGTCGCGGGGGTGCCGGCGAAGGTGCGGCGCGAACTCACCGCGACGGAGCGCGAGGGGCTGCGGGAGAACGCCCGCGTCTACCGCGGGCACACGGCGACGCACTGTGCGGCTGCACCCGCCTGACCGTCGCATCGGATCTGTGTCCGAAGGGGCGACCCGGGACCGGTAGTCTCGTAGATCCGGGGCGGTGGCCAAGCTGGTGAAGGCAGTGGGCTCATAACCCAACGATCGCGGGTTCAAGTCCCGCCCGCCCCACCGGATCCGACCGCCGAAGGCGTGGTGACACGGCGGCGGCGATGCGCGTACTCTGATGCCAACGCCGACGCCCTCCGACGCCGACGGTCTACGGATCGGAGCGCGACCATGGGATGGCAGCTCAAGAACCTCACCGCGGCGACCGCGGGCGCACCGCTCGCCGTGCATCAGCCGACAGCGTGGCTGTTCGCGCAGTTCACGAGACATGTGGTCTTCCAGGGCTTCACGTACTCGGCAGGCGACGACGGGCAGCTCTACGAGCTGTACTGCAGCGGCGGCGACGACTGGAATGTGAAGAACCTCGTGTCCGAGGCGGGTGGGGCGCCTGCCGCGACATCCGCGGACGGATACATCTGGGCGCATCAGGGATCCCAGCATGTCGTCTATCAGGGGCTGCGCTTCGACGGCCACGTGCATGAGCTGTGGTACACCGAGGATGACGGCTGGAACGCCAATGACCTGACGGATGCGGCACACGCGCCGCTGACCCTCTCGCAGCCGCACGGGTACGAGACGTCGTACGACGGCACCCAGCGTGTCGTCTATCAGGCGCGGGTCGGCGGGCACATCCACGAGCTGAGCAACAGCGGCAGCGGTTGGCACGATCTCGACATCACCGCCGCCGCGGGGGCGCCACCGTGTGCGACCGACGCCGCCCCCACGGGGTACTCCTTCGAAGCCGAGGGAACCGCGCACGTGCTGGTGCGTGATCAGAACGGGCACATCCTGGAGTTCTGGCGGGATGCGTCCTCTTGGCACTGGGGGGATCTCATCGCCGTCACAGGTGCGCCCGCCATGGGCGATGCGGAGACCGTGCACGGCTACGTGTTCCGCGGGGAAGGCGGCCAGCACGTCGACTACGTCGGCATCGACCACCACGTGCACGAGCTGTGGTGGCTGGCGGGCGCCTGGCATCACAACGATCTCACCGCGGCGACCGGAGCGACGGCGCCGGTTCCGACGGCGATCCCGGCGGGCTACGCCTTCGAGGCGGGTCTGTTCCAGCCGGTGGCGACGCAGCATGTCCTGTACACCGGTGTCGATTCGCTGGTTCACGAACTCTGGTGGAGCGCGGGCTCCTGGCACGTCAACGACATCGCGGCGAGGGTCGGCGCCTCCGCGATCGTCGGAGATCCCGTGGCGTTCGTGGAGGTCGACCAGGGCACGCAGAACGTCTTCTACCTCAGCGACGCGCACGAGATCATCGAACTGCGCTGGAGGCCGTGACGCCGGGCGACGAGGGTCGGCGGCCGCGCAACAACCGGCACGGCAGCAGGCGGATCCGCATCGAGGCGCCGTGAGGAGCGTGACGCGCTCAGGATCGCGGTGGGCCGAGCGGGAGCGGATCGTGGCGGAAGTCCAGGATCCGGTAGCGGCCGCAGGAGATCTCGGCGTCCGCCCTGGCGCCGCCGAGGCCGAAGGGGACGCTGTTGCGGTCGACGACCAGGAACGACACCGCTCCGGCGCGGGAGTCGTCGCGGTTCACCAGCCACTCGTAGGGACGCAGTTGCGCGTCCACCTGCACCAGGGCGCGCGGATCCGCCACCCGCGTCTTGGGGGAGCGGATCGTCCAGAACTGGCCCGCGCCGACGGCGCCGGAGCGGTCGACCCAGCCGGTGACGCAGGCGAGGTCGGGATCCGGCCGGTCCGCGGCGCGCACCAGCAGCGGGGTCGCGGCCGCGGCGCCGAGAACACCGAGAACACCGAGCACGGCGAGCAGTGGCAGCGGCCGCACCCGGGCTCCGAAGCCCCGGGGTAGAAGAGCCGGGAGCACGGTGATCGCGGCGAGCGGCGCGTAGACCAGCGGCTGCAGATAGCGCGCCGCGTGGGTGCCCAGCAGCACGGCGACGGCGAGCACGGTGACCGGGATCACCCAGCCGCCCAGCAGCACGAGCAGCGTGCGGCTCTCGCCTCGGCGCCGCTCTCGCACCGTGAGCACGAGGAACAGCACCGGCAGCAGCACCATGGCGCCCACGGTCACGGCCCCTGCGGGCGTCGCGACCATGTCGCGGGCGAGGCCGAGATAGTACGCCGCCGAAGCGCCCGCCGCGCGCAGATCGATGTAGCCGAGGCCATCGTTCGCGATGAAGCGCGCGAACGGGATCCGCAGCAGATATCCCAGCAGCGAGGCGCCCGCGAGCACCGCGGCGGCGAGCAGGGCGGATCGCCGGTCGGCGCGACGGCGAACCCAGAGCACCACCAGCACGATGCCCAGCGGTCCCGTCGCCCAGATCAGGTAGAGCGGGTTGGACAGCGTCGACAGCGCCGCGATGAACCCCAGCGCGCAGCCGGCGAAGACCGTCCGACGCCCGGAGCCGGTCATGGCGCGCAGGAGGGCGATGCTGAGCACCAGTGCGATCACGGTGGCGGCGTAGTAGGTGGGCGTGGTGAGCAGCGACGCCAGTTCGAGGGAGTCCCGGCTCGCCGTGTGATCGAGCCCGGCGAGCAGCCCGAAGCAGGCGAAGGAGAGCAGCGCGCCGACGACGCCGCGGGAGGAACGGAACCAGGATCCGGCCACCGCACGCAGCGCCAGGTAGAGAGCGAGCAGCGTGAGGCATCCGTTGAGGATCATCGTGCCGTCCGGCCCGAGGCGCAGCAGCCAGACCCCGAGGAACAGCGCCATCTCGGGCAGGAACAGCACGGAGGACATCGCCCAGTCCTGCGGCTGCCCGACATCGAGCGAGCGCGCCATCAGCAGCGGAAGCATGGAGTCCCCGTCGCTGAAGAGCAGTGCACCGCGCGCGGACTCCACGATGTGCGCCATCACCAGCGCGGCGATTCCGACGGCCGCGAGCAGCCCGAGCAGCTCGGGCAGGATCCGGCGCCGCGGGGCCGCCGACGTGTCCACCCTCAGCGCACTCGGCGGTCGTGCGCGAGGTCGATCAGGTGCTCGAGCACGCGCCCGGTGCGCAGGCCGTTGTGCTCGTGCGCGCTCGTGACCAGGAGGCGCAGATCCGGCAGCAGCTGCGCGGTCTCGAGCGAGTACTCCACGGGCACGTACGCGTCGTTGACGTAGACGGACGCGGCTCCCCGGGCGTCGGACGAGGCGAGCGCGTCGGGGTCGTAGATCGTGGGCCACTCGTGCTGAGCGAGCGTCAGCGCCACGTCGCGCCACGGCTGGAAGGCCGGCACCGTCTCGGTCCACTCGCGGCGGATGTGCTCGCCGGTGAACAGCGTCACGTCCTCGGCGAAGTCCGCAGGCTCCACGCGCTGCGCCGACCAGTCGGTGATGTGGCCGTTCGCGTAGCTCGACTCGTGGAACACGAAGTAGAGCGGGTTGCGTCCGCCGAAGGGCATGGCGGCCGCGAGATCGTAGGCGAAGGCGTTGGCGGAGGGATCCAGCTCGAGCAGCTGCCAGAGCGTCTGCCAGCCGTCGTCGGTGCCGAGCGAGGATCCGGCCGAGCGCAGCCGGGACGGCGAGACGACCTCGCCGCTCGGCAGCACGATCTCGCCGGCTGCGGCGAGGTCGACGAGGCGGCGCATGCGATCGCGGTGCTCGGGGAAGCGCCGGTAGTAGCGCTCGGAGGCGTCGCGCATCTTGTCGTAGCAGAGCGCGTACACCTCGTCGGGCGTACGCGTGACGGTGCTCAGGCCGCCGGTGAGGTAGGCGCGGTCGATCGACGCCGCATCGGTGGAGAGGTAGGCCAGGGTGGTGAAGCCGCCGAACGACTGCCCCAGTACGTTCCAGCGCTCGACGCCCAGGTGCTCGCGCATGGCCTCGCAGTCGCGCACGATCGCGTCCGCGCGCAGGTGGGTGAGGTACTCGGCGACGGTCTCCGAGCCGCGGGACAGGATCCGGTCCGAGACGGGGGTGGACCGGCCGGTGCCGCGCTGATCGAGCATCACGACCCGGTAGTCGGTCAGCGCCTGATCCAGCCAGGAGGGGGATGTGGGCGCGTGGAACGCGCGCGGGGCCTCGGATCCGGGGCCGCCCTGCAGGAACACCAGATAGGGGAGGTCCTCGCCTCCCTCGCGCGACACGACGGTGGCGAACACGTCGATCGTGCGGGTGTCGGCAGGATCCGACCACACCAGCGGCACGGTGAGCGTGTGCTCTTCGAGGGTGAGGTCCATCATCCGGCGGCGGAGCACAGGGGCGGCAGAGATCGTCATCACATCACATTCCCGATGTAGGAGTACTTCACGAACACCTCGGCGGCGAGGCCCGACTCCTCCAGGAGGCCCTGCACCGCACCCATCATGTATTTCGCGTCCCACCCCATGTAGAGGAAGTGGTCGCCGTCCAGCTCGTCCCAGGGTCCGTTCCACGCCTTCTCGGCGTAGATCGGACCGCCGTGGCGGGCGTTGAACGCCTCGAGCGCATCGCGGGTGTCGGTCCAGCCGCGGCGGAACACCCGGTTGAAGAGGTACTTCACGTCGGGCACCTCCCAGCGCTCTCCGCGGTACTCCACGTAGTCGAACTCGCGCTCCCAGCCGGTCGGCCAGCCGCGGCGGCGCACGGCGTCCAGGATCGGGGTGAGGCCGTCGTCATCGATCTCGACGATCGCGGGGCGGCGCCAGATCTGGACGAACGCGTCGGTCAGGGCTGCGGTGCGCTCGGCGATCGCCGCGGTGCCCCAGGCGTCCAGGCCGGCCAGCGCCGTGTTCTCGTCGACCCGGCTGCGGCGGTATGCATCGCGCTTGTCGACGAACGAGGCGCCGAACACGCGTTCGGCGAGCGCGTCCTCCAGGAGGGTGAGATTGCCCAGCGTGCCGGCCAGGGCGCGGTGGCTGTTCTGCTCGTCCTCGGAGTAGTCCCGCCACAGCCGCCGCCCATCGCCGGACCAGGTGTCGTGCGGGGCGGAGGGGACGATGTGCTCGACGTCGAAGCCGCGCGGGTCCGCGACCCCTTCGATCCGGCCGAGCACGTAGAGCGCATGCGGGAGATCGGTGAACTTCAGCGCCACGCGGATGCGCTCATCGGATGGCGTGATCCGCGCGAACGCCCGCAGCAGCTGCTCCGGCCCTTCGGATCGGGCGCGGCACAGACGGGCGATCAGCCGGTCGTTCGGGATGCCGACCACGGCGCGGCGCAGCAGCATCGACTGGATGCGCTCGAGCGTCTGCACCAGCTCGTCCTTCGAGATCGCGCCGAGCCGGTGGTCCCGGTAGGCGCTCAGCACGAGTGGGTAGGTCGACCGGCCGAACGTGTTCACGTAGGACAGCTGCCGACGGATCTCGGGATCCTGCTCCTGGGTCGGATCCAGGAGCACGCGGTAGATCTCGGAGAACTCCCGCCAGACCATCGCCTGTGCGGGCAGGTCCTCGAGCCCGACATGAGGGAACTCGTGCCGGAACGCGCTGTACACGCCGTGCTCACCCGCGACAGAGACTTCACGGCCGGAGGTCTGGATGAGGAAATGACGCCAGAACGCGCCGATCGCCTCCCCGGTGTTGCGCTCGATGGGAAGCCAGAACTCCTCCTCCACCTGCTTCTGCTGCGCGTGGGAGAGCCCCATCAGGATGTAGTTGTGGATCAGCTCGTGGTCCCGCAGCGGCTCGCCGGTGGAGTTCAGACTCTCGAAGATCTGCTGCGCGTTGGCGGCCTCGCCGAGGGTGATCGAGACGTGCTCGAGCTTCTGCAGACCGCGCCAGATCCGCGGTGCCTCGTCGGCGTGCACCTGCGAGCGGAAGAACGCGTAGTTGTCGTCGAAGCGCGACTCGGGCCGATCGGCCCCGCGCCGATCGAGCACGACCGACTCGAACAGGCCGGCCCAGGCCTCGTGCGGTCGGAGCTTGGTGCGACCGGCGTCGTCCGGGCGGACCAGCACCCGAGCCAGTTCGGATGCGAGCGCCGGATCCGTGTCGCGCACCGCGTGGTGCAGCGCCGCGATGAGCAGCATCAGGGTGGTGATGCGCTGCTGCCCGTCGATGAGGATGAGATCGGCGTCCGGGTGCGCGCGGTCCTCGGCGGAGAGGATCGAGCCGATGAAGTGGCGGTGCGCGTCGTCCTCGTCGGCGACCGCGCGGACGTCGGTGAGCAGCTGTTCGCAGCCGCCGATGTCCCAGCGGTACTGGCGCTGGTAGACCGGTACGATGATCGTGGTCGCGGGGGAGGAGAGCCACTCGATCGTTGAGACTGCCGTTGCGTCGACGTTGGTGGCCGTGCTCATGCTGCTGTGCTTCTCCTCGGATCGCGGTGCCGGATCCAGTCTATTCGGGTGGCGGAGCGGGCCCGGATATTCACGGCGCCCGCTCCGGGTGCTCCGAGGGGCCGCTGTTAGGCTGTCCTAAGAAGGGCCTGTTAAAACGTGCTGGCCCCTTATGAAAGGACATGACTGGCTCATGGCATACATCAAGTCCGCCGCCCTCGAGGACAAGGGATTCGTCGTCCTCGACAGCTACAACCAGGAGCTCGACCCCACCGAGTGGCTCGACATCGAGTACAACGACTGGAAGTCGTCCGGTGACACACGCTTCGCGCCGCTTGCGTCCGCCAAGGGCGACATCGAGTGCAACGGCTTCTGGAACCACGTGCCGCCGCGCACGGACAAGGACGGCGTCTGGATCGAGTCGCAGACCGCCAAGGCCCCGAACCTCACTCGCCGCGCGCAGGAGCCGGGTGCGAACGTGGGCCGCTGCCGCGTCATCGAGCTGCAGCCGACCCCGTACGGCGAATGCCTCTACAACCTGCACCAGGACGACAACAACCGTCTGAACCCGGACGGCACCGGCTGGGTCGTGCGCGGCTTCTTCAATCTCACCGACGACAAGGACAGCTACTTCGTCCTGCGCGAGAACCGCACCGACCCGAGCGTCGAGTACCGGATCTCGCTGCCCGCGGGTGCGCAGCTGATCGTCGACACGCAGCGCCTCTGGCACGCCACCACCCACAACGGCAGCGAGCCGCGCTACTGCCTGATCACCTCGTGGACCTCGGGCCCCGAGCTGGACGCCTACATCGAGAAGTACCACGGCACCCAGGACGTGCCGAACTACGAGGTGTCGCAGGACATCCTCGACGCCGGTTACGAGGAGCAGGCGCGCCGTGACGCCGCCCGTGCCGCGTACTACGCCGCCAAGGGACAGCAGGAGAAGCTCGCGATGAGCGAGGCCTGAACCTCTTCCGGTCCCTGAGCCTGCTCGGGATCCGAGTCTGTTCGGTCCCTGAGTCTGTCGAAGGGATCTGGCCCGGCTGGGTCCCTGAGCCTGTCGAAGGGCCTGGAGACGGTCCCCGGTGCTGCGGCACCGGGGACCGTTGCCTTTTCGCAATGAGTTACACAG
>JAFDWK010000034.1:0-1746 GCA_018268515.1 Actinomycetota bacterium
GTCTCCGCCGGCGGGGGCCGAGTCGAAGGCGTCGGGTGAACGCAGGCGCGGCGGATCCGGATCCGGATCGTCAGGTCGCGTCCCAGAGCTCCCGGTAGTAGGCGAGGCGCTCGCGATCCGGATCCACGCCGTATGCCTCGATCAGCAGATCCTCGTACCCCGTGCCGTAGTTCCAGCCCGTGCTCATCGAGGCGACGGCGATGTCGGCCCACCGGTCGGCGACCCCGAGGGCCGCGAGGTCGACGTGGGCGAGCCCGCGGCCTTCGTCGTCGAGCAGGGTGTTCGGCACGCAGGCGTCGCCGTGGCAGACCACGAGGCGGTCGATCGGCGGGGCGTCGCGGAGCCGCTCCGGCACGACGACGCCGCGGCGCGCGGCGTTCTCGATCCGCTCGGGCACGCCCCAGCTCCACGGGCACCGCGCGACGGGGAGCGCATCGTGCAGCGCGCGCAGCGCGGCACCGACGGCCCGCACGGCGATCTCGGGGCGGGCGATCCAGTGCGGATCCACGGCGCTGCGTCCGGGCAGCGCGGCGGTCACGAGCCACTCGTGCGCATCGTCCTCGCCCTGCGCCAGCACGCGCGGCACTGCGGTCCAGGCGGCCGCCCAGCGCATCCGCTCGGCCTCGTCGCGCATGCTGGTCTCCAGGTGCCGCGGGCCCCACTTGAGGAAGCGGCCGTCGTCCGTGCGGAATGTGAGTCCGCCGATCCCGTTCTCCCACACCGGGGTGAGCGCGGCGGATCCGGCGAGCGCCGTCACCGCTTCGGGGACGGGCAGGTCGACGGCGGGGATGCTCATGGGTCCATCCTGCCGTCGTTCCCCGCGTCGACGCGGGTCCGGTGCCGTAGGCTCGCCTGCATCGGGGCGCGCGGATGCTCCCGTGCGGATGAGACGCAGACTCACGTAAACTGAGACTCAGTTGCAGGAACAGTGTTGTTTCAAAAGGAGAGGCGCAATGCAGATCACCGGATCCGGAGCCCTTGTCACGGGCGGAGCCTCGGGGCTGGGCCTCGCCACGGCCCGCCGCCTTGCGGCCGTCGGCGCGACCGTCACGATCATCGACCTGCCGAGCTCGAAGGGCGCCGAGATCGCCGAGGAGCTCGGCGGCGTCTTCGCACCCGCTGACGTCACGAGCGCCGACGAGGTGGCCGCGGCCGTCGCCGCGGCACAGGCCGCGGCGCCCCTGCGCATCGTGGTGAACTGCGCCGGCATCGCTCCGCCGGCCAAGGTGCTCGACCGCGACGGCAACCCCGCCGACCTCGCCGCGTTCGAGCGCATCATCCGGATCAACCTCGTGGGCACGTTCAACGTGATCGCGCAGGCCTCCGCCGTCATCGCGAAGAACGCCCCTCGACAGGCTCAGGGACCGGGCCCCGAAGACCGCGGCGTCATCGTGAACACGGCGAGCGTCGCCGCGTTCGACGGTCAGATCGGCCAGCCGGCGTACTCGGCGTCGAAGGGCGGCGTGCACGCGATGACGCTGCCGATCGCGCGCGAGCTCGCCCGCTACGGCATCCGCGTGTGCACGATCGCCCCGGGCATCATGGAGACGCCGATGCTCGCAGGGCTCCCGCAGGCCGCGCAGGATTCGCTCGGCGAGCAGGTGCCCTACCCCGCCCGCCTCGGACGCCCCGACGAGTACGCCTCGCTCGTGCAGCAGATCGTCGAGAACGGCTACCTGAACGGCGAGACGATCCGCCTCGACGGCGCGATCCGGATGGCTCCGAAGTAAGCGGATCCGGATCCGG
>JAFDWK010000034.1:1829-7192 GCA_018268515.1 Actinomycetota bacterium
TTCGCTCCCGTCGCGAAAACTGCCGCTTTCCCACGCTCAGAGCGACATCTTCTGCGACGGGAGCGGCTCTGACACACCCGAGAGATCCGAGAGACCCGAGGACCACATGACCGACACCGCATCGACCGACAGGCCCCTCGCGGGCAAGACCATCCTGATATCCGGCGGCAGCCGCGGCATCGGCCTCGCGATCGCGCTGCGCGCGGCGGCCGACGGCGCCAACATCGCGCTGCTCGCGAAGACCGACACCCCGCACCCGAAGCTCGAGGGCACCATCCACACCGCCGCCGAGCAGATCCGCGCGGCGGGCGGTCGGGCCCTGCCCATCCTCGGCGACGTGCGCGACGACGAGAGCGTCACCGAAGCCGTGCTGAAGACGCAGGGCGAGTTCGGCGGCATCGACATCGTCGTCAACAACGCGAGCGTGATCGACCTGTCCGGATCCCTCGACCTCGCCGCGAAGAAGTACGACCTCATGCAGGACGTGAACGTGCGCGGCACGTTCATGCTGTCCCGCGCAGCGGTGCCCGTGCTCAAGGAGGCCCCGAACCCGCACATCCTGTCGCTGTCGCCGCCGCTGAACATCACGCCGCGCTGGCTCGGCGCGCACACGGGGTACACGCTGGCGAAGTACGGCATGACGATGGCGACCCTCGGTCTCGCAGCCGAGTTCGCGAAGGACGGCATCGCCGCGAACACGCTCTGGCCGCGCACCACGATCGCCACCGCGGCCGTGCAGTTCGCGCTCGGCGGCGACCGCATGATGAAGGTCAGCCGCACCCCCGAGGTGTACGCCGACGCCGCCTACGCGGTGCTCACCCAGCCGGCCGCGGGGTGCACCGGGCAGACGCTCATCGTGGAGGACGTGCTCGAGGCCGCCGGGGTCACCGACTTCTCCGGCTACGCGGCCGTGCCGGGCACCCCCGACGACCAGCTCTTCCCGGACATCTTCCTGGACTGATTCCCGGGGCCGACGCGGATCCTGGTCCGTCCCGGACGAGGATCCGGGCCCGTCGCGGATCCCTCCGATGCGGATCCGCACCCATCCCCCCTGCTCGCTGGTCGCATATTGCTCGTCCGCGGTGGTTCAGGCCACCAGACGCGACCAGCGAGCAGCATCAGATCCGTGCCGTGAGTCCAGCGCCAGGATGGAGCTCGCGCGGGCCGCGCCCAGCGCCTTCGCACCTTGCAGGCCCTACCCTGGAAGACATGTCCGAGACTCCTGCGTCCGCCCGCTCCGGCGCGCCCGCACGTTCCCGATCGCGTGGGGAGGGCACCCCGCAGGTGCGCCCCGCCACCGAAGGATGGACGCAGAAGAAGGACGCCGAGGGGCGCCCGCTGCTGCAGTTCGCGAGCCCCAAGCGCGGCAAGCCCCCGGTGCACCTCGCCGACCTGACGCCCACCGAGCGCGTCGAGAAGGTGAAGGAGCTGGGCCTGCCCGGATTCCGTGCGAAGCAGCTCGCGACGCACTACTTCACGCACTACACCTCGGATCCGGCGCACATGACGGATCTGCCGGCGGGCCAGCGCGACGAGCTCGTCGCGGGCATGCTGCCGCCGCTGCTCACCGAGGTGCGGCGCCTGGAGACCGATCGCGGCGACACGATCAAGTTCCTGTGGCGCCTGCATGACGGCGCGCTCGTCGAATCGGTGCTCATGCGCTACCCGGGCCGCATCACGCTGTGCGTGTCGAGCCAGGCGGGTTGTGGCATGAACTGTCCGTTCTGCGCGACGGGGCAGGCCGGGCTCACGCGCAACATGTCGACGGCCGAGATCGTCGAGCAGATCGTGCGCGCCAATCGGCTCATCGCGGACGGCGGCCTCGGCGGCAAGAAGGCCGATGACCATTCCATGGAGCGGGTGTCGAACATCGTGTTCATGGGGATGGGCGAGCCGCTCGCGAACTACAAGCGCGTGATGGATGCGGTGCGCGTCATGGTCGCCCCGCAGCCGGAGGGCCTCGGGATGAGCGCGCGCGGCGTCACGGTTTCCACGGTGGGCCTGGTCCCGGCGATCAAGAAGCTCGCCGACGAGCACATCCCCGTCACGTTCGCGCTCTCGCTGCACGCGCCGGACGACAAGCTGCGCGACGAACTGATCCCGGTGAACTCGCGCTGGAAGGTCGATGAGGCTCTCGACGCCGCGTACGACTATTACGCGAAGACCGGTCGCCGGGTGTCGATCGAGTACGCCCTCATCAAGGACATGAACGATCACGCCTGGCGCGCTGACCTGCTCGCGGAGAAGCTCAACGCCCGCGGCCGCGGCTGGGTGCACGTGAACCCGATCCCGCTGAACCCGACCCCCGGATCCATCTGGACCGCCTCGGAGAAGGACGTGCAGGACGAGTTCGTCCGCCGTCTCAACGACGCCGGCATCCCGACGACCCTCCGCGACACCCGCGGCAAGGAGATCGACGGCGCCTGCGGCCAGCTCGTCGCCACGACCGAGGACGAGGCCGCCGCCGCGGCGATGGCCTGACGCGGCGTCCGCCTCCGGACCAGGGTCCGCCTCCGGTCCCGGCCGTTCACCTCCCCGGGGCGCCATCACCTCCCTGTGCGTACGCCGCTGGGAGGGGGGAAAGGCGCTGCGGGGAGGTAAATGGCGACGGGCAGACGCGAGACGGCGACGTCGCACGGTGTGCGGGTCAGTCGCGCGGGGTGCGCAGGCGGAGCAGACGGCCGGATCCCTCGATCAGCTCGGCCCAGGACATCACGTCGACCGCGCATTCGGCGACCGCGCAGGTCGGGAACTCGGCGAAGGATCCGGTGAGCTCGGCCACCGCGTCGGCCATGCCCGGGTTGTGGCCGACGAGCATCGCGACCTCGACGTCATCGGGGAGGGCGGCGGCGATCCCCAGGATCGTGCGGGCCGACGCGGCGTAGAGCGCGGGCTCCTCGACCGCGGGCAGCTCGAACGCCTCCGCGTACGCGGAGGCCGTGCTGCGCGCGCGGACCGCGGTGCTCGACACGATCCGCTGCAGATCCGTGCCCTCGTCACGCAGTCGCCGGGCCATCGCCGGGGCGTCGCGGAGTCCGCGCGCATTCAGGGTCCGGTCGTGATCGCGGAGCCCCGCCGTGCCCCAGTCGGACTTCGCATGGCGCGCCAGCAGCAGGGTCTTCATGCTCCCCAGGGTGCCACTGCGAGGACGCCGACGCACGCCTCGCATCCTTGTTTCCTGTCGTCCCCATGGGCGGTGTCCGCGGGGCTCGCTGGTGGGGGCGACTCGAGACGGAACAGGCCGGTCACGGGTCGCCCGCCGACAAGCGTGCGAAGTCACGGCGCATAGCCGGCACCTCGGATCCGCTGGGGTCGTTTCCAGGGTTCGCCCACCGCTCATACAGGCGGGTTTTCGTACATTTGGGGGATGTCCTATTCCGCTCACCGCCCCGGCCGCATGGATTCCCAGGGCCGGATCGCCTTCGACGTCGATGGACAGCCCGACCCCGCGAACCCCGCCGCCCCGGCCGCCGAGGACCCGTTCATCTTCGTGCGCGACTACACGCCCACCGGATCCGATCCCGCTGCCGCCGAAGCCGTGACCGAGCCGGTCGAGCCGGTCGTTCCGATCGAGCCGGTCGTTCCGCCGCGCCCGTCCGCGCCGGCGGCGCCGGTCGTGGACGTCGCGCCGGCGGCACTCGCCGCGGACCTCGAACCGGCGGGGTCCGAGCCGGAACCCACGATCGAGGACCTGTTCGCGACGCCCGAGGAGCCGGATCCGGCCCCCGTCATCGAGCCCGTCCTCGCCGTCGCCGAGCCGGCCGCCGCCATCCCCGTGAAGCAGCCCAGGGCGTCGAGGCAGCCCAAGCCTCCGCGCGAGCCGCGCCCCCAGGGCTGGTTCTGGCGCCGGCTCGCGATCCTCGGCGGTGCCGACGGTGCGATCCTCGACCGGGTGCCGAGTGAGCAGCCGCGCTTCGTGCAGATGTTCTTCGTGCTGGCCGGCACCGCGCTGGTGTCCGCGCTGTCGATGCTGTTCGCCCTCACCACGGGCGTGCAGGTGCTGGTCTGGCTGGCCGTGCCGCTCGCGATCGTGTGGGCGCTGCTGATCTTCAACCTCGACCGCTTCCTGACCTCGACCATGCGCTCCACGCGCAACTTCTGGCGGCTGCTGGGGCTCGCGCTCCCGCGGGTGCTGATGGCCGCGATCATCGGGTTCGTCGTCGCCGAGCCGATCGTGCTGCAGGCGTTCCACAACGACATCGCCCGCGAGGTCACCGCGACCAACCTGGTGCAGGCGCAGTCCGACCAGAAGGCCGTGACCAGCGGACCGGAGAAGAAGGCGCTCGACGCCGCCTCCGCACGACTCGCCGACCTGCAGAACCAGGCCTCCACCGGCATCGTCAAGGGTACGTCCAGCGACTCCGCCTCGCAGAAGGCGGCGCAGGACACGGTCACCAAGATCACCGCGCAGATGACGGACCAGCAGAAGGTCATCGACCAGGCCCGCGCGCTGTACCAGTGCGAGCTCACCGGCCAGGGCGCCGGCACGGTTCCCGGCTGCACCGGCGTGCAGGGCGACGGCGCGAGCTCCGCGGCAGCCAAGTCGCAGCTCGACCAGGCCCAGCAGACCTACGACGCGCTCGCCGCACAGCTGCGCCAGGCCAACACCGACCTCGAGTCGGCCGACGCGTCGTCGAAGACGGCCACCTCGGCGACCGAGGCGCAGAACCGCCAGCAGGCGAAGGACCAGATCCCCGCCGCTGAGCAGGCGTACAAGACCGCGCTCGACGCGTACAACGCCCGCGCAGCCGACGTGGCCGGGACGAACGCCGGTGCAGTGGGGCTGCTCAGTCAGATCTCGGCGCTGGACCGCCTCTCCGCGAAGGAGCCGGTCCTGGGCTTCGCGCACTGGCTGATCGCCGCGCTGTTCTTCATGATCGAGCTGCTGCCGGTCATCGTGAAGGTGCTGACCAGCTGGGGTGACCCGTCGCTGTACGAGAAGGCGGAGGCGATCGCGAAGCAGGTCGAGCTCGACCGGGTCACATCGAAGGGCTACCGCGACCGTGCCGCGATCATCGCCGAGGAGGCGAAGCACCGCGCCTTCGCCGATGCGCACGAGGCCGAGACCGCCGCCGCGGATGCGGATCCGGCCTCCGCGGGCGCTGCGGATCCGAGTCCGGTGCCGATGAGCGCGACGGATCCGGTTCCTGTGAACGTTCCGGATCCGGCCCCGACGACCGTACTGCCGGTCGCGCCGGCACCCGTGCACTTCGCCGCGGCAGCGCCGGTGGGCGCGCACTTCGCTGCGGCAGCGCCGGTGGGCGCGCACTTCGCTGCGGCAGCGCCGGTGGTGTCGGGCGCTCCGTCGTGGCCCGTGCCCGCTCACCCCGGTGTCGGATCCGCGCACCCGGCCATGCCCGCGC
>JAFDWK010000034.1:7244-10489 GCA_018268515.1 Actinomycetota bacterium
CGCACCCGGCCATGCCCGCGCACCAGGCATCGCCGTCCGCCCACCAGACGGGCTCCGGCGCGCATCCCGAGCCCACCCGGGTCTGACGCACCTTCTCGCGCTCCCGTCGCAAACGTTGCCGGAAACCTCCCCGGAAAGCGGCATCTTCTGCGACGGGAGCGGAGTCGGATCCGACCCTCGGGGTGGACCTGACCCCGCGGGGCGGATCCGACCCTCGGGGTGGACCTGACCTCGCGGGGTGGACCTGACCCCGCGGGGCGGACCTGACCCCGTCGACGCGCCCCGGTCCAACCCCCGGGCGGACGCCTCTACGCTGGAGGAATGGTCAACTACCGATACCTGGGCAACAGCGGTCTGAAGGTCTCCGAGATCACGTACGGCAACTGGGTCACCCATGCCTCGCAGGTCGCGGACGACGCGGCCGCGAAGACGGTGCACGCGGCGCTCGACGCCGGCATCACCACCTTCGACACCGCCGACACCTATGCGAACACGGCGGCGGAGGTCGTGCTGGGCAGGGCCCTCGAAGGCCAGCGCCGTGAGAGCCTGGAGATCTTCACCAAGGTCTACTTCCCGACCGGCCCCAAGGGCCCGAACGACACCGGTCTCAGCCGCAAGCACATCCTGGAGTCGATCAACGGATCCCTGAAGCGCCTCGGCACCGACTACGTCGACCTGTACCAGGCGCACCGCTTCGACTACGAGACCCCGCTCGAGGAGACGTTCCAGGCGTTCGCCGACGTGGTCCGCCAGGGCAAGGCGCTCTACATCGGCGTCTCCGAGTGGACCGCCGAGCAGCTGCGCGCAGGGCACGCCCTGGCGAAGCAGCTGGGCGTGCAGCTCATCTCGAACCAGCCGCAGTACTCGATGCTGCACCGGGTGATCGAGGGCAAGGTCGTGCCGGCGTCGGAGGAGCTGGGGATCTCGCAGATCGTCTGGTCGCCGATGGCGCAGGGCGTGCTGAGCGGCAAGTACCTGCCCGGGCAGCCGGTGCCGGAGGGCTCCCGCGCGACGGATCCGCACTCGGGCGCGCACTTCATCCAGCGTCTCCTGCAGGACGACATCCTCACCGCCGTGCAGCGGCTCAAGCCGATCGCGGCCGAGGCCGGCCTCACGATGCCGCAGCTCGCGATCGCGTGGGTGCTGCAGAACAAGAACGTGGCCGCGGCTCTCGTCGGCGCGTCCCGTCCGGAGCAGCTGGCAGACACGGTCAAGGCCTCCGGCGTGGTGCTCGACGCCGACACCCTCGCCGCGATCGACGCCGCCCTCGCGGGCGTCGTGAACGACGACCCGGCCGACACATACGAGGTCTCCCCGAAGGTCCGCCTGGTCTGACTCGGAGGAGCGTCCGGCCCGTCCGGGTTCGCCCGGCCCGACGGGGCCTTCCTGACCGCGAGACTCCATCTCCGCGACGAGACTGCACGCCTGGGCTGCAGTCTCGTCGCCCAGATGGAGTCTCGCGGTTTGCGCGGTCTGTGCGGTCTCGCGGTCAGTGCAGTCAGGGGAGGGCGGGTCAGCCGACCGTGATGTCGACCTGCAGGTCGTGCGCGATGCGCTCCAGGGCGGCGCGCAGGGCTTCCGGATCCGAATCCGCGGGGACCCGCGCGACGACCGATGCCTCGAACAGGCGCCCGCCGGCCATCGCCGCATCGCGGGTCTCGGTGGTCATGCTCTCGATGCTCAGGGCCTGGGCGTTCAGCACGCTCGAGATCTCGCGCACGATGCCGGCGCGGTCGTTGCCGAGCACCTGGATCGACAGCTCCTGTGCGGCCGGCGCGGCCGCGGATCCGGATCCGGGATGCACGGCAATCGTGAGCAGCCCGTCGAGGCCGTGCAGCGACGCCCGCAGCTCCTCGATCCGCTCGACGGGAACCGACACCTGGATCACGCCGGCGAACGTGCCCTCGAGCTCGGCGAGCCGGCTGTTCTCCCAGTTGCCGCCGTGTTCGTCGACGATGTGCGCGACGGTCGCGACGAGTCCGGGACGGTCGGATCCGACGACGGTGAGGATGAGCGTGGTCATGCCGCCAGCGTAGGCGAGCGGGCATCCCGCGGCCAGAGGGATCGCGGCGACGCCCGCCGATCCGCGATACTGCATCTTCGCGACGAGACTGCGGCCATCAGCTGCAGTCTCGTCGCCCAGTTGGAGTCTCGCGGTCTTGGAAGGCGGGGGCGGGCTCAGCCCTCGATCCACTCCCCGGTCGTCAGGAAGTGCTCCATGCGCTCGCGGTGAGGGGCGAGGTCCCAGCCCTGGGCGGCGACCCACGCGTCGGAGTAGTACGAGTCGAGGTAGCGGGTGCCGCCGTCGCAGATCAGGGTGACCACGCTGCCGCGTTCGCCGGCCTGCCGCATCCGGGCGATCAGCTGGAAGGCTCCGACGAGGTTCGTGCCGGTGGATCCGCCGGCCCAGTGCAGGGTGCGCTGCTTGAGCAGCCGGATCGCGGCGACCGAGGCGGCATCGGGCACGGGGATCATCTCGTCGATGACCCCGGCGACGAACGAAGGCTCCACGCGCGGTCGTCCGATGCCCTCGATGCGGCTCGGAGTGCCGGTCGTGAACGACGGATCCGCGTTCCGCCAGCCGCCGTAGAAGGCGGATCCCTCCGGATCCACGACCGCGATGCGAGTGTCGTGGCGGCGGTAGCGCACGTAGCGGCCGAACGTCGCGCTCGTGCCGCCGGTACCCGCGCCGACCACGATCCAGCGGGGGATCGGGTGCCGTTCGCGGCTCAGCTGGCTGAACACGCTCTCGGCGATGTTGTTGTTGCCGCGCCAGTCGGTCGCGCGCTCGGCGTAGGTGAACTGGTCGAGGTAGTGTCCGCCGCACTCGGCGGCGAGGCGCTCCGCCTCGGTGTACATCGCCGCCCCCGAGTCCACGAAGTGGCAGCGCCCGCCGTAGAACTCGATGAGGTCGATCTTCTCCTGGCTGGTCGAGCGCGGCACGACGGTCACGAACGGCAGCCCCAGCATGCGCGCGAAGTAGGCCTCGGACACGGCCGTGGATCCGCTCGAGGCCTCGACCAGCGTCGTGTCCTCGTGGATGCGCCCGTTGACCAGCCCGTACAGGATCAGCGACCGGGCGAGGCGGTGCTTGAGGGATCCGGTCGGGTGCACCGACTCGTCCTTGAGATAGAGGTCGATCCCCCATTCCGCGGGCAGGGGGAAGACGTGCAGATGCGTGTCGGCGCTGCGGTTGGCATCCGCCTCGAGCAGGGCGATGGCGGATCCGGTCCAGTCGGAGGTCA
>JAFDWK010000035.1:0-54399 GCA_018268515.1 Actinomycetota bacterium
GCTGAACCCGGCCATGATCGTGCTCGGCGGCTTCCTCGGGATCCTGCGGGATCTGGATCCGGAATCCTTCGACCAGGACGTGCGCTCGCGGGCGCTCGCGGCATCGGCCGAGCATCTGGCGATCTCCGCGGCGGCGCTGGGCGCCGATCGTCTGCTGATCGGCGCCGCCGACGCGGCCTTCGAGCGGCTGCTGGCGGACCCGCTGGGCTGATCCGCCCGGTGGATTCCGGGATCGTTGAGCGTCCTTCGTCTCGCTTCGCTCGCTCAGGAACCGTCCTTCGTCTCGCTTCGCTCGCTCAGGAACCGTCCTTCATTTCGCGGAGCGGTCCCTCCCGGCACGCCCTTCGTCTCGCTGCGCTCGCCCGAGAACCGGGATGGGGCGTGCTCGCTCAGGAACCGGGTGCTTCAACCGGTCCCTGAGCGAGGAGCGCAGCGACGAGACGAAGGGCGCGGTTCCCAGGATCAACCCCGCGCCACCTCGAACTCCAGCGCCGACCACGACAGCGCCGGGAGCGTCAGGCGCACGGCGCCGTCATCGAGGGCGATGCCGGACAGCGGCCGCAGGCCCACCGCGTCCTGCGCGTCGATGACGTTCGCCGTGAGCCGGTCGCCGTCCTCGGGCACGGTCAGCACTTCGGCCGAGCGCACGGCCGTCGCGCGCAGGCCGTGCAGGTCGAGATCCACCGTCGCCTCCGAGGAGAGCGAGCGGTTCGCGATGAAGAGGGCGAGCCGTCCCGATTCCTCGTCCCAGGTCGCCACGGCGTCGACCTCGTCCACGTCGCCGTACTGCGCGGTCGCGCCCTGGGTCGACGAGATCGCCAGGCGCATGATCCGCCCCTTCGCCATCCGTGCCATCCGGGCGAATGGCCAGAAGGTCGTCTGCCGCCAGGCGGGTCCGCCCTCCTCGGAGCGGATCGGCGCGATGACGTTCACGAGCTGCGCCTGGTTGGCGATCTTCACCCGGTCGCCGTGCCGCAGCAGGCTGTGCAGGAACGTGCCGACGACGACCGCGTCGGTGACGTTGTAGGTGTCCTCGATGAGGCGAGGGTGCTCCCGCCAGCCGGCGGCGGCGACCTCACCCTCCTCCACATCGTTGAACCGGTCGAAGTCCCAGACGTTCCATTCGTCGAACGAGATGCCCACCTGCTTGCTGTGCTTGCCGGCGGCCTTGACGGCGTCGATCGTCGAGATCACGCCGTCGATGAACGCGTCCATCTCCACGCCCTCGGCCAGGAACGACGCCGCGTCGCCCTTCAGCTCGCGGTAGTACGCGTGCATCGAGATGTAGTCGACCTCCTCGTACGCGTGTGTGAGCACGGTGTGCTCCCAGGTGCCGAACGTCGGCATCTGCCGGTTCGAGGATCCGACGGCGACGAGCTCGATGCTCGGATCCACGAGCCGCATCGCCTTGGCGGTCTCCTGGGCGAGGCGTCCGTACTCGTGCGCCGTCTTGTGCCCGATCTGCCACGGGCCGTCCAGCTCGTTGCCGAGGCACCACAGCTTGATGTCGAACGGATCCGCAGCGCCGTTGCGTCGGCGCAGATCCGACCAGTAGGTGCCGCCGGGGTGGTTCGCGTACTCGACGAGCGCCCGGGCCTCCTCGACCCCGCGGGTGCCGAGGTTGATGGCCTCCATCACCTCGACCTCGGCCTCGCGGGACCAGTCCATGAACTCGTGCAGGCCGAAGGCGTTCGTCTCGATCGTGTGCCAGGCGCCATCCATCCGCACGGGCCGATCGGCGACGGGGCCGACGCCGTCCTCCCAGCGGTAGCCGGAGACGAAGTTGCCGCCGGGATAGCGCACGACGGTCGGACCGAGCTCGCGCACGAGCTCGAGCACGTCGGTGCGGAAGCCGCGGTCGTCCGCCGCCGGGTGCCCGGGCTCGTAGATGCCGGTGTAGACGCAGCGGCCCATGTGCTCGACGAACTGGCCGAACAGGCGACGCGGCACCTCGGCGATCGTGAAGTCGCGGTCGACGGTGATGCGGGCGTGGGTCATGAGGATCCTTTCGGGTCGGGTCACTGACCGCCGAAGCCGCTGGTGGCGACTCCCTTGACGATCTGCTTCTGAAAGATGAGGAACACGATGATGAGCGGCAGTGCGGCGAGCACGGCCTGGGCCATGACCTGTGCGTACTGCACGCCGTACGCGCTGATGACGGTCTGCAGGCCGACCGGCAGCGTCATCAGGCCGGTGTCGTTGATCACGAGGAACGGCCACAGGAAGTTGTTCCACGCGCCGATGAACACGAAGATCGCGACGGAGGCGAGGATCGGCCGCGACAGCGGCAGCACGATGGACCAGAACACCCTGAATCGGCTCGCGCCGTCCACGCGCGCCGCGTCCTCGAGTTCGACCGGGATCGCATCGAAGAACCGCTTCAGGATGAACACCATCGCCGGCGCCACCACCTGCGGCAGGATCAGGCCCCAGTGCGTGTCGACGAGGTTGAACGCCAGCATCTCGTAGAACAGCGGGATGATCAGCACCTGCGGCGGCACGACGATCGCGGCGATGATGACGACGAACAGCCACTTGCGCCCGCGGAAGTCGAGCCGGGAGAACGCGTAGGCGGCGAGGGCCGAGATGGTGACCGTGATCACCGTGACGGCGGTCGCGGTCCACAGGCTGTTCCAGGCCCACAGGTACACGTTGCCCTGGGAGAGGATCGCGGTGAACGCCTGCGCGGTCGGTCCGCTCGCGCCGATCCAGCCGGGATCTCCCGAGGCGGCGTCGGTCTCGGTCTTGAACGCGGTCGCGACCGCCCACAGGAACGGGGCCAGCCAGCCGATCGCGAGGATCAGCAGCACGACGAAGGCGAGCACCGTGAGCACGGTGAACCGGCGGCCGATCGGCCGGCGGGTGCGGGCGCGCACGGCGCCCGGAGCGACGAGGGTGCGGGTCGCGGTGGTCATCGGGCGTCCTTCCGCCGACGGGTGATCAGCGCCTGGGCGACGCCGAGGATGATGATGATCGCGAAGAACACGTAGGAGATCGCGGCGGAGTACCCGAACCGGTATCCGACGAAGCCCGTCTCGTAGATGTACTGCACGATCGATCGGGTGGTGTCGCTGGAGAGGCCGCCGAGCATCTGGTACGCCTGGTCGAAGAGCTTCAGCGATGCGAGGATCTGCAGCAGGCCGATGAGCGTGGTGGCCGGTCCCAGCTGAGGCAGCGTGATCGACCAGAACTGCCGCCATCCGCCCGCGCCGTCCAGCGATGCCGCCTCGTACTGCTGCTCGGGGATGTTCTGCAGAGCCGCGAGGTAGAGCAGGAAGTTGAAGCCGACCGTCCACCACACCGTCGCGATGACGATCGCGAGCATGTTGACCTGCGGATCCTGCAACCAGGCGATCGGCTCGAGTCCGAAGGCCTTCAGCACGTTGTTGGCCGCGCCGATCTGCGGGTTGAAGATCCAGACCCAGATCTGCGAGATGACCGTCGATGCCAGCAGGTACGGCATGAAGAACGACAGCCGCCACAGCCACTGACCGGGCAGGCCGCGGTCGACGAGCACGGCCATGAGCAGCGCGATGACGACGAGCGGGATCGTCGAGAGCAGCGTGAACCACACGGTGTTGCCGAACGCGCCCCACATCACGGGGTCGGTGAGGGCCTCGACGTAGTTCGCGACGCCGACGAAGCCGCCGCCGGATCCGGTGAGGGACTGATCCGTGAAGCTCAGGTACAGCCCGTGCAGGATCGGCCAGACGAGGAACAGTGCGAAGGCGATCAGGAAGGGCGTGAGGAACACCCAGCCGATCAGCTGCTCGCTGCCGCGGGATCCGCCCGCGTGCCGGCGGGTGGTGCGGGAACCGATGCGGCCGGTGACGATGGTCGTGGTGGTGGGGGCCGTCGTGGTCATTTCCGTGCTCCTTCCGGGTCGGCGGGGTTGGGTTGGACGAGGAAGCGCTTCACCGCGGCCTCGAAGCGGTCCACGGCCTCTGCCGGGCTGCCGCCGCCGAGCAGCGCGGGCTGGGCTGCGGCGCCGAACTGGCCCTGGAAGTTGGATCCGGATCCGGTGAACCACGCGGGCGGGTCGTAGCGCACATACTTCGCGGCCTCCGCGTAGTGCGCCTGAGGGAGCAGGTCCGCGTACTTCGGGGACTGGGTGACCGGGAGGTACGCGGGGATGTGCCCGGCCTCGGCCCAGCCGAAGGAGCCCTTCAGCATGTCGGCGACGAACCGGTAGACGAGGTCGCGGCTCGCCGCGTCCGGCCGCGACTGGTGCGGCAGCACGAACGAGTGCGAGTCGGCGTAAGCGGTGCGGGTGCCGAACAGCGGCGGGATCATGGCGATGTCGAACGGGATCTTCGCGGCCTGCATGGTGCGCAGTTCCCAGACCCCGCTCAGGAACATGCCGCTCTTGCCGGTGGCGAACTCGGCGACGGCCGTGCCGTAGTCGGCTTGCTTGGCCGCGCGCTTGCCGTCCAGCAGCTTCTGCATGAAGGCGAGCGAGGCCACCGCGGCGTCCTTGTCGATCACCGCGGGGCCGCCCTGCGGCATCTCCATCTCGATGCCGTGCTGCGTGTACAGCGTGTAGAACAGCCGCCACATCTGGGCGCCGTCGCCGAGGTAGCCGTAGGAGAGGCCGTGCCCGCCGGTGACGGCGGCGATCGCGTCGACCATGGTGAGGAAGTCCTCGGGGCTGGTCGCCTCCTTCAGCCGGCCGTCCGCGTCGAGCACCCCCGCTTTCTTGCACACGTCGGTGTTGTACATGAGCACGAACGGGTGCGCGTCCAGCGCGATGCTGAGGCGCTTCGAGTCGACCTCGCCCTTGCGCCAGATCGGATCCGGGAAGGTCGACGCGTCCACCCCGAGGTCGGCCAGACGGTCCGTGTCCCAGGTGTCGAGGAGGCCGCCGGGCGCCCAGCCGAGCACACGGGTCGCATGCATGATCGCGACGTCGGGGGCACGACCGCCGGCCGCGGCCATCGCGAGCTTCGTGTAGTACGGCGTGCCCCAGGCGAGCACGGTGGGGCGGATCCGGTAGGCGCCCTGCTTCTTGTTGACGGCGTCGAGCAGGCCCGACATCGTCACGCCGTCGCCGCCGGAGAGCAGATGCCAGAACTGCAGCGTGCGGGTGTCGGCGGCGGAGGCCGCGGCGGGGGCGCAACCGGCGAGCAGGGCGGTGCCGGCGGTGAGGCCCGCGGCGCCGAGGAACTGTCGCCGACTCAGATCGAGCGGTGGTGTCATCGTCACTCCTTCGTGGACGAGATCGGGGGATGGCCAACATCATTACATCGATGAAATGGAGAGCGCAAGAGGTATCCGAGTTCGGCCGCCGACCGGGCCGCCCGGCGCGCCGGCAGCGGGACCGTGGACGAGCGGGACCGCGGTGTCCCCGCCCGTGCGGCGGGCCCGCTCAGAGCTGCGGCGCCCAGCCCCGCGGGGCGGTTCCCGTGCTCGCGCGCAGGATCAGGTGATGCGGCACCGTGATCGTGCGCGGTGTGCCGGTCGGATCCGCGATCCGCTCCGTCAGCAGGTCGACGGCGGCTCCGGCGAACGCGGCCCGGTCGATCTGCACGGTCGACAGCGCAGGTTCCGTGAAGCGGGACAGCTCCACATCGTCGAAGCCGGCGACCAGGACGTCGTCGGGCACCCGGATCCCCCGTTCGTGCAGGGCGTGCAGGGCGCCGGTCGCGAGGGAGTCCGTGAAGCCGAGGATCGCATCGAACGGCAGGCCCCGCGAGAGCAGTTCCGCGGTCGCCTCCGCCCCGCCGGCGATCGTCCAGTCGGCGTGGTTCGCGGTCAGCCGCGGGTCGGCGGGCAGGCCGGCCTCGGCCAGCGCCTGGCGCACCCCCTGCAGGCGCAGCCGGCTCGTCGCGGTCGCGATCGCGTGCTGATCGTCCCCGCCGATGACGGCGATCCGCCGGGCGCCGCGTTCGATCACGTGCCGCGTCATCTCGGCGGCACCGGCCACGCTGTCGATGCCGACGTGGTCGGCGAGCGGCTGTTCGACCTCGCCGATCAGCACCACGGGCAGCCGCCGGTCGTCGTCGGTGAGCGCACTGTCCTCGAGGCGGATCGGGTTCAGGATCAGGCCGTCAACGAGCTGGGCGCGGGCACGCGAGAGCAGCTCCCGTTCCCGATGCGGTTCGGATCCGGTCTCCTCGATCTGCACGGCGTAGCCCTTGGCGCGCGCGGCCTGCACGAGGTGGGTGAGCAACTCGGCGGAGAAGGAGGTGGCGAGGTACGGCAGCGCGACCGCGATCACTCCGGAGCGGCCGTTGCGCAGGCTCCGGGCGCTGAGGTTCGGGACGAAGTCGAGCTTGCGCATCGCCTGCTCGACGCGTTCCCGGGTGTCCTCCCGCACGAAGGCGGATCCGGTCACGACATTCGACACGGTCTTCGCCGAGACGCCGGCCAGCGATGCGACGTCGCGCATCGTCGCCCGGGTGTTCCCTCCCATGCGCTCAGCCTATGCCCCTATGCCCCTATGCCCCTATGCCCCTATGCGCCCTGCTCCGTGCTCGAATGTTCTATCGATGTAATCCACGCGTAGGATGTCGCCATGAGCATCGGGACGAATTGGGCCGGGAACCTCCGCTACGGCGCCGCGACGATCGCGCGCCCGCGCAGCCGCGAGGAGCTGTCCGGCGTGCTCGCCACAGCCGGCCCGCTGCGCCCGCTCGGCTCCCGGCACAGCTTCAACGACATCGCCGACACCACCGGCACGCTCATCGACCTCTCGGCGATGCCCGCCGAGGTGGAGCGAACCGCGCCCGACGCCGTGCGGGTGTCCGGCGGCATGCGCTACGGCGAGCTCGGGGTCGACCTGCAGCGCCGCGGGCTGGCGCTGGCGAACTTCGCCTCACTGCCGCACATCTCGGTCGCCGGCGCGGTCTCGACCGGCACGCATGGCTCGGGTGACGGGATCGGATCCCTCGCCACGGCCGTCCGCGCCGTCACCCTCGCCGGTCCCGACGGGGAGCGCACCCTGCACCGCGGTGACGCGGATTTCGCGGGGGCGGTGGTCTCGCTCGGCGCGCTCGGCGTGATGGTCGAGGTCGAACTCGACGTGGAACCCGCGTACGACGTCGCCCAGACCGTGCACGAGGGCCCGGCGTGGGACGCCCTGCTCGCGGAATTCGACCGGGCCACCGCGCTCGGCACCAGCGTCAGCATCTTCAGCCGGTGGACCGACCGCGACCGCGCAGACCAGCTCTGGGTGAAGAACCGTGTCGGCGGCCCGGCCCTCGATGCGGAGCTGCTGGCCCGGCTCGGCACGACGCCGGCGACCGTGCAGCGGCACCCGATCCTCGGTGCCCCGGCCGAGGCGTGCACCCCGCAGCTCGGCGAGCCGGGTCCGTGGCACGAACGGCTGCCGCATTTCCGGCTGGCGTTCACGCCGTCCGCGGGGGAGGAGCTGCAGAGCGAGTACCTGGTGCCGCGGCGCGACGCCGCGCGCGCGATCGAGGCGATCCGCGCGCTCGCCGACCGGATCGCACCGCTGCTGCTGGTGAACGAGATCCGCACCGTGGCCGCCGATGACCTCTGGCTGAGTCCGTCGTACGGCGAGGCGGCGGTCGGCCTGCACTTCACCTGGCGCCGTGATCAGCCCGCCGTCGAGGCGTTGTTACCCGCGATCGAGGCGGTGCTGCCCGACACCGCCCGCCCGCACTGGGGCAAGCTGTCCACGCTGGAGCCGGCGGAGGTTCATCGCCGCCTTCCGCGCTGGGCCGACTTCGCCGCGCTCGAGGCACGGATGGATCCCGCCGGGCGTTTCCGCAACGCGTACCTGGAGCGGCTGGGGTTGTAGTCGGCGAGGCGCCGGTGCCGTGGCGACGCCCAGGGCGGGGCTGGCGCCCGCAACGACACGCGTAGCGAGGCCGGTGCCGTCGGGGCTACGGAATCGATAATTGTATCGTGACGCGATACGCGCTACAGTCGAATGGTGATCGTGAGCTTTCGACACAAAGGGCTCGAAGCGCTGTATCGAACCGGGTCGAAGAAGGGCGTTCAGCCCGCCCACGCACCGAAGCTCGGCCGTATCCTCGGAGTTCTCGATGTGGCGCAATCCCCTGCGGACGTCGCGATCCCCGGTTTCCGCTCTCATGAATTGAACGGGGGCCTGGCGGGCCATTGGTCGATCTGGGTCAACGGAAACTGGCGGGTGACGTTCCGGTTCGTCGGGCAGGATGTCGAACTCGTGGACTATCAGGACTACCACTGACCATCCCGGCTACCACTGAGAGGAGATGCACATGATGAAGAACCCTCCGCACCCCGGCGAGATCATCGGGGAGGACGTCATCGGTGAACTGGGCATCACTGTCGCCGAGGCCGCCGCCCGTCTGGGCGTGGCACGGGTCACGCTGAGCCGCGTCATCCATGGTCATGCGGGTGTCAGCGCGAACCTCGCCGTGCGACTCGAACGTGCAGGCGTGAGCACCGCCAGGGCCTGGATGGCCCTGCAGTCCCAGTACGACCTCGCGCGCGAACTCGAGCGCGCGGACCACGACGTCAGGCCGCTCGGCGCAGCCTGACTACCGGCTCGCCCGTCCCTCCGGGAGGAGATGCGGCCACCCGTCGGGGGTGGCCGCATCTTTGCTCCGATGGCCCGGTTCCCCGTTGTCGGCCCCCGCGTCAGCAGGTGGCCGCGGCGAAGGGCGTGGTCGTCGTGCCGGTGCGTGACGGATCCGCCGGATCGACGCCCTGCACCGAAACGGATCCGGCCGGCAGCGTGGACAGACGCGTCGTGAAGGTCGCGCTGGTGGCGGCGCCGGGCGCGAGGGCGACCTGCTTGGACCCGTAGGCGCCGGTCACGGTGACCTCGGCCGCGGAGCCATCGAGGTTGCGCACCGTCGTCACCAGCACCGCCTTGCCCGCCGCGCAGCGGGTGGTCACGGTCGTCTCGATCGCGGGCGGCGCGACCGGGTCGGCCGCGACCGAGGCGATGCGATAGCGCTGGCAGTCGTTGTTCAGCACGCTGTACTGGTGCAGGCGGGTGCCGTCGGCGGCCGCGCAGAACGACAGGTCGAGCGTCTTCAGGCTGTTGCCGTTGCGGAACTCGACGGTGCCGTCGCCGTTCACCAGAACCCGCCAGGTGCTTCCGGTGATGCCGCAGGCGCCCTGCGTCACGGCGATGCTGTCGGCCGTGGATCCGCCCTGTACGGCGAGGCACTTCGTCGGGGCCGAGGCGAGGTGGATCTCGGACTCGCCGTTCGCCGCCGCGGTGAAGGTCACGCTCTGGCAGGCGGATCCGGTGTACTCGTGCTGCTGCAGGATCGCGCCGTCGGCACTCGTGCACCCGGGCAGGTCGAACGACTTTCCCGAGGCGATCGACGTCACCGCGACCGCTCCCGCCGGGCGCAGCGACCAGTCCTGCACGGCGGCCGTGCCGGGAACCTGCTGCACGACGGCTGCTCCAGCCGCACCGGCTGCTCCGTCGGCGGAGGCGAGCGCCTTGCCGCTGGTGCGGTTGGTGAGCCGGGACCAGCCGGCTGTCGTGGGCGTGACGCTCCACTGATGGCACCCGGTGGTGCGGAACGCCGACTGCTGCACCGCGGTCGCGGCCGTCGTCGCGCAGCCCGCCGGCGCGAGCGAGCGCCCACTGACCGCGTTCACGATGCGCAGGTACCCGTCGCCGGTGGTGTCCATCACGAACCGTGCGCGCGCGGATCCGCAGTCGCCCTGTACCAGCGCCATGTCCTCACCATCGGAGGCGGTCGCCGCGCACAGTCCGGTGCTGCGGTTGACCAGGTTCCACCGGCCGCCCTCGACCTGCGCGACGATCGGCGCATTCTCCCCGCTCGGCACGCGCATCGGGGTGCCCGTCGCCTGCGGCACGCCGAAGTCGGGCTCGCCGTCGGCCGTCCAGTTCACGATCTGGGCCCGTGCGGAGCGCTCCCGCCCGCATCCTCCATCGGCCCGGGCGTTGGCGTGGTACAGGTTCCAGGTCTCGGTGCCGTCGGGCGAGGTGAAGAAGTCGTTGTGCCCGCTGCCGTACACGCCGTTCGCCTGCGAGAAGACCGGGCCGTCGCTCTTGTGCCAGGAGGCGGAATCGACCGGATCCCCGCCGGTGTACTCGAGCGTGCCGAGCTGGTAGTCCGCGGTCCCGCAGAAGCTCGCCGAGTAGACGATCCAGGTGCGCCCGTCCTTCTGCAGCGGGATCGGGCCCTCGTTCACCGGCTGGCCGATCCGCTCCCAGGCCTCGGTCGGCTGGGACAGGATGTTCAGCGGTCCGGTGGCCGACCAGGGCGTCGACATCCGGGCGATGTAGTCGCTCTGCAGGCCGTCGGGGGCGAATGCCGACCAGGTGATGAAGAGCTCGCCGTTCAGCTGCAGGTAGGAGCCGTCGATGTTCCAGTCGTCGGTGGGCACCGGGCGGCCCTTGTAGGTGTACGGGCCCATCGGGTCGTCGGCGGCGCTCTCGATCACCTGCAGGTGCTGGGTGCCGTAGTTCCCCGAGACGCCCATCGTGTACATCAGATACCAGCGCCACCCGTTCGGCCCCTGTAGCCGCTGCAGTTCGGGCGCCCACATGTTGCCGTTGCGCCCGGCGTTGGTGTCGGAGTAGACGACCACCGGCTTGGTGGTGCCGAGCCCCGCGAGTGTCGGAGCCTTGCGCATCACGACCTTGTTGTCCCAGGTGGTGGCGACCATGTAGTAGTTGCCGTCGTGGAATTCGATGGTGGGATCCGCCGTGTCGGGGGCGATCGGGTTGGTGAACGTGTCGCCTCCGATCGCCTGCGCGGTGGGCGCCTGCACGATGCCGGCCGCGGACAGGGCGCCGACGGCGAGCAACGCCACCGTGGCGAGGCGCAGCAGCGCGACCGCACGGACGGCCACCCGCTCGGACGGGTGCCGCCGTGCGCGGGGTCGGCGCCGCTCCGCGTGGGACGAGCGCCTCTGTGCGCGGGGCGGGCGATGGCGCCGTTGCGGGCGCGGACCGGAGGCGGGCGCGGGGGCGGTGTCGGTCATGCGGGTCTCCATCGGCCGGGGCATGGCACCCGCATCGGGAGCGGGCGCACGATTGTTATCGCTCACATGCTAGGGGATGGGTGAGGTTGCGGGGTAGGGGATCTTTCGCGCCGGGGTGCCGTGCCGCGAGTGCGCGGCCGGCGAGCGCCCGTCTGTACCGCCGGTTGACGTGCGCGCGGGCATTCCCTACTGTGCTTGTTATCGCTAACTGTTGACGTCAACAATCAAGGTGGACAATGAAGTCGTCTCGTCGGAGCATCGCCGCCCTCGGCGCGAGTGCGCTCACCGCAGGTCTGCTCGTCACGATGGCGCCGGCCGCGCCGTCGGCCCAGGCCGCGGGCACGCCGGTCACCATCGCCCCCAACCCCGCGTACGCCTCCGAGCCCTTCGAGGGCTGGGGGACCAGCCTGGTCTGGTTCGCGAACGCGACCGGGGGATACCCCGAGGCGGTGCGCCAGGACCTGTTCGACAAGGTCTTCGGCGCCGATGGTCTGAACCTCAACATCGCGCGCTACAACATCGGCGGCGGCAACGCCTCCGACGTGCCGTCGTATCTGCGCCCGGGCGGCGCGGTGCAGGGCTGGTGGAACCCCGACCTCGGGCTCACCGACGCGCAGGGCGCGATCACCTCGTCCTACGCCGACCGCGATCGCTACAAGGCCGCCTGGAACGGCGATGACCCGGCCGCCTACAACCTGGACGCCGACGCCACGCAGCGCTGGTGGATCGACGCGCTGAAGGACAAGATCACGCGCTGGGAGGCGTTCAGCAACTCGCCGCCCTACTTCCTCACCCAGAGCGGCTACGTTTCGGGCGGGATCGGCAACGGCAACACCGAGCAGCTCTCCGAGAGCGACATGTCCGCGTTCGCCGACTACCTGGTGACGGTCGTGCAGCACCTGGAGGCCACGCACGGCATCCAGTTCAGCAGCCTCGACCCGTTCAACGAGCCCAACACCAACTACTGGTCCACGACCCTGGGCGGCAACGGCTGGCCGACGTCGGCGAGCCGGCAGGAGGGGGCCCACATCGGCCCCGCCCGGCAGGACGCCATGATCAAGGCGCTCGCCGCGCGCCTGGCCGAGCCCGGCACCACCACGCAGGTGCCGATCTCCGCCATGGACGAGACGAACCCGTCGACGTTCGTCACCGACTGGAACGGCTGGAGCGCCCAGGCCAAGTCCCAGGTGTCGCAGCTCAACGTGCACACCTACGGCACGTCCGACCGCGTGGTCGTGCGCGACATCGCGAAGAGCTCCGACAAGCCGCTGTGGATGAGCGAGGTCGAGGGCGACTGGAGCGGCACGGACTTCGACCAGGGCAACATCGACAACGGCCTCGGCATGGCCGGCCGCATGGTCGACGACCTGCGCGAGCTCGAGCGCCGTGCCTGGGTGTTCTGGCAGCCCGTCGAGGACGCCTACAACATGCAGAAGGTCGAGAACAAGAACTGGGGATCCGTCTACGTCGACTTCGACTGCAACGCGGAAGGCACGTCGCTGCGCCGGATCGCAGCCGGTGAGGCGGATCCGACCTGCAAGGTGACCACGAACGCGAAGTTCAACACCGTGCGCAACTTCACGCACTACATCCATCCCGGCGACACGCTGCTGCCGAGCGGCAACGACCAGACCACCGCGGCCATCCCGGCCTCCGGTGACGGGCTCACCCTTGTGCACGTCAACAGCGACTCCGCCGAGCACGACGTCACGATCGATCTGTCCCGCTTCGGTGCGATCGCACCCGGAGCGACCGTCACGCCGATCGTGACCACGCAGTCCTCCGCATCCGACCCCACCGCGAACGCCCTCGTCGCCGGCGCATCCGTCGCCGTCGACGCCGCCGCGAAGAGCGCCAGGATCACCGTGCCCGCCAAGTCGGTCACCACCCTGCTCGTCACGGGCGTCTCCGGCTCCTCGGCCGACGCCCCGGCGCTGCGCGACGGGCACTCTTACCAGCTGCTCGGCGTGCAGAGCGGCAAGGCGCTCGCCGCCGAGACCGACGGCATCCTGCTGCGCACCGGCGCGACCACGTCGTCGACGGCCGCCGCACAGACCTGGACCGTGCGGTCGATCTCGGGTGAGGGCACCGACCGGCACCGCTTCGCACTGCAGTTCGGAGACGGGCGCTTCCTCGCCGAATCCGCGGGCGGCACGACGCTGGTGACGGCGACCGCCGAGCAGGCTGCGGCGGATCCGGCTCTGCAGTGGATCTCGTCGACCACCGACGGCCGCACGTTCTCGATCCTCAGCGTCAGTGCGCAGCGCGTGCTCGACGTGAACGGGCAGAGCACCGCCGACGGCGCCCGCGTGGGCCTGTGGACGTCGAACAACGGCGCGAACCAGCGCTGGACGCTCGCCGACACGCAGCTGATCTCGGTGCGACCGGTCACCGCGACGACCGTGACGGGCACGGCGCCGAACCTGCCGGCCGAGGCGCGGCTGGTCTATGGCGGCGGGGTGGAGCGCACGGCCGCCGTCACCTGGGATGTCGCCGGGGTGGACTGGAGCTCTCCGGGCACCAGGACCGTGGCGGGCGCGGGCACCGACCTGTTCGGCGCGGCGTTCCAGGCGAGCGCGACCGTCGAGATCGGGTCGCTGGGATCCGCGGATCCGGTCTCGCTCACCACCTACGCCGGAGCGGCCCTCACCGGCATCCGCGCGGCGGCCCCGGCCACCGTGCCCGCCGCGGTCGGCGCGACCGGCGCGACCACCCCGGTTCCGGTGGCGTGGGACTGGACCGGCATCGCCGATGCGGCCTTCGCGAACCCGGGCGTCGTGATGGTTCCGGGCACGGCGACCGCCGCGAACGGTTCCGTGCTGCCGGCGCGGCTGGCGGTGATCGTCACGGTGCCGTCCACCACGAACGTCGCCCCGGCGAGCACCGCGAGCGCGACCTTCACCGAGAGCTCGAGCTACGGCGTCGACCGCACGAAGAACGGCGTCACGAACGACAAGGGCTGGTCGAACTGGCGATCCGGCACCAAGAACACGCAGGACACGCTGACCTACACGCTCGCGCAGAGGGAGCGGATGCAGAGCGCGAAGCTGTACTTCTACAAGGACGGCACGTCGAACAGCTGGCCGCAGTCGCTCTCGGTCGAGTACCGCACCGGGGACGGCGCGTGGACCTCGGCCGGATCCGTGGACGTGCCGGTGCCGGCCGACGGCACCGCCCCGGTCGTCGAGGTGCCGCTGGGCGGCGTGCCCGCCGACGCCGTGCGGGTGGTGCTGAACGCCCGGGCGGCGACGCACATGATCGTCTCCGAGGTCGAGCTGTACGCGATCGCCCCCGGGGTGTCGACGGTCGCCGACCTCGCCGCCGTCACGCTGGACGGGGTCGCCCTGCCCGGCTTCGCCTCCGACACCACCGCCTACACGGTGCCGTGGACCTCGTCGATGCTCCCCGTGGTGCGCGCGGTGCCGACCGACAACGCCGCGAAGGCGACGATCGTGCAGCCCGCGTCGGACAACGACCGCACCGCGAGCATCGTGGTGACGGCAGCCTCCGGGGCGACCCGCAGCTACACGATCGCCTTCCCGGAGCAGGAAGGGCCGCGGCTGGATGCGACCGTCGAGACCACGGCGCGTTGCGTCGCCGGCAAGGCGCAGCTGGTGCTGACCGTCGCGAACACCGGCGATGCCGCGGAGGACGTCACCGTGAGCACCGCGTACGGCGTGAAGACCTTCGCCGACCTCGCGCCGGGCGCCCGCACCTCCGCGGCACTGGCCACCCGACGGGCGGCCTACCCGGCCGGTGCGATCCGGGTCGTGATCGCGGCGCCGGACGGCAGCGCGAACCGTGAGCTGCTTCTCGCCCAGCCGGCCGGAGGCTGCGCGGGCTGATCCGCAGTCCGTCGCACCACCTCGACCCCTGTGGGAAAGGACCACCGATGAAGACCATTCCCGTTCCCGACCCGGTGTCGGGCGGCCGTGCACGGCGTCCGCGCCGGCGCGCGGCGCTCGCCGCGACCGTGGTCGGCCTGATCGCGGCAGGGGCGCTGGCGGCCTCGCCCGCCGCCGTCGCCGCCCCGACGGCGCCATCGCCTCGTACACCTTCGACGACGGCACGCTGCTGACCCAGGCGGGGCGTTCGGTCAGCTCGCCGACGTGTCGCTGGCCGACCCCTCGGTGCTGAAGACCGCGCCGTTCGCGAACGCCGCCGACCGCACGGTGGTGCTGCCGGTGCAGAGCGGCACCGACGTCACCGCACTCGCGCCCACCTTCGCGGCGGCCGACGGCGTCACCGTCTCTCCGGCCTCCGGAACACCCGTCGACCTGACGAACCCGGTGACCTACACGCTGACCGCGCCCGGCGGATCGACCACCGCGTGGACGATCTCAGCGCAGGTGGTGAAGACCCCGGTGCTGCCGGGCCTGTACGCCGACCCGAACATCGCCGTCTTCGGGGACACCTACTATCTCTACGCCACCACCGACGGCACGCCGGGCTGGGGTGGCAAGGACTTCTACGTCTGGTCGTCGAAGAACCTCGTGGACTGGACGCGCGCGGAGCAGCCGTTCCTCACGCTCGACGGTGCGAACGGCAACGTGCCGTGGGCCACGGGCAACGCCTGGGCGCCGACGATCATCGAGCGCGGCGGCAAGTACTACTTCTACTTCTCCGGGCACAACCCCACCTACAACCGCAAGACGATCGGGGTCGCCGTGGCGGACAGCCCGGTCGGGCCGTTCGTGGCGCAGCCCACCGCGATGATCCTGAACAACGAGGCGGTCACCTCGGGGCAGGCGATCGACCCCGCCGCGTTCCTCGACCCGCAGACCGGCAAGTACTACCTGGCCTGGGGCAACGGCAGCCCGGTGATCGCCGAGCTCAACGACGACATGATCTCGGTCAAGGCCGGCACGTTCCAGCGGATCAACGGCCTGACCGACTTCCGTGAGGGCGTCTTCTTGAACTACCGCGACGGGATCTACCACCTCACCTACTCGATCGATGACACCGGATCCGAGAACTACCGTGTCGGCTACGCCACCGCGACCAGCATCAACGGGCCGTGGACCTACCGCGGTGTGATCCTGCAGAAGAACCTCGCGCTGGGCATCAAGGGCACCGGGCACAGCTCGATCATCAACGTGCCCGGCACCGACGACTGGTACATCGCCTACCACCGGTTCGCGATCCCGGACGGCGAGGGCCAGCACCGCGAGACCACGATCGACCGGGTGCCGATCGGCGCCGACGGCCTGTTCCAGACGATCACGCCGACACTGACCGGTGTGGCGCCGCAGACGATCGCGGGGGCGGCGCCGGTCTCGGCCGCGGCCACCACCCGGTGCGCGGCGGGCAAGGCCGTGGTCGTGGTGACCGCGACGAACACCGGCGAGAAGGCCGTGACCGTGCGGCTCGCGACACCGTACGGCACGAAGGACGCCGTCGCGCTGGCGGCGGGCAAGAGCGCGAGCACCACGTTCGCGACCCGTGCGGCACAGGTGGATGCGGCGACGGCCACGGTCTCCGGCGAGATCGCCGGCGTGCCGTTCGCGGTGACGACGGCGGTGCCCGCGGCGACCTGCGGCTGACACCCACGCACGACCCGCTCGGGCCGTGATCCCTCCCGCCCTTCAGCACCGGGGCGACAGGGGTCACGGCCCGATTCTCTTCGTCCGGAACCGGTCGAGCGAGGGTCTGCGTCGCGGGCGTTGCGCAGGATCCGTGCGGCGGCCTCCTCGCTGCGCAGCACGTCGATGAGCACCGATGTGTCGATCAGCACCGTCATCGGTCGCCCGCGTCCCGCAGGCGCGAGCCGGAGCGGAGCCGTTCGACGTACGTCTCGCCGTCGACGTCGCGACCGCTCCACGCGCCTGCGGCGGCGTCGATCGTGCGCAGATCGTGGCCGGTGTCGGTGCGCATCCCGTATGTGCGCTGGACTGCGTCGCGGATCAAGGCCGATAGGGAACGGCCGGTCCGTGCCGCTTCCGCCTCAAGAAGCGCGCGATCCTTCTCGGTGAATGAGATCTGGGTGCGCCACATGATGTAGTTCTACATCATCGGGCGAATGCACGCCGCCGTCCGCGGAGAGCACCGCAGAGCGCCCCCGGGGACACGAGAGCGGCCGCCGTCCGTTGAGGACGGCGGCCGCTCGGGGCGGGCCGGGGATCAGCCGCAGGTGCGCGCCGCGAAGGCCCCAGTGCTGGTCGTGCCCGCGACCGTCGCCGTGACCGATCCGGCGGGCAGCTCCGCGAGGCGCGACGTGAAGGTCGCCGAGGTGCTCGCGCCGGCGGCGACGGTCAGCGTGCGCGATCCGTAGTCGGACGCGACCGTGACCTCGGCGGCCGCGGTCGAGCCGTTCTTCACGGTGGCGACGACGACCGCCTTGCCCGCCGCGCAGCGGGTGTCGGCGAGCACCGAGACGCCCGCGGTCACGGTGACCGTGGCGGTCACCGGCATCCGGGAATCGTCCTGCGCCACGCCACTGACGGTGAACGTGCCCGGTGACGCGTAGGACGCCGGGTCCACACCGGCCCAGGCCACCGACACGGTCTTGGTGGTGCCGCTGGCCGTGGTGAGGGCGGCCTTCGGCAGCACCGGCGCGGCGCCGGCGACCGTCTGCGCCGTCAGCGGCGCGACCGAGGCGACGGCGATCTCTGGCGCGAAGCCCTCGAGCACGGTCTGATACTCGGCGCGGGTGACCGGGATCACGGTGCCGTGCCGGGGCTTGCCGCCGTCGCTGTTCTGCGGCAGGTTGTCGCGCAGCGTGGCGCCCAGCGGCTGCCAGGAGGAGCCGTCGGCGATGTCGGCCGATCCGAACGGGATGTAGTGGTTCGGGCCGCCGTGGTACGACGGCTGGTCGATGAACAGGTACCAGTCGAAGCCGTTCACGTCACCCGGGTTGGCGGGGAAGATGCTCGGCCCCTCGCCGCTGGAGTAGGTGCCGCCGGGCTCGCCGTTGGGCAGGCCGCTCGCGACCTTCTCCTTCACCAGTGTCCACTGGTCTGCCGCGCCGGTGGTGCCGGGGAGGGATCCGGTGATCGTCGCCAGCAGGTTCGTGGACTTCTCCTCGCGGATGGTCATCGACGCCTCGTCCTTGGTGAACCGGTAGTAGGTGCCGTCCTGTTCGGCGACGGTCGAGTCGATCAGGCCGAGCCCGCTGCCGCGCTTGACGTCCGACCAGACCTGCGGCTCGGAGAACGTGACGAAGTCGTCGGTGGTGGCGTACATCATCCGGTTGTAGGTGACCGCCGTGCGCGCCGAGGCGTCGGTGCCCGGGTACAGGTTCGACGCCCAGAACACCACGTACCGGCCGATCGCGTCGTCCCAGTACGCCTCCGGCGCCCAGGTGTTGCCGGCGTACGGGGTGGAGACCTGCACGTGCCGCTGCGCGGACCAGTGCACCAGGTCGGTGGACTCCCATACCTCGATCCCGAGGGAGCCGCTCAGCTGCGCGGTCGTGAAGCCGCCGGCGAGCCCGGCGACCTTGAGGTCGGTGGCGAGCATGTAGAAGGTGTCGCCCTCGTGCGAGCGGATGATGAACGGATCGCGCAGGCCGGTCGTGCCCTGGGTGGAGGTGAAGATCGGCTCCCCGCCGTTGAGGGTGTTCCAGCGCAGCGCGTCGTCGCCCTTCGAGGCGGCGAGGCTGACGCGCTCGGCGCCGGCGCCCTCACCCGTGAAGAAGGCCCAGACATACGCCTCCGGGGCGCCCGCGGCGGCGGGCGCCGCGGTGACGTTCAGCGTGAATGCGCGCGTGCCGGTGGCCGCGCCGCTGGTCGCGGTCGCGGTGAGCTCCACCGCGGTGTCGGCCTCGGGCCGGGTCACGGCCACGGTCGCCGAGCCCGCGCGCACACCCTCGCGGATCGCCGCGGCGCTGCCGCCCGCGGTGACCGCCCAGGTCACGGCCGAGCCGTTCGCGCCCGTCGTCGGCACCGAGAAGCTGGTGCGCACCGCGTCGGTGGAGACCGTGAGCGCCGCGAGATCCTGCTCGACCTTGGTCGCCTCGCTCAGCTGCGCCGGCACCGTGACGGAGTACGTGCGGGTGACCGACGTCGCGCCGACCGTGAAGGTCGCGGTCAGCACGACCGTGGCGTCGGCGGATCCCGGCGCGGGCCGGGTCACCGTCGCCGTGCCGTTCTGCACCGTGATCGCGGGGCCGTCGGCGGCCCACGAGATCGTGGCTCCGCTGGAGGCCGTGGGCACGGTGAAATCGGCCGTGGCGGTGCCGGGCACGGTCACGGCGGCGACGGCGTGGTCGAGGGCGGCGCCCGCGAAGAGCTGCTGCACCTGCCCCGCATCCAGCGCCTGCCCGTAGACGGCGTAGTCGTCCACATCGCCGGCCCAGTTGGCGTCGTTGTAGGTCGAGCGGCCGAGGTAGGACACCAGGCTCGAGCCGAACGACGACACATCGCGGGCGATGGCGGTCTGCGAGATCTGCGTGCCGTTGACGTAGACCGTGAGCTTGCCGGCGACGCCGTCGATCACGGTGGTGTACAGCGTCATCCCCGTGGGGTTCTTCACGCCCGAGGTGGCGGCATTCGTCGCGCCGGGGCCGACCTCGGTGCTCCAGGGCGCGCTCGCGCTCACGGTGTTCGTGACGACCGACTTCACGTAGCCGCTGGGGTTCGCCGGGTTCAGAAGCCAGTAGCCGCTGGAGTAGCTCGCGCCCGAGGCGACCGGCGCGCCGATGAAGCCCGCCGCGACGTTGCCGGATCCGGATCGGCTGTTCAGCCAGGTCGACACGGTGAGCTGCTTCTTGCCGACCAGCGCGGCGGTCGGGATCTCGAGATAGCCGGCGGTGGCGCGGGCGCCGCCGGGCAGCGACAGCACGCCTCCGGACACGCTGGCGCCGGCCTGCTTGATCAGGCCGTCGTTGCCGTTGCCGGACGTGTCGGGGACGGTGCCGTTCGCTGCGCTGTCGAAGGCGTAGTGGATCAGGGGGGCCGGGCCGTCCGCGGCGCCGGCAGCCTGGGTGCTCACGGCGCCGAGCGCCGCGACCGCGACGGATGCCGCGACGATCGCGGCGCCCGGGCGCATTCCTTGCACGAGCTTCTCGCGCATGTCACTCCTCTGTGATGGGGATGGAAATCGGTGCTGGGGATGGGGGATGGAGGTCTGTGATCGGGGCCGGATCCGGTCCGCACGGCGCTGTGCCGTGCCGGCCGGATCCGGCCCTCGGGTGCGTGCGTCAGCCGCAGCTGCCGGCCGGGATCGGCGCGGGCGTCTCGGCGGAGACGCCGCCCGCGGTCGCGGCCAGGGTGAACGATCCGGCCGGGATGGACGCCAGGCGGGTCGCCAGCGCGGCCGAGGTCGAGGCGCCGGCGGCGAGCGTCACGGTCTTGTCGCCGTAGGGCGTGCGGATCGTGACCTCTGCGGACTTGGCTTCGCCGTTGTGCGCGGTGACGACGACCTGCAGCTTGCCCGCGACGCAGCGCGTGGTGGCGCTCGCGGTCACATCCAGCGCACCCGGGAGCGTCAGCGGTGCCGACGCCGAGGCCGACACCAGTCCGTCCCGGTAGCCGTCGTAGTTCGCGGTGACGGCGGAGACGCCGGCCGGCACCTCGGTGCGGGCGACGCCGTCCTGCACCGGCACGGTGACGCTCCAGTCGCCGCCGGAGAACGTCACGGATCCGGCCACGTCGCCCTTGTCGGCTGCGGCGACGGTCGCGGTGACCGTGCGCTTGTCGGCGGTCAGGGTGGTGCTCGACGCCACGGCGGTGACTCCGGTCCAGTCGTGCATCGCGGTGAGCACCGTCTGCGGCACGCTCACGAAGGCGCCGTGACGGGGGCTCGTCGGCAGGCCGCCGACCGGGCGCACGTTCCAGCTCGAGCGCTGCGAGAGGCGATCCGACTGGCTGCTCGATGCGATCTCGGATCCGCTGGTCACGAACGCGCGATATCCGCCGGCGCTGTAGTTGTCGACGAGGAACACATACCCGTCGCCCTGCGCGTTGTTGTTCGGGTCGCCCGCGTTGAGCTTGACGATCTCGGGGCCCTCACCCGACTGCCCGGTCTTCAGGCTGGTCATCCGGGTGTCGGTGAGCTGCCAGGTCTGCGACGGATCCGCGTTCCAGTTCGAGGAGGCGGTCGGCGCGGTGAGCGTCTTCGAGCGCTCCAGGAAGATGTCCTTGCCGGCCTCGAGGGTGCCCGCGGCGCCGCTCTCCTCGTTCTTGGTGAAGCGGTAGTAGTAGTCGCCGATCTTGGTGACCGTGGAGTCGATGCGCGCGTACCCGGTGTCCTGCCAGCTCGCCGGCGGGGCGGTGAACGTGCGGAAGTCCCGGGTCAGCACCGCGAACATCCGGGCGTAGAGCTTGTCGGAGTTCGTGTGCGCGGCGTCGGAGTACATCCGCGAGGCGAAGAACACCACATACGACTGCAGGTCATCGTCCCAGTACGCCTCCGGCGCCCAGGTCATGCCGGCCTCGGGCTGGTTGACCACGATGCCGGAGTTCTCGCCGTTCGTACGGTCCCAGTGCACCAGGTCGGTCGACTCCCAGACCTCGATCTTCAGGCTGCCGGCCGACTGCGCCGGGCCCCATCCGGTGCCGCAGCTGATGCACAGGTCCGTGGCGACCATGTAGTACTTGTCGCCGTCGTGCGAGCGCAGGATGTACGGATCCCGCAGGCCCTTGGTGTCGGTGGTCGAGGTGATCACGGCGGCTCCGCCGTTCACCGGCGAGAACGTGAAGAAGTCGTTGCCGCTGGTGGCGGCCTGGTAGATCTTCTCGTCGCCGTCCGACTTGAAGTACGCCGCGGCGTAGCCGGCGTCGGGCGCGGAACGGGCGTGCTCGGCGACCGTGACCGTGAACGAGCGCTCGACGCTCTGGCCGGCGATGGTCGCGTGCGCAGTGAGGGTCGCGGTGCGGTCACCGGTGCCGTAGGCGGGCCGGGCCACGACGCCGCCGCCGGCGTAGGGGTCGGCCAGGCCCACGGGTCCTGCGGCGTAGCCGGGATCCGTCGGGGTGATCAGCGCCGGATCCGAGGAGGTCCAGGTGATCGCCGCGCCGTTCACGGAGCCCTTGGTCACCAGCGGCAGATTCTCGGTGGTGCGCGCAGCCAGCACGATCGCGTCGAGGTCGGCCGACGGCGAGGGAGCGAGCACCGTGAAGTCGAAGCTGAGCGTGGAGCCCAGCGATGTGGCGACGGTCACCGTGACCGGGGTGTCCTCGGAGATCTCTCGCGAGACGACGCCGGTGTTCGAGATGACGCCGGGGACGGACGAGGTCCAGGTGAGGGAGACGCCGTTGTAGCTCGCGGGGAAGCTGAGCGGCCGGGTCACGGCGCTGGCCTCGGCGTTGGCGCCGAGCACGGTCGGCAGCAGGTCGGCGCGCAGCAGTGCATCGGTGGAGGCGGCCTTCTGCGCGGCGGTCGGCATGCTCGCGCCGAGCTGTGCGGGGCTCAGCGCGACATCCCAGAACTTCACGTCGGTGACGTCGGCCTTCAGCAGCGCGTCGCCGGTGTAGAGCGAGCGGCCGAGGTAGCCGAGCACGTTGCCGGAGGAGATGATCGAGCTCATCGCATAGGTGTGCGTGACCGTGGAGATCTTCGCACCGTCGCGGTAGAGCGTCAGGGCATTGCCGCTGCCGACCAGGGTGAGCGTGGTGAAGCCGGGGTTCAGGCCGCCGCCATTGGGCAGGCGCACCTCGCCGTTCGCGGTGCCGGATTTCACCCGGATGCCGGAGAGCACGGCGTTGCTGTATGCGGACTCGCCGGAGCGCGGGTTCACGAACACGTGGTTGCCGAGCTGAGTGGTGTTCCACGCGCCCACGCCGTCGCCGATCACCCAGCCGAACTGGTTCGCGGCGGTCTGTGTGCTCACCGTGTACTCGACGGTGAAGTCGTTGTCGGATCCGGTCACGAGCCCCTTCGGCAGGCTCGCGTAGCCGTCGGCCTTGAACCGCAGCACCGCGTCTCCGCCGGCGTCGGCGAACGAGGCATCGGTGAACCCGGTGAGCGTGGCGTTGCGAGAGTTGCCCGAGACGTCGAGCAGCTGGTTCCCGGCGTGCGTCATGTCGTAGTGCGCGGTGGGTGCGGGCGCGTCATCGGCTGCGGCAGCCGGTGCGGCCGCACAGACGCCGAGGACGAGCGCGCCACCGAGACCCGCGGCGAGCAGCCGGCGGGAGGCGCGGGTGGTGCGCGTTGGTGTGAGAGGGGGGACAGGGGAACGCATCGGGACTCCTTCGTCGTTCGTCCGGATCCGGTCGGGGAGTGCGGATCACGGTGTGCGCCCGGTGGGCGGTTACGGGACAGGGCTGATGTTAGCGGACACATTTTCCGAGCGCCAGAGGCGACGGGATGTCGGGAAGGGTCTTGCCGATCGACCCTGGCGGGGCGCCCGCGCGCTGTGCTACGGTCTGCGGTTAGCGGTAACAGTATCCCGGTTCCGCGATCAGCTCGCCAGCGACACCGCCGTCCCCCAGGAGTCTTTGATGACGAAGCAACTCATCCGTTCGCGCGCCCCCAGGGCGCTGGGCGTCCTCGCCGTGGTGGCGACCGCGCTGACCGGCCTGATCGCCGCCCCGGCTGCCTCGGCAGACTCCGCCGCCCCGCGCGACGGTCTGCGTGCCGAGTACCTGTTCACGCAGACCAGCGGAACGTCCGTGCCGAACTCCGCCGGCGGATCCGTCGGCGCCGCCACCGTCGTCAACGGCTCAGACGCACGGTGGACCGGTTCCTCGCTGACGTTCACCGGCGGGGCCAAGACCAGCACAACGGCCGACTGGGTGCGTCTGCCGGACGGTCTCCTGGCAGGTGCGCAGTCGGCTACGGTCACCGTCGAGACGAAGTTCGACGCGTCGATGGCCTCGAGCTTCCACTTCCTCTGGAACATCGGCGACGACAGCACCACCTCGTACTATTTCGCCACGCTCAAGGACATGGCCCGCACGGCGATCACGACCTCGAGCAACGGCGGCGAGATCAACGCCCGCGCCACCCAGGCGCTCACCGCCGATCGCTGGTACAGCGTCACGTCGGTCATCGACGGGACCGCCGGCACCATCACCTTCTACCTCGACGGGGTGCGCGTCGCGCAGTCGCGCACCGCCCTCACACCCGCCTCGATCACGAAGCAGACGCTGAACACGATCGGCCGATCGCCCTGGCCCGACCCGTTCTACAAGGGCGAGGTCTCCGCCTTCCGGGTGTACGACCGCGCGCTCGCCGCCGACGAGGTCGCGGCGGTCTCCACCGCCGACGCGGCGCCGCACGCGAGCTCGTTCCAGCCCCTCGCTCAGGCCGCGGCCGATGCGATCGCACCGATCTCGATGACCGACGCGACGCAGACGCTGCCCACCGGCAGTGCTGCGCTGACCTGGTCCGCGCCCACAGAGGGCCTCACCCTGGGCGCCGACGGCACCACCCTGCACGCCGTGCAGCCGCCGGCGGGATCGGATCCGCTCACCGGATCGGTCACCGCCACCGCGAACGTGCGCGGTGTCACCGTCTCGAAGCAGATCCCGGTGACGGTCGCCCCCGCAGCCGCGGCCGCCGACCCCTACGGCTACCTGATGGTGCACTTCATCGAGGATTCGGCCGGCTACGCCGAGAAGATCTACCTCGACGTCTCCCGCGGCGACAACCCGGAGCAGTGGGATCCGCTGAACGGCGGCAAGCCGATCCTCGCCTCGCAGCTGGGCACCACCGGCGTGCGCGACCCGTACCTCACCTACAACCCCGAGACGAAGACCTACTACATCATCGCGACCGACCTGCGGGTGTTCGGTGGCGACGGCGGATCCGGATCCTGCACCAGCTGGTGCTACTGGACCAAGAGCGCCTCGACCAAGCTCATCATCTGGCAGTCCACCGACCTGGTGAACTGGGGCGAGCCGCGCAACCTCGACGTGTCGCTGAACGCCGCGGGGCAGAAGGCTGCGGAGCTCGGCATGGCCTGGGCCCCCGAGGCCACCTGGGTCGATCACTACTACTCCGATGGGCGCGGCGCGTTCGTCATGTACTGGTCATCGAACGTGTACCAGAAGGCCGACCACTCCGACGCGTCGTACAACCAGGTGCTGTGGGGATCCACGACCGACTTCTCGCAGGACAGCTACGCCTACGGCGGCTCGTTCGTGAACACAGGCAAGAACACCATCGACACCACGATGATCCAGAACGCCGGTAAGACGTACCGGATCACCAAGGACAACGGCAACGGCAATGGCATCTACATGGAGTCCACCACCGCCGCGCGCTGGTGGGAGCCGGGCACCGCGTGGACCACGCTGCAGACGAAGATCGGCGCGGCCTGGGCCGGCGGCAACGCAGGCGGCGTGGAGGGGCCCGCGGTCTTCAAGAGCCACAGCGAGGACAAATGGTTCCTCTACGTCGACGTGATCCCCTCCACCGGCTACCGGCCGATGGTCACCACGAACCTCGACGCGGGCTGGACCCCGCTGAACGATCCGTCGTTCTCGATGGCGCCCTCCACCAAGCACGGCGGGGTCATCTCGCTCACCAAGGCGCAGTACGACACGGTGCGCTCCGCGGACGCGGCCACCGCGGTGAGCCCCGAACTCGGCAGTGTCGAGGTGGCGACCGGATCCGACACCGCGGCACTGGCCGCGGCACTGCCGGCGGCGACCGACGTGAACCTCGCCTACGGCCGCGGCACGGCCTCCCGTCCGATCGTGTGGGACACCTCGGGCGTGACCCTGGGCGCCTCGGGCTCGTACCCGGTCACCGGCGTGGTGAGCACCCTCGGTGCGAACCTGAACACCTGGGCCGGCGCGGGCGGCTCGACCGCCTGGAACGCCCCGGATCGGGTGCTCGGGCGCAGCACCGCCGTGACCGTGCATGCCACCGTCGTGGTGGCCGGTGCCGCGAGCGCCCCGTTCACCGTGCAGGCAGAGACCCGCTGCGTGGCGGGCAAGGCCACGCTCGTGGCCCGGATCCAGAACGCCGGATCCGCGGCCGCCGACATCACGGTGCAGACCGGCTACGGCACGAAGACCGTCTCGGTCGCCGCGGGCAAGAGCACCAGCCAGACCTTCAGCACCCGCCTCGACGCGGTGCCCGCCGGCAGCATCCAGGCCACCACCGCGGGCGCCGATGCGGCCACGGCGGACTACGTCGCCCGCAGCTGCGGCTGACCCGAGCCGGCGGCCGTCGCGATCCCCACGCTGCTGCGGCGGCCGCCGCACCACGAACTCGAGAGCACCACAGGACAACGGCGTCTCGACGGCTGCATGCAGCCATGACGCCCACGAGAAGAGGATCCCATGGCACGCCGGCATCGCATCGCCGCAGTGGCAGCCGCCACCGCGCTCATCGCCGGGGCGTTCCCGGTCGCCGCCGCCCCCGCGGCGCTCGCCGAAGACACCCCGATCAGCATCGAGTCGGGGAAGGTGCTGGACCTGTCCTTCGACGGCTCCCTCGCCGACGCGAGTGCGAGCGCCGCGACGGTCGGCGTGCAGAAGGGCACCGCGGCGTACGGCGCCGGCATCCGCGGCCAGGCCTTCGCATTCGACGGGGCGACCGCGCTGAAGCTCGGCACGGCCGCAGCCCTGCAGCCGCAGGACCTCACGGTCTCGTTCTGGTACAACCCCAGTGCCGCGATGGGATCCGCCGAGCAGGTGTTCGCCTGGAGCAAGACCGTCTACAACTCCGACGGGTGGTACCTCAGCTCCGAGAACGCCACCACCCCGCTCGCGCTCTCGATCGGGCCGTCGGCCGGCCAGCCGTACAAGGTCGCGGTGGAGGGCACCAGGTCCGACTTCTTCCCGGCGGGGAAGTGGACTCATGTCGTGGCCACCTACGACCACGCCACGAAGGCCGTCGCGTTCTACCGCAACGGGGTGCGCCAGAATGCGACCGTGAAGTACGCGGCAACCGGGTCGGCGACCGGCGTGCTCGGCTCGGAATCGACGAGCGTGAAGACGCTCGGCTACAACGGGCCGACGTACAACGGCGCGCACCTGAAGGGCCTGCTCGACGACTACACGCTGTACAACGGCGTGGCGACCGTCTCCGACGTGGTGTCCCTCACCCGGCGGGGCACCCCGTCCTTCGATCCGGCGACCGTGGCGCAGACCGACCTCGACGCGCTGTCGCTGCCGACCAGTGCCGCCTCCGACTTCCCGCTGCCGACGACCGGCGCCACCGGCAGCGCGATCTCCTGGGCATCCTCCGACACCGCGACCATCGCGGTGGACGGCGCCTCCGCGCACGTCACCCGGCCGCAGGGCGCCGCGCGCTCGGTCGTGCTGACCGCGAGCGCGACCTACGGCGGATCGTCCGCCGCGACGCGCACCTTCGACGTGGTCGTGTCGCCCGAGGGCGCGGTCACCTCGCAGTACCTGCTCGATGCGGGCATGGAGAACGTCACGGTCACCGACGGCTACCTCGAGAACGCGAACGGCAAGACCATCGACTATCTGCTCAGCCTGGATCCGGAGAAGTTCCTCTACTCCTGGTACAAGCAGGCCGGGCTCACCCCCACCACCACCAGCGGCTACGGCGGCTGGGAGCGCGACAGCGGCACCCGGTTCCAGGGGCACTTCTTCGGTCACTACATCTCGGCGCTGTCGCAGGCCTACGCCACCACGACCGACGCCGGCGTGAAGGGGCAGCTGCTCGACAAGCTCACCCATGCGGTCAACGGGCTCAAGGCCTGCCAGGACGCCTACGCCGCGGCCCACCCGGGCAGTGCGGGCTACGTGGCACCGTTCGCACCGAGCGTGCTGCCCTCGGGCGGCGATGGGCTGCTCGTGCCGTTCTACAACCTGCACAAGGTGCTCGCCGGTCTCATCGACGCCTACGACAACGCGCCCGCCGACGTGTCCGCCACCGCCCTCACGGTCGCGAGCGGATTCGGCAGCTGGGTGAAGAACTACGCCGCATCGCTGCCGAACCCGGGCGTGATCCTGAACACCGAGTACGGCGGCATGAACGAGGCGCTGTACGAGCTGTACAGCATCACCAGGAACCCGGCGCACAAGCGCGCGGCGGAGTACTTCGACGAGACCACGCTGTTCACCCAGCTCGCGAACGGGCAGGACGTGCTCGACGGCAAGCACGCGAACACCACGATCCCGAAGCTGATCGGCGCCCTGAAGCGCTACACGGTGTTCACGGACGACCCCGCGCTGTACGCCACACTCAGCGACGCGGAGAAGAGCGCGCTGCCGATGTACCGCACCGCGGCGGAGAAGTTCTGGACGATCGTCGTGAACGACCACACCTACGCCAACGGGGCGAACAGCCAGTCCGAGCACTTCCACGGCGCCGACACCCTGTACCAGTACGCCACCAACGGCGTGACCAGCGGCTACGGTGAGAACTCCACGGCCGAGGGCTGCAACGAGTACAACATGCTCAAGCTCAGCCACGCCCTGTTCGCCGTGTCGAAGGACGTGAAGTACGCCGACTACTACGAGTCGACGTTCATCAACACGATCCTCGCCTCGCAGAACCCCGAGACCGGCATGGTCACCTACTTCCAGCCGCAGACCTCGGGCTACGCGAAGATCTTCGGCACGCCGCTGGATCAGTTCTGGTGCGACCACGGCACCGGGATCGAGAGCTTCACGAAGCTGAACGACTCGATCTACTTCACGGATCCGACATCCGTGTACGTGAACCAGTTCCGCGGCTCCGAACTGCGAAACGCCGCTCTGAACCTTCGTCTCACCCAGACCGCGAACGTGCCGGACAGCCCGGAAGTCGCGTTCACCGTCGCCGCGCTCGACGGCGGCGCGGTCGCCGACGGCACGGTGCTGAAGCTGCGGGTGCCCGCCTGGACGACGGCGCCGACCCTCACCGTGAACGGCGAGGCACAGGACGTCGCTGCGCTCACCAGCGGCGGCTACATCGCGCTGCCGGTCGCCGCCGGTGACGAGATCCGGTACACGCTGCCGGCGACCGTGACCGCGGTGGCCGACACCGAGAACCCGAACTGGGTCGCGTTCAGCTACGGACCGGTACTGCTGGGCACCGAGCTCAGCCGCAGCAACGTGAACGCGAGCTACACCGCGGGCGTGCTGGTGCAGATGGGCGTAGCCGACAAGTCGCTCTCCTCGAACGTGGTCGTCGCCGACGCCGCCGCCTGGAAGGCGAACGCCGCGGCGAACGTCGAGCGGCTCGCGGACGGCGTCAACAAGAACGGGATGAGCACCATGCGGTTCGCGCTGCACGGCGTCGACCAGGCCTCGGCCGCGCTCGTCTTCGAGCCGTATTACAGCCTGTACAACGCCCGCTATGCGACGTACATGACGCTCGTGCAGCCGGACTCTGCCGAGGCGCAGGCGCAGATCCTCAAGACCAAGCAGCAACTGCGCACGGCCGAGACCACGATCGACGCGCTGACCTCGTTCGACGACAACAACAGCGAGGCCGACAAGAACTACACATACAACAAGTCCTCCGTGGGCGTGTACAACGGCAACGGCTACCGGGACGGCCAGAAGGCGTCCGACGCGTACTTCCAGTACGACATGATCGTGGATCCGTCCCTGCCGAAGAACTACCTCGGCGTGCGCTACTACGGCGGCGACAACGGGCGCACCTTCGACGTGTACCTCAACGACGTGCTGCTCAAGCACGAGACCGTCACCAACGCCAACGGCGCGACGAGCTGGTACATCCAGTACGACGAGATCCCGAAGGCGGTGCTGGACGGCATCGCCGCGAAGGACAGCTACAAGCGCGACCAGAACGGCGCCTACGTGCGCGACGCGGGCGGGAACAAGATCCCGGTCGTCACCGTGCGCTTCCAGGGCAACGGATCCAGCTACGTCGGCGGGGTGTTCGGGGTGTACACCTCCTCTTCGAGTAGCTACGCCACGAACGCCGAGCTGTCGAAGCTCGCCGTCGACGGCGGCACGCTCTCCCCGGCGCTCGCGGCGGGCACGCACGACTACACGATCACCGTCCCGAAGGACGCGACGAGCGTGAACGTCGACTTCGACCCGGCCACACCCAGCGGCCTGGTCTACGTCGGCGGGATCCTCATCGACGACACCGCGCCGCGCACGATCCCGATCGCGGCGGGCGAGGGACCCACCACGGTGAGCGTGAAGTCGTATGCGCAGGATCACGCCACGAATGCGACGTACACGCTCACGATCGTGCGCGAGACGCCGGCGCCCGCGCTGGCGGTGACGGCGACCGCGACCGCGCGCTGCGTGGCCGGGAAGGCGACGCTGGTGATGACCGTCACCAACGGATCCGACGCCCCCGCCTCGTTCATCGCCTCGACCGGCTACGGCGCCGCGTCCGGCTCACTCGAGGCCGGGGCCTCGACCTCGAAGGCGTTCTCGGCCCGCGCCGCGACGATCCCGGCCGGCGCGGTGACGGTTACCGCAACCGGCACGGTCGGTGGCACGCCGGTCACCGCGGAGATCGAGGCGGCCTACCCTGCCGCCCGCTGCGGCTGAGCGCCGCCCTGCCGCGGCGGGATCCGGAAGCCGAGGCTTTCGATGGATCCGGATCCCGAGGCTTTCGATGGATCCGGATCCCGAGGCTTTCGATGGATCCGGATCCCGCCGTGCACCAGCGTGGTCCCGCGACTCCCGGGCCCGCAGGACCTGATCCGGGTGCGACGAGCTGCACATCCCGCGACGATCGGCTCACGGATCCCCCGAGGTCGTGTGCAGATCGTTCTGAGACGCGCGCGGCAGCGGTCGCCGCGGGAGTCGGCGATGGCGTGTTCATCGACGCGCGCGGACGGAAACGCAGCGGAATCCGATCGGGCCTTGACGTCGTCCGCGGGGTTCCCTACGCTGATCTTGTTCCCGCTAACATTGTGGGACGACGTGGTCCGCAGGTGGAGCACGAAAGGCGAGGAAGCCGACCGAGGTCGCACCCCGAGCCTGAGCAAGCGAACCCGACGGCCATCCGGCCGATCGCAATTCGGCTCGGCGGATGCCGGCGGAGAATCTGGAGGAAAGATGACCACCAAGAAGGCGACTGCGGCGCGCTGCGCGGCGGGAGTTCTGGGCGGACTGATGCTCGTGGGCGTGGGAACGGCGGCATTCGCGGCGTTCCCCAACGCGGATGATCAGTCCGGCGTGGACGTGAAGGTCGACATCGCGCCGGTGCAGAACGGCGCGCTCAGCCTGACCGTGGCCGGCACCGAGACCGCGCTGACCGAGAACGGCTCGACCGCCACAGACCGCGTCTTCACCGGCTCGCTGCCTCAGGTGACGGTCACCGACACCCGCACCGACGTGCCGGCCGGCGTGTTCTGGTACGTGACCGGACAAGCCGGTGACTTCATCGGCACCGCCGCCCAGCCGAACATCCCGGCGAGCCAGCTCGGCTGGAGCCCGGCCGAGGTCAAGGACGCCAGTGGTGGACAGGCGGGCGAGGTCGCCGGGGGCGACGAGGTCGTGCCGTCCAACGACACTCCGACCCAGCCCGGCAACAACACGGGTCTCACCAGCGGCACCGATCTGCTGTACATGGCGATCGACTCGGCCGATGCGAAGGCAGTCCAGGGATCCTGGAGCACCACGGCGGCGCTGAAGCTGAAGACCGCGGCGACCGTCGCCCCCGGCAGCTATACCTCGCTGCTGACGCTGTCGCTGTTCGAAGACAGCTACTGATCGGAAACCCCCGCTCCGCGGTCGGACCGGCGCACGCGACGCCGACCCGACCGCGGAGGTCGTGAACCATCTTGTACAACAGCCGCCGCACCTCAGGAACCGCCGTGATCCGCACCCGCCTCCGCTCTGCTCTGACCGCCTTCGCCGTGCTCATCGGCATCGGGGCGTCGGCGGCCATGGCGGCCCCCGCTTTCGCGGCGGATCCGCCGCCGGTGTCGTGGTCGGTGGTGCCCGCCGACGCCTCGGGTCCGGACGGTCGGGTCTCGGTCGAGCACGGCCTGGATGCCGGCGCGAGCGTCGAGGACCACTTCGCGGTGCGCAACCTCGGCAAGGAAGAGGTCACCTTCCGCCTCTCCGCCGCCGACGGCTTCTACAACAAGAAGGGCCGCTTCGACATGCTGCCCTCCGATCAGACCTCGGTCGCCGCGGGCACGTGGATCACCGTGCCCGAGTCCGTCACGGTGGCCCCGGGCGGCACCGCGGTCGTGCCGTACACGATCGCCGTGCCGAAGGGCGCCGAGCCCGGCGATCATGCGGCCGGCATCGCGGCATCCGTGATGTCGGTCAAGCAGGGCGATGGCACCGGCGTCGGCGTGGAGAGCCGGGTCGGCTTCCGCGTCATCGTGCGGGTCGCCGGCGAACTCGCCCCGACGCTCGCCGTGCAGAACGTGCACGCCGACTACACCACATCGTGGAACCCGTTCACCCCCGGATCCGTGTCCGTGTCCTTCGACGTGGCCAACACCGGCAACGTCCGGCTCGGGATCGCGGGCGCGGTCGGCCTCGCCGGCCGGTCGGTCGCGTTCCCCGCCGACGGCGCACGGGCGCAGGAGATCCTCCCGGGGGAGAAGCACACGTTCACCGTCGCCGTGGATGGGGCATGGCCGCTGTTCCTGCTCCCCGGCGACATCACGGTGACCCCGACCGCACGCACCGTGGGCGGCGACACGCTCACCGTGCCCACCTCGACCACATCGCTGTCGGTCTGGGCGATGCCGTGGCCGCAGCTGTTGGTGCTCATCGGCCTCGCTCTCATCGTCATGGCGCTGGTGTGGCGCCGCGGGCGCTCGAAGCGCCACCTCGAAGAGCTTCTGGAGAACGCCCGCGAGGAGACCCGCGCCGAGCTGCAGGCCGAGCGGGTGTCGTGACCCCGGCGATCGGAACCCCGGCGATCGGAACCCTGCTGCGCGCCGCGGCGGACCATGCCGGAGGCGGCGCCGACGACCTGGCGCAGACACCGGTCGGCGTGCGCATCCACGTCGAGATCCTGCCGCGGGCGTGCGTCGACGCCTGCGCCGGCGGCGAACTGCCCCTCACCGGCGGGGGTGGGGCAGAACTGCTGCTCTGGATCGCCGCAGGCCTGCTGCTCGCCGGCGCCGCGCTGCTCGCGATGCGTGCGGTACGCCGCCGCGCCTGAGGCGCACGGATCGGGCCGGATCGGGCCGGATCCGCATCGTCGGCGTGCGTGTGGATCCGACCCCGAAACGGGGCTGGACGCCCCATAGCGTTAGCGCTAACGTTAAGCCACTGCGCGAGTGAGCGGTAACACCGCACCCGTGCGCCCTTCCACGCAGAGGAGAGTGCGTGAGCACCACCAGGAGGTCATCGATGATCGAACACACCACGGCATCGCGCCGGGCGCGACGCTGGGCCGCTGGGACGGTGGGCGCCCTGCTCGCCGTCGGCGGCATGACGGCGCTGAGTCCCGCCGCGGGAGCGGAATCGGCATCCTTGCTGGCGTCGTACGACTTCTCGGAGGCGTCGGGCACCGTCGCACACGATCTCTCCGGTAACGGTCGCGACGGCACCGTGGTCGGGGGCGAGGCGTGGCGCGGCGGGTTCATGGACTTCACCGGATCCAACTACGTGAAGATGCCGGACAACCTGCTGGCGGGCAAGACGGCAGCCACGATCGTGATCGAGACCAGCCCGACGGCGCTGTCCGGCGCGAAGTTCCTGTGGAACATCGGCGGATCCGGTGACTCGTCGACGGGGCAGTTCTTCATCCAGCCGGTCGCTCCGCGCCTGTCGATCTCGAAGACGAACTACTCCGCCGAGCAGACGGTGACCTCGGCGACGAAACTGGTCGAGGGCAGGTGGCAGTCCGTCGCGGCGACGATCGAGAAGAACGCGAGCGGATCCACCTCGACGCTGCGGTTCTACATCGACGGCGTGCAGGTGGGTCAGAAGACCGATTCCACGGTGAATCTCAGCGACCTGGCGACGCACACGATGAACTACATCGGCAAGAGCGCCTACAACGGTGACTCGCTGTATCAGGGGCGGGTGTCCTCCTTCCGCGTCTACTCGGAGGCGCTCCCCGCGACCGACATCGCCGCCGCGGCCGACGCCGACGCGCAGGCCGCCGCGACCGAGAGCGTCGCGGCGATCGACCTCGCCGCCGCCAACGCGCAAGACCTCTCCAAGGTCGAGACCAGGCTGACCCTGCCGACCGCCGGCAGCGTCACCTGGGCCTCGTCGCCGGCCGGCATCGTGGCCGCGGACGGAACCGTCTCCCTGCCCGCCGAGGACACCGCGGTCACGCTGACCGCGACGTCCACGGTGCGCGGCAAGACCGCCACCCGCGACTTCGCGGTCACCGTGCTGCGTGCGCCGACCACGGCCGAGGCGGTTCAGCGCGATGTCGACGCCGTCGTGCTCGCGGACGCCGACGATCTCCGCTCCGACCTCACGTTGCCGGCCACCGGATCCCGCTTCGGCTCGACCCTCACCTGGAGCTCCTCGGCCCCGGCGATCGTCGACGCGACCGGAACCGCGACCGTGGCCCCGGGCGTGGTGCACCGGCCCGCCGACGTCGACACCCGCGTGGTGCTCACGGTGACCGCGACGAGGGACGGCGCGACGGCGAGCCGGGAGATCCCGGTCACGGTGCGCAAGGCCTACAGCGCACCGAAGACCACCGACTACCTGTTCGCGCACTTCACCGGCACCGAGGGCGGCGCGATGGACGAGCAGATCTACTTCGCCACCAGCCACGACGCGAAGACCTTCACCGACACCCGCGCGAACGGCAACCCGGTGCTCAAGCTCACCAAGGGCCAGGGCGACGGCGGTGTGCGCGATCCCTATGTGCTGCGCTCGCCCGAGGGGGACAAGTTCTACCTGATCGCCACGGACCTCAGCATCTACTACCGCGGCGGCTGGGGATCCGCGAACGCGACCGTCACCGGATCCAAGAACCTGGTGATCTGGGAGTCCACGGATCTGGTGAACTGGAGCGATCCTCGCCTGGTGGACGTCGCCGGCGGCATCCCGAACGCGGGCATGGCCTGGGCGCCCGAGGCGATCTGGGATGACGTCACCCAGCAGTACTACGTGTACTGGGCCACGCGCGCCGACGGCAACACCGAGCTCGGCGATAGCGTGGACGTGTACCTGTCCACCACGCGCGACTTCCGCACCTTCTCCACCCCGGTGAAATGGATCGACCGGCAGGGCTCCATCATCGACACCACCGTGATCAAGGTCGGCGACTGGTTCTACCGCGCCTCCGGCGACGGCCAGATCACCATCGAGCGTTCCAAGAAGCTCGACGCGGTCACCGTGTCCGCCACCGCCAAGACCACCGGCACCGATCAGGAATGGGTGCTCGTGGGCACGCTGCAGTCGATCCTGAACGGCACCGGCACGTGCGCGGCCGGCACGCTCTACACCGGGGGATGTCTGGAGGGCCCGGAGTTCTTCGCCTACAACGACGACGACCGCGGCGCGGCGAAGGAGCTGTACGGCCTGTTCGCCGACCAGTACGCCGCGGGCAAGGGCTACCTGCCGTTCCAGACGACCGACATCTCCTCGACCTCTTCATCGGTGTGGTCCAAGGTCTCCGGTGTCGACATGGGGGCGCTCAAGAAGCGGCACGGCGCCATCATGCCGATCACCGCACAGGAGTACCAGCGGGTGATGTCCTCGATCGCGGGTGTCGGCACGAACCAGGATCCGAAGGTGCAGATCTCCGCGACCACCCGGTGCACCGCGGGCAAGGCGACCGTGGTGGCATCGGTGACCAACACCGACACCCGCGCGGCCGACATCACCGTGACCACGGCCTTCGGTGAGAAGACCCTCACCGGTGTGCAGCCGGGCAAGACCGTCTCGCAGGCCTTCGCGACGCGCCTCGGTGCGATCGGCGACGGCTACACGAACGCGGTATCGACGATCGCGGGCTTCACGAGCACCACCGGCGCCGGATACGGGGCGGCGACGTGCAGCTGAGCACACGAGGGATGAGGTTCGCGGCGGGTGCCGTGGGCTCGGCGGGTGCCGTGCGCGCGCCGCTGACCTCCACCGCAGCGTTCCCGGAGCGCACCCGCGGCTGACGTCCGTCGCACACAATCAGGGGCCCTCGCACGCGCGAGGGCCCCTGATTCGTCCATCCAGCGAAAAGTTTCGAAAACGATTGCGTTAACAGTCGGTTCATAGCTATCGTGTCCGGGAGCAGCGCTCGCCGCAGAGCGCCGCCCTCGAGAGGATGGACGACGTGGATCGCAACACCCCCCGGAGCAGGACTCGTGCGCTGATCGCCGCAATCGGCGCGCTCGCGGTCATCGGCAGCTGCGCAGTCGCGCTGCCGGCGCAGGCGGCGAACACGGACATCGGCTACCCGGTGTTCTCCGGGAGTGCGAACCCGGTGCCCGACACCGGCGTCGCGTACACCCCGGGCAACCAGCTGCAGGCGATCTTCGACGCCGATGTCGCAGCCGGTGCAGGCACCAGTGTCGAAAAGGATTTCTGGATGGACCGGATGCTGGTGCGCACCGGTACCGCCGGGAGCTTCGACGACAACAACCAGTGGCTGTTCACCCGGGGGCGCGCGGCGTTCATGAAGACGCACACGCCGGGAACGCTCGGCTTCGCCGGCCAGCTCGCCTACTGGGAGGCGATCGACGGCCGCGACGGCTACACGATCACCGCACGGGTCGGCGGGGCCGACGTGCCGCTCACCGAGGACACCGCGCAGCGCAAGCAGACCCCGAGCTACTGGCGCAGCGTGCACCGCAATGCCGCACAGGGCATCACCGTGGTGCAGACGAAGTTCATCACCGACGCGAACGTGCTGGTGACCGAGCTCGAGGTCACCGCCACCGGCGGGGCGAAGACCGTCACCCTGCGCGCGACGTCCCCGTACGCCGCGACCGCGGAGGGGGATGAGCTGGTCGGTACGGTCGCCGCGCTGAACAACCTCACCACGATCCACCCTCGGCTCTCCGGCGACGGCTTCGCCCCCGACGGCGCCGCCCTCACCCGCACCCTCGAGGTACCCGCCGGCGGCTCGGTCGCGGCCAAGGTGCAGCTGGGCCTGGTCACCGACGAGATCCCGGCATCGCGCACCGAGTACGACACCGTGCGGGCAACCGCACCCGCCGACGCCTACACGGCGCACGTCACCGCATACAACCGGTGGTGGGCGCAGAACGTGCCCTACCTGGACACGCCAGAGGACAACATCGACAAGACGCTCTACTACCGCTGGTGGCTGATGCGGTTCAACTTCCTCGATGCCGACATCCCGGGCAACGACTACCAGTTCCCGACCTCGATGGAGGGCGTGCTCGGCTACAACAACTCGATCGTGCTCACCACAGGCATGTTCATCGACGACCTGAAGTACTTCCGGGATCCGATCTACTCCTACGGCCCGTGGGTGTCGGCGGGGGAGACGTCGAAGAGCTCCAAGTACGTCGACAACCCCGGTGACCCGGCCAACTGGTCGAACAGCTACACGCAGTACATCTCCGAGGCCGCCTGGCGCTCCTATCAGCTGCACGGAGGCCCGACCGCGATCGCGGACAATCTCGCCGGGTACGCCGAGGACGACGTCAAGGGTCTGGTGGCCGCGTACGACGGCAACCACAACGGCCTCATCGAGTACAACTGGGGCGCGATGACCGGCAACGACGCCGATGCGGTGTCGTTCCACTGGAAGCCGGGCAACCAGGACCGTGCGGAGAACGCCTACCTGTACTCCAACGCGCTGGCATCCGCGAAGGCCTACCGCTTGGCGGGCAAGGCCGACAAGGCTGCCGAGATGGATGCGTTCGCGCAGAACATCAAGAAGAAGGTGCTCGAGGTGCTCTGGAACCCGGAGGACAAGCTCATCGAGCATGCGATGGCGAACACCGGCGAGCACGTGCCGTGGAAGGAGACCAACAACTACTTCCCGTTCACGGTGGGCCTGATGCCCAAGCCCGGCGACGCGGACTACGACGACGACTACGTGCAGGCGCTGCGCCTGTGGGCCGATGACGCGCAGTACCCGATCTTCCCGTTCTACACCGCGAACCAGGCCGACAAGGCGGCGTCGGCCGCCGCGGGCGAGGCCGGCAGCAACAACTTCTCGGTGATCAACTCCACCGTGACGTTCCGGATGCTGGCCTCGGTGCTGCGCGACTATCCGACCGACGCGATCAACGCCGAGTGGTACAAGAAGCTGCTGTACTGGAACGCCTGGGCGCACTATCAGAACGGCGGCGACAACCGCCTGCCCGACCAGAACGAGTTCTGGTCGGACGGCTCGGCGGATCCGCAGAAGATCGGCTACCGCTCCTGGATCCACCACACCATCCTCGGCGCGACGAACTTCACCATGATCGAGGATGCGATGGGGCTGCGTCCCCGCGATGACGCGAAGATCGAGCTGAACCCGATCGACATCGACTGGGACCACTTCACCGCCAACAACATCCGCTACCGCGACCGCGACCTCACCGTGACCTGGGATCAGCCCGGCGACGGCAAGCGCCCCTACGGGGACGCCGTGCCGGAGGGGTACTCGGTGTTCCTCGACGGCGCGCTCGCCTTCACAGTCGACACGCTCGGCAAGGTCGTCTACGACCCGGCCACCGGCACCGTCGAGACGGCCGACGGCGTGCACGTGACCTCGGCCACGGCGAGCTCCGTGCAGGCCCCGCAGGACGTGCGCTTCGGGGACGACGCCCGCGTCGTCGACCTGTTCGCCAAGGCCGGCGCCGACATCGCCTCCGCCTCGACCGGCAGCGCGAACCTCGCGGAGGGCAAGACCGCCACGGCGTCGTTCTCGGCCTCGGGGCGCGCGCCGTCGGGCGCCGTCGACGGCACCACGATCAACGAGCCGTTCTGGGGCACCGCCGGATCCCCGAATGCGCAGGACTCGATCACGATCGACCTCGGCGGACCGCAGACCTTCGATGACGCCAGGGTCTACTTCTACCGCAGCTCCTCGTCGGCGACGGTCGCCGGCTACGCGGAGCCCGCGCTGTACACCGTCGAATACCGCTCCGGCGGCGAATGGCACCCGGTGCCGGATCAGGCGCGCGCGCCCGCGATGCCGCGGGCGAACCTGAACCGGATCCAGTTCCCCGAGGTCACCGGTGATGCGGTGCGGGTCACCGTGAACCACGCCGCAGGGATGAAGACCGGCATCAAGGAGGTGCAGGTGTTCCGCACCGGGATCGAGGCCCCGGCCGGCACCAACCAGGCGCCGTCTGTGCAGGCCTGGGTGAAATCGGGCGTGCCGATCCCTGGCCAGGCCGACCTCGTCGGCGTCGTCAAGGACGATGGACTGCCCTCCGGTGCGCTCAGCGCGCAGTGGAGCGTGGTGTCCGCGCCCGAGGGTGCGCTGGCGCTCTTCGACGCGGCGACCTCGCCGTCCACGACGGTGCGCTTCACCGCCGACGGCGATTACACGCTGCGTCTGACCGCCACCGATGGCGAGCTGACCACGTCGGCCGACCTGGTGGTCGCCGGTTCCGTCGCCGCGCAGGGCGTCAACGTCGCCCCGGCCGCCACGCCGACCGCGGAGTACACCGCGGGCTGGAACAACGTCAACGCCGTCAACGACGGCAAGGTCGTGTTCTCCGGCGGTCAGCAGACCGACCTGTGGGGCACCTGGTCGGGCGACCACCCGTCGACCCGGTGGATCCAGTACACCTGGCAGAAGCCGGTGCGCATCGACGGCACCGAGGCCTCGTTCTGGTCCGACCAGACCAGCGCCTCCTCGTCGAACGGCGTGAACGTGCCGAAGTCCTGGAAGGCGCAGTACTGGAACGGATCAGGATGGTCTGACGTGACCGGCGCCAGCGCCTACGGGGTGGCCCGCACCGAATCGAATCTCACCACGTTCGACCCGGTCACGACCACGCGCCTGCGCCTGGTGCTCAGCGCTGCGGGGAACAACCCCTATGCGGCCGTCGGCGTCAGCGAATGGCGGGTGTTCGCCGAGGCGCCGACCGCGATCGAGTCGATCGACGTGCGCACCGCCGTGGGAACCCTGCCGACGCTGCCCGACCGGGTGGACGCGATCTACGCCGACGGCAGCCGTTCCGCCGAGCCCGTGGCCTGGGGGCCGGTGGCGGCCGAGCAGGTCGCGACCGAGGGCGGGTTCGACGTCACCGGCATCGTGGCCGGATCCCGAGTACCGGCGAAGGCGTCGGTCTGGGTGCGGGCGACCGCGCCGGGGCAGATCAACGCCGTGGATCCGGTGACGGTGCGCACCCGCACCGGCACGGCTCCACAGCTGCCGGCTACCGTCGGCGTGCTCTACAACGACGGCTCCCGGGAGGACCTCGCGGTGACCTGGGACGCGGTGGAGCCGGCGAAGTACTCCTCGGATGGCGTCTTCACGGTGACCGGCGCGGTGCAGACCGCGATCGCCGGTGTCAAGACGGCCACGGCGACCGTGACCGTCGGCGACGGCGGCTCGGACGGCCCTGACACCACGGCGCCCGTGGCGACCGTGGCGATCGCCCCCGACGCGCCGGCCTCCGGCTGGCACGGCGGCGCGGTGCAGGTCACGGCCGCGGCGACCGACAACCGGGATCCGGCCCCGCGCGTGGAGGTCTCCATCGACGACGGCGCCTGGACGGCCTATGCCGCCCCGGTCTCCGTGACCGCCGACGGCGCGCACACCGCACGGGTGCGGGCGACCGACGCCGCGGGCAACGTCTCCGCCGTGGCGTCCGCCGACTTCCGCATCGATGCCACCGCTCCGGCGGTGACGGCGGAATCGGATCCGGTGGCGCGGACCGTGAAGGCCGCGGCGACCGACGCCGGATCGGGGGTCGCCGGGATCGAGTACCGCATCGGCACCGACGGCGCCTGGACCGCCTACACCAAGACGATCCTCGTCGACGTGACGACACAGACCGTGCAGCTGCGGGCCCGCGACAAGGCCGGCAACGTCAGCGCGCCGCAGAGCGTGGAGCTGCCGGACGGCACGGCCGATCATCGCCGCAACGTGGCGCTGATCGCCGGCGCGACCGCCTCGTTCTCCGCCGGGTGGAACAGTCCGAACGGCCTGAACGATGACGTGCGGCCCACCTCCTCCGGTGACGTCGCCCCGAGCGACAACGCCCAGGTGTGGGGCGCGTGGCCGCAGATCTCGGAGCAATGGGTGCAGTACGACTGGGCGACGCCGATGAGCATCGACAGCACCACGGCGTACTTCGTGCACAACCTCGATGCCGCAGGCCTCGGGATCGCCGCCCCGAAGAGCTGGAAGGCGCAGTACCGCGACGCGGCCGGCCAGTGGGCCGACGTCACGGGCGCCTCCCCGTACACGACCGAGGTGGATGTGTTCAACGCGGTCTCGTTCGACGCGGTGACCACCACCGGCCTCCGGCTGGTGCTGCAGGCGCAGGGCACCGAGGAGGGCAAGGGCAGCCTCGGGATCAAGGAGTGGCAGGCGTTCGAGGTGGCGGGCACGGCTCCGGCTCTGCCACTGATCGCCGAGGTCACCGCGCGCTGCGTGGCGGGCAAGGCGGTGCTGGTCGCCACCGTGCGCAACACCGGCGGATCCCCGGTCGCGGTCGCGATCGACGGCACCTACGGCACGAAGTCGATCCCGGAACTCGCGGCCGGAGCCTCGGTCTCGCAGGCCTTCAGCACCAGGCTGGCGAGCATGCCCGCCGGCGCGATCGGGGTCTCGGTCACCGGGCAGGTCGACGGCCACCAGGTCACCGAGAAGCGCCAGGTCGCCTACGCGGCGCACCCGTGCTCATGAGCGGGGCGAGGGCGATGCGACATCAGGGAAGGACATCAGGACGATGAGGAACGGATCCAGGGCGGCACTCGCGCTGGCCATCGCGCTCCCGCTCGTCGTCGGCGCTGCGGCGCCGGCGACGGCGGGGGACGGGGTGGCAGTCGGCGCCGCACCCGCCTCCGCCACCGGCGTGGGCGCCCCGGTGCGGGCGGCGGCGTCGCAACCGGGTGATCCCGTGCTGCACATCGGCGTCCGGCAGGCGGCGGTGGGGGAGCCGGTGCCCGTCACGATCGTCGGCGCCGCGCCGGGCTCGACCTGGGAGATCCGTGCGGGGGCATCGGGCACACCGCTCGCGGCCCTCACTGTGGGCGCGGACGGCACCGGCACGGCGCTGGTGTCGTTGCCGACCGCGACCGGCGCGGGGGACGCCGCGCTGACCGCGGTCGGCAACGGTCAGGAGCTGTCCGTGCCGCTCACCGTGGGCTCCGCGACCGCCGGCTCCGCCGTCGCGCGCGGCCCCGCCCCGACCCCGGAGCAGGGCGTCCCGATGCCGGTGGTGCTGCTCGCGGCCGGAGCCGTGGCGGGCACCGGTGTCGCGGTCGGCGGGGTGCTGCTGCGCCGCCGCACCCGCGCGGCGCGCTGACCGGCACCTACGAGCACCGCCGCACCCGCGCGGCGCGAACACGAACACGAACACATCACCGACCGCCGCGACTGCGCGGCGCGAGCACATCACGCACCGCCGCACCTGCGCGGCGCGAACACGAACATGAACACGAACACTCACCGACCGCCGCGACGGCGCGGCACGAAGGAGATCCCATGGCCCGGCACCCCCGGCTGTCCCTCGCCGCGCTCGCGGCAGGGGCGGCCGCCATCCTGATCGGCGCGCTGCTGCCGGTCACCGCGTCCGCCGAGACGCACAACCCCCTGATCGGCGACGGATCCGTGTACTCCGCGGATCCGACGATGATCGTCGACGGCGACACGCTCTACATCCACACCGGGCGGGACGAGGCCGGTCCCACCACCAACGACTTCGTGATGAACGAGTGGCAGGCGTTCTCGACCACCGATGTCGACTCCGGATCCTGGGACTTCCACCCCTCGTTGATGCGGCCGGAGACGGTGTTCTCCTGGGCGGACCGGGGGCGCGCCTACGCCGGACAGGTGGTCAAGGGTGGGGACGGCCGGTTCTACTGGTACGTCCCGATCAGCGAGAAGGCCGCGACTTCGGCCGACAAGTTCGCGATCGGCATCGCCGTCTCGGACACCCCGCTGGGGCCGTGGACCGACTACGCGGGTGGCCCGATCGTGTCGCAGCAGATCCTGGGCAACGACGTGCACAACATCGACCCGACCGTGTTCGTCGATGATGACGGCTCGGTGTGGATGTACTGGGGCAGCTTCGGGAGGCTGCTCGGGGTTCAGCTCGACGCAGACATGAAGACGCTCAAGGGGGCCCCCACCGCCATCACCAGCGGGGTCGGCGGATACTTCGAGGCGCCGTGGCTGTTCAAGCGCAACGGCACGTACTACCTCGCCTACGCCGCGAACAACGCCGGTCCCGCCAGCGACTGCACCCCGGCGAACTACCACGCCTGCATCGCCTACTCCACAGCGTCCAGCCCGCTCGGCCCGTGGACGTACCAGGGCCGGATCCTCGCCCCGGTGTCGTCGACGACCAGTCACCCCGCGATCGCCGAGTTCCAGGGGCAGTGGTACATGGCCTACCACACCGCCGATGCGGCGGGCGGCAACCACTTCCGGCGCTCTGTCGCGATCGACCGCGTGGAATGGGATGACACCCAGACGCCGGCCCGGATGAAGGAGGTCGTGACCACCCCGGCGCACGGCCCCGATCTCACCCCGCGCTCGAACGTGGCCCCGTGGGCCACCGTCTCCGCGTCGAACGAGCCGGTGCCCACGCAGTACTGGATCGCCGCGCTCAACGACGAGGTCGTGCGCCCCAACCCGCTGCCGCCGGACATGTGGGGCAGCTGGTCGGCGTCGCGTCCCGCGCAGCAGTGGATCCAGTACGACTGGACGCAGCCGGTGCGGGTGGACAGTGCGCGGATCAAGTTCTGGCGGGACACGCCGCCCGGCACCGGTGACGGCGTCGCCGACCCGGCGTCCTGGGTGCTGCAGTACTGGGATGAGGGCCTGTGGAAGGACGTGCCGAACCCGAGCGGCTACCCCACCTCGACCACCGCGGTGCAGAGCGTGTCCTTCGACGCGGTCACGACTTCGCGCCTGCGCGCGGTGCTGAACGCCGCGCCGAACGCCGCCGCCGTGCCGCAGTACTCCGCGGTCGCCGTGGAGGAGTGGGAGGTGCACGCCGTGCAGCCCGACGCCGTCGAGCCGGTCGCCGTGACCACCGAGGTCGGCGTGCAGCCCGACCTGCCCGAGACCGTGACGCTCGGCTACGGCGCCGAGCAGCTCGCCGCCCCGGTGCGCTGGGATGCGGTGGCGGATGCCGACCTCGCCGCGCCCGGAGTGCGCACCGTGACCGGTTTCGTGCCGGGCTACGCGGCCGGCCGCGTCACGGCCGAGGTCACCGTCGGCGAGCACACCCCGCCGGACGGTCCCGACACCACGGCGCCGGTCGTGACGCTGACGCCGACCGGCATCGCGGGCGGATCCGGCTGGTACGTCTCACCGGTGAGCATGCGGGCCACCGCGAAGGACGACCGCGATGCACGCACCCGCATCGAGGTGTCCGTCGACGACGGCGCCTGGCAGGCGACCGAGAACGCGCGATCCGTGGACGTCGCGCTCGCCGCTGACGGCACGCACGCGGTGCGTGCCAGGGCGACCGACGCCGCGGGCAACGTGTCGCAGACGACCGCCGCCGAGGTGCGCATCGACACCGTGAAGCCGAAGCTGACGGCCACGCTCGACGTCGTCGCGCGCACGGTCTCCGCCGAGGCCTCGGACGGCGGCTCGGGCGTGGCCGCGGTCGAGTACGCGATCGATGCGACCAGCGGATGGCAGGCCTACACGGGTCCGGTCGCCGTCGACGGCGAGCGGCACGTGGTGTACCTGCGCGCCCGCGACGTCGCCGGCAACGTGTCGGCGCTCAGCGGCACCAGCGTCCCGCTGTCGCCGGACGCGCCGCTGCACGGCAACATCGCGTCGATCGCCACCCCGACCGCGTCGTACACCACCGGGTGGAACAGCGTGACGGCGGTCACCGACGGCGCCCTGGACGGCGCCTCCTGGGGCACCTGGCCCCGGGTCGGCGAGCAGTGGGTGCAGCTGGAGTGGGACCGGGTGGTGACGCTCGACCGGGCCGGCGTGATGTTCTTCCGCGACCAGCCGGATGCGGCCGGGGCCGGGATGATCCCGCCGCGCACCTGGAAGCTGCAGTACCAGGATCCGGCATCCGGCGCTTGGATCGACGTCGCAGCCTCCGGCGAGTACGGCCGCTCCTCCACCGCCGTGAACGAGGTCTCGTTCGCGCCCATCACGACGACCAGGCTCCGTGCGCTCATGCAGTCCTGGGGCGCGGCCGAGGCCGGCGGTTCCAGCGGGATCCTCGAGTTCCAGGCCTGGGCAGCCGAGACCCCGGCACCGGCGCTGGACGCCTCGATCACGGCGACCACCCGCTGCGTCGCCGGCACGGCGAGCCTCGTCGTCACGGCGGCGAACGGCTCCCCGGTGCCCGTGTCGTTCGCGGTGACCACCGCATACGGCACCAAGACGCTCGGCGCGCTCGGTGCCGGCCGGTCCACCAGCCACGCATTCGCGACCCGGTCCACCTCCATCGCGGCCGGCGCGGTGACCGCGGTGGCGACCGGTGAGATCGACGGGGCACCCGTGTCCCGCGAGCTCGTCGCCGCCTTCGACGCCCGCAGCTGTGGCTGAGTGCCGCTCCATCCCCCATCGAAAGGAATCCCGGATGACCCCCATCATCGGATCCGGCCTGTCCCGACGGCAGATGCTCGTCGGCGGCGGACTGACACTGGCCGGCATGGCTGCGGCCGTGGCGGTGATCGACCCCGCCCGCGCGTTCACCGCCGACGCGGTCGCCACTCAGGACGCCGCCGCGTTCCGCGTTCCCGGCACCGCGCGCACGGCCGCGTCGGTGATCGCCGAGCAGACCGCGGTCTACCCCGACCTGTGGACGGTGCGGCCGTTCTCGCTCTCCTCGGTCACGCTCGGCCAGAGCGTGTTCACCCGCGCACAGCAGCAGCACCTCGTGCTTTACCGCGCCTACCCCGTCGACCGGATCCTCGCGGTGTTCCGGCGCAACGCCGGACTGCCCACCGGCGGCGCCAACCCGCCCGGCGGCTGGGAGGAGTACGGTCCCAACCCGGAGCCGCAGCGCTGGGGGCCGCGCGAGTATGTGCGCGGCAAGAATGCCGCGGGCGCCGGAGGGCTGTTGCGCGGGCACTACGGCGGGCACTTCCTCAGCGGCATCTCCATGGCCTACGCCTCCACCGGCGAGCAGGCCCTGCTCGACAAGGTGAACGCCATCGTCGCCGGCCTCGACGAGTGCCGCACCGCGCTGGCCGCGCAGGAGTACGAGGGCTCCCCGCGGTACTCGCACCCGGGCTTCCTCTCCGCCTACGGCGAGTGGCAGTTCTCCGCGCTCGAGGAATTCGCCCCCTACGGTGAGATCTGGGCGCCGTACTACACGCTGCACAAGATCCTCGCCGGGCTGCTGGACGCGCACGCCCTGGCCGGGAACGCGAAGGCGCTGGAGCTGGCCGAGGGGATCGGGCACTGGGTGCACAGCCGCCTGTCGAGGTGCACTCCGGCGCAGCTCGCCCGGATGTGGGGCTCCTACATCGCCGGCGAGTACGGCGGGATGAACGAGGTGCTCGTCGAACTGCACTGGCGCTCGAGCGACCCGCAGAAGGACGAGTTCCTCGCGGCGGCGAAGCTGTTCACGCTGCAGACCCTCGTGGATGCGTGCGCGAGCGGCACCGACACGCTCGACGGCAAGCACGCCAACCAGCACATCCCGCAGTTCCCCGGCTACATCAAGCTCGCGGCGGCGACCGGCGATGCGCATTTCCTCGATGCGGCGCGCGGGTTCTACGACATGGTGGTGCCGGGGCGCGCCTACGCGCACGGCGGCACCGGCGAGGGCGAGCTGTGGGGCCCGGCGAACACGGTGGCGGGCGACATCGGCCCGCGCAACGCGGAGTCCTGCGCGGCCTACAACATGCTCAAGGTCGCCAGCTACCTGTTCTTCACGGGACAGGATCCGAAGTACATGGACTACTTCGAGCGCACGGTGCTCAACCACATCCTCGGCGGGCGCCGCAACCAGGAATCGACCGCGGGGCCGGAGAACCTCTACATGTTCCCGGTCAACCCGGGCGCGCGCAAGGAGTACGGCAACGGCAACATCGGCACCTGCTGCGGCGGCACCGGTCTGGAGAGCCACGTGAAGTACCAGGAGGGGATCTATTTCCGCTCCGCCGACGAGCGGCACCTGTACGTGAACCTCTACATCGCCTCCACGCTCACCTGGGCCGAGACCGGCCTGGTGCTGGAGCAGACCTCCTCCTACCCGGAGGGCGACACGTCGACGCTCACGGTGCGCAGCGCGCCGAGCGGGCCGCTCACCATGCACCTGCGCATCCCCGGATGGTCCACCGGCGTCGAGCTGTTGGTCAACGGCGCGCCCGCAGGGGTCGAGGTCGTCGCCGGACAGTACGCCGCGATCGAGCGCTCCTGGGTCGAAGGCGACACCGTCACGATCCGGATCCCGCTGGCACTGCACGCGGAGGGCACGATCGACCGGCCCGACATCCAGGCGCTCATGTACGGACCGGTGGTGCTCTCGGCGACCAGCTCCGCGACGAGCTATCTGAAAGTCTCGCTTGCGAACCGGCTGGGCCTCGCCGGCAGCATCACCCGCGGGGTGTCCAAGACCGCGGCCAACGTGTTCACGATCGGCGGGCTCACCTACGAGCCCGCGTACAACGGAAAGGACGTCGCGTACCACATGTACTTCCAGCGCAACGAGCCCACGGTCGCCTTCGCCGGCGAGGACTCCGGCGTCGCCAACCCGAAACGGGCGGGCCGCACGCTCCTGGACGAGGTGTGGGCGCGGGCGCCGTTCGCGTCGCGCTCGGCATTCCTCGGATCCGTGTCCGAGGTGACCGGGTCCTACCTCGGCGACGGACTGCTCTCCGCGCGCAACCGCCAGCGGATCCTGCTCGCCGCAGGGCGTGCCCCGATCGATGCGGAAGCCTGAGATGTCCCGGACGGTTGAGAGGAACACCATGCGCACACTCGCCTCCGGTCGCACCCCGGTGCGCCGGATCGCCACGGCGATGGCGGCGGCGCTCGCGCTGCTCGCCGCCGGGGCCACGGCGCTGCCGGCCGCCGCCGCGGACGAGCGGATCAACGTGGCGCTGGCCTCCGGCGAGAATGCGCCGACGACCGAGGTCAGCTACGTCACCGGCTGGAACTCGGCGGCGGCTCTGAACAACGGCGCGACGGCCGCGACGAACACCTACACGCAGATGTGGGGCACCTGGGGTGCGCCGGGGAATCCGGCCCAGGACACGGCGTCGTACACCTGGGAGCGCCCGGTCACGGTCAGCTCGTCGACGCTGTACCTGTGGCAGAACCACCTCACCGGCGACTCCGGGGTGATGCTCCCCTCGGCGTGGTCGATCCAGTACCGCACCGCGGCGGGGGAGTGGGCGCCGGTGACCGGTGCGTCGCTGTCGTACCCGCTGCCCGTGCTGGATCAGGCGGCACCGGTATCGTCGCTGCCCCCGGTCAAGGCGGACTTCGACGCGGTGACCACGACGGGCGTGCGCCTGGTGCTGGACCGCGCCGTGGTCGGCGGTGAGCGCAAGGCCACCAGCGTCATCGAGTGGCAGGTGTGGGGCGTGCACGCGCCGGAGACCGGGCCGGGCCCGGATTCGGCGGCGTTCCTCGACGTGCAGAAGCCCGCGGTGCGCACCGTGACCGGCACGGCGCCGTCCCTGCCGGCCGAGGTGTGGGCGATCGGCGAGGACGGGCCGCTGGTGTACGTGCCGGTGGACTGGGCCGACGTCGCCCCGTCGAGCTTCGCGGCACCGGGTGCCTTCGAGGTGACCGGATCCCTGCGCGGCCACGACGGCGAGAAGACGACCGCGACCGTGCACGTCGCGGATGCACCTTCGACCGAGATCCGCTCGCTGGGGTACTCCGCGACCATCACCACGCCCGGTGCCGCCCCGGTGCTGCCGCGCGAGGTGCGGGCGCGCTTTGCCGACGCCACCGAGGGTGACGTCCCGGTGACATGGTCCGCGATCGAGGCGCCGCAGTACGCCGAGGCGGGCATGATGTTCGACGTCTCCGGGGCGGTCGAAGGCTTCGCCGGCGCCGCGGTGGCGACGGTGTTCGTCGTGGAGCCCGCGGGCGCGAGCGCCCCGCTGGTCTCGATCGGCCTCGACGCGGCGCCGGAGGGGTCGGGCTGGTACACGGCCGCGCCCACGGCGACGGTCACCGCGGAGTCCGCGGGGGCGATCCGCAGCGTCGAGTACAGCCTCGACGGCACCACCTGGAAGCCGTACGGCGAGCCGTTCGCGGTGGACGCGCAGGGTGAGATCACCGTGCACGCCCGGGCGACCGACGCGGCCGGCGCAGTCGGCGAGGCCTCGGAGACGGTCAGGGTCGACACGGTGGCACCGGTCACCGGGGTGTCCTTCGACGTCGTCGGCGGATCCTCGGCGCGGGTCACGCTGACCCCGACCGACGCCGAGCCCGGGTCCGGGGTGACCCGCACGGTCTGGTCGGACGGACCCGACTCCTCGCCGACCGGCGAGGCGAACAACATGTACGCCACATACGAGGCGCCGTTCTCGGTGCAGCTCACCGAGGAGCCCCGCTACGTGCACGTGCAGACGCAGGATGCCGCGGGCAACGTCGAGCGGTACGTCACGGTCGAACTGCCCGCGCGCGCCGCGGGCGCGCTCGCGCTGGACACCTCGGCCACCGGCCGGTGCGTGGCGGGCAAGGCGCAGCTGGTGGTGACGGTGAGGAACACCGACACCGCTGCGGCCGACGTCGAGCTCACCACCCCGTACGGGAGCAAGACGGTGGCCCTGGCGCCCGGCAAGGGCACATCGAGCGCCTTCAGCTCCCGTGCCGCGCAGTTCGCGGCAGGCCAGATCACGGTGTCCGGCTCGGCCGGGGACCGCAGCTACACGGGCTCGCTCGGCTACGCCGCCGTGACCTGCGGCTGAGCGCTCGGATCCCGGGCGTGGCGCCACGGCGCCGCGCCCGGGATCCTGCGTGCTCAGCACGGGCAGAAGCCGCTACCCTGTTGATGTTCGCGGTCTCATCGGCGGGAAAAGGGGGAGCCATTGAGTGAAGGTGCGGCACCGGGGAACGGCTCGGCGCGGCCGAGCATCTACGATGTGGCCGATCGCGCCGGCGTCTCGCACATGACGGTCTCGCGCGTGCTCAACGGGCATCCCAACATCCGGGAGGCGACGCGCAAGAAGGTCATGGACGCGATCGACGAGATGAACTACACGCGCAGCTCGATCGCCCGTGCGCTCGCGACCAAGCGCTCCATGCGCATCGGGGCGATCGTGGACAACCCCGGCTACTTCGGCCCCAGCAGCACGCTGCGTGCGCTTGAGGAGGCGGCGCGCGAGCACGGATACGCGGTCGCGGCCTACACGGCCGGGGAATCGCCGCAGCGGCGGATCGATGCGGGCGTGATGGATCTGGTCACCCAGGGCGTCGACGCGCTGTGCGTGATCGCGCCGCGGGCATCGTCCGTCGACGTGCTGCGGCAGCTGTCGACCGGTCTGCCGATGCTGGTGATCAAGGAGGAGCCCGACGCGCAGATGCACACGGCCGCGGTCGACCAGCGCGCGGGCGCCGTCGCGGCGGTGCGCCACCTGATCGAGCTCGGCCATCGTGAGATCCTGCACCTGGCAGGCCCCCCGGACTGGTTCGACGCCAAGGCGCGCACCGAGGCGTGGCGCGCGTGCCTGGTCGAGGCGGGCCTCGTCGTACGGGAACCGGTGATCGGCGACTGGTCGTCGGACTCCGGGTACGATTTCGGCAGCACCGTGCAGCTCGGCGCGGCGACGGCGGTCTTCGCCGCGAACGACCAGATGGCGCTGGGCGTCATCCACGGCTTCGCCGACCGCGGCATCCGGGTGCCGGAGGACGTCAGCGTGGTCGGTTTCGACGACGTGCCGGATGCGCGTCACTACCTGCCGCCGCTGACGACCGTGCACCAGGACTTCGTCGCCCTCGGGCGCCTGGTGATCGGTGAGCTGCTCGCTGCGATCGAGGGCGGCGAGTCCGGGCATCGGGAGCTGATCATGCCCACCCTGCAGGTGCGCGCCTCCACGGCGGCGCCGCACGGCTGAGACCGGCCGGGGCTTCTCGATGGATGCCGGGGCCGTTCGTCGCGCCTGCACGGGCGGATCCGGCTCGACGCCGGACACGGGCGGATCCGGCTCGGCGCCGGACACGGGCGGATCCGGCTCGGCGCCGGACGCGGGCGGATCTGTCTCAGCGCCGGGCGATCGTCGAGCCGCGGATCACCAGGCGCACGGGCTGCGGGCGCACGCCCGAGGCGAAGCGGGCGTCGGAGCCGTCGATCGCCTCGAACACGCGCTGGGCGGCCTGACGGCCCAGCTGCTGCAGATTCGCGTCGATCGAGGTCAGCTCGGGGCGGGAGTTCGAGGCGAGGATCTCCCAGTTGTCGTAGCCGATCACCGCGAGGTCCTCGGGCACCCGGCGGCCGAGATCGCGGGCGGAATCGAGCACGCCTCGGGCGATCTGATCGGATCCGCAGAAGATCGCATCGATCTCGGGGTGCCGCTGCAGCAGCAGCGCGCCGGCGTCGCGGCCCCAGTGCTCGGTCCACTCCGAGAACATCGGCTCTCCGATGAGCTCCAGTCCCGCATCCGCCAGCGCCGCGCGGGCGCCGAGAAGGCGGTCCTGGGCGGCCGCATAGGCGGGGTCGCCGGAGATGTGCGCGATGCGGGTGCGTCCGCAGGCGAGCAGATGCTCGACCGCCAGCCGCCCGCCCGCGACGTTGTCGGGCGTCACCGAGAGGTCGCGCGGGTCATCGGAGGGCGAATACGCGTACACCACGGGAACCGGGATGTCCTGGCCCAGCGAGCGACGCGGGTCGGTCTGCCGGCCGACCACGATGATCCCGTCCACGCGGCGGCTCAGCAGGGCGCGCAGATGGTGCTGCTCGCGGATGGAGTCGCCGCGCGCGTCGCACAGGAAGACGTTGACCTGGCCCTCGCCGAAGGCATCCTCCGCGCCCATCAAGATCGGGATCACGAAGCGCCCCTCGAGGTCGCTGGTGAGCAGGCCCACGGTGCCGGTGCGCCCGGCGAGCAGCCCGCGCGCCATCGCGTTGGGTGTGAACGAGAGCTGCTCGGCGACGGCGAGCACGCGGGCCCGGGTGGTCGCTGCGACATCGTCGCGCGCGTTCAGCGCCTTCGACGCAGTGGAGATCGAGACCCCCGCAGCGGTGGCGACATCGCTCAGTGTCACCGTGCGCATCGGCGCGTCATTCATGCTGCCTCCTCAGAGAACGTTATCGGAAAGTGGCCTTGACGGTCACACAATACTGCGCTATACCTGAACGAAATGGTTTTCGATTTGTTTCGAAGATTGTTAGCGGTAGCACCGCCGCCCCCCTCGATGACGAGCCAAGGAGACATCACATGCCCATCCCCCGATCCCGCACCGTGATCCGCACGGCCGCCGCGCTGGTCGCGGCGGGCCTGCTGGCCGGCGGCCTCGCCGCCTGCTCGACGAGCGCAGGCGATTCGGCGAACGCCGCGCCGATCCCCGCCGACGGCACCGACGACGGATCCACGCTGAAGCTGTGGACCAGGGCGCCCCTGGAGAAGCAGGCGAAGCTGCTCGTCGCCGAGTACAACAAGACCCACAAGAACCAGGTCGAGCTGACCGTGGTCCCCAATGACGACTACGTGGCCAAGGTGGGTGCCGCAGCCGGATCCGGCGGGCTGCCCGACCTGTTCGCCGCCGACATCGTCTACGTGCCCAACTGGGTCAAGCAGGGTCTGTTCACCGACATCACGGCGCAGGTCGACGGACTGAGCTTCAAAGATCAGATCAACAAGGGGCATCTCTCCGCGGGCACCCTGGACGGCAAGGAGCACGTGCTGCCGTTCGTGCTGGATCTCTCGATGCTGTTCTGGAACAAGGAGCTCTTCAAGGAAGCGGGTCTCGACCCGGAGAAGGCGCCGTCCACGCTCGCCGAGTTCGCGGACGCGGCCAAGAAGGTGCAGGCGCTGAACAAGCCCGACACCTACGGCACCGCGACCGGCCTGAACTGCGGCGGCTGCCTGGTCTTCACCTGGTTCCCGCAGATCTGGGCGTCCGGCGATCAGGTGATGAACAGCGCCGGCACCGAGTCGAAGCTGAATGACAAGAATGCGCAGGAGGTCTACAAGACCTGGGCCGACCTGCAGAAATCCGGAGCAGTGCTGCCCAGCTCGGCCGATGAGACCGGGCCCACCTGGACCGCGGCGTTCAGCGAGGGCAAGGTCGGCACCATGATGTTCCCCGCCACGCTGCTGTCGTCGCTGAGCTTCGACGCGGGCGTGGCAGGCATCCCCGGCGTGGACGGCGGCGCCTCGACGTTCGTCGGCGGCGACGGCATCGGCGTCTCGAAGGATTCCAAGAAGGCCGCGCAGGCCTGGAACTTCCTGAACTGGATGATGTCGGAGGATGCCCAGGTCGGCGTTCTCGCGAAGGACGATGACGCGGTCTCGCGCGCCGACCTCGCGAACAACCAGTACGCCGCGAAGGATCCGCGCATGGTCACGATCAACGAGGTCGCGGCCAAGGGCGAGACCCCGTTCTCGCTGAACTTCCAGCAGGCGTTCAACGCGCCGGGCAGCCCGTGGCTGACCCTCGTGCGCAACCAGGTGCTCAAGGGCAGCGGCAACCTCGACGCGGACAACAAGGAGATCACGGCGGTGCTCGGGCAGTAGCCCGCGCCGACCGACGGAGGCGCCTCGCCCGGAGCCGGCATCCGGATCCTGGCGAGGCCCCCGTGACTCGACCGGGCGCATCGGCGCCCGCAACACTCCCACCGATTGGATCGAGATGGCTCTCACCGCCTCCGCGCCGCGGCGCACCCGTCGCCGCTACGGCGGCCCCGTTCAGGGCTGGCTGTATGCGGCTCCCACGGCGCTCTTCGTCGCCGGCCTGTTCATCGTGCCGCTGCTGCTGGTGCTGCAGATGTCGGCGTCGGACTGGCCGCTGCTCGGCGGCAATCAGGGTCTGAACCTGCCGAAGAACTTCACCGCGGCCGTCTCGCACCGGCTGTTCTGGGAATCGGTGCGGTTCACGCTGCTGTACACGGTGATCACCACCGTGATCCTGATCGGCCTGGGCCTCGGCCTCGCCCTGCTGGTGCAGGAGTCCACCCGGTGGAAGGGGTTCCTGCGCACCGCGTTCCTGATCCCCAGCGCGCTGGGCCTGGCCTCCGCCTCGCTGCTGTTCTACGTGCTGTACTCGCCGATCGCCGGCCCGTTCGCCGCTCTGATGAAGTCGTGGGGGATCACCTTCCTCGGCACGCCGGAGGGCGCGCTGTGGTCGACGGTGTTCCTCATCGTCTGGCGCTACGCCGGCTTCTACATGCTGCTCATGCTGGTGGGGCTGCAGGGCATCCCCGACGACGTGTACGAGGCCGCGCGGATCGACGGGTCCAGCACCTGGCAGACCTTCCGGCACATCACGGTGCCGCTGCTGAAGCCCACCTTCGCGCTCACCACCATCATGTGCGTGACCGGATCCCTGCTCGCCTTCGAGCAGTTCTACATCCTCACCAAGGGCGGCCCCGACAACAGCACCCTGACGATCGTGCAGCTCATCTACAACGTCGCCTTCCAGGGGCAGAACAGTCTCGGCATCGCCGGCGCGCTCTCGGTGATCGTGCTGCTCGCCCTGATCGTCATCAACGTCTTCCAGCTGCGCCTGTTCCGCAGCCCGGACGAGAACTGAACCGGAGCCGATCATGAC
>JAFDWK010000035.1:54442-82270 GCA_018268515.1 Actinomycetota bacterium
CGCTCGTCTACAACATCCCGTTCTGGGTGTTCTCCACGGCGCTCGCGATCATCTTCCTGTACCCGCTGATCTGGACCGGCGTCTCCAGCGTGAGCCCCGTCGCCGGCACCGGCCAGACCGAGGGCTGGGGGTTCGGCAACTACGCCGCCCTCGCGCATTACCAGGCCGGGATCTGGGTGTATCTGGGCAACTCGCTGTTCGTATCGGTGCTGACCGTGGCACTGACCCTGTTCATCTCACTGCTGGGCGGATACGCGTTCGCGCGCTTCTCGTTCCCCGGCAAGAACGCGCTGTTCCTGCTGGTGCTCGCGATCCTGATGGTGCCGTACGCCACCCTGCTGATCCCGCTCTACGTGATCCTCAATGCGATCGGCCTGCAGAACTCGCTGGTCGGCGTCGCGCTCGTGATCACGATGTTCCAGCTGCCGTTCTCGATGTTCATGATGCGGATCTCGTTCGAGTCGATCCCGCGCGAGCTCGACGAGGCGGCGATGGTCGACGGCTGCTCGAGCTGGGGTGCGCTGTGGCGGGTGCTGCTGCCCGCCGTCAAGCCGGGGCTGGTCACGGTCGGGCTGTTCGCCTTCCTCACCGCGTGGAACGACTTCATGGCACCGCTGATCCTCATCAACGACAGCAGCAGGATGACCCTGCCCCTCGCGATCGCGAACCTCCGCGGTCAGGTGCAGGGCGTCGTCGACTACGGCGCCACAGAGGCCGGCGTGGTCGTGCTGGCCCTGCCCTGCATCCTGCTGTTCCTGATCCTGCAGCGTCACTACGTGCGCGGCTTCATGTCCGGCGCGTTCAAAGGTTGAGAAGAATGACTGACACCCGCACCATCACCACCGCCATCATCGCCCCCGTCGCGCCCTCCCGGGGTCGGCTGCGCCCCCTCGGCATCGATGAGGTGCGCATCACCGACGGATTCTGGGCCGAGCGCCAGCGGATCAACGGCGACGCCACCCTCGCGCACATCGAGGGCCGGCTCGAGTCCGAAGGGTGGCTGGGCAACTTCGACCGTGCCGCGGCCGGCACGCTGCCGGAGGGACGCCGGGGCCGCGAGTTCTCCGACTCCGAGGTGTACAAGTACCTCGAGGCGCTGGCCTGGGAGATCGGCCGCACCGACGACGACGCTCTCGAGACCCGTTTCCGGACGATCGTGGCCCGGGTCGCCGCCGCGCAGGATCCGGACGGCTACCTGAACACCCGGTTCGGTCGGCCTGGCCAGGGGGCGCGCTGGTCCGATCTGCAGTGGGGCCATGAGCTGTACTGCCTGGGGCACCTGTTCCAGGCAGCGGTCGCGCGCGAGCGCACGCGCCCGGGTGCCGACGACGGCCTGCGGGACATCGCCGTGCGCGCGGCGGATCTGGTCTGCCGGGAGTTCGGCCCGCAGGGGCGGGATGCGATCTGCGGGCATGCCGAGGTCGAGGTGGGGCTCGCCGAGCTCGCCCGGCTCACCGGCGAGCGTCGCTACGCCGACCAGGCGGCGCTGTTCGTCGAGCGGCACGGCCACGGCGCCCTGGGCGAGATCGAGTTCGGTCGCGGGTACTTCCAGGACGACGTGCCGGTGCGCGATGCCGAGGCCCTGCACGGCCACGCGGTGCGGGCGAACTACCTCACCGCGGCGGCCGTCGACGTCGCCGTCGAAACCGGCGATGCCGAGCTGCTCGCCGCGCTCGGGCACCAGTGGGACCGCACCGTCGAACGACGCACATACATCACCGGCGGCCAGGGTTCGCACCACCAGGACGAGGCGTTCGGCGAGGACTGGGAGCTTCCCAGCGACCGCGCCTACTCGGAGACCTGCGCGGGGATCGGATCCGTGATGCTCTCCTGGCGACTGCTGCTCGCGACCGGAGACGCCCGGCACGCCGATCTCATCGAGCGGACCCTGTTCAACGTCGTCGCGACCTCACCTGCGCCCGACGGGCGCGCGTTCTACTATGCGAACACCCTGCATCAGCGCGTGCCGGGCCGGCCGGCCGACCCCGACGCGACCTCACCGCGGGCCTCCTCGTCGCTGCGCGCGCCGTGGTTCGAGGTGTCCTGCTGCCCGCCGAACGTCGCGCGCACCTTCGCGAGTCTGGGCGCCTACCTGGCCACGGCCGATGACGACGGGGTGCAGCTGCACCAGTACGCGACCGGATCCGTGCGCACCGCACTGCCGGACGGCACGCGAGCGGCCTTCGACGTCGCCACCGGATATCCGGTGGACGGGCGGATCCGCGTCACGGTCGTCGAAGACGGCGAGTGGACGCTGACGCTGCGGGTGCCGTCGTGGGCGAACGGCGCGACCATGCGGATGCTGCCGGGCGGTGCGGCCGGTGCGGCCTCGGCGCCGGAACCCGCCGCACCCGGCACCGTGCCGATCCGTCGCGACTTCCGTGCCGGCGACGTCGTCGAGCTGACTCTGCCGATCCACCCGCGGGCGACGGCGGCCGATCCGCGAGTCGACGCGGTGCGCGGCTGCGTGGCGATCGAGCGCGGCCCCGAGGTGCTCGCGCTGGAGTCGGTGGATCTCGGCGCGCACGTCGATGAGGCCGTCCTCGCACCCGGCGCGGTGCCCGTCGAGCAGGACGGGGTCGTGCGCATCCCCGTCGCGCTGCGCTCGGGCGGCGAACCCGCCGCGGTGCGGCTGATCCCGTACCACGCATGGGCACAGCGCGGCCCGTCGACGATGCGGGTCTGGATCCCGACGTCGTGAGCGACGCCTCTCCGGCCACGGCCGACCCGGCTTCGGCGCATGCAGCAGCTGCGTCGTCATCCGCACCGTCGTCCGCACGCGCGCGTGGGCGGCCGAGCATCTACGATGTCGCGGCACGTGCGAGCGTCTCGCACATGACCGTCTCTCGGGTGCTGAACGACCTGCCCGGCATCCGCGCGACGACCAGGGAACGGGTGCTCCAGGCGATTCGCGAACTGCGCTACACGCGATCGTCGATCGCCGTGGCGCTCGCCACCCGGCGGGCGATGCGGATCGGGGTGGTCGTGGACGGGCCCGCGCAGTACGGGCCGCGCAGCACGCTGCGGGCGCTCGAGAGCGCGGCGCGCACGCACGGCTACGCGGTGAGCGCGCTGCCCGCGGACAACGTCGGGGCGCACGGCGTGCAGGGCACCGGATTCGTGGATCAGGAGATCGACGCGCTGTGCGTGATCGCCCCGAGGCTCTCCTCGCTCGATGTGCTCCGGGAGCGCTTCGCCGGCATCCCCATCGTGGTGATCCAGCAGCACGCGAACGATGCGGCGCACTCGGTCGCCGTCGATCAGCGGGCTGGCACCGAGGCGGCGATGCAGCACCTGCTGGGTCTCGGCCACCACGCGATCCTGCACCTCGCGGGGCCGGCGGACTGGTTCGACGCACGGGTGCGCGCCGAGGCCTGGCGGCGGGCGCTGGAAGACGCCGGGCTCCCGGCTCGTCCGCCGCTGCGGGGGGATTGGTCTTCGGACTCGGGCTATGCCCGGGGCATGGCGGCCGACTTCACCGGAGTGACCGCGGTGTTCGCGGCGAACGATCAGATGGCGCTCGGGCTCATCCATGCGCTCGCGGATCGGGGGATCCGGGTGCCGGAGGACATCAGTGTGGTCGGCTTCGACGACCTCCCCGAGGCCCGGCACCTGCGACCCGCGCTCACCACGGTGCGGCAGGACTTCGACAGGCTCGGGCGGGTGGCCATGCGGGCGCTGCTCGCCGCGATCGAAGGACGTCACGATGCGGACCCGGATCCGATCGTGCCGGAGCTCGTCGTGCGGGCCTCCACTGCGCCGAGACACGGGGATGACCGAGCGCAGGGACGTGCGCGATAACAACCGCGTAACGGTGCGGATCCAGTTTCGGGAATCGGACTTGCGTTCCTGATTGTTAGCGCGCACAATGGACACACGCATCACCAAGGATGTCCAAGGCGGACATGCGAACCCGACAGCGATCCGCTCGTAGGGACTCAAGGAGGAGACACACATGAAGGCACCCAAGCGACTGCTCGGACTGGTCTCGCTCGTCGGCGCCGGAGCTCTCGCGCTCGGCCTCGCGGGCTGCAGCAGCAACGGCAACGCGAACACCGGCGACTCGGGCAAGAGCGGCGATCTGGTCAAGGTCGGTTTCGTCGCGGTCGGCCCCGAAGGCGCATGGCGCCAGGCCAACGAGAAGAACATCCAGGACACGTTCACCAAGGACGCCGGCTACGACCTCAAGTATGCGCCGGCCACCAACGGGGACCAGAAGTCGCAGATCGACGCTTTCACGTCGTTCGTCGACTCCGGCGTCGACGTGATCCTGCTGTCCGCGACCGAGGCTTCCGGCTGGGAGAGCACCCTCAAGCGCGCGCAGGAGGCCGAGATCCCGGTCATCCTGCTTGACCGTGGCATCGAGCCGAACGACACCAGTCTCTACATCACCCGCATCGCGCCGGACAACGTCGAGGTCGCCAAGGAGGTCGGCGCCTGGGCGAAGACGACCTTCCCGAGTGGTGGCAACTACGTCGTGCTCGAGGGGCCGGCGGGCGTCGGCGTGGTCAACGAGCGTAACAAGGGCTTCGACGAGGGCGTCTCCGGATCGTCGCTGAAGAAGCTGGACGCGCAGACCGCGAACTGGTCGGCGGAAGAGGGCAAGAGCGTCATGGAGACGATGCTCAAGGCGAACAGCAACAACATCCAGTTCGTGTTCGCGCAGAACGACGAGATGGGTCTCGGTGCCGCGCAGGCCGTCCAGGAGGCGGGGCTGAAGCCCGGCACCGACGTCAAGATCGCCACGATCGACGGCACCAAGAACGCCATGCAGGCGCTCGCCGATGGGCAGCTCAGCTACGTGCACGAGTACAACCCGCTGTTCGGCGAGACCGCGCTCGACGTGGTCAAGAAGACGCTCGACAAGAAGAAGGTCGACTCGTACATCATCGTTCCGAGCAAGGCGTTCGACTCGCCCGACGCTGCCAAGGCCGTGCTCGCGGACCGCAAGTACTGATCAACACGCCGATCGGTTCGACGCGGCGGTACGGGACGATCCCGACCCGTACCGCCGCGTCGTGCCTGCAGAGAGAGCACTGAAGCCATGAGTCAAGCGCTGCCCATCGTCGAGATGAAGGGCATCTCGATCGAGTTCCCCGGTGTCAAGGCGCTGGACCAGGTCGACTTTCGCCTGTTCCCGGGCGAAGTCCACGCACTGATGGGCGAGAACGGAGCCGGCAAGTCGACGCTGATCAAGGCCCTCACGGGCGTCTACCGGATCGACTCCGGCACGATCATCGTCTCCGGCCAGGAGCGTCAGCTCCGCGGCACCGCCGACGCCCAGGACGCCGGCATCTCCACGGTCTACCAGGAGGTCAACCTCGTCACGAACCTCTCCATCGGCGAGAACGTGATGCTCGGCCACGAGGTGCGCGGGGCATTCGGGGTCAACTGGCGGGCCACCCATCGCGCGGCCACCGCAGCGCTCGCCCGGCTCGGGCTCGACGCGCTGGACACCCACAAGCCGCTCTCCACGTTGTCGATCGCCGTGCAGCAGCTCGTCGCGATCAGCCGGGCCGTCGCCGTCAAGGCGAAGGTGCTGATCCCGGACGAGCCCACATCGAGTCTTGATGCGAACGAGGTGGAGGGCTTGTTTCAGGTCATCCGCTCGCTGCGCGATCAGGGTGTCGCGATCCTGTTCGTCTCGCACTTCCTCGACCAGATCTACGCGATCAGCGACCGCATGACGGTGCTGCGCAACGGCACCTATGTCGGCGAGTACATGACGCGGGAGCTGGACCGCGCGAACCTCATCTCGAAGATGATCGGCAAGGATCTGGACGCGCTGTCCTCGCTGGGCGGCAACCGTGCCACCGGTGACCGCGACCGCACCGCGCAGCCCGTGCTCACGGCTGAGGGCGTGACGCGTCGCGGATCCATCGAGCCCACCGACCTGGAGATCCATAAGGGCGAGGTCGTCGGCTTCGCCGGCCTGCTGGGCTCCGGCCGCACCGAACTCGCCCGTCTGCTCTACGGCGCCGACAAGCCCGACGCCGGTCAGATCGCGATGCACGGCAAGAAAGCCGACATCGCCACTCCCGCCGAGGGTCTCGCGCATCGCGTCGCGTTCTCGACGGAGAACCGTCGCGACGAGGGCATCGTCGGCGACCTCACCGTACGCGAGAATCTGATCCTCGCGATGCAGGCCAAGCGTGGCTGGGCGCGTCCCATCCCGCGCAAGGAGCAGGACGAGATCGTGCAGCGCTACATCACGGCGCTGAACGTGCGGCCGGCGGACCCCGACAAGCTCATCAAGAACCTCTCCGGCGGCAACCAGCAGAAGGTGCTGCTGGGCCGCTGGCTCGCCACAGAACCTGAATTGCTCATTCTCGACGAACCCACCCGCGGCATCGATATCGGCGCGAAAGCCGAGATCCAGGAGGCGGTGGCAGAGCTCGCCGAATCCGGTGTCTCCGTGGTGTTCATCTCCTCCGAGCTGGAGGAGGTGGTCCGGCTCAGCGAGCGGATCGTCGTGCTGAAGGACCACCAGAAGATCGGCGAGATCGTGAACGGCCCCGATGTCACGGCCCAGCGGATCGTCGACGTGATCGCCTCGCACGGCGTCGAGGCAGCCACGGAGAGCGACCTCGTCGAGGCCGCCGAGAACCTCACCGCACCCGAGACCGCGTCCGGGTCCACCTCCGAGGAGAACAACTCATGAACCGCCGCCGTCCGTCCCAGGACCTCGCGGGCGTGCTGCGCCGGCCCTGGTTCTGGGGTCTCGTCGCCATCGTCATCCTGCTGATGCTGAACGTCATCAAGGATCCGGCCTACCTGGCCATCAGCATCAACCCGGCCAACGGCAACCTCGTCGGTAACCTCATCGACATCGTGCGTGCGTCCGCACCGGTTCTGATGATCGCGATCGGCATGGCCCTCGTGATCGCCACCGGCGGCATCGACCTCTCCGTCGGGTCCGTCATGGCGGTGGCCGGTGCGGTGTCGATGGAGTTCCTGAAGAACGCCGGCAACTCCTCCTCCGTCGGTGTCGCGCTCGCGGCGATCGGCCTCGCGCTGCTGGTCGGTGCGCTGCTCGGCGCCCTCAACGGCGTGCTCGTCGCCTACGTGGGCCTGCAACCGTTCATCTCCACGCTGGTGCTGATGCTCGCCGGGCGCGGCATCGCCAAGGTCATCACCGGCGGACAGAACACTGCCGCGCAGAGCGATCCGTTCCGCTGGATCGTGAACGGCTATGTGATCGGGCTGCCCGTGGTGTTCCTGTTCGCCGTCACGATCGTGCTGATCGTCGGCTTCGTGGTGCGTCGCAGCGCCCTGGGCCTCATGATCGAGGCGATCGGCATCAACCCGAAGGCCAGCCGGATGGCGGGCATCAAGCCGCGCGGCCTGCTGCTCACCGTATATGTGCTCAGTGGCGTGCTCGCCGCCGTCGCCGGCGTCTTCTCGGTCGGCACCGTGATGACCGTGGACGTCTCCAAGACCGGGTATCAGATGGAGATGGATGCGATCCTCGCCGTGGTCATCGGCGGCACCTCGCTCGCCGGCGGCAAGTTCTCCCTCGGCGGTGCGTTCGTGGGCGCGATGCTCATCGCCACGCTGGACAAGACGATCCTCTACCTGGGCATCTCCTCCTCGGCGACTCCCGCCTTCAAGGCGGTCGTGATCGTGGTGCTGTGCCTGCTGCAGTCCGAGCGGGTGCGCGGCTGGTTCACCAGCCGGCGCACGCCCCCGGCGCTGAAGCTCGCCGTCGACGCCGACACGAAGAAGGAAGAAGGTGCGTTCGCATGACCGCGGTGACCTCCACGGACGTGGTGACCTCCCGACCACGCCAGGGGCTGGCTGGGATCCGCCGCCTTGTCGCGACCAACCCCTCGCTGCTGCCCACGGCCGCCGCGGTGGTGATCTTCGTCGCGATGGTGATCTACGGCGAGGTCGCCTACGGGCGCATCGTGCAGTACAACACCCTGTCCAACCTGCTGATCAACAACGCGCACCTGATCGTGCTCGCGGTGGCGATGACGTTCGTCATCCTGACCGGCGGCATCGACCTGTCCGTCGGATCGATCATCGCGCTGTCCTCGGTCTCCGGCGTGATGCTGGCACAGGCCGGCTGGAATCCGATCGTCGTGGTCGTGCTGATGATCGTGATCGGATCCGTCTTCGGAGCGATCTCGGGCGTCCTCGTGCAGTACTTCAACGTGCAGCCGTTCATCGCGACGCTCGCGATGATGTTCCTCGGTCGTGGGCTTGCCTCGCTGCTGAGCACGCAGCCCGAGCGGCTGCCCGACGAGTCACCGATCCGCTGGCTCGGCAGCCAGTACAAGATCATCGACGGCCCCCGGGTCAACGACCTCGTGATCACCCCGGGCGTGGTCATCGCGATCCTGGTCGTGCTGGCCGCCGTGTTCGTGCTGCACCGCACCCGCACCGGCCGCACCGTCTACGCGATCGGCGGGTCTGAGGGCTCCGCCTCGCTGATGGGCCTGGCCGTGCCGCGCACCAAGGTGCTCGTCTACATCATCAGCGGCACACTCTCCGGTGTCGCCGCCGTGATCTACACCAGCCGGCTCGGCATCGCGCAGAACATCACGGGCATCGGCTGGGAGCTCGACGCAATCGCCGCGACGGTGATCGGCGGAACCCTGCTCACCGGCGGTGCCGGCTATGTGCTCGGATCCGTGATCGGCGCCCTCGTGCTGGGCCTGATGACCGTGCTGATCACCCGGGACGGCGGCATCCCGCCCGAGATGACCACCATCATCACCGGTGGCATCCTGCTCGCCTTCGTGCTGCTGCAGCGCGCGGTCACCCGGAAGAAGGAGTAACCCATGACCACGTTCACCGCCGACGCTGCGCAGGCGATCGCCGCGGTCCGCGCCGACGTCGCTCGACTGCATGCGGAGCTCGTCCGTTACGGCCTGGTGGTCTGGACCGGGGGCAACGTCTCGGGCCGGGTGCGCCTCTCCGAGGACGGGAGCGCCGACCTGTTCGTGATCAAGCCCTCCGGCGTCAGCTACGACGACCTGACTGCCGAGAACATGATCCTGTGCGACCTGGACGGCGCTGTGGTCCCCGGCACGCCGGGCAGCGACCGGAGCCCGTCGAGCGACACCGCCGCGCACGCCTACGTCTACCGGAACATGCCGGCCGTCGGCGGGGTCGTGCACACGCACTCCGACTACGCCGTGGCGTGGGCGGCGCGCGGCGAGGAGATCCCCTGCGTGATCACGGCGATGGCCGACGAGTTCGGCGGTCCGATCCCGGTCGGCCCGTTCGCGATCATCGGAGACGACTCGATCGGGCGCGGCATCGTGCAGACCCTGCAGGGGCACCGCAGTCGTGCCGTGCTCATGCAGAACCACGGTCCGTTCACGATCGGCGCGGATGCGAAGGATGCGGTCAAGGCCGCCGTGATGGTCGAGGACGTCGCGCGCACCGTGCACCTCGCCCGCGAGGCGGGGCCGCTGATCCCCATCCCGCAGGAGGCGATCGACAGCCTCTACAACCGCTATCAGAACGTCTACGGCCAGAACACGGACGCGCGCCGATGACCACCCCGAACCCGGTCGTCGGATCCGCTCCCGTCGCGAAAAGTGCCGGAAAGACGGTGGGAAAGCGGCAGAGATCGCGACGGGAACACGAAGAGGGGGCCCGCCGATGACCACCGCACGCGACGACATCCTCGCCGGACGCACGAGCCTGGGCATCGAACTGGGCTCCACGCGCATCAAGGCGTGCCTGATCGGATCCGATCCCTCCGACGTGATCGCGACCGGATCCTCCGCCTGGGAGAACCGGCTCGAGGACGGCCTGTGGACCTACGGCCTGGACGAGGTCTGGGCGGGGCTGCAGGAGGCCTACGCGGGCCTCGTGGCCGATGCCCACGACCGCTACGGCGTGCGGCCGGCGACCGTCGGCGCGATCGGGATCTCCGCCATGATGCACGGCTACCTCGCGTTCGACGAGGGCGGCGAGCTGCTCGTGCCGTTCCGCACCTGGCGCAACACGAACACGTCTGCCGCGGCCGCCGAACTCACCACCCTGCTCGGCGTGAACATCCCGCTGCGCTGGTCGATCGCGCACCTGCACCAGGCCGTCGTCGACGGCGAGGCGCACGTGCCGCGGGTCGCGAGTGTGAACACGCTGGCCGGCTACGTGCATGAACGGCTCACCGGCCGGCGCGTGCTCGGCGTCGGCGACGCCTCGGGCATGTTCCCGATCGACTCGGCGACCTGCGAATACGACCGGGCGTCGGTCGCGGCCTACGACGCGCTTGCCGGGGATCGGCTGCCCGCACCCCTGACCGCGCTGCTGCCGGTGGTGCTCCCGGCGGGCGCCGACGCCGGCGCGCTCACGGCGGAGGGCGCTCTGCTGCTGGATCCGTCCGGAGCGCTGGCCGCCGGCATCCCGTTCTGCCCGCCCGAGGGCGACGCCGGCACCGGCATGGTCGCCACGAACGCGGTCGCCCCCCGCTCCGGCAACGTCTCGGCCGGCACCAGCATCTTCGCGATGGTCGTGCTGGAGCGGCCGCTCGAGGGTGCGCACCACGAGCTCGACCTGGTCACCACGCCGGCCGGCGACGCGGTCGCCATGGTGCACTGCAACAACGGCGCGAGCGAACTCGCCGCCTGGGCGGCGCTGTTCACCCGCTTCGCCGCAGCGGCCGGAGCCCCGGTCGGCGACGACACCGCGTTCGAGGCCCTGTTCCGGGAGGCGCTCGCGGGTGAGGCCGACGCCGGCGGGCTGCTCGCCTACAACCACCTCGCGGGGGAGCCGATCGCCGGCCTCGCCGAGGGACGGCCGCTGTTCGTGCGCACGCCCGACAGCGCCTTCACCCTGGCGAACTTCATGCGCGCCCAGCTCTACGGCGTGTTCGGCACGCTCGCGCTGGGCATGCAGACGCTCGCCGCCGAGGGGGTGCGGCTCGACCGCATGTTCGCGCACGGGGGCATGTTCCGCACCGCGGGCGTCGCCCAGCGTTTCCTCGCGGCCTCGCTCGGCGCTCCGGTCGCCGTCGGCGAGGCGGCCTCCGAGGGCGGAGCGTGGGGGATCGCGGTGCTGGCCTCCTACCTGGCCCACGCCGACGAGCTCAGCCTCGGTGACTACCTCGGCCGGCGGGTGTTCGCCTCGGCGTCCGTCACCGTCGCGGATCCGGATCCCGCCGATGTCGCGGGCTTCGCCGCCTACCTGGACCGCTACCGGGCGGGTCTCGCCGTGGAGGCCGCCGCCGTCACCGCACTCTGAACACCCTGAAGACACCTCACCACGCGCCTCGACCCGAGACGCAGCTCTGAACGAAAGAACCACGATGACCCGCACTCCGCTCACCACCTCGCTCGACGGCTACGAAGTCTGGTTCCTCACCGGAAGCCAGCACCTGTACGGCCCCGAGACGCTCGCGCAGGTCGCCGAGCAGTCGCAGCAGATCGCGCGGATCCTGGATGAGGCGGGCTCCGTACCGGTGCGCATCGTGTGGAAGCCGGTGCTCACCGACTCCGCCGCCATCAAGCGCATCGCGCTCGAGGCGAACGCCGACGAGAAGGTCATCGGCCTGGTCGCCTGGATGCACACGTTCAGCCCCGCCAAGATGTGGATCGCGGGTCTCGACGCGCTGCAGAAGCCGCTCGCGCACCTGCACACCCAGGCCAACGTCGAACTGCCCTGGGCCGACATCGACTTCGACTTCATGAACCTGAACCAGGCCGCGCACGGCGACCGCGAGTTCGGCTACATCCAGACCCGGCTCGGCGTGCCGCGCAAGACCATCGTCGGCCACGCCTCGGATCCGCGCGTGCAGCAGGAGCTCGGCACCTGGCAGCGGGCGGCCGCAGGGCTCGCCGCGAGCCGAGAGATGAAGCTCGCCCGCTTCGGCGACAACATGCGGTTCGTCGCCGTGACCGAGGGCGACAAGACCGAGGCCGAGCTGCGCTTCGGCGTGCAGGTGAACACCTGGGGCGTGAACGAGCTGGCCGAGGCGGTCGCGGCCGCATCCGACGCCGACGTCGACGCTCTGGTCGCCGAGTACGAAGAGCTCTACGAGGTGGCGCCGGAGCTGCGTCGCGGCGGCGCGCGGCATCAGTCGCTGCGCGACGGTGCGGCGATCGAGCTGGGCCTGCGCTCGTTCCTCGAGGAGGGCGGCTTCGCCGCGTTCACCACCTCGTTCGAAGACCTCGGCGACCTCAAGCAGCTGCCGGGGCTCGCGGTGCAGCGCCTCATGGCCGAGGGCTACGGCTTCGGTGCCGAGGGCGACTGGAAGACCGCGGTGCTCGTGCGCATCGCGAACGTCATGGGCGCGGGCCTGCCCGGCGGGGCGAGCCTGATGGAGGACTACACCTACGACATGACCCCGGGGGACGAGCTCATCCTCGGCGCGCACATGCTCGAGGTCTCGCCCACGCTCACGACGCAGAAGCCGACGCTCGAGATCCACCCGCTCGGCATCGGCGGCAAGGACGACCCGGTGCGCCTCGTGTTCACCGCCGATCCCGGATCCGCCGTCGTCGTCGCGCTCAGCGACATGCGCGACCGGTTCCGCCTGACCGCGAACGTCGTGGAGAACGTCGCTCCGCGTGCGGCGCTGCCGAAGCTGCCGGTGGGTCGCGCCGTGTGGAAGCCGCAGCCCGACTTCACCACCTCCGCCGCCGCGTGGCTGACCGCGGGCGCCGCACACCACACGGTGATGTCGACCGCGGTGGGGATCGACGCCTTCCGCGACTTCGCCGAGATGGCGGAGGTCGAGCTGCTCGTGATCGACGAGGGCACGACCCTGGGCGAGTTCCAGAAGCAGGTGCGCTGGAACCAGGCCTACTACCGCCTGGCCCAGGGGCTCTGACCCGGACGGAATCCTGGTCCGGCGCTTCCCCTTCGCTCCCGTCGCAGAAGATGCCGCCATGCGGGCCGCAGAACGACATCTTCTGCGACGGGAGCAGGATCCGGTGCTGTTCGTGACAGGTGAAGAAAGGGCCGACATGACCTCCATCCCCCGCTCCGGCAGACAGTTCCGGCTGACCAGGCACGGCTACGAGGCCGACATCGCCTCGGTCGGTGCGACGCTGCGTGCGCTGAGGTTCGAGGGGCGCGATCTCGTCGTGCCGTTCGACGCCGACGAGGTGCGTCCGAACTACCGCGGCACGACGCTCGCGCCGTGGCCGAACCGCATCGTCGACGGACGCTACGCGTTCGGCGGCGTCGCGCACCGGCTGCCGCTGACCGAGCCCGACCGGGGTCACGCCCTGCACGGCCTGGTCGCGTGGAGCGAGTTCTCCGACCGGGTCGTGGATCCGGATCGGGTCGTGCTCGTCGCGACCGTCGAGCCGCAGGCGGGGTATCCGTTCCGCGTCGAGGTCGAGGTGGAGTACCGGCTCGGCGCCGACGGACTCATCCAGACCGTGACCGGACGCAACCTCGGCGCCGACGCCGCACCGTGGGGCACCGGACCGCACCCGTACCTGGTGGCGGGGCCCGCGCCGGCCGGTTCGGACGCCGATTCCGTCGGGTCGCCTGGCGACGGTGCCGCGGAGGCGCCGGTCGACGACTGGAGCCTGCTGCTGCCCGCGTCCGCCGTGCTCACGGTGACGCCCGACAGGCTGAGCCCGGTCGCGCTGGAGCCGGTCGACGCGCATCCGGAGTGGGATTTCCGTGTGCCGCGGCCGATCGGATCCACGTTCATCGACCACGCGTTCACGGGGCTGTCACAGGCCGGCGGATCCACGACGGTCGAGGTGCGCGCCGGCGACGGCAGCGGTGTCGGGCTGACCTGGGACGCCGCATGCCCGTGGGTGCAGATCCACACCGCGGACACTCCTGCGGATCCGTCCACGCACCGCGTCGGCCTCGCGGTCGAGCCGATGACGTGCGCGCCGGATGCCTTCAACTCCGGTGCCGGCCTCGTGACGCTGGAACCCGGCGCCGCGCACGCGGCGAGCTGGCGGATCCACGTGCTCTGACCCCGCTCCGTGCCCGACGGCGGATGGGGAGTTCTGCCCATCGAGCGGCGCCCGAGGGCCGAGTAGGTTGGACGCATGGCCACTGAGGGGGAGCCGCCGCAGGGCGGACATGAGCTCGATTTCGGATCCGGATCCCAGGATCCGGCGCCGCCGCCTGCGGCACCCGGGCCGCCGCCTGCGGTGCCCGGCGTGCCGCCTGCGGTGCCCGGCGTGCCGCCTGCGGTGCCCGGCGTGCCGCCGCTCGCCGGCGCTGCGCCGTCCGTCACCGACCCGGCGCAGGGCGGGCACGAGCTGGCCTTCGGAACCGGATCCGCGGCCCCTGCTGCGGGGGCGCCGGTGCTTTCCGGTGACCAGGCGCCACCGGTTCCGCCCTACGCCCGTCCGTCCGGCCCGGCGTCCGCCGCCTACCCGGGCCCCCCGTACGGGGCGCACCCCGGCGACACCTCGGGCGCGCAGCCGTTGCAGGCGTACCGGGGTCCGTCCTACGGCGCGCAGCCGACGCAGGCGTACCCGGCCGGGCCCTACAGTGGGCCGCCGCCGAAGAAGAGCTCGAAGGGGCTGCTCTGGGGCCTGATCGGAGGCGGTGCGGTCGTGCTGATCGCCGCGGTGCTGATCGTCGCGCTGCTCGTGGTGCCGGCGGTCACCCGGTCCTCCGTCACGGCCGCCGACACCGTCAAGGCGTACCTGACAGCCGTCTCCCAGAGCGATGCGAAGTCCGCGCTCGGCTACCTGGAGGGGGTTCCGAACAAGGAGCTGCTCACCGACGCGGTGCTGAAGGAGTCGAACAAGCTCGCCCCGATCGGGCACATCTCGGTGAAGAAGGATGCAGAGGGCAAATACTCGGCCTCCGTCCCCGTCACCTTCTCGATCGGCGACCGGACCGTGTCGACCACCTATGACGTCTACCGGCTCAAGGACGCCTGGAAGATCACCAACGGGGTGATCCCGTTCTCCGTGGACGGCATCCGCGGCCTCGACGCCACGGTCAACGGCGTGTCCTCCGCGAATCTGACGTCCCCGTACGTCTTCCCGGGCGCCTACGCGATCGCACTGGATTCGAAGTACTTCTCGATCGACGGCGACTCGACGTTCACGGTCGGATCCCCGGACGACGCCTCCGCGCTCTACGACGTCAAGACGAAGCTCAACGATGCCGGCGTCAGCCAGTTCCGCTCGCTCGTGCGCGCGGCGGTCGAGGCCTGCGTCGCGATGAAGACGCTGTCCACGCCCTGCGGCATGGACATCACCGCGATCGATCTCTCCGGTGCGACACCGGTGGACGGATCCGTCACCCGTACGCTCACCGCCGAGGGCAGCGCGGCGCTGGACACCCTGAAGCCCGAGTCCAGCGGGTCCAGTCCCACGGTGGTGTCGACCTACGACAGCATCAGCGTCGACACCACCCTGCAGGGCAGCGACGGCAACACCTACACGGTGACGTTCGGCGGGTACCTGGATACGCCCAAGGTCGACTTCGGGGTCGCGACGCCGACGGTCGTCTGGGAGTAGTCCCGCCGGACGAGGAGGCCGGGCCCGCAGCGGCTCGGCCTCCTCGGCAGCGGGGGTACGAGCACGTCAGGAAACGCGAAGGATCCGCACGCCTCCGGCGGGGACCACTGCGGATCCGGTCACCCGTTCGCCGGTCGCGAGATCGACCCCGGCCGCCGCCAGCTCTCGTGGCTCCTCGGCGTGGTTCAGCACGATCAGCCAGCGGGCGCCGTCGTCGCCGATCCGCTCGACGCATTCGAGCCCCTCGGCGGGCGTCGTCACCGTGACCCCGGCATCCGCGAGCACGCGGTCGACGATGGCAGACTGGTCCGCGCCGTCGAACGCCGCGGAGATGTACCAGGCCGAGCCGGCACCGAGCGCGTTGCGGGTGATGGCGGGACCCCCGGAGGCCGGACCGGTCGTGAAGATCGCTTCCGCATGGGCACCCTGCAGCACGATGTCATCCGCCCAGACGGTGGCGGAGAGCGGCGCGGAATCCTCGTGGGCAGCGCGCCGGGGGGCCTCGGTGACCGGTGCGGCGGCATCCGAGGCGGTCCATCGCACCTCGGCGGAATGCCCCTCGCGCAGCGGCAGGAACTCCTCGATCACCAATCCCAGGGTGTCGCGCAGGCGCCCGGGATGCGGGCCCGCCGGTACGGCATCGTTCTCGTCGACGATGCCGGAGAAGGATCCGACCGCGAGCGTCCCGCCGTTCTCCACGAACGCGCGCAGGTTGTCGGCGCCCTCCTCATCGATCAGGTACAGTGCCGGGGCGAATACGGCCCGGTAGCCGCGGAGATCGGCGGCGGGATGCACGAAGTCCACGGTCACCCCGCTCTCCCACAGGGTGCGGTAGGTCTCCTCGATCCGCTCGCGGTGCGAGAGGTCCACGCTCGGGCGCCACTCCAGATCCTGCGCCCAGAATGACTCCCAGCTCCACACGATCGCGACCTCGGCGCGCACGCGGCTGTCGCGCAGTTCTTCGGCTGCGCCGAGCAGACCTCCCAGCGCCGTGATCTCGCGCCAGGTGCGGGAGTCGCGGCCGGCGTGCGGGAGCATCGCCGAGTGGAACTTCTCCGCGCCGAAGCGACTGGCGCGGAACTGGAAGAAGAGCACCGCATCCGCCCCGCGTGCGAGGTGCGCGACAGTGTTGCGGGCGAGTTCGCCGGGTTTCTTCGCGATGTTGCGCGGCTGCCAGTTCACGGCCGACGTGGAGTGCTCCATGAGGATCCACGGTTTGCCGCCCGCGAGTGAGCGGGTGAGGTCGGCGTCCATCGCGAGCATCACGTGGGCGTCCAGGCGCGCCGCCGTCAGGTAGTGGTCGTTCGACACGATGTCGACTTCGTCGGCCCAGCGCCAGAGATCCACCGAGGGGCAGGTCGAGGCCATGAAGTTGGTCGTGATCGGCTGCGTCGCGTGCGCGCGGATCGCGTCGCGCTCGAGGCGGAAGCACTCGAGCAGGGCGTCCGAGCTGAACCGGGCGAAGTCCAGCCGGTGCGCGGGGTTGGTCACGCTCGCGGACTGCCGTGGCGCGTCGATCTCGTCGAAGCCGGCGTAGATCTGGCCCCAGAAGGTGGTGCCCCACGCGGCGTTGAGCGCAGCGATCGATCCGTACCGCGTCTGCAGCCAGCGGCGGAAGTTCGCGACCGATGCGTCGTCGTAGCTCTCGGTGACCGGCGCCCCGTACTCGTTGTGCACGTGCCAGAGCACCACGGCCGGGTGGTCGGCGTAGCGACGGGCGAGCCGATCGGCGATCGCGGTCGCCGCGCGCCGGTAGTCGGAGCTGGACGGCGACATGATGCCGCGGGAGCCGAAGCCGAGAGGCAGTCCATCCCGGGTCACCGGGCGCGCGTCGGGGTATGTGCGGTAGAACCAGGCGGGCGGCGCGGCGGTGGGGGTGCCGAGGTCGACGTCGATGCCGTTCTCGTGCAGGAGTCCCAGCAGGTCGTCCAGGAACGCGAAGTCGTACTCGCCCTCGCGCGGCTCCAGCAACGCCCAGGAGAAGATCCCGACCGAGACCAGGTTGATCCCGGCCTCCTTCATCAGCGCGACGTCTTCGAGCCAGATCTCGCGCGGCCACTGCTCCGGGTTGTAGTCGCCGCCGAACCGGATGGCGCTCGTCCCCGGGATCCAGCCGCTGCGGGCGGGGGTGAGGGCGGCGCCTTCGGCGGCGACGGGGGTGAGTGCGTCGACGGACATGGGGATCCCTTCTTCGGCGACGTTGCGGTGAAGCCGGACTTTTGCTGTGTGCGCTCCCAGTTGTATCACGCCTGAATCCGTTGAGGAAGACACGAAAACTTGGAGTTGACAGTCGTCGATGCCCTGTGCGTAACTGGGAGCGCACACAGCACGACTCGCCTCCCGACGGCGGGTCGCCCGCTTTCGACAAGGAGGACGAATGCGCAGCGCATTCCGCATCGGCGCCGCCCTGGCTGCCGTCACTGCAGCCGCACTCATCGCGACCGGCTGCAGCAGCACCGCCGGCGGTTCGGCCGAGGAGACCGGCACCGCGGCAAAGCCCATCGAACTGACGTACTGGGCCTGGGCGCCCAACCTCGACAAGGTGGTCGACGTCTGGAACAAGGCGCACCCCGAGATCCACGTCACCGTCAACAAGCAGGACGGCGGGGATCCCGCGATCACCAAGCTGCTCACGGCGATCAAGGCCGGCAGCGGTGCACCCGACCTGATCCAGGCCGAGTACCAGAAGATCCCGACCCTCGTGGCGAGCGATGCGCTCGCCGACATCTCCGGTGAGATCGACAAGTCCGCCGTCTCCGGTGGCTTCTCCAAGAGCGCCTGGGAGTCCGTCACGCTCGGTGGCGACGCCGTGTACGCCATCCCGCAGGACACCGGCCCGATGATGTTCTTCTACCGTGCCGACCTGTTCGAGAAGTACGGACTGACCGTGCCGACCACGTGGGATCAGTATGCAGACACGGCCAAGAAGCTGCATGCGGCGGATCCGAGCGCCTACCTCGGCACGTTCTCCGCGAACGACGCCGGCTGGTTCGCGGGACTCGCGCAGCAGGCCAAGGCCGAGTGGTGGTCCACGAGCGGCGACGCGTGGAGCGTGGGCATCGACCAGGAAGCCACGCAGAAGGTCGCGAAGTACTGGGGTGGCCTGGTCGCCGACGGCGCGATCGACAACAAGCCGATGTACACGCCCGAATGGAACGCGGGACTCAACAGCGGCGCGCAGGCCGGCTGGATCGGCGCCGTGTGGGGCCCGGGCGTGTTGAGTGGCAACGCCGCCGACACCGCGGGCAAGTGGAAGGCGGCGCCGCTGCCGAACTGGGACGCCTCGTCGCCCAGCAACGGCAACTGGGGCGGATCCTCCACCGCTGTCACGACGCAGTCCTCGCACAAGAAGGCCGCCGCCGAGTTCGCGACCTGGCTGAACACCGACAAGGATGCGGTCGCCGCCCTCGTGAAGCAGACCGGCATCTACCCGGCCGATACGAAGGCCGCATCGAGCGTGCTGACCGCCTCTCCCGAGTTCTTCAGCAACCAGTCCGACTTCTACGACGTGGCCGCCACGGCCGCGAAGGAGGTCGCCCCGTTCACTTACGGCCCGAACGTGAACGTCGCGTTCAGCGCCTACAACGACGAGTTCGCGAAGGCCGCGCAGGCGCGCACGGTCGACGCCTTCAGCGCCGCCGTCACGGCGATGCAGAAGACCACGCTGGCCGACCTCACGTCCTCGGGCTTCAAGACCAAGTGATCCCCGCGGGGGTCGTCCGCCCGAACGACCCCCGCACCCCAGTCCGCGCGACTCGCATCCGCACGGATCCCGTATCCGCCTGAGAGGGAACCCCATGACCGTCACCGCCCCGGCGCGCACCGCCGCGCGCCGCAGCTCTCCCGGCAGGCGGGCCACGCCCTGGCTCATGCTGGCGCCGGGCATCGTCCTGTTCACGGTCTTCATGGCCGCGCCGATCCTGTACACGCTGGTCATCTCGTTCCAGAAGAGCGTCGTGAAGGGTCTGGGGCTCGGATCCGGATCCCGCAGCACGGTGTTCGCCGGGATCGACAACTATCTCAAGACCTTCGGCGACCCGGAGTTCGTCGGCAGCGTGGGGCGTGTGCTCGTGTACGGCCTGATCCTGGTGCCGTGCATGCTCGGTCTCGCACTGCTGTTCGCACTGCTGCTGGACGCCCGCCGCACCGGGATGAAGACGTTCTCGCGCACCTCGATCTTCCTGCCCTACGCGGTGCCCGCGGTCATCTCGTCGCTGCTGTGGGGGTTCCTGTACCTCCCCGCCGTGAGCCCGTTCGCGTGGGTGTTCCGGCAGTTCGGCGTGGCCGTGCCATCGCCGCTCGAGCCGAGTCTCGTCGTCTTCGCGATCGCCAACATCGGTCTGTGGGGCGGCGTCGGCTTCAACATGATCGTGATGTACACGTCGCTGAAGGCCGTGCCCACCGACATCTACGAGGCGGCCCGCATCGACGGTGCCACCGAGGCGCAGATCGCCTGGCGCATCAAGGTTCCGATCATCACGCCGTCGCTCATCATGACCGCGTTGTTCTCGATGATCGCGACGCTGCAGGTGTTCGCCGAGCCCACCACGCTCCGCCCGCTCACGAACAGCCTCTCCACCAGCTGGTCGCCGCTCATGCTCGTGTACCGCGACGCGTTCACGCGGGACGACATCCATTCCGCGGCCGCCACCTCGATCGTCATCGCGATCGCGACCTGCGCCATCTCCTTCTTCTTCCTCCGCGTCGTGCAGCGGCGCGCCTTCGGTCAGGAGGACTGAACATGACATCGCTCATCGAGACTCCCGCCGACACCGGCACCCTCGTCGCCGGATCCCGCCGCGGATCCGGATCCGGATCCGCTCGCGCGTCGCGCGGCACCCGCCCGCGCGGCACCCGCACCGGCGGCGCCGAGGGCGGCATCGCGCTCGGCTCGACCGCGGTGCTGCTGCTCGGTGCGCTGTACTGCCTGCTGCCGGTGGCCTGGGTGCTCGTCGCTTCGACCAAGAACGCGTCCGAGCTGTTCTCCACGTTCACGTTCGCTCCCTCGACGCACCTGTGGAGCAACATCGTCGAGCTCACCCAGTACCGCGGCGGACTGTTCTGGCGCTGGATGGCAAACACGGCGCTGTACGCGGGCGTCGGCGCGCTGGTGTCGACCTACGTCTCCGCGATCAGCGGATACGCCCTGGCGAAGTACGACTTCGCCGGCAAGACGGCGGTCTTCCGGGTGCTGCTGATGGGCGTGCTCGTGCCGGGCGTGATCCTGGCGATCCCGCAATACCTGCTTCTCGCCCAGGTCGGGATGACGAACTCGTACTGGTCGGTGCTGCTGCCGCAGCTGATCAGCCCATACGGCATCTACCTCGCCCGCATCTACTCCGCGGCCTCCGTGCCGACCGAGATCGTGGAGTCGGGTCGCACGGAGGGCGCCGGCGAGCTGAGGATCTTCCATCGCCTCGCGCTGCCGATGATGGCACCGGGGCTCGTGACGATCTTCCTCTTCCAGTTCGTCGCCATCTGGAACAACTTCATGCTCCCGTACATCATGCTCGGCGACGACCGGCTGTTCCCGCTGACCGTGGGGCTGTCGGGCCTGCTCAACCAGGGGGCGTCGCTGCCCGCCATGTACACGCTCGTGATCACCGGGGCGCTGCTGTCGATCGTGCCGCTCATCGTGCTGTTCCTCGTGCTGCAGCGCTACTGGCGGGTGGATCTGGCCGCCGGTGCGGTGAAGGCGTGACGGCGGGCCGCCCGGCGCGGATCCCTACACTGTGAGGATGACCGAACAGTCGCGCCGGCGCCCGACCATCGTCGACGTCGCCACCGCGGCGGGCGTCTCCCGCGGCACGGTCTCCCGGGTGCTGAACGGCGGGCACTGGGTCAGTCCCGACGCCCGGACCGCGGTCGAGAAGGCGATCAAGCAGACCGGCTACCGGATCAACGCGCACGCCCGCAGCCTGGCGACCGCGCGCGCCGGATCCATCGCCTTCCTGCTCACCGAATCGCAGGAGCGCCTGTTCGCGGATCCGAACTTCGCGATCCTGATGCGCGGTGCGGCCGAGGCGCTCGCCGAGCGCGACCTGCCGCTCGTGCTGCTCATGGCCGGATCCGCCGACGAGCAGCGCCGGGCGACGGACTTCATCCTCGGCGGGCACGTCGACGGGGCGCTGCTCGTCTCGTCGCACCGCGACCGGACGCCGTTCCTCAAGACCCTGCTCGACGCCGACGTGCCGATCGTCTCCTGCGGAGTGCCGCTCGGCTTCGAGCGCCGGATCGGGCACGTCGCGGCGGACGACTTCGAGGGCTCGCGCGCGATGACCGAGCACCTGCGCGCGCGAGGCCGCCGCCGGATCGCGACGATCGCGGGGCCGCAGGACACGCAGGGAGGCCTGGACCGCCTCGCCGGCTACCGCTCCGAGCTCGGCGACGAGGTCGACGAGACGCTCATCGCGTATGGCGACTACTCCCGCGACAGCGGCGAGACGGCCATGCGCGAGCTGCTGGACCGGGCTCCTGATCTGGACGCCGTGTTCGCCGCGAACGATGTCATGGCCGCAGCGGCGCTCGATGTGCTGGCCACCGCGGGGCGCCGCGTTCCGGACGACGTCGCCGTCGCAGGGTTCGACGACGCCCCGATCGCCTCGCGCACCAGCCCGCAGCTCACGACCGTGCAGCAACCCCTCGAACGCATCTCGCACGAGACGGTGCGGATCCTGCTCGAGGTCATCGACGGCCTGCCCGCCGGGCGCACCACGATGCCGACCCGCCTGGTGCTCCGCGAGTCCGCGTAGCTTGCTCCTCCTCACCGGAGAAGAGAGGACCCCCGCCGACCCGATTCGGCGGGGGTCCCGCGGCTCTTGACCGCGTGGGCGCCCGTGCGCGAAGCAACTGGGCGGATCCCGTCGCGCGGGGAAGACGAGCACCCGATCCGGTCAGCGTCTGCGGCCCGCGCAGGATCCGTTGTACGTGCCGAAGGTGACCGGCGGGTGAACGCGCTCGGAGATGTCCATGAATTACATGGACACCCTAGTAAATACATGGATGGCCACGTATTCTGGATTCAGCGTCGACGTCGACGCAGAACCAGGAGCACACGATGGTCCGCGACATCACCCACTTCATCGGAGGATCCCCGATCCCCGGCACCTCGGGACGCTGGGGGGAGGTGTTCGAGCCGTCGACCGGCGCCGTGCAGGCCCGCGTGCCCCTCGCGAGCGGCGACGAGGTGCGCGCCGCGATCGCGGACGCCGAGGCCGCGCAGCCCGGCTGGGCCGCGACCAACCCGCAGAAGCGCGCCCGCGTGCTCATGCGCTTCCTCGAGCTCGTCCGCGATGAGATGGACGACCTCGCCGCGCTCCTGTCCAGCGAGCACGGCAAGACCCTCGACGACGCCCGCGGCGACGTGCAGCGCGGCGTCGAGGTGATCGAGTTCTGCATCGGCGCGCCGCACCTGCTCAAGGGCGAGTATTCCACCGGGGTCGGCACCGGCATCGACGTGTACTCGCTGCGGCAGCCGCTGGGCGTGGTCGCCGGGATCACCCCGTTCAACTTCCCGGCCATGATCCCGCTGTGGCAGATGGGCCCGGCGATCGCCGCCGGCAACGCGTTCATCCTCAAGCCCAGCGAGCGCGACCCCTCGGTGCCGGTGCGGATCGCCGAGCTGTTCCTGCAGGCGGGGCTTCCGGCAGGGATCCTCAACGTCGTGCACGGCGACAAGGAGGCCGTCGACGTGCTGCTCACCGACGAGCGGGTGCGCGCGATCGGCTTCGTCGGATCCACCCCGATCGCCGAGTACATCTACACGACCGCGAACGCGCACGGCAAGCGCGCGCAGTGCTTCGGCGGGGCGAAGAACCACCTCGTCGTGATGCCCGACGCGGATCTGGATCAGGCCGCGGACGCTCTGATCGGCGCCGGCTACGGTTCGGCAGGGGAGCGCTGCATGGCGATCTCGGTCGCCGTGCCCGTGGGCGAGGAGACCGCCGACGCGCTCGCCGCGAAGCTGCTCGAGCGGGTGGCCGCGCTCAAGGTCGGCCCGTCGGGCGAGCCCGGCATGGACTATGGCCCCCTCGTGAACCGCGCCGCCGTCGAGCGCGTGACCGGCTACATCCAGCAGGGCGTCGATGCGGGCGCCGAGCTGCTCGCCGACGGGCGCGGCTTCTCCGTCGCCGGCTATGAGTCCGGCTTCTATCTCGGTCCGACGCTGTTCGACCGGGTCACCACCGACATGTCGATCTATCGCGAGGAGATCTTCGGTCCGGTGCTCGTGATCGCCCGCGCGGCGGACTACGAGGAGGCGCTGCGCATGGCGTCCGAGCACGAGTTCGGCAACGGGGTGGGCATCTTCACCCGAGACGGCGATGCGGCCCGCGACTTCGTGGCCCGCGTGAACGTCGGCATGGTCGGCGTGAACGTGCCGATCCCCGTGCCGATCGCGTACTTCACCTTCGGCGGGTGGAAGCGCAGCGGCTTCGGCGACCTCAACCAGCACGGCGCCGACGCCTTCCGCTTCTACACGAAGACCAAGACGGTCACCTCGCGGTGGCCGGCCGCGGGCGTCCGCCACTCGGGGACCGATCGGCCAGCAGAGGGCGCCAGCTTCGTCATCCCCACCATGCACTGACTCCGGTTGCTGAGCCTGTCGAAGCGTGCGACGTCCCTTCGACAGGTTCCGCGACCGACGGCACCCACAAGGAGCACACCTCATGACCACCATCGCCACCCCGATCACGATGACCAGCGAAGAGCGCGCCGCCATCCTCGGCGCCGTGCGCGAGTTCGCCGAGACCGAGCTCGCACCGTTCGCGGCCGAGCGCGACGAGAAGCACCTCTTCCCGCGCGACACTCTCCGGCGTGCCGGCGAGCTGGGCCTGGGCGGGATCTACGTGCGCGAGGAGTCCGGCGGCACCGGGCTGCCGCGCGTCGACACCGTCGCCATCTTCGAGGAGCTCGCACAGGGGGATCCCACGATCGCCGCGTACATCTCCATCCATAACATGGTCGCCTGGATGATCGACAGCTACGGCACCGACGCTCAGCACGCGCGCTGGCTGCCCGAGCTCACGGCGATGGAGGGACTGGGCAGCTACTGCCTCACCGAGCCGGGAGCCGGATCCGACGCCGCCGCGCTCGCGACCAGCGCCGTCCGCGACGGCGACGACTACGTGCTGACCGGGGTGAAGCAGTTCATCTCGGGTGCCGGCGAGGCCGCGGTCTACATCGTGATGGCGCGCTCGGGCCAGCCCGGCGCGCGCGGCATCTCGGCCTTCCTCGTCCCGGGCGACGCGGCGGGCCTGAGCTTCGGGGTGCCGGAGAAGAAGATGGGCTGGCACGCGCAGCCGACCCGCCAGGTGATCCTGGACGGCGTGCGCGTCCCGGCGGCGAACCTGCTCGGATCCGAGGGGCAGGGCTTCGCGATCGCGATGAGCGCCCTCAACGGCGGCCGCCTCAACATCGCCGCCTGCTCGATCGGCGGCGCGCAGTGGGCGCTGGACCGCGCCGTGCAGTACGTGCACGAGCGGGAGGCGTTCGGCGAACCCCTCGCCGAGAAGCAGTCGATCCTGTTCGCGGTCGCCGACATGCGCACGGATCTGCAGGCCGCGCGCCTCATGGTGCGCGACGGCGCGCAGGCCGTCGACGAGAAGGCCCCCGATGCCACGATGCGCTGCGCGATGGCCAAGCGCTTCGCGACCGACGCCGGCTTCGACGTCGCCAACAAGGCCCTTCAGCTGCACGGCGGGTACGGGTACCTTCAGGATTACGGGATCGAGAAGGTGGTCCGTGATCTGCGGGTGCATCAGATCCTGGAAGGGACGAACGAGATCATGAGACTCATCGTCGGACGCGAGATGCTGCGCCCCGCCGGATCCGCGACACTGCAGCGCGGTGGCGGGAACCTCCCCCCGCGGGCCGCATCATGACGCGCATCGCGTTCCTCGGACTCGGCCACATGGGCCTGCCGATGGCGAAGAACCTGCTCGCCGCCGGGCACGAGGTGGTCGGCTTCGACGTCGTGCCCGCCGCGGTCGACGCCGCCTCCGCCGCGGGGCTGCCCGTCGCGCAGTTCGGCGTGGACGCCGTGGCCGGGGCGGACGTCGTCATCACGATGTTCCCCGCGGGCAAGCACGTGATCGCCGCGTATCAGGACGGGCTGCTGGCCGCCGCCGATCCGGGCACGCTGTTCATCGAGAGCTCGACCATCGCCGTCGACGAGGCGCGCACCGCGCACGAGCTGGCGATCGAGGCGGGGCACCGCAACATCGACGCACCCGTGTCGGGCGGCGTCGTCGGCGCGGAGAACGGCACGCTCGCGTTCATGGTGGGCGGATCCGATGAGGACTTCGCGGCAGCCCTCCCGCTGCTGGAGGTCATGGGCAAGCGCATCGTGCACTGCGGCGGTCCGGGGCTGGGTCAGGCCGCGAAGGTGTGCAACAACATGATCCTCGGCATCTCGCAGATCGCCGTGGCCGAGGCGTTCGTGCTCGGCGAGCGGCTGGGGCTCGAGCATCAGGCGCTGTTCGACGTGGTCTCGCAGGCGTCGGGACAGTGCTGGGCGATCACGACGAACTGCCCGGTGCCCGGGCCGGTGCCGACGAGCCCCGCCAACCGCGACTACCAGCCGGGCTTCGCGGGTGCGCTCATGGCGAAGGACCTCGGACTCGCGCTGCAGGCGATCGAGGGCACCGGCACCGATGCGCAGCTGGGCCGGCTCGCCCAGCAGATCTACGCGACGTTCGCTGCGGGTCCCGGCGCCGCCCGCGACTTCTCCGGGATCATCACCGACATCCGCGACGCGTCCTGACCCCGCAGGATCCGGACCGCGCGGGATCCGGACCGCGCGGATCGTGCTCGCGGGAATCCCTGACCGCGCGGGATCCGGACCGTGCAGATCCCTGACCGCGAGACTTCATCTGGGCGACGAGACTGCAGTCGCGCAGCGCAGTCTCGTCGCCCAGATGGCGTCTCGCGGTTCGTCGGGGCGGGGACACCCTCCGTTCACCGGCATCGGGGATACTGGAAGAGCCACGACGGTGCGGCGGAGGGATGGACATGGCCGAATACGAGACGATCCTCACGGAGCAGCGCGGACGAGTCGGCTGGATCACCCTGAACAGGCCCCAGGCCCTCAACGCGCTGAACGCGCAGGTCGCCGCGGAGGTCACGGCCGCCGCCACCGCGTTCGATGCGGACCCGGGGATCGGGGCGATCGTCGTCACCGGATCCGAGAAGGCCTTCGCCGCTGGCGCCGACATCAAGGAGATGGAGGCGATGTCCGCCGCGGAGATCACCGCGACCGATCACTTCGGCGTGTGGCGCGACTTCGCCGCGGTGCGGACCCCCGTGATCGCCGCGGTGAGCGGCTTCGCCCTGGGCGGCGGATGCGAGCTCGCGATGATGTGCGACATCATCCTCGCAGCCGACACCGCGAAGTTCGGCCAGCCCGAGGTGAACCTCGGCGTCATCCCCGGCATGGGCGGCACGCAGCGGCTGATCCGCGCGGTCGGCTATTACAAGGCCGCAGAGCTCGTGCTGTCCGGCCGGATCATCGGTGCGGAGGAGGCCGAGCGCGCGGGCCTGGTGTCGCGGATCGTGCCGGCCGCGGACCTGCTGGCCGAGGCGTCGACGCTCGCCGAGACGATCGCCTCGAAGTCGCTGCCGTCGATCATCGCCGCGAAGGCGACCCTCGACGCGGCGATGGAGACCACCCTCGCCGTCGGTCTCGACATCGAGCGCGAGGCCTTCGCCTCCCTGTTCGACACGGCCGATCAGAAGGAGGGCATGGCCGCCTTCCGTGAGAAGCGCCCGCCGCAGTTCGTGAACCGGTGATCGCCGTGGCCGACATCCACTCCCTCGGATCCTTCGCTGATCCGCATCGCCGGAACGCCTCCGGCCGTGACGACGAGGCATCGAACGTCGTGCCGCTGTTCGCCGACGGCGCCCTGCCGGACGCCGGGGATCTGCGTCTTTCGGAGGACGACCGGCGCGAGCTGGTCGGCTGGGCCATCGCCTGCGCCGAGCGGCTGCTGCCGCTGTTCCAGGCGGAGCGTCCCGACGACGACCGGCCGCACCAGGCGCTCGCCGCGGCGGAGGCGTTCCTGCGCGGCGAGCTCGACATCGACGCGGTGCGGGAGAAGGCGTTCGCCTGCCACGAGGCCGCCCGCCAGGCGCAGGATCCGAGCGCCGTCGCCGCCGCGCGCGTGTGCGGGCAGGCCGTGGCCGTCGCGCACCTCGCCGGGCACAGCAGGCAGGTGCCGCGGCACACCGCCCGGGCGTTCCCCGGCGACCGCTCCCGCCGCGACGAGGAGCTCGCCTGGCAGCGGATGAACATCCCCGCCCGCTTCGACGCCTACGTCTACGACGGCGACTGACTGCTCTGCCGGAGCGCGACGAAGGGCGGGGGTGTTGAGCGCGCACCGACGGAGCCGGAGCGCGACGCCCTTCGTCTCGTCGCTGC
>JAFDWK010000035.1:82341-87862 GCA_018268515.1 Actinomycetota bacterium
GGCGGGGGTGTTGTCGGTCCCTGAGCGAGCGCGGCGAGACGAAGGGCGGCTCGTCAGCCGCGCAGCTCGTCCAGGGCCTTGGCGATGCGGCGCTCGCGGGTGGCGTCCTGCTTGGCGTCGGCGACGGAGACGGCGAGCTCCTTGCGGCGCGTGAAGCTCAGCGCCTCGTATGCGGCGGTCAGCCCGGCGTCGGCGACGGCGACGGCCAGCACCTCGGGCACGTCGACCGTGCGCTCGGCCGTGTCCGGCGCGATCACCGCGTCGAACGCGTCACCGGAGCTCCACACCCATCGCGGCGCGGTTCGCCGTGCTGAAGCCGATGCAGTTCTTGCCGCCCATCCGCCCCAGGCGCAGCCGTGCCGTGCGCCGCCATCGAGTCGACGTGCATGCCGACATCGAGCGAGAGGGCGAACACCCGCTCGACGGGAGCGGCGATCGTCCGCTCCAGGACGAACGAACCCATCAGAGCGGATCCGGCTGGGGGCGCGGATCCGCGAAGTCGCCGGCGGCCTTGCGCATGCGGGCGACGATCGCGACGAGATCCGCGGCGTCGCCGGACGAGATCCCCGGATCCGTGAAGACCTCGTCGTTGAGCGCCGTGGTCGCGCGCTCGACGAGCTCGCGCCCGCTCTCGGTGAGTTCGAGCAGCGCGGCGCGGCCGTCGTGCGGGTCGCGGTGCCGGGCGATGAGCCCGTCGCGTACCAGCCGGTCGGCCGTGCTGGAGACGCTCGTCGCGTGCACCTGCAGGCGCGCGACCACACTCGACAGCGGCAGCGTTCCGGTGCGGCTGAACGCGAGCAGCCGCAGCACCTCGTACCGGGCGAAGGAGAGCGCGAAGGGGCGCAGCGCGGCGTCCACCCGGGCGAGCAGCAGCTGCTGGGCGCGCATGACCGAGGTGACCAGCGACATGCCGTCCGCGGCCTCGGTCCAGCCGTGCGCGAGCCACTGCCGTTTCGCCTCGGCGAGAGGATCGACGGGCAGGGGGTGTGGACGGGCCATTCCCCTACGTTACCGGGGAGGGAATCGGATCCGCCGCAGCGCGCTCCGGTCGCGGCCGTCGAACGCGGACGCGGAGAACACGGGCGGCAGGCCGGGTGCTCGCGGCCCGTCGCGACCCGGTGCCGGACGATCAAGCGTGAGACTGAATGTCACGATTCTTGAGATCGAATTCCACCCCTCATGCCGCTAGACTCGTCACAAGCGCAAACGGAGGCTCGATGAAGATCTACGTGCTGGTGAAAGAAGTTCCCGACACCTACGGGGACCGCAAGCTCGACCTGGAGACGGGGCTCGCCGATCGCGGGGCCGGGGAGGTCGTGCTCGACGAGATCACCGAGCGTGCGCTCGAGGTCGCCCTGAGCTATGCCGACGCGAACGCCGGAACCGAGGTCGTGGCGCTGTCGATGGCGCCGGAGTCGGCGACCGCGTCGATCCGCCGCTCGCTCGCGATCGGCGCCGGATCCGCAGTGCACGTCGTCGACGAGGCGCTGCGCGGGGCCGACCTGGGGCTGACCGCGACGACGCTCGCGGCGGCGATCCGCCGCGGCGAACCGGATCTGGTCATCACGGGGAACCTCTCCACGGACGGATCCGGCGGCGTGATCCCGGCGATGCTCGCCGAGCACCTCGGCTTCGCGCAGGCGACGGCGCTCAGCGCCGTGACGATCGGCGCGGACGGCGTGACCGGCACCCGGGCGACGGACTTCGGATCCCAGCCGGTCAGCGCGCCGCTGCCCGCCGTGATCTCGATCACTGAGGCGCTGCCCGATGCGCGCTTTCCGAACTTCAAGGGCATCATGGCGGCCAAGAAGAAGCCGCTCGAGGTGCTCTCCCTCGCCGACCTCGGCGTGAGCGCCGATCCCGCGCAGGCACCGCAGACGATCCTGACCGCCGTGGCGGAGAAGCCTCCGCGCGCGGCGGGTGTGAAGATCACGGATGAGGGCGACGCTGCCGCACAGCTCGTCGAGTTCCTCGCGCAGAACAGGCTGGTGTGACCATGGCGTACCCCTCCGATTCGATCCTGGTCCTCGTCGACGTGACCCCGGCCGGTGCTGCCGCACCGTCGACCGCGGGGCTGCTCGGCGCCGCAGCGACGCTGGGCTCCCCGGTCGCACTCGTCGCGGCCCCCGCCGGTACCGCGCAGGCGGCGGTCGACGCCGCCGTCGCCGCGGGCGCGCAGGTCGTGCTCACCGCCGACATCGACGGCGGATCCGTGACGGTCCCCGTGGTCGACGCGCTGCAGGCCGCCTATCGCGCGGTCGGCCCCGACGCCGTGCTCGTGTCGAACTCGATCGCCGGCCGCGACGCCGCCGCGCGCCTCGCTGTGCGCGAGCACCTGGCGTTGTCGGTCGACGCGATCGGTGTCTCCCGCGACGACGAGGGCGTGCTGGCGCACCACTCGGTCTACGGCGGGGCGTTCCTCACCGACTCGGCTCCCACCTTCGGCGCCCCCGTGATCACGGTGCGTCAGGGCGCGATCGACGCGCGCGCGGAGGCCGTCGCCGACGCCCGCGTCGAGGCGCTCGCGGTGGCGGCGTCCGGTGCCGCTGCGGCGGCCGGTGAGCCGATCGAGGCCGTCGAGGCGGCTTCGTCGCGACCCGAGCTGCGCGGCGCCAAGGTCGTCGTCTCGGGAGGGCGCGGACTCGGATCCAAGGAGAACTTCTCCCTCGTCGAGGACCTCGCCGATGAGCTCGGCGGCGCGATCGGCGCCTCCCGGGCCGCCGTCGACGCGGGATACATCCCCTACGCGCACCAGGTCGGGCAGACCGGCGTCTCGGTCTCGCCGCAGCTCTACATCGCCCTCGGCATCTCCGGGGCGATCCAGCATCGCGCCGGCATGCAGACGGCGAAGACGATCGTCGCGATCAACAAGGATCCGGAGTCGCCGATCTTCGACGTCGCGGACTTCGGCATCGTCGGCGACCTCTTCACGGTCGTGCCGCAGGTGATCGAGGCGCTGCGGGCGCGGAAGAAGTAGTCATGACGACCGTGCGCAGGGGACTGCCCCGCACCCGCGGCGGCGAGGCCTGGCCGCCCGCCGGGGTGGTCGTGGCGGGCGCCGAGGTCAGTGCGACGGCGCTCGCCGATGAGCGTGCCGTCGAGATGGAGAACGCCGCTCCGAGCGCTCCCACGGCAGCGGGATCCATCTCTTCGTCGCCGAGTTCGGCGTCGGGGGTGGAAAAAGCCGCTCCGATGGTCGGCGGAGAGGCGAAAAGCATCTCGGTGTCGGCGGATCCGGCGCGCGACGTCCCTGGCGCGGCGGCGGCCGGATCCGCCCTGCGCCGCGGTCTGCCGCGGATCGCGGGTGGCGAACCCTGGCCTCCGGCGGGGGCCGCGCCCGTCCTCATGACGACCCCGGCGGCCCCGGCTGTCGAAGGATCCGCAGCCGTGGCGCCGAGCGCCGCGAGTGCCTCGACGATCGAGGCTTCCGCGGCCACAGCGGCAACTCCCGCAACGGCGGCCTCGTCGAGCGCCCCGATGTCCGCGGGCGCTCCGGCGGCGACCGGGTCCGCCCTGCGCCGCGGGTTGCCGCGCGTCGCCGGGGGAGAGCCCTGGCCCCCGGCCGGGACCGCTGCCGCCGTCTCTGCCGGGGCCGTGACCGACCCCTCGGCGACCGGAGCGACGGAGGTCGCCGCCGTTGCGCCCGCCGCGACGGCCGGCGTGGCTGCCGCGCCGTCGACCGCGGTCGCGGCGCGCCCGGACGTCTCCGCGCCGCTGCCGTTCACGCGCACGGTGTGGAACGGATCCGCTCCGCGCCACATCGCCGCGGAGCCGGCGCCGTCGAAGCTCCGCCCCACCTGGACCCAGGCGCTCGGCGGGCTGTTCGCCGCGGCGGGGCTCGCCGTGCTCGCCGGCGCCGCGATCGTGCTCGTGCGGGCCTTCCTCAGCCTGCCGTTCATGCAGGACTTCCTCACCGCCTACCCGGGGGAGTACCACCTGCCCGCGGGGGCGCCCGTCGGGATCCCCGGGTGGATCGGCTGGCAGCACTTCTTCAACATCTTCCTGATGACACTGATCATCCGCTCGGGCCTGCGGGTGCGCACGGAGAAGCGGCCGACGGCGTTCTGGACGCCCCGCGGCAACCCCAAGGGCAAGATCAGCCTGACGTTGTGGTTCCACCAGGGGCTCGACCTGCTCTGGATCGTCAACGGCGTGATCTTCGTGGTGCTGCTGTTCGCCACAGGGCAGTGGATGCGGATCGTGCCGACGAGCTGGGACGTGTTCCCGAACGCGCTCTCCGCAGCCCTGCAGTACGTGTCGTTCGACTGGCCGACCGAGAACGGCTGGGTCAACTACAACAGCCTGCAGCAGCTCGCCTACTTCACCATCGTCTTCCTCGCCGCCCCCGTCGCCATCGTCACCGGCTTCCGGATGTCGGGGCTCTGGCCGAAGAAGGCCGAGGGGCTGTCCAAGGCGTACCCGATCGAGGTCGCGCGGGCGCTGCACTTCCCGACCATGCTGTTCTTCGTGGCGTTCATCATCGTGCACGTCGCGCTCGTGCTGCTGACCGGCATGCTGCGCAACCTGAACCACATGTTCGCCGCGCAGGACGCCGTGACCTGGACCGGCTTCTGGGTGTTCGTGCTCTCCCTCGTGGTGATCGCCGGCGGATGGTTCGCCGCGCGGCCGCTCGTGCTCGCCCCGATCGCGAAGGTGTTCGGGCAGGTATCCGGACGCTGACGCCGAAGACGCCGAAGACGCCGAGAACGACGAAGACGCCGAGAACGACGAAGCCGGATCCGCACTCGCGGATCCGGCTTCGTCGTGAATGCTCGGGCTCAGCGCACGAAGCGGACCTCTTCGATGGTCTCGCCGAGGAACGGCTCCTGCTGCACGGCGCCGTCCAGGGCGAAGCCGTTGCGCACATAGAAGCGGTGCGCGCGGGGGTTGTCCTCGGCGACCCAGAGGTAGCAGCGCTCATCCGCGGCGACGGCCGCGTCGAAGAGCTTCTGGCCGATGCCGGTGCCGTGCCAGGCGTCCAGCAGATAGATGAAGTAGAGCTCGCGCTCGGCCGGCGGGTTCTCGTCACGGGCAGGACCGGAGCCCACGAAGCCGACGATCTCGCCGTCGATGAGCGCCGCGCTCATGCGGTACTCCTCGCCCTGCGACGCCCAGTGCGTCCACAGCTCGGCAAGGCGCTTGGGCGAGACCGCCTCGAGCGTCGCCGTGCTGATCAGGTGGTCGTAGGTCTCGTGCCAGCACTTCGCGTGCACACGGCCGAGCGCTTCGGCATCCACATCGCGAACAGGCCGGACGGTGACGGTGGGAAGGGCTTCGGCGCTCATGCTCGCGACTCTACGCGTGCCATGGGCGGACGCGAAATCGAGTGACAGCGGCCTTCGCGGGGGTCTGGGGCGCCGCATCGGGACTGTGAGGATCCGACAATCGATCACGGGATTCCGTGCCGGATTCACTACGCTCCTCGTGTGAACGTGATCTGGCGCACCCTGCTCGTCATCCTTTCCGCCCGCCGTCGTGTCCGTCGCGGCCAGACCCTGGCGCCGACCGCGGTCGGCACCGT
>JAFDWK010000035.1:87911-109447 GCA_018268515.1 Actinomycetota bacterium
TCGCTGTTCGATCTCGGCCGGTGGGATCTGCTGATCCGCACCGGACTGTTCGACGCCATGAAGCGGCGCGGCTGGTACGCGGTGGTCTCGAGCGAGACGATCACGTTCCGCAAGTCGCTCGAGCTGTGGCAGCGCTTCGACGTCGAGTCGCGGTTCATCGGGCACGACGACAAGGCGCTGTTCATGGAGCACCGCGCGGTCGTGGACGGCGAGGTCTACGCGCGGGTGATCGTGCGGGCGCGCATGCTGCGCCGCACCGGCGGCACCGTCCCTCATGAGGAGTTCTTCGGCGCCCTGGGGCGCCCGGAGGAGGTGCCGGGTGTCGAGGACTGGATCCACGACTGGGCCGCCGCGTCGGCGCTGCCGCCCACCAAGGCGCCCGCGCCCAGCGTCTGGGCCCGCTGACCGCACGGGAACGGCGCGTCGGAAGGGCGTGGCACGGCGCGCGCTCCGGCATCGCCTGCGCCAGGCGAGACGGCTCAGCGAGCGGCTCGCGCGGACGGACGGTCCCAGCCTGGAACTAGGGGGAATCCCGGTGTCGGGCGAGCGGTACGAGGGATGGCGGCTGATAGCGTCGGGCAGGAGGAGCCGTGACCAGGAGAAGCATCACGCGTCCACTGCGGCGCTTTCCCACCCTCGTCGTCGTGTGCGCGATCGTCTTCATCGCGCTGTATGTCGCGGTGGTGCTTCTGTACGCCCGGGGAACCGTCTCCACCGCGACCTCGGATACCGCTCCGCAAGAGCCAGCGGCGGTGCGGCTGATGCTCTCGCCGACGGAGGTGAGCGCCGCGACGGACCGGATCTCGTTCGACGTATCCGTTCCGGAGAACGAGCGCGATCGGCTTCGCCCGGGGAAGGGCGGTGCGGGGGACGTGTCCGTCCTGTTCACGTCCGTCGGGGGCAGCAGCACCGTTGCCTTCCCGGCGGACTACCTCGATGTTCCGCAGGCCGTGCACCTGCCCACCAGTGGAGAGATCGAGCAGTGGCCCTTCGATCGTCATCCGGCCAAGACGCTGGTGACGGTCAGCTATGCGGGCGATGATGGACCACGGGCCGCGCCGGGAGTGCTGCAGCTCGATGCACGTCACGTGCCGGGTTGGGTCGTGACGCTGACACCCACCGACGAGGGCTACCGGCTTGATGGTCAGACGGTCCTGCGCTATGAGATCGAGGTGCGGCGCGCGACGTCCACCATCGCGTTCGGGCTGGTTCTTCTCGCACTGATGGTGATCATGCCGGTGCTCGGCCTCACCGTCGCGATCATGGCATTGCGAGGACGACGACGGGTCGAGGTGGGCTTCTTCACCTGGAACGCCGGGATGCTGTTCGCCACTCCGATGCTGCGCAACTTCCTGCCGGGGCAGCCCCCGGTCGGATCCTGGGTGGACTACCTGGTCGTGCTGTGGGTGATCGCCGCCCTCGTCCTCGCGTTGTTCCTCAGCGTCGTCGCGTGGCACCGCTGGGGCGAGCCTCAACCGAGGGTCGAACTGGATGAGCGGGCGCGAGCGGTGGAGCGGAACAGGCGGCGCGCTGATGCGCAGCGGGGCACCGAGCGGTCGAGAGCAGAGACCTGAGGGCGCGTCGCACGTTCGTGTGAGGTGCGGCGCGTCATGCTGGTAGCAGCATTCCGCGTCCGCCCGAGAGCGCGGGGCGGGAAGGACGATGCCGATGCCGCAGTGGCTGACCGTGGAGGAGACCGAGCGCGCCCGCCGGGCCGTCGCCCTCGCCCAGCGCTGGGTCGACGAGGCCGCAGGTGCGCATGCGGATGCGAGAGTCTCCGCCGGGGGCGTCGAATCCCGCATCTTCCGATCTGTCATCCGGCGGAGGCCGGCTGACCACGCCGCCGAACGGCTTGCCGGGGTGCTGCAGGATCCGACCGGCCTCTCCTTCACGCTCGGCTTCGTCGACGATGTGATGCGGCCGGAGAGCCTGGGCGCGGCGGCCGCCGGGCTGAACCGGGTGGCCCCGCTCGTACCGGGCTTCCTGCCCTGGTACCTGCGTGCCGCCGTGCGGGCGGGCGGGCTGATGGCGCAGGGGCTTCCGGCGCCCACCGTTCCGATCGCGCGCACGGTGCTGCGCGAGATGGTGGGCCACCTCATCGCGGACGCCCGCCCCGCCAAGCTCACCCCCGCGATCGCGAAGCTGCGCGCCGGCGGGGCGCGACTGAACCTCAACCTGCTCGGCGAGGCCGTGCTGGGCGAGGACGAGGCGCAGCGCCGGCTGGACGGGATCCACGAGCTCATCCGTCGTGACGACGTCGACTACGTCTCTGTCAAGGTGTCCGCGGTCGTGAGCCGCATCTCGATGTGGGCTTTCGACGAGGTCGTCGAGCAGGTCGCCGAGCGGCTGCTGCCGCTGTATCTGACGGCCGCCCAGGATCCCTGGTCGTCGACGAGCCCGAAGAGCAGCCGCACCTTCATCAACCTGGACATGGAGGAGTACCGCGACCTCGATCTCACGATCGCGGTGTTCACCCGCATCCTGGAAGACCCGCGGCTGCGGCAGCTCGAGGCCGGGATCGTGCTGCAGGCGTACCTGCCCGACGCACTGCCGGCGCTGCGCGAGCTCACGGCCTGGGCGAAGGACAGGGTGGATCACGGCGGCGCGCCGATCAAGGTGCGCCTGGTCAAAGGCGCCAACCTCGCGATGGAGCGGGTGGAGGCGACGATGCACGGCTGGACCCCGGCGCCCTACGACACCAAGATCGACACCGACGCGAACTACCTGCGCTGCCTGGACGAGGCGCTGAAGCCCGAGTCCGTCCGGGCCGTGCGCATCGGCATCGCCGGGCACAATCTCTTCGACATCGCGTACGCCTGGCTGCTCGCCGGCGACCGCGGGGTGCGGCCGCCGGCCCCGGAGCTTGGTTCACCGGCCTCGGAGCCAGGCGTGGGGATCGGGGAGCCCGGCGCCGTGGACGCCCTCGTCCCTTCGACAGGCTCGGGGACGGGCGGAACCGGATCCGGATCCGCGCCCATCGAGTTCGAGATGCTGCTCGGCATGGCGCAGGGACAGGTCGAGGCCGTGAGCCGCGAGGTCGGCCACGTGCTGCTGTACGTGCCCGTCGTGAAGCCGAAGGAGTTCGACGTCGCGATCAGCTATCTCGTGCGCCGGCTGGAGGAGACCGCCTCCCCGGAGAACTTCCTCTCCGCCGCGTTCCGGCTGCACGAGGACCCGGACGCGCTGGACCGCGAGATCAGCCGGTTCGCGCTGTCGCTGGAGCGCTCAGCCGATCCCGGGCTGCCGGCCCGGCCGCGCCGCCGGCAGGACCGGCTCGCGCCCGTGCACGAGTCCGCCGCGCTGAGCACGGATGCGGACGCCGACGCGACCGCGCTCACCCAGGCCGTGCTCGGGATCGCCGAAGCCGTCGATCCGGGGGACACGTTCGTGGAGACGGCGGTGTTCGCCGCCCGTGAGGACGAGGGCGCCGTCGCCACCGGCGCCCCGGGCTTCCGCAACACCGCCGACACCGACCCGGCGCTGCCCGCGAACCGGGAATGGGTGCGCGGCATCCTCGCCCGCATCCCCGGATCCACCGCCGGGGAGGGGATCGTGCGGAGCTCCCGGGTCACCGACCCCGCCGAGCTGGAGCGGATCCTCGCCCGGGTGCGCGCCGCCGCCGGCGCCTGGGGCACCCGCCCCGCGGCCGAGCGCGGCGAGGTGCTGCTGCGTGCGGCGGCGGTGCTCGAGTCGCGCCGGGCGGAGCTCATCGAGGTCGCCGCCGCCGAGACCGGCAAGGTGATCTCCGAGGGCGATGCCGAGGTCAGCGAGGCCGTCGACTTCGCGAAGTACTACGCCGCCCGGGCCAGGGAGCTCGACGCGATCCCCGGGGCCGCATTCGTGCCGTCCCGCCTGACCGTGGTCGCCCCGCCGTGGAACTTCCCGCTCTCGATCCCCGCGGGCGGCGTGCTCGCCGCGCTCGCCGCGGGGTCGGGCGTCGTCTTCAAGCCCGCCCCGCAGGCGCGCCGCTCCGCCGCCGTGATCGCCGCGGCGCTCTGGGATGCGGGGATCCCGCGCGACCTGCTGGCCTTCGTCGACATCGCCGAGGGCGAGCTGGGCCGTACTCTCATCGCGCACCCCGATGTCGACCGGGTGATCCTCACCGGCTCCTTCGAGACCGCCGCGCTGTTCCGCAGCTGGCGTCACGACCTGGCGCTGCACGCCGAGACCAGCGGCAAGAACGCCCTCGTGATCGCGCCCTCCGCCGACGTGGATCTCGCGGTCGCCGATCTGGTGCGCAGTGCGTTCGCGCACGCCGGGCAGAAGTGCTCCGCGGCCTCGCTCGCGATCCTGGTCGGCCCGGTCGGGCGCTCGAAGCGGTTCGCCCGTCAGCTGGTCGACGCCGCCCGGTCGATGCGGGTGGCGTGGCCGGAGGATCCGCGCGCCGAGGTCGGCCCCGTGATCGAGCCGCCGCAGGGCAAGCTGCACTGGGCGCTCACCGAACTCGGCGCCGACGAGAAGTGGCTGCTGAAGCCGCGGGAGATCCCCGGATCCGACGGGCGGCTGTGGACGCCGGGGATCCGGGTCGGCGTGCAGCCCGGATCGCGCTTCCATCGCGAGGAGTTCTTCGGCCCGGTGCTCGGCATCATGCACGCGCCCACCCTCGCGCGCGCGATCGATCTGCAGAACGCCGTCGACTACGGCCTCACCGCGGGGCTGCACACCCAGGACCCGGACGACCTCGCGCTCTGGCTCGACCGGGTGCAGGCCGGCAACCTGTACGTGAACCGCGGCATCACCGGCGCCATCGTGCAGCGCCAGCCCTTCGGCGGCTGGAAGCGCTCCTCGGTGGGCACCGGCGCGAAGGCGGGCGGGCCGAACCACCTGATCGGGCTGGGATCCTGGCGCGACACCGGCGGGGCCGGATCCACGACCCTGCACCTGCGCGGGCTGGACTCGCGCATCACCGCGCTCATCGAGGCGGCGCAGCCGTCGCTGGACTACACGGCGTTCGAGTGGCTGCGCCGCGCGGCGCTCTCGGACGCGCTGGCGTGGGACCGCGAGTTCGGCCGGGTGCGCGACGTCTCCCGCCTCGGCGTCGAGCGCAACCTGTTCCGGTACCGCCCGGTGCCGGTCGCCGTGCGCGCCACGGTCGAGGCCCCGCTGCGCGCGCTGCTGAGGGTCGCGATCGCGGCGATCCGCGGCGGGGGCGCCTTCACGCTCTCCACGCCGATCGGGCTGCCCGCGGCCGTGCGGCGCGTGCTGGGCGAGGCCGGGGTCATCGTGCACGTCGAGAGCGACGCGGAGTGGATCCAGCGGTTCACCGGGCCCGCCTCGGCGGAGCCGGCCGCCGCCGGAGGCGGATCCGACCCGCTCGGCTTGGGCTCGCTCCCGTCGCAAAAACGGCCGGAAAGTCGCACGGAAAGCGGCAGAAATCGCGACGGGAGCGAGAGAGAACCCGCAGTCGAGGGCGCGCAGACCCGCCCGCATCGTGTGCGCATCGTCGGCGTGGCCGCCGATGTCTCCGCCCTGCACGCCGCGCTCGCCGAAGCGGTGCAGGGGGATCCGGATCTGGCGATCTTCGCCGGCGAGGTGACCACCGCCGGCCGCATCGAACTGCTGCCGTTCCTGCGCGAGCAGGCCATCGCGATCACCGCGCACCGCTACGGCAACCCCGACGACTGGAGCGCCGGGGTGATCTGAGTCGAGACTTGCACATGAACTACCCAAACATGTGCAGGTCGGCGTAGAGTGGGCGCATGGCGACGTTGGAGAAGCGGGTTCAGGTGCTGTTCTCGGCCGCGCAGTACGCCGCACTCGAGGTCGAAGCCCGTTCTCAGGAGTTGAGCGTCGGCGCCTTCATCCGTGAGGCGGTCGCCGAGCGTCTCGATCGGCAGGCCGCATCGGGCAATGCCGAGGTCTGGACGCGGATCTTCGCACGTGCGGATGCGTTGCCGCCCGGTGGTCCGATCGACTGGGACGAGGAGAAGGCAGCGTTTGATCAGGACATCCTGCGCGAGGTGCAGATCCCGATACGCCGCGCCTCATGAGCGGGATGCGTGACGATGCGGTCCTGATCGATTCCTCGATCCTGATCTATGCACTCGGCGATCCGGATCCGCGACGGGAGCCGTGTCGACGATATCTCCAAGCGGTCACCGCCGGAAAAGGGCGGGCCTACGCCAGCGTCGAGATGCTTCAGGAGACTCTGCATCACAGAATCCGGCGAACCGGGGATCCTCGCGTCGCCGCGGCAGAGGTCCGTGATGTCCTGTCGACGCTGATCGTGCTCGACTTCGATCGAGAGGTTCTTGATCGTGCCATCGATCTCATCGAACACACGCCGGTGCGGGGGCGTGATGCGGTGCACGCCGCGACGGCGATCGCCTACGGAATCGGGGCGATCGCATCGACGGATGCGGCCTTCGATCGGATTCCGGGGTTGACCAGGATCGATCCGATCGCGCGACCCGCAGCCTGATGCGCATACCGCGCCTGGGTTCTCCCTGCTCGCTGGTCACAGATTGCGGCTTGCCGGCGCGCAGAACCGCAAGATGCGACCAGCGAGCAGGGTGGGGAGCGAGCAGGGTGGGGAGCGAGTGGGTGGGGAGCGAGCAGGGTGGGGATGCCGCACGATGGCGTCGTCCAGGCTCGAGTGAGAGAATGGAGGCTGGCGTGCCCGTGTCGCATCTTCTCCCCGCATCCGCGATGTGCCGGATCGAAGGACCGCCGGGCCCCTGGACAGCGTCCGCCGCACTGTTCTGACGAGGAGCACTCATGTCGACGCCCGAGACCGCTGCCACCACCACCCCGGCCCGCACCGCCCACCACCGTCGGTACCTGATGTGCAAGCCCTCCCACTTCACGGTGAACTACAGCATCAACCCGTGGATGGAACCGGCGAACCCGACCGACACCGCGAAGGCCGTCGCGCAGTGGCAGAAGCTGCACGACCTGTACCTGGAGCTGGGCCACGAGGTCGAACTCATCGAGCCGCTCGCCGGCTACCCCGACATGGTCTACACCGCGAACGGCGGCTTCGTGATCGGCGGACGCGCCTACGTGCCGTCCTTCTACTACGCGCAGCGTCAGGGCGAGTCTCCCGCGTTCGCGGACTGGTTCCGCGCGAACGGCTTCGACACCGTGCTGCCCAAGGAGATCAACGAGGGCGAGGGCGACTTCCTGCTCGCGGGCGACGTGATCCTGGCCGGCACCGGCTTCCGCTCCGCCGGCGACAGCCACCGCGAGGTGAGCGAGGTCTTCGGCCGCGAGGTCGTCACGCTGCGGCTCGTCGACCCGCGCTTCTACCACCTCGACACGGCCCTGACCGTGCTCGACCCCGTGGTCGGCGAGGAGAACGGGGGCCCCGCGAGCGCGAACATCGCGTACCTGCCGCACGCCTTCGACGACGCCAGCCGCAAGGTTCTCGAGGAGCGCTTCCCCGATGCGATCCTGGTCTCGGACGAGGACGGCGCCGTGTTCGGCCTGAACTCCGCAAGCGACGGCTACAACGTCATCATCTCGCCGCGCGCCACGGGCTTCGAGAAGCAGCTGCGCGAGCGCGGCTACAACCCGATCATGGTCGACCTCAGCGAGCTGCTGCTCGGCGGCGGCGGCATCAAGTGCTGCACCCTGGAACTGCGCGGTGCCCTGAGCGAGCGGAGCGAGACGAAGGGCGGTGCATGATGGCGCCTGAACAGGTCGGTCAGCCCGTCGTCGCCGCTGCGGATCCGGAGCGGGCGGAGCGCGCCGAAGCACATGTCGCGCGCAACTACGCCCCGCTCGAGGTGACGATCGCCCGCGGCGAGGGCGCGTGGGTCACCGACGTCGAGGGCAAGCGCTACCTCGACCTGCTCGCGGCCTACTCCGCCGTGAACTTCGGCCACCGCCACCCCGCGCTCGTCGCCGCGCTCGAGGAGCAGCTGGGCCGTGTCGCGCTCACCAGCCGGGCGTTCCGCAGCGACCGCCTGGAGCCGTTCGCCGCCGCGCTCGCGAAGCTGTGCGGCAAGGATCTGGTGCTGCCGATGAACACCGGCGCCGAGGCGGTCGAGACCGGCATCAAGGTCGCCCGCGCCTGGGGCTACCGGGTCAAGGGAGTGCGACCGGACGCGGCGCGCATCGTCGTCGCACACGGCAACTTCCACGGCCGCACCACGACGATCGTCGGCTTCAGCGACGACGACTCGGCGCGCGACGGGTTCGGCCCGTTCACGCCCGGCTTCGACGCCGTGCCCTACAGCGACGCCGAGGCGATCGCCGCGGCCATCACCGACGACACGGTCGCGGTGCTGGTCGAGCCGATCCAGGGCGAGGCCGGGGTGATCATCCCGCCCGAGGGCTACCTGCGCCGGATCCGCGAGATCTGCGACGAGCGGAACGTGCTGTTCATCGCCGACGAGATCCAGTCGGGCCTCGGCCGGGTGGGCGAGACCTTCGCGTGCGATCGCGAGGGCGTCGTGCCCGATCTGTACCTGCTCGGCAAGGCGCTCGGCGGCGGGATCCTGCCCGTCTCAGCGGTGGTCGGCGACGAGGACGTCCTGGGCGTCATCCGCCCGGGCGAGCACGGATCCACCTTCGGCGGCAATCCGCTCGCGGCGGCCGTCGGGCTGCGTGCGGTCGAGATGCTGGAGTCGGGCGAGTTCCAGGAGCGGGCGAAGGCGCTCGGCGCGCACCTGCGTGACGGGCTGGAGGCGTTCCTCGGCCACGGGGTGACCGCGGTGCGGGTTGCGGGCCTGTGGGCCGGCGTCGACATCGACCCCGCGCGGGGCACCGGCCGCGAGATCGCGGAGAAGCTCCTCGACCGCGGTGTGCTGGTGAAGGACACGCACGGCCAGACCATCCGCATCGCGCCGCCGATCGTGGTGCGCGCGACCGAACTGGACTGGGCGCTGGAGCAGCTGCGACTGGTGCTGGGCGGCTGAGCATTCGCGCATCGGGCTCGTTCTGTTGTGGTCGTTGAGCGAAGACGCCGAAGGCGACTGAGACGAAACGTGGTGCTCTCTCAGACCAGTTCTGCGGGGGCGCCGCGTTTCGTCTCGCTCGGCCTTCGGCCGTGCTCGCTCAACGACCCCGTGGGGGCGGCTGACGCTCGCGGTGAGGTGCAGCGGGCGTCCTTCGTCTCGTCGCTGCGCTCCTCGCTCAGGAACCGGTGTGCATCCGGTGTGCATACTGTCTGTATCCGGTCCCTGAGCGAGCGCAGCGAGACGAAGGGCGCGGGAGGGTTCAGGAACCGGTGTGCATCCGGTGTGCATACTGTCTGTATCCGGTCCCTGAGCGAGCGCAGCGAGACGAAGGGCACTCGGTGCGGCTCACTGGGCGGCGCGGCGCTCGGCGCGCAGCGCTTCCCACTCCTCCACGAGCTGCGGCATGCGGCGGGACATGAAGCGGAAGAACTCCGCCATCTCGGTGGCCCGGGTGCGGGCCACAGGGTCGTCGGTGTGCTCGGCGCCGATCGCGTCGATGTGCGCGGCCATCCGGTCGTAGATGGGCCCGTTGCTGGTCATCATGCCGTACCAGGTGTCCTCGACGATGAGGTAGTGGTCGCGGCGCTGGTCGGCGCGCGAGACGCGGTGCACCACGTGCAGCGACTGCAGATAGCGCACCGCGCCGGAGACGGCGGCCGGGCTCACTCCGAGGCGATCGGCGAGCTGGGCTGCCGTGTATCCCTCGGCGGGCGCGGCGATCAGCGCCATCATCACCCGGCCCGGCATCCGCGGGAAGCCGACCGCGGTGACCATGGCCGCGGCCGCCTCCGCGGCGTCGACGCCGCGATGCGCGGCCGGTGCCGGATCCTGTTGCTTGGTCATCGGGCTCCTTCCTGTCCATCATGGCCGTTGCGGGGCCGGATCCTGTGCGCGAAACCAGATTCTGCGCGAGACATCACCTCTGCCGTGGTGTCTCACGTCGGATCCGGTTTTTCGCGGACGAAGCCGGATCCACTCCGTCAGCGCACGCCTCATCCCGCGCCGTGCAGCTCGCGACGACGCATCAGCGACAGGGACGCCGCCGCGCCCACCGCGACCGCGAGCACGAGCCACCAGGTGCCGCGCAGGTCGACGTCGCCGTTCGTCACGGTCGGGGTGACGGAGAACGGCGAGAACCGCGTGGTCCATTCCGGCATCCCGAACAGCGGCCCGAACAGGCCGAACAGCGTCGCGAGCAGCACCAGCGCCCACGCGATGGCGATCGTGCCGCGCGGCAGCAGCACGAACACGAGCCCGGTGAGCACGGTGAACACGCACGCGGCGAGCCCCTGCCCGAGTCCGACCGCGGTGATGACCGGGGCCAGCGACGACGCGTCCTTGTTGCCGGCGAGTCCGGCGTAGGCCGCGAGCATCGCCGCGACGACGATGATCGCGATCGCGAAGGTCGCCACGAGCAGGTAGTCCAGCAGCCAGCGCACGCGGCCGACGGGCTGGGCCAGCACGTTCTCGGCGGTGCCGTGCGCCTCCTCCTGCCGGGCGCGGGCGACGATCTGCACGGCCGCGCAGGCGGCCAGGATCCCCATCATCGCGAAGAACACCGAGACGACCGTCTCTTCGAGGTTGCCGGCCTTGCCGATCTTGTCGAGGATCTGCGCCACCGCGGGATTCTGTCCCGAGATCTGCCCGGCAAGGCCCGACAGCTTGGTCGCCAGCACGCCGGTGAGCGCGCCGCCGATCGCCCAGCCGATGATCGCGCCGTTCGTGAGCCGCCAGACGAGAGCGTGCGGCGACGACAGCGCCGGGCGTGCGTGCACGCGTCCCGGGCGGGCGGGGATGAAGCCCTCGCCGATGTCGCGCACCGACTGCAGCACCACCGCGACCGCCGCGACGACGAGCCCGAACACGAGTCCGAGCAGGGCGGGCCAGCCGTTGTCCGTGTCGTAGGGGCGGGCCTGCTCCGCCCACCCGAACGGCGAGGCCCACACCAGGCCCGAGCTGGTGATGCGGGTGAGGTCGTTGCTCGGAGTGCCCGCGACGTTGCCGATCCCGTTCAGGAGGAACGTGCCGACCAGGATCCAGATCGTCAGCGAATTCGCGCCGCGCGAGGTGCGCATGAGCTGCGCGGCGATGAGGCCGATCCCGAGGAACGCGATGCCGGTGGTCGCCGAGGTCGCGCCCATGAGCCAGGATCCGGCCGGATCGAGCGTGGAGCCGATCAGTGCGAGGGCGACGAGGACACCGAGCACGACGTTCGCCGCGACGCCGTGGATGATCGTGGCGATGGTCGGCAGCGCGCGCCCAACGGGGGTGGCCGCGACCAACTCGGTGCGGCCGGCCTCCTCGTCGCCGCGTGTGTGGCGGACGGCCAGGAACGTGCTCATCAGGGCGGCGAGCATGGTCAGCCACGGCAGGATCTCGAAGGAGAGGAACTGCCCCTCGGAGGCTCCGGACGGGAGCCCGCGGAACATCATGATGACCGGGTTCGCCATCACGGCCGAGAGCACCTCGACCCGGTCGGTGTGGGTCGTGTAGGACTGGGTCACGCCGGCATAGCCGGAGTAGGCCATCAGCACCGTGGCGAAGATCCACAGCAGCACCTGCAGCCAGTCGCGGCGCAGGCGCTGTCGGAGCAGGGCGCTCATCGCGACCCCTTCACGGCGGCGCGGCGCGAGGCCCGCGTGCCGGCCGACGCATCCTCTGCGGCCGCGCCCTGCTCGGCTCGCTGCAGGGCGGCGAGGTCGTCGCCGTAGTGCCGCAGGAACAGCTCCTCGAGGGAGGGCGGCTCGATGCGCAGCCCCGTGACGGCGCGCTGCGCGAGGAGCGGGAGCACGGAGGGGATCGCGTCGCTGTCGACGGTGAACCGCGCGCGGCCGTTGTCGAGCGTGCCGTCGTGCGCGCCCGGGATCCCGGCGAGCGCGGAATCGTCCGCGGCCTCGAACGACACCTCGGTGCGGGTGAGGTGGCGCAGCTCGGGGAGCGTGCCGGACTCGACGATGCGGCCGGCGCGGATGATGCTGACCCGGTCGCAGAGCAGCTCCACCTCGGAGAGGATGTGGCTGGACAGCAGCACGGTCGCCCCGGCGCGCCGGATCCGCTGCACCTCGTCCCGGAACACGACCTCCATGAGCGGATCCAGCCCGCTCGTCGGCTCGTCGAGGATGTACAGGTCGGCGGGCACCGCGAACGCGGCGATCAGCGCGACCTTCTGCCGGTTGCCCTTCGAGTACGCGCGGCCCTTCTTGCGCGGATCGAACTGGAACGCGGTCATCAGCCGCTCCCGCTCGGCGCGGTAGCCGGGGTCCTTGGTGTGCGCGCCGCGCAGGCGCGCGAGGAAGTCGATCGCCTCGCCGCCGGAGAGATTCGGCCAGACGCTGACGTCTCCGGGGACGTAGGCGACGCGGCGGTGGATCCCCACCGCCGACGTCCACGGATCCTCTCCGAAGACAGTGGCGGATCCGCCGGTCTTGCGAGCGAGACCCAGCAGGATCCTGATCGTGGTGGACTTCCCGGCGCCGTTCGGGCCGAGGAAGCCGTGCACCTGGCCCTCGTCGACACTGAGGTCCAGTCCGTCGAGCGCATGCACGCGGCCGTAGTGCTTGGTGAGGCCGTCGGTGCGGATGATCGTGATCGTGGTCATGGCAGCGATGCTACGCCGATTTCACAAATTCGTGAAGGAAGTGAAGCGTTTGGGTTTCGTGAGGATCCGTCGGCCGGCGGGGCGGGCGGGGGCCGGCGGGCGGGGCTGGCGGGCGGACGGGGCGGACGGGGCCGGCGGGGGCGGGCGGGGACGGCGGGGACGGCGGGGCGGATCCTGTGCCGATCCGCCGAGGCCGTTGCGCGCCGAGCGATCGCGCGGATCTGTCGAGTCCTCTCGCTCGCTGGTCGCGTATTGCGGCTCCGACGCTGCGGATCCCGCAATACGAGACCAGTGAATGGGGCGGAGGTGGGGCTCCGGTCTCCGATGTCGGCGGTCGCGAACCGCGTCAGCCGTTCACGGTCACGCCGATGGTGTGCCAGCCGGTGGCGCCGTCCGGGGCCGGGGGCGCGATGCCGGCGGTCTGCACGGCGCCGTCGGCGCCGGTCGCCCGGCATCGGAGCGTGTGCTGCCCTGCCGGCGCGCGCCATGGCAGCCGCCACTGCACCCAGGTGTCGGCGGAGATCGCCGGGGCGAGTTCGGCGCGCTGCCACGGGCCGTCGTCGACCTGCACCTCGACCGCGGAGACGCCCGCGTGCGGCTGCCAGGCCACGCCGGCGATGACCGTGTCGCCGGCGGCGATCGGCCGCCCCGAGCGGGGCACGTCGATGCGCGATTCGAGCTTGATCGGGCCACGGGCGGACCAGCCGCGTTCGGTCCAATACGCGGTGGCGCGGTCGAAGCGGGTGACCTCGAGCTCGGTGACCCACTTCGTCGCCGACACGTAGCCGTATAAACCGGGGACGACCATGCGCACCGGGAAGCCGTGCTCGAACGGCAGGGGCTGCCCGTTCATGCCGATCGCGAGCAAGGCGTTGCGGTCATCGGTGAGGGCTTCCAGCGGCGTTCCTGCGGTGAAGCCGTCGACCGAGGTGGAGAGCACCATGTCGGCGGCGGCGGAGGGCTGCGCCTGCGCGAGCAGTTCGCGGATCGGATAGCCGAGCCACACGGCGTTGCCGACGAGGTCGCCGCCCACCTCGTTCGATACGCAGGACAGCGTCGCCGCGCTCTCCACGAGCGGCAGCGCGAGCAGCTGATCCCAGGTCAGGGAGACCTCGTGCGCGACCAGGCCGTGGATCCGCAGCCGCCACTGTGCCGGATCCACCTGCGGCACGACGAGCGCCGTGTCGATGCGGTAGAAGTCGGCGTTCGGGGTGATCAGCGGGCTAAGGCCCTGCACCGTGAGCGCGGCGCCGGCGGGGATCGGAGCCGCGGGCACGGCGGGCTTCGGCAGCCGCAGGGCGCTGCGCACCGCGCCGACCGCGACGGATCCGGCACGCCCCGCCGTGGCGGCGATCGTGGCGAGGACTCCGACGGCGGCGGCGCCCAGGGTCCAGGCGAGGAACCGGCGGCGGGACGCGTCCGGCGCGGCGAAGGCCGTGCCCGCCGGCGCGGGCGCGGCATGCGCGGGTGCGGGTACGGCGGGTGCGGGTGCGGGTGCAGTGGGCGCGGGATGCTCGGGCAATGGAGCGGCAGTCGCGGGTGCGGGTGCGGCGGGCGTGTGCGGGGGTGCGACGGGCAATGGAGCAGCATGCGCGGGTGATGGCGGGCCGCCTGAGTCTCGGTCTTCTGACCGCGAGACTCCATCTCCGCGACGAGACTGCACCTCAGGGGTGCTGTCTCGTCGCCCGGTTGCAGTCTCGCGGGTATCGGGTGCCGGATCCGGCAGGCGGTGCAGGAGCATCCGCAGCACGAGCGCGGCGATGACGCCGGCCAGCAGCGCCGGCACCCAGGACAGGGTCGCCGCGTCGGCGCGCAGCGGGGCGATCACCGAGACCGCGACGCCGAGCACCACGAACCCGGCGATCCCGGTGCGGCGCCAGCGCCGCTGGCACAGACCGAGCGCTGCGGCCGCCGCGAGCAGCACGATCGCGATGCCGGTGAGCAATGCCGCCTTGTCCCCGGTTCCGAACCACGCGATCGCCGTGTCCTTCGCCCACCCGGGCGCGGCATCGATCAGCGATCCGCCGACGACCGCGAACGGGCTCGACGACGGCGCGAGCAGCGTCGCGACCAGCTCTCCCGCGCCGATGCCGAGCAGAGCCGCTGCGATGCCCGCGGCGGCGGCGGCCGCCCTGTCGCGCGAAGCGGATCCGGTCATGCTCCCAGCCTAGGAATGCGCCGGGCGGGTGAGGCGATGAGATCACGGATCCGTAAGAACTTCGCAGATCCGGGTCGTTCGCGGGTCGCGGGATCCGACCTGCGAACCCGGGTCGGATGGTCTGCCTGTCGCCAGGCGCCCCTTCGCGGTGGTCGAAGGAGCGGTACGCGACAGGGGAGCCGAGGTGGGGGGGCGGTTCTTCGGATCTGGACCGCGGTGGGTGCGAGGTCGGATCCGGATCGTCGCGGGTGCGAGGTCGGATCCGGATCGTCGCGGGTGCGAGGATCGCGGGCCGCCGCGGGGTGCGAGGTTCGTTCGGGAGTCAGCCGTGTCTGCGTGTGATGCGCCCGGTCGTGGCGAGCAGGGTCAGCGCCGCGGCGAAGGCGACGAGCATCGTCGCGCCCATGAGCGTCGCGGAGACCCCGGCGTGGGACAGCAGCGGCGGCACCACAGCGCCCAGCAGGGCGGCGATCGTGCCGAGCACTGCGGAGGCGGATCCGGCTCCGCGGGTGATGCGGGACAGCGCGAGCGCGGTCAGCGTCGGGTTGTTCACACCGTGCGATCCGATGAGCAGGAACAGCGGCGCGAGCAGCCACGGCAGCGGGCTGTGCAGCAGGGCGCTCAGCAGCACGGCGGCGGCCGCCGTGGTTCCGAGTGCGAGCGAGGCCAGCACGATGCGGCGGCNNGCGGCGGCTGATCCACGCGCCCAGCACGATGCCGGCGGAGTTCATCGCGAAGATGAGCGCGAAGCCCTGCGCGTCGACGCCGAACTCGTTCTGCAGTACGAACGAGGACATCTGCAGATACGTGAAGAAGCCGCCGGTCGCGAGCCCCAGCGTCAGCGCGAACACCAGGAACGGTCCGTTGCCGAGAGCGGATCCGATCCCGCGCAGATCGTTGCCCAGACCGCCGGTGGTGCGCTCGTCCGGCGTGAGCGTCTCCGGCACGAACAGCGCAGCGGCCAGCAGCAGTGCCGCGCCGATCACACCGAGCGCGACGAACAGCCCCCTCCAGTCGGTGAACGTCAGCAGCAGGCCGCCGAGCAACGGCGCGAGCACCGGCGCCGCGCCGGCGATGGCGGTGAGGGTGGCGAACCCCGCGGTGGCCTCGGCGCCCGCGGAGACGTCGTGCACGACCGCGCGGGCGATCGCCATGCCCGCCGCGCCGCACAGCCCCTGCAGCAGCCGGACCGCGATCAGCACCTCGATCGAGGGCGCCGCCGCGCACACGACGGAGGCGAGCGCGAACCCGGCCACGGCCCAGAGCATCGGCCGTCGGCGGCCGTAGCGATCGCTGATCGGCCCCCACAGCAGCTGCCCGAGGGCGAGCCCGATGAGGCACGCGCTCATCGTCACCTGGGCCAGGGCCTCGGTGGTGTGCAGTTCGCGGCCGAGCTGCGGGAGCGCAGGGATGTAGAGGTCCATCGACAACGGCCCGAAGGCCGAGAGCGCGCCGAGCGCGGGCAGCAGCGAGCGGCGCGTGCGGGCGTGGCCGGCCGCGCCCCTCACTCCTCGGCCTCGGCCTCGGGGCGCGGCGGTACTCCGCCGGGGCCTGACGGAAGGCCTCCGGGGCGCGGCGGGCGGGTGCTCTCGGGGCACGGCGGTACTCCGCCGGCGTGTGGCGGGCGGGCGTCCTCGGGGCGCGGCGGGCGGGTGCTCTCGGGGCACGGCGGGTGGGTGCCGCCGGCGTGCGGCGGGCGGGTGCCGCCGGCGTGCGGCGCGTGGGCGTCGTCGGTCCGTCGCGGACGGGCGCCATCCATGTGCGGCTCTTGGATGCCCCCGACGCGCGGCTCGACCCGGATCGGCGTGGCCGCGCTCGTAATAGGCGGCGTGCTCGTGATGGGCGGCGTGACCGCGTGCTGCATGGCCTCGACCACCCGTACGGGACGGGTCTCGTCGAGGGTGAGCAGGAAGCGGGCGTCCTCGCGGCGATGCAGCCGCCCGGAGTAGAGCATCCAGCCCGCGCCGATCGCGAAGGACACCAGACCGGCGGCGCCGCCGACGGTGATCGCCGCCCGCGGGCCGAAGGCGTCAGCCACCCAGCCCGCGATCGGAGCGCCGATCGGCGTGGCGCCCATCACGACCGCCATGTACAGCGCGAGCACCCGGCCGCGCAGAGCCGGTTCCGTCGTCGTCTGCACGTAGCCGTTCGCCGTCGTGAGCATCGTCACCGTGGAGAAGCCGACGAACACGAGCGTGACCGCGTAGGAGACGTAGGTCGGCATCTGCGCCGACACGATCGAGGCGACGCCGAAGCCGCCCGCGGCGATCATCAGCACCCGCACCCTGGCGCGATCCCGGCGGGCGGCCATCAGCGCCCCGGTGAGCGATCCGATCGCGAGCACCGAGCTGAGCACGCCGTACCCGTCGGCCCGCTTGTGGAACTCCAGCGCCATGGTCGACGCGAAGATCGGGAAGTTCATGCCGAACGCGCCGATCAGGAACACCATCGCGAACACGACCATCAGATCCGGTCGGCTGCGCACATAGCGCAGACCCACCATCAGGCCGCCGGCGCGGGGGTTCTTCGGTCGCGGCATGAGCTCGCGCGTGCGGATCAGCAGCAGCGCCACGATCATCGCGAGGAACGTGGCCGCATTCGCGACGAACACCCAGCCGGATCCGAGCGCGACGATCGCCAGACCGCCGACGGCGGGACCGATCAGGCGCGCCATGTTGAACGACGCGGAGTTCAGGGCCACCGCGTTGGAGGCGTTCTCCATCGACACCATGTCCGAGACGAAGGCCTGCCGGGCCGGGGCGTCGAAGGCGTTCGCGATGCCGAAGCACGCTGCGAACATCAGCATGAGCGGCAGCGTCATCACGTGCGTGAGCAGCAGCACGGCGACCGCGATCGCGAGCAGCATGAGCGTCGACTGGGTGACGAGCAGGATCCGGCGCCGGTCGAAGCGGTCGGCGACGCGGCCGGTGAGACCGACCAGCACCAGGGGCGGACCGAACTGCAGCGCCATCGTCGCGCCCATCGCGGTCGCGTCGTTGTGCGTGAGCTCCGTGAGCACGACCCAGTCCTGCGCAGTGGACTGCATCCACCCGCCGATGTTGGACACGATCGCGCCGAAGAACCAGATCCGGTAGTTGAAGGCCCCGAAGGAGCGGAACATCTGGCTCACAGCTCGGCCAGCTTCCGCATCAGGACGCTGGCCTCGTGCAGCACGCGCAGCTCGTCCTCGGTGAAATCGAGCTCGGTGATCTCGTCCATCAGCAGCCGGGTGCGCCGCTCGAAGGTCTGCAGCACGATCTGCTCGCCGGCCGGGGTGATCTCCACGTGCACCCGGCGGCGATCCTGGTCATCGGGGATCCGGACCACGTACCCCTGCTCCTCGAGGCCCGTCACCACGGAGCTCATGGTCGGGGCGGTCACCCGCTCGCGGTCGGCGAGGGCGGTGAGGGAGTGCCGCCCGTGGGCGCGCAGCGCCGCGAGCACGGCGAGCTGGGCATCGCTCATGGCGGCATTGCGGCTGTCCACGGCGGGCACGGAGCGCAGTCGGCGGGCGAGCCGGAACGTGGCCAGGCGCAGCTCGGCGGCTGTCGTGTGCAGGTTCTCCGATTCCATTGCTTAGATAGCCTAACTAAGTATCTGGTGGGTGCGGCCGGATCCGGGTGATGCGGGCGCGGGTGGGGTAGGTGCGGGCGCGGGTCGGCGGTGCGGGTGCGGGTGCAGGCGGCGGCTGGGCCTGCGGGTCGGCGGGGCGGGCGCTGGGGGTGCGGGTGCGGGTCGGTAGGCCCGTCGGTGCGCCGATGGCGGGTTCGTGTCGGAAAACGGACACCGTCTCGACGGGTTCCGGCGTGTCGACGTCCGGGGTGACGGGGACACGCCGGATCCGTCTCCGTTTTCCAACGGGCACGGTCTCCGGGTCTCCGGGTCTGCAGTGCGGTGCGGTGGGTTGGTGCGGCATGCGCGGGTGGGCTGGCAGGCGCGGTCGGGGCGGCGGACGTGGCCGGATCCGGGGTGGTGCGGGTGCGGTGCGGTGAGTCGGGTGCGGTGCGCCGGTGGCGGATCTGTGTCGGAAAACGGAGACCGTCTCGACGGGTTCCGGCGTGTCGACGTCGTGGGTGACGGGGACACGCCGGATCCGTCTCCGTTTTCCAACGAGGGCGGCGGCGAGCGGTGGCTGCGTTGTGGCGGCGCGGTGGCGATGGCTGCGTTGTGGCGGCGCGGTGGCGATGGCTGCGCGGTAGCGGCGAGCGGTGGCTGTGGCGACCGCGACGGATCCCGTGCAGAGCGGGCGAGCGCAGGCGGGTGCAGCGACCGCCGATGGACAGCACGATGAGCCTGGCGGTCACCTCGTTACGAAAGGTGGCGAACAAACCCGGCGTGGCCGTTCCACTCCCGCGGCCGAGCCGCGAGAATGGACGAATGCCCCTCGCGCTCGAAGTCGCCGTCCAGGATGTCGCCGGAATGCGCGTCGCTCGCGAGATCGGTGCCCGCCGCGTGGAGCTCGCACAGGCCCTCGCCCTCGGCGCGCTGACGCCGTCGCCGGCGACGCTGGAACTGGCGGTCGAGGCGGCCGGGGCCTGCGGTCCGCTCCCCGATGCCCTTCCCGGTCCGGAGGTGCACGTGCTGGTGCGTCCGCGGGCGGGCGGCTTCGACTACGACGCCGACGAGATCGCGACCGCCGTGCGCGACGTGCGGTGGGTGCTCGCGCACGGCGCGGACGGGGTCGTGATCGGTGCACAGACCGCGGACGGGGCGCTCGACGCCGAGGCACTGCGGCGGCTCCGCGACGCCGCGCGCGAGGTGCGTCCGGACGCCGGGGTCACGCTGCACCGGGCGATCGACGCGACGCCGGATCCGCGGGCCGGGCTCGATGTCGCGCTCACTCTGGGGCTCACGCGCGTGCTGACCTCAGGTGGGGCCTCGGCGGCGCGCGATGGCGTGGTCGTGCTGCGCGCTCTCGTCGCGGCGGCGCGTGGGCGCATCGAGGTGATGGCCGGCAGTGGCATCACCGCGGCGAACGCGGCCGAGATCGCCGCGACCGGCGTGGATGCGCTGCACTTCTCCGCCAAGCGCACGGTCGCCGCTTCCGGATCCGTGCGGATGGGATCCGCCGCCGACGACGGCGGCAGCCACGAGGTCACCGACCTCGCCCAGGCCCTCGCCGTGCGCGCCGCCGTCGGACTCTGACGGCGGCCGCGCGGGGGCGGTGCGCGGGAGAGTACGGCGGCAGCGCGCGGGAGAGCGCGGGGCGGCGCGCGGGGCGGCGCGCGGGAGTCGCGGCGGCAGCGCGGGGGCGGTGCGCGGGAGAGTACGGCGGCAGCGCGCGGGAGAGCGCGGGGCGGCGCGCGGGGGTCGCGGCGGCAGCGCGGGGGCGGTGCGCGGGAGAGTACGGCGGCAGCGCGCGGGAGAGCGCGGGGCGGCGCGCGGCAGTCGCGGATCGGGGTCGCAGGCCCACCCGCCACGCGTTCGGCCCCACCCTGCTCGCCATGACCGGGTTCGCTGGTCGCATATTGCGCCTTCGCAGGTCTTGAGGGTGCAATATGCGACCAGTGAGCGCCACTCTGGCGTGGCTCGCCCCCACGCCCGTCCGGGATGGTTCGCCCCACGCCTGCCTCTACCCCGTATGGGTCCACGCTGCTCGTCCTTTCCGGGTTCGCTTGTCGCATAGCGCTGCTGCGCGGACCTGGAAGGCGCCATTCGCGACCAGGGAGCGAGGCTCCGATGCGGCTCTCGGGCATCGGATCCGTAGACTCGGGGCATGGCTGAGCCCCGCACCGCCGAGTTCACCGACGCACACGGCATCGCGATCGTCTACGACGTGCACCCCGCCGCCGACGGCGCCACCCCGAGAGGGGTCGTGCAGCTGCTGCACGGCGTCGGCGAGCACGCCGGCCGCTATGGCGCGTTGATCGCCGCGCTGACCGCCGCCGGCTTCACGGTCTACGCCGACGACCACCGCGGCCACGGGCGCACCGGCATGAAGCAGCACGGCGATGCGGCGAAGCTGGGCCGGCTCGGCCCCGGCGGCATGCGTGCCGTCGTCGCCGGCGAGTGGCAGCTGACCGAGCTCATCCGCGGCGAGAACCCCGGGCTGCCGCTCGTGCTGCTCGGGCATTCCTGGGGATCGTTCCTCGCGCAGATGGTGCTGAACGCGCACCCGGACGGCTATGACGCCGTGATCCTGACCGGATCCGCCCACCGCACCCCGACCGACCTCAACTCCCGGCCCCTGAACGCGCGGTGGAAGGGGCCCGATGCGCACGGGCTGGAGTGGCTCACGCGGGATCCCGCGGTGTGGGAGGCGTTCCGCGCGGATCCGCTCACGACCGAGGTGCCGCTGCTGAAGCTGTTCGGGCCGATCGAGGCGGCACGACTCTATGGCCGCCCCGGCAAGGACTTCCCGAACGACGTGCCCGTGCTGCTCATGGTCGGCCGCGACGACCCGGTCGGCGGGCCGCGCAGCGTGCACCGCCTCGCCGACGACTACCGCAACCGCTCCGGGCTGAACGACGTGACCACGCTGGTGTACCCCGACGCGCGCCACGAGATCTTCAACGAGCTGCAGCAGGACGAGGTGCGGGCGGATCTGCTCGCCTGGCTCGACAAGCACATCCCGCCGCGGGACTGACTCGCGGGGCGGACGGGATCGCCGCCCGAAATGCAGGAGCCCCTCAGTGAACTGCAGGAGCCTCTCCGCGAAATGCAGGAGCATGGCGGTCGGAGGCGCAGTATTCGCCCGGTTTCACTTCCCCCTCGCCCGGTGTCAGGCGCCGTCGTCCTGCATTTGGTCCGGCGCCTCCTGCATCTGGTGGGGCGTCTCCTGCATACGGCGGGCACGACGCCGGTCAGTGGCCGTGCGCCGGCGATCGAGGCACCCTCGTCGACGCCGGTCGGGGCCCGCGGCACCGGAGCCCACTGC
>JAFDWK010000035.1:109536-114441 GCA_018268515.1 Actinomycetota bacterium
CGGCACCGCACCGCCTGCGGTTACGCCACCGCACCGCCCGCGGATCCGCCCCCGCACCCGGCCGCGTAGGCTGGGGCGGTGCACGGTGAGTACAAGGTTCCTGGCGGCAAGCTCGTCGTCGTCGATTTCGAGGTGACGGACGGCGCGATCGCCGACTTCCGGCTGGCGGGCGACTTCTTCCTCGAGCCGGACGACGCGCTCGACGACATCAACGCCGCCATCACCGGGCTGCCCGTCGAGACCGACGCCTCGGCCATCGCCGCGGCCGTGCGCGCGGCGCTGCCCGAGGGCGCGCAGCTGCTCGGTCTCACCCCGGAGTCGGTCGGCACGGCCGTGCGCCGCGCGCTGGTGACCGCGCCGGGCTGGGGCGACTTCGACTGGGAGATCGTGCACGACAAGGCGGTGTCGCCGCGCATGAACCTCGCCCTCGACGAGGTGCTCACCACCCGCGTCGGGGAGGGCCGCCGCCGCCCCACCCTGCGCATCTGGGAGTGGGACGAGTCCGCCGTCGTGATCGGATCCTTCCAGTCGTACCGCAACGAGGTGGATCCGGCCGGGGCCGCGAAGTACGGCTTCGACGTCGTCCGGCGGATCTCCGGTGGCGGCGCGATGATGATGGCCGCGGGCCAGATCATCACCTACTCGCTGTATGTGCCCGCCTCGCTCGTGCAGGGCATGACGTTCGCCGACTCCTACGCGTTCCTGGACGACTGGGTGCTGCAGGCGCTGCGCTCGCTCGGCATCGACGCGACCTACCAGCCGCTCAACGACATCGCGGGCCCCAGCGGCAAGATCGGCGGCGCCGCGCAGAAGCGGCTCGCGAACGGTGGTGTGCTGCACCACGCCACCCTCTCCTACGACATCGACGGCCAGGAGATGTCCGAAGTGCTGCGGATCGGCCGCGAGAAGCTCAGCGACAAGGGCACGGCCTCGGCGGCCAAACGGGTGGATCCGCTGCGCAGCCAGACCGGCCTCAGCCGCGCCGAGATCATCGAGCGGTTCAAGGACACCTTCCGCGGCCTCACCGGGGCTGAGGACGGCACCATCGCCGACGACGAGTACGAGGCCGCGGAGGAGCTCGTGCGCACCAAGTTCGCCACCGAGGCGTGGCTGCACAGAGTCCCATGAGCTCGGTTCCCGAGGTGGGTTCCGTGGGCTCGGTTCCCGAGGTGGGTCCCGTGAGCCCGGTTCCCGAGGTGGGTCCCATGAGCTCGGTTCCCGAAGTGGGTCCCGTGAGCCCGGTCGAGGCGAGCGTGGTGAGTCCCGCAGGTACCGGCCCGGTTGCTGAGCGGGTCCCGTTCGCTGAGTCGGCTCCGGTCGCTGAGCCTTTCGAATTGGCCGAGACAGGCCAGGCACCCTCGACACGTTCGGGAACCGGAGCGGGTTCGGGACACGCGGCTCCGGAGGTGGACCCGGTCGCTGAGCCTGTCGAAGCGTCCGGAGCAGGCCAGGTCCCTTCGACAAGCTCAGGGACCGATGGTGGAGCCTCAGCGACGGGCATCGGATCCGTGGAGATCGTGCACGGCGAGGCGCTCGACGTCGCCCGCACGCTGCCGGACGGATCCTTCACGCTCGTCTACCTGGATCCGCCGTTCAACACCGGCCGCACGCAGGAGCGGCACGCGGTGTCGAGTCGCCGTGCCGATCGGCCGGGAGGCGCGGCGGACGCGGATCCGGAGGGCGTCCTCGGATCCGGGGGTCCCGAGGCCGTGTGGAAGGCCCCGAAGGCTCCGACGAGTTCGCCCGCGCCGGTCGCCGCGGCGCCGGACCGCCCCCGCGAGGTGAACCACGGCTTCCACGGCCATCGCTACGAGCGGGTGCGCGAGCTGCTGCACGCCTACGACGACCGCTTCGACGACTACGGCGACTTCCTCATGCCGCGGCTCGAGGAGGCCTGGCGTCTGCTCGCCGACGACGGCACGCTCTACCTGCACCTCGACTACCGCGAGGCGCACTACGCCAAGGTCATGCTCGACGCGGTGTTCGGGCGCGAATGCTTCCTGAACGAGCTCATCTGGGCCTACGACTACGGCGCCAAGCCGCGCACCCGCTGGCCCACGAAGCACGACACGATCCTGGTCTACGTGAAGACCCCGGGCGGGCACGTGTTCAACGTCGACGACATCGAGCGCGAGCCGTACATGGCGCCGAGTCTCGTGAGCGCCGCCAAGCGAGAGCGCGGCAAGCTCCCCACCGATGTGTGGTGGCACACGATCGTGCCGACCACGGGGCGGGAGAAGACCGGGTACCCCACGCAGAAGCCGGAGGGGATCCTGCGCCGCATCGTGCAGGCGTCGAGCCGCCCGGGCGACCGGGTGCTGGATCTGTTCGCCGGATCCGGTACGACCGGCGCCGTCGCCGCGGCACTCGGCCGCGACACCCTGCTCGTCGACGTGAGCCCCGAGGCCGTGCGGGTGATGCGGCAGCGGATCCCGCACGCGAGCGTGCGCGAGGGCTGAGACCGCGGCGGATCCCGCACGCGAGCGTGCGCGAGGGCTGAGACCGCGGCGGTCTTGAGCGAGACAGGCGCCCGGTCGTCTCCTCTCACGGGGCCGTTGAGCGCCGTTCGACAGGCTCCGGGACCGGCCGCAGGCGACTGCGACACCCTTCGTCGCGTCGCTTGCGCTTCTCGCTCAGGGATCGGTCCCTGAGCGAGCGCAGCGAGACGAAGGGGGCTCAACGACTCCGGCGCGCCGGCGCTCGCTCAACACGCCAGGCGTGCCGGTCCGCGCTCAGCGGCGCCGTGGCCGGCGGTGCTGGGCGAACGCCTCCGTGAGCGCGCCGCGCACGGCGCCGATCGCCTCGGAGCCGCGCGCCGACTCCCGCACCGCGGTGAACACCTCGCGCACGGGGGATCCGGGCAGCTCCGCGAGCGCGACGGGCGGCGGGGCGTCGCCCCAGATGAGGTCGGGCAGCATCCCGACCGCGTGCCCGGCCTCGATGAGCCGCACGTGCGCCGTCAGATCCGCCGCCTCGAAGCGCACGTCGGGCTCGAAGCCCGCGGCGCGGCACTGCTGCACGGCCCACTGCCGGGCGGCGGATCCGACCGGCTCCATGACCCAGGCGCGATCCCGCAGCGCGGGGAGCGACACCGCGTGCTCGCCGGGAGGCAGCACGAGGCGGATCGGATCCTCGCCGATCAGCTCGTGCAGGTTGCCCGCGTGCCGCTCGCGGGTGTGGCCCGGATACTGCTCGGCGATCACGAGGTCGAACCGGCGCGCGGTCAGCTCGAACAGACCCTCCTCGGGCGGCGCCTCGGTCATCTCGACGCGCAGGTGCGGGTGCGTCGCGGCAAGGGTGGTGAGTGAGGCCGGCACGATCGTCTCGGCGGCCGTCGGCATCGCGCTGACCCGCACGGCCTCGGCGGGTGCCTGGCTGAGCTGCTGCCGGGTCTGCTCGTCGAGTTCGAGGGCGCGGGCGGCATGCGCGGCGAGCACCCGGCCCTCGGGGGTGAGACGGATGCGCCGCCCGTCCGGTTCGAGCAGGGCCACGCCCGCCTCGCGCTCCAGCAGCGCGAGCTGCTGCGACACCGTGGACGGGCTGTACGACAGCGACCGGGCGACCTCGGCCACGGTGCCCCGCAGCGCGAACTCGTGCAACAGCTGCAGCCTCCGCAACTCGAACATGCCCGCTCCTCACTCCTCTTAGACCGCGAGACTGCAACTCCGCGACGAGACTGCGCTCCGCAAGCGCAGTCTCGTCGCCCAGATGGAGTCTCGCGGACATGGGGGAGCCGCGAGACGGGATGGAATCATCGGGAATTACGAACATTATCCATCATGAATGATCGCTTTTCCTGTAGGGAGATCGGATCCATGCTGGGAGCGTCCCCGCGCGCGTGCGCGATCTCGAAGCGCGCGTGCGCGAACCCGCCACGGCACCGAACCCACGAGGAACCATGACCGCCACTGAAAGCCCCGTCGGCGCCGCAGCCGGCACCGCCGCCCCCGCCGAGGAGCTCGCCGCCCTCGCCGACGACGCGGTCGCCCTCGTCAAGAAGTGGCTCGTGGAGAGCCGCGAGGTCCCGGTCGACGCCGCGGGCCAGCGTCTCGCGGGCGTGCTGCGCGATCCCCACGGCCTCGACTTCACGGTCGGCTTCGTGGACGGCGTCGTGCGTCCGGAGGACCTCAAGGTCGCCGCTGCGAAGCTCACCGAGCTCGTGCCGCTCACCCCCGGCTTCCTCCCCGCCCCCATGAAGGCCGCGATCGGCCTCGGCGGCGCCACGGCCGGCATGCTCCCCGGCATCGTCGTGCCCGCGGCCCGCACCGTGCTGCGCCAGATGGTGCGCCACCTCATCGTGGACGCCCGCGACGAGAAGCTCGGCAAGGCCATCGCGCACATCCGCGAGACCCAGGGCGTGAAGCTCAACATCAACCTGCTCGGCGAGGCGATCCTCGGACGCGAGGAGGCCGCGCGCCGGCTGGAGGGCACCCGCCGCCTGCTCGAGCGCGACGACGTCGACTACGTCTCGATCAAGGTCTCCTCGACCGTCGCGCCGCACAGCCCGTGGGCCTTCGACGGCGCCGTCGAAGACGCGGCCGAAGCGCTCCTGCCGCTCTACCGCATCGCCCTGAAGGGGATGCCCGACGGATCCGCGAAGTTCATCAACCTCGACATGGAGGAGTACAAGGATCTCGACCTGACGATCGCGGTCTTCACGAACATCCTCGACCGTGAGGAGTTCAAGACCCTCGAGGCCGGCATCGTGCTGCAGGCCTACCTGCCCGACGCTCTCGGCGCCATGATCCGCCTGCAGGAGTGGGCGGCGAAGCGCGTGGCCGACGGCGGTGCGCCGATCAAGGTGCGCGTCGTCAAGGGCGCCAACCTGCCCATGGAGACCGTCGACGCCGAGTCGCACGGCTGGCCGCTCGCCACCTGGTCGACCAAGCAGCAGTCCGACGCCTC
>JAFDWK010000035.1:114502-129168 GCA_018268515.1 Actinomycetota bacterium
CACAACCTCTTCGACATCGCGCTGGCGTGGCTGCTCGCGGAGAAGCGCGGCGTGACCGAGGGCATCGAGTTCGAGATGCTGCTCGGCATGGCGTCGGCACAGGCGCAGGTCGTCAAGCGCACGGTCGGATCCCTGCTCCTCTACACGCCGGTCGTGCACCCGGACGAGTTCGACGTCGCGATCGCGTACCTCATCCGCCGTCTCGAGGAGGGTGCGTCGCAGGAGAACTTCATGTCGGCGGTCTTCGACCTCGATGCGGATCCGACCCTCTTCGAGCGCGAGAAGGAGCGCTTCCTCGCCTCCGTGCGCTCGATGCCCACAGAGGTTCCGGGCACCAACCGCGTGCAGGACCGCACCGCGCCGGCCCCTTCGACAGGCTCAGGGACCGATTCGTATGTCTTCCTGAACGCCCCCGACACCGATCCGTCGCTCGCGGCGAACCGCGCCTGGGGCGATGCGATCCGCGCCCGCATGAAGGGCTCGGAGCTCGGCACCGCGACGGTCGAGGCGAACACCCTCGCAACGCCGGAGCAGGTCGATGCCGCGATCTCGACCGCGGTCGCCGCGGGCGAGGCCTGGCGCGCGCTCGGCGCCGAGGGGCGTGCGGCGATCCTGCACAAGGCCGGCGACGTGCTCGAGGCGCGTCGTGCCGAGCTGCTCGAGGTCATGGGATCCGAGGCCGGAAAGGTCATCGAGCAGGGCGACCCCGAGGTCTCCGAGGCGATCGACTTCGCGCACTACTACGCCGAGAGCGCCAAGGATCTCGCCGACGTCGACGGCGCGGTCATGCAGCCGGGCGGGCTGACGGTCGTCACCCCGCCGTGGAACTTCCCGGTCGCGATCCCGGCCGGATCCACCCTCTCGGCCCTCGCCACCGGATCCCCGGTGATCATCAAGCCCGCCCGTCAGGCCCGCCGCTCCGGGGCGGTCATGGTCGAGGCGCTCTGGGAGGCCGGCGTGCCGCGCGAGGTGCTGCAGTACGTGCAGCTCGACGGGCCCGCCCGCGGCGAGCTCGGCGCGAAGCTCGTGAGCGATGAGGCCGTGGGCCGCGTGATCCTCACCGGCGGCTACGAGACGGCCGAGCTGTTCCGAGGCTTCCGCCAGGATCTGCCCCTGCTCGCGGAGACCAGCGGCAAGAACGCGATCATCGTCACACCGTCGGCCGATCTCGACCTCGCCGCGAAGGACGTCGCGTACGCCGCGTTCGGCCACGCGGGGCAGAAGTGCTCCGCGGCGTCGCTCGTCGTGCTCGTCGGATCCGCCGCGAGCTCCGAGCGGTTCCGCCGCCAGCTCGTCGACGCCGTCCGCTCCTACGACGTGGGCGAGCCCAGCAACGGCTCGAACCGCATCGGCCCGCTCATCGGCCCGGCCGAGGGCAAGCTGCTCGGCGCGCTCACCACGCTGCACGCGGGCGAGAGCTGGCTGCTCAAGCCGGAGAAGCTCGATGACGCCGGGCAGCTGTGGCGCCCGGGCATCCGCGACGGTGTGCGCCGCGGAAGCGAGTTCCACCGCGTCGAGTACTTCGGCCCGGTGCTCGGCATCATGACCGCCGCCTCCCTGGAGGAGGCGATCGACGTCGTCAACGACATCGACTACGGCCTCGCCTCGGGGCTGCACTCGCTCGACGAGGACGAGATCCAGACGTGGCTGGCCGCGATCCAGGCGGGCAACGTGTACGTGAACCGCGGCACGACGGGCGCGATCGTGCAGCGTCAGCCGTTCGGCGGCTGGAAGAAGGCCGCCGTCGGCGCCGGATCCAAGGCCGGCGGCCCGAACTACCTCGTGGGCCTGGCGGAGTGGACCGACGCCCCCGTCACGTCGACGCAGGAGCTCGACGCCCTCGCGACCGGCGCCGTGGGTGCTCTCGCCGCCGCGGGCGACGCGGACGCCGACATCGCGTGGCTGCGCGGGGCTCTCTCCACCGACATCGACGCCTGGGCCGACGAGTTCGGCGTGGTGCGCGACGCGACCGGTCTCGTGACCGAGCAGAACGCGCTGCGCTATCAGGCCGTGCCGGTGACCGTGCGCTTCGAGGGTGACCGCGTCGCCGAGCTGATCCGCGTGGTCGCCGCCGGTCGTCGGGCCCGCGCCCGCGTCACGGTCAGCACCGCGACGGTGCTCCCGGCCGCGGTCGCGTCCTGGCTCGGCACGCAGAACGTCACGGTCGCCACCGAGGACGCGAGCTCCTGGGCTGCACACGCGCAGCGTCTCGCGGCGCGCGACGGACGGGTGCGCCTCATCGGCGCCGCCGCGGCCGACACCGCCGCCGCCGTGAACGGCTCGTCGAGTCTCGCGCTGTATGCGAACCCCGTCGTCGCCGCCGGCCGCGTGGAGATCCTGACGTTCCTGCGCGAGCAGGCGGTCTCGGTCACCGCGCACCGCTTCGGCACTTCGCACCGCTACGAGATCCCGCTGCTCGACCCGATCGCCTGATCGGATCCGTCCTTCGTCTCGCGGAGCGGTCCCTGAGCGAGGAGCGCAGCGACGAGACGAAGGGCGCTCAGGAACCGGCCACCACGAACCGGTCCCTGAGCGAGCGCAGCGACGAGACGAAGGGCGTCGAGTTCTGCCGCGCCGTCGACCCGGACCCGCCGTCCCGCTCCCAGAGGCGGCGGGTTCGTCCTTTCGTGCCGGGATCGTCGGGCGGCACCCTCGGGTGGTTGAGCGACCCTTCGTGGATCTGTTCCTTCGGCGGAGTTTTCCGGGGTCGTCGAGCGGATCTGTTCCTTCTGGGGTCGTCGAGCGAAACGCGGTCGGAGGCCGGGTGAGACGAAACGCGGCGCCCTCGCGAGATACGGTGTTTCGTCTCGGTCGGCTTCGCGTCCTCGCTCAACCACCCCGGGAAGCGCTCACACCAGCGGCAGCGCGCCGTCGTAGGCCGTCGCCGAGAGTGCGGGTTCCGTGGGGCCGGCCCCGAAGACGCGGGAGAGCCCCGGATCCGTGCGCCATTGCGGCCACCCCGGTTCGCCGTCGTCGACGAAGCGGACCGCCACGGCGTGCATCTCGGTCGCGAGGTGCTGCGGCGGGGTATGGCCGGCCAGGCCCTCCACGAACGGGTCGTCGAGCACGTCGAACCAGAACGGCACGTCGAGGCAGTGGCAGGACCAGCCCTTGGCGGGTGAGACCCAGGCGAACCGGTAGGCCCAGGTGGGGGCGTCGCCGCGTGCCTGCGCCGCCCGCACGACGAGCGAGCGGAACACCCGGTCCGTCACGAACCGTCCGAGCAGCGCCGGGGTGCCGCGCCGGCACTGCTCGCGGTTCGCGGCGAGGTAGGCGCGCCGCACGCGGCGATCACGGCAGAGCAGCGTCAGCGCGAGCGCCGCCGGCACGAATCGCAGTACGCCGGGCGCCCGGTCCATGGTCATCGTGAACTCGTCATCGGTCGCGCCCAGCAGGAGCGGCTTGTCGGCGCCGATCCCCGCCTGCAGCGCCTCGACGGCAGGGCGCGGCACGACCTCGCCGTCGACCACGGGCCCCCAGGGTAGCCCCTCGGCGAGCGGGGCCAGCAACGCCTTCAGGCGGGTTGCGCCGAGCAGGGCGGCCTTCGGCTGCGCACGCTGCAGGGTGCGTTCCGGCACCGTGCGGAAGCCGGCGGCGTCGGGTGCGCAGCCGAGCAGCACGCCCAGTGCCCGCGTCCGCCGCGCCGCCAGCTCCGGGTCGATGTCGGCGAGCGCGGGGGAGAACGCCATCGCGGCGTGGAAGAGGTGCTGCGCGCGTTCCAGGCCGAGCAGCGTCAGCACCGCGCCCGCCCCGGCGGACTGCCCCGCGATCGTGACGCGCGACGGATCCCCGCCGAACGCCGCGATGTTGCGCTGCACCCACTCCAGGCCCGCGATCCAGTCCAGCACGCCGCGGTTCGCGGGCGCGCCCGGCATCAGGCCGAAGCCGTCGAACCCGAGCCGGTACGACAGCGTCACGGTCACCACGCCGTCGCGGTTGAAGGCGGCGCCGTCGTACCATCCGCTCGCGGGCGAGCCGTCGGTGTAGCCGCCGCCGTGGATCCACACCATCACCGGCAGGGCCCCCTCGACCGACGGGGTGAACACGTTCACGTTGAGCGTGGCTTCGCCCGGGATGCTCGGCTCGGGGATGAGCGTCTCGCCCTTGTCGCCGCGCTGCGCGGTCGGGCCGAACGCGGTCGCATCGCGCACCTCTGCCCAGGGTTCGGGCGGGTGCGGCGCCGCGAAGCGCAACGCGCCCACGGGGGCCGCGGCGAAGGGGATCCCGAGGAACGCCGCGGAGGCGCCGGCCCTGTCGGGGCCAGCCCGCCAGAATCCCCGGACAGGGCCGGAATCGGTCTGGGCGAGGGGCGCGTCGGCGGTCACCCGATCAGCGTATCCGCCCCGCCACGATCGGGTTGTTGAGCGAGGGCGGGCGGGGGCGAAGACCCTGCCAACTGCAGGAGGGCGCCTGCGAAATGCAGGAGCATCCGCTGCGGACCGTCGGTTCCGGCCGAGATTCGGGCTGACATCGGGCCGGATCCGGGATGCGCTCCTGCAGTTGGAGGGGTGGCTCCTGCATTTCGCAGAGGAGGGGCGGGCGAGGCGGCCTGGCACGGTGCGGCGTTCCGGCTCGCTCAACGACCGGAGCGGGGTCAGGGCTTCAGCAGGGCGAAGAACTGCGCGACATCGGCGGCCATGTCGATCGTCGGATCCAGGATCCAGGCGTTCTGCAGTCCGTCGGCGAGCGCGTGTCCGGCCCGCATGACCCACTCGATGTCGAGGTCGGCGCGGATCCGGCCCTGCTGCTGGTCCTCGGTGAGCGCCTCGCGCACGGCCCCGTGCATGGCCTCGGTGCGGTCGAGGAAGTACCGGCGGGCGGGGTGGTCGGGATCTGCGGCCTCCGCGGCGAGGCGCGTGTAGAGCTCTACGAGCCCCGGGACGTCGGCGTTGTGCCGCACCACCTCGAGGAACGACTCGGCGAACCCGCGCCCGACGGATCGCTCGGTGTCGAGTGCGTCGCGGGTGCGCAGGATCTCGACGAAGAGCTCTTCCTTGGTGCCGAAGTAGTGCAGTAGGCCCGCGGGGCTGATGCCGACCTCGTCGGCGATCCCGCGCACCGACGCGCTGCGGTAGCCGCGGCTGCCGATGATCTCGAGCGCCGCCTCGAGGATCTCCTCGCGCTTGACGACCCCCTTCGCGTACGCGCCCCGTGCGGCCATGGTCCCAGGATATCGATGCGCGGCGAAACGCGAACCGGATCCGGGTTTCCTGTACGAATCCCTTGCGCTGTTTGAGTTTCGGTGCCAGAATCGACAAAGCTGAAAACTAAACGTTGTTCGATATTGGTATCCGTGCCGGATCCGCTCGACGAGGAGCAGACATGACCATCACCCCACCCGATCCCGCCGCGGAGATCGCGCCCACCGGCCTCATCCGTGCCACTGCTCCGGAGGCGGGCGAGCCCGCCTCCAGTCCGCCCGCGACCAAGCGGCTGCTGCCCAGTCTGCTGATGGCGTCGCTCACGCTGTTCGGCACCTACGGCGGGCTCATCGCGATCCTGCTGCCTGTGCAGGTCGCGCTGCTCGATCCCGCGCACAAGGTGCAGAACCTGGCGATCGTCACCACGACCTCATTCGTCTTCACGCTGTTCGCGCAGCCGCTCGCCGGCGCCTTCAGTGACCGTACCCGGTCGCGCTTCGGACGCCGTGCACCGTGGATGGTGATCGGCGCGATCGTCGGCGGCATCTTCCTGTTCGGGCTCGGATCGCTGCAGGACCTGCTCTGGATCACGGTGTTCTGGGTGATCATCCAGGTGGCGCTGAACTTCCTGCAGGCGCCCCTCACCACGATCACCGCCGACCGCTTCCCGCGGTCGAGGCGGGGCGGAGCGAGCGCGATGATCGGGCTCGGCACACAGCTGGGCATGACCGTCGGCGTGATGCTCGCCGGCGCCTTCGCGCAGCAGGTGGGTGTGGGGTACTCGGTGTTCGGCGGTGCGGTCATCGTCGTGACGGTGCTGTTCGTGCTGATCAACCGGGACTGGTCGTCGAAGCACGCCGCGGTCGAGCCGTTCCGCTGGGGCGCGTTCTTCCGGGGGTTCTGGGTCAACCCGCGCACGAACCCCGACTTCTTCTGGGCGTTCACCGCGCGATTCCTGCTGATCCTCGGCTTCTTCGTGGTCTCGACGTATCAGCTGTACATCCTCACCGACTACATCGGAATCCCGCTCGAGGCCGCACCGGGGGCCGTCATCACGCTGACGCTGGTGGGCTTCCTCCCGACCCTGTGCGCGATCGCACTGTCCGGCTGGTGGAGCGACAGGGCCGGGCGGCGGAAGCCGTTCATCTACGCCGCGACCGCGGTGATGGTCGTCGGCCTGTCGATGCCTCTGTTCATGCCGAACATGACGGGCATGATCGCGATGAGCATCATCAACGGCATCGGATTCGGGCTGTACATGTCGGTCGACGCCGCGCTGATGACCGAGGTGCTGCCGAACGAGGGGGGATCCGCCGGCAAGGACCTCGGCATCCTCAACGTCGCCACCAACATCCCGCAGGCGCTCAGCGCTCCGATCGCTGCGATCATCATCGGCTCCCTCGGCGGGTACCCTGTGCTGTTCGTCTTCGCAATCGTGTTCGCGACGCTCGGCGCCGTCGTCACCGCCCCGATCAAGGGCGTCAAGTAGCCCGCAGCCGCGGGCGGATCGAGCACAGGATCCGCCGAGCGGCTCACGCCTCCCAGACACCGCAGGCCTTCACGACACGCCGGGCCTGCCCGACACCTCAGGCCTCCACGAAAGGATTCCCGATGGAGAACACCCAGACCACACCGGCCGACGAGGCGGCGGCCACGGTCGAGCCCCCCGAAGTACAGACCCGCGCGGGGCGCGTGCGCGGACGCTGGCGCGACACGACCGCCCCCGGATCGGGTCCGCGCGGGAACCCCCGTTCCGCGGCGTTCCTCGGCATCCCGTTCGCCGAGGCGCCGGTGGGCGGGCTGCGCTTCGCCGCCCCCGTGCCGAAGGCCCCGTGGCAGGGTGTGTTCGACGCGGCGGCCTTCGGGGCGACCGCGCAGCGCGGCGACCCCGGCGTGACGCTCATCCCCGAGCCGAGCGTGCCGGGGGAGTCGACGCTCACCGTGAACGTCTACACGCCGGCGGTCCCCGGGGCGCTCGAAGGGCCCGCGGGCGCTTCGACAGGCTCAGTGACCGGGGACGGGCTCCCCGTGCTGGTCTACATCCACGGCGGAGGGTACGTCGCCGGTTCCCCGGCGAGCCCCTGGTACGACGGTGCCGCCTTCAATCGCGACGGCGTGGTGACCGTGACGATCTCGTACCGGCTCGGCTTCGACGGCTTCGGCTGGATCGAGGACGCACCGTCGAATCGCGGCGTGCGCGACTGGCTGCTGGCCCTGGAGTGGGTGCAGCAGAACATCGCCGCGTTCGGCGGGGATCCGGCCCGGGTCACGATCGCCGGGCAGTCGGCCGGTGGCGGGGCGGTGCTGACCCTGCTCGGCATGGAGCAGGCGCAGCATCTGTTCCACGGCGTCTACGCGATCTCCGGGGCCCTGACCGACGTCTCGGCCGCCCGCTCGGAGGAGTTCGGTCGCAGCCTGGCCGCCGAACTCGGCGTCGCTCCGACCCGGGCGGGCCTCGGCGCGCTGAGCGAGGAACGCGTTCTCGAGGTGCAGCAGAAGCTCACCGCCTTCGACGGCGGCGGCATGGGCGACATCGTCGAGAACGGTCTGCCGCTCGGTCCGTCGGTCGACGGCGAGCTCATCCTGCGGCCGACGCGGGAGTCTTTCCGCGCCGGAATCGGATCCGACAAGCCCCTCGTGCTCGGCGCCACCGACGACGAGTTCACGATGGCGATGGCCGGCGCGGGTGAAGCCATGGCGCAGATGCCGGCCGACGTGCTGCTCGGCACGGTCGGCGTGCCGGAGAACGTGCGCGCGGAGTACCTCGCCGCCAACGCCGACGTGCTCGCGAAGGGCAACCCGCGCCTGGCCGGGCGCGTGCTGACCGACCGGATGTTCCGGGTCGCGGTGCTGCGGATCACGGCGGATCGCGGTGCCGCGCCCACCTGGGTGTACCGGTTCTCCTGGCCGTCGGGGACCTTCGGGTTCGCCGAGCACTGCCTCGACGTGCCGTTCTTCTTCGACTGCCTGGACGGGCCCGCGATCGAGCCGCTCGCCGGCCCGAACCCACCGCAGGCGCTCGCCGATGAGGTGCACGGCGCCGCGGTCACGTTCATCGCGGGCGGCGATCCCGGCTGGCCCCGCCACGGCGCGGAGAAGATCGCGCGGGTGTTCGACACCCCGTCGCGAGACGAGGTCGACGCCTACGCCTCGGTGCGACCACTGCTCGCCGCCGGTCGGTGAGCGTCCTTCGTCTCGCTGCGCTCGCTCAGGAACCGGGGGTCGGTGAGCGTCCTTCGTCTCGCTGCGCTCGCTCAGGAACCCGCAGAGATGTGACGAAGGGCGCTCGACGACCTCGGCGGTCAGGGCCGATCCGAGGACCGCATCAACGCGAACAGCGTCTCGATCAGGGCGGCCATGTCGAGTTCGGGCTCGACCAGCAGCTGCATCTGAGCGCCGTCGGAGGCGGCCTGCAGCAGCCTCGCGGCGAGCATCGGATCGATGTCATCGCGGATCGCGCCCTTCGCCTGAGCGTCGGCGATGGTCCCGGCCCAGCGCTCGCGGAGGCCGGCGCCGCGCTCTGCGAAGAACGCGCGGGACGGATGCTCGGGGTTCGCGGCATCGGCCGCGAGGCGGGTGAACAGCTCGACCAGCCCCGGTACCCGCGCGTTGTGCCGCACGATGTCGAGATAGCCGTCGCGCAACTCGTCGAGCGTCGCGGTGTCGTCCACCGTGCCGGAGTGGCCGGCCATGTCGACCTCGTCGCGCGTGCGCAGGATCTCGACGAACAGCTCGTCCTTGCTGTCGAAGTAGTGCAGAAGGCCCGCCTGGCTGAGGCCGACCTCCTCGGCGAGCTCCTTCACGGAGGCGCCGTGATAGCCCTCGCGGGCGACGACCGCGAGCGCCGCACGCAGGATCTCCTCGCGCTTCGCGACCCCCTTCGCGTACGAACCTCGTCGTGCCATGCCCCCGAGACTATCCCGGCTCTGAGCGCCCGCGGATAAAAACCGAATGACACTTGCTTTCTGTTCCGGAACCTGATCGACTGGCACTGCCCGCCACCCGAGAGTCATCCACGAAGGAGTCGACCATGACATCGCCCCGCGATCACCTGCCCGAGCTCAGCACCGAGGAGAAGGCCTCGCTTACGAGCGGCAAGGACTTCTGGACCCTGAAGCCCATCGACCGCATCGGCCTGCCGTCGATCATGGTCACCGACGGCCCGCACGGCCTCCGTAAGCAGGCCGCGGAGAGCGACCACCTCGGCCTGAGCGAGAGCGTTCCGGCCACCTGCTTCCCGCCGGCTTCCGGACTCGGATCCGCCTTCGATCCCGAGCTCGCCGAACGGGTCGGCGCGGCCCTCGGCGTCGAGTCGGCGATCGAGGACGTCGCGGTCATCCTCGGCCCCGGCATCAACATCAAGCGCTCGCCACTGTGCGGGCGCAACTTCGAGTACGTGTCGGAGGATCCGATCGTCGCGGGAAGCATCGGCGCGGGTCTCGTGAAGGGGATCCAGTCGCAGGGCGTGGGATCGTCGCTCAAGCACTTCGCCGCCAACAACCAGGAGTTCGAGCGGATGACCGCGTCGAGCGACGTGGATCCGCGACCGCTGCGCGAGATCTATCTGCGCGGCTTCGAGCGCGTCGTCAAGGACGCCCAGCCGTGGACCGTGATGTGCTCGTACAACAAGATCAACGGCGTCTACGCCTCGCAGGACCCGTGGCTGCTCACGCAGGTGCTGCGCGACGAGTGGGGCTTCGAGGGCCTCGTGGTCTCCGACTGGGGTGCGGTGAACGACCGTGTCGCCGCCCTCGTCGCGGGCCTCGACCTGGAGATGCCCGGCGGCGACGGCGCTCCGGATCGCGCCGTGGCGACCGCCGCCGCTTCCGACCCCGCCGTGGCGGCGGCGCTGGACGTCTCGGCCGGCCGGGTGCTCGACCTCGTCGGTCGCGCTCAGGCCCGCCCCGCCGTCGCCGGTCCGCTCGATGTCGACGCGCACCACGCACTGGCCCGCGAGGTCGCGGGCCGCTCGATCGTGCTGCTCAAGAACGACGCGGTCGACGGCGCCCCGCTGCTGCCGCTCGCCGAGGACGCCTCGATCGCGCTCATCGGCGAGTTCGCCCGCACCCCGCGCTTCCAGGGCGGCGGATCCTCGCACATCAACCCGACCCGGGTGGACTCCGCGCTCGACGCCCTGACCGCGGCCGCCGGAGACCGGGTCGACTTCGCGCCGGGCTTCGCCTTCGACGCCGCGGCCGAGCAGGACGCACTGCGCGACGAGGCCGTGGCGCTCGCGGCCTCCCGGGATGTCGCCGTGGTCTTCCTCGGCCTCACCGACGCCGAGGAGTCCGAGGGGTTCGATCGCGAGCACATCGATCTCGCCGCGCACCAGCTCGCGCTGCTCGACGCGGTCGTGGCGGCGAACCCGCGCACCGTGGTCGTGCTCTCGAACGGATCCGTCGTGGCGCTGCCCTTCGCCGACCGCGTGCCGGCGATCGTCGAAGCCTGGCTGCTCGGCCAGGCCGGCGGATCCGCGACCGTCGACGTGCTCCTCGGCGCGGTGAACCCGTCGGGCCGCCTCGCGGAGACGATCCCACAGCGCATCGAGGACACCCCGGCGTTCGGCAACTTCCCCGGCTCGAACGGGCACGTGCGATACGGCGAGGGCATCTTCGTCGGCTATCGCTGGTACGACGCCCGCGACATGGCGGTGACCTACCCGTTCGGCCACGGCCTGTCCTACACGTCCTTCGCGTACGGCGCGGTCTCCGCCGAGGTCACGGAGTCGGGCGACATCGCGGTGACGGTTCCGGTCACGAACACCGGATCCCGCGACGGCCGCGAGGTCGTGCAGGTCTACGTCGCTCCCGTGGCCTCCGCGGTGGAGCGCGCCTCCCGCGAACTCAAGGCGTTCGCGTCCGTCGCGATCGCCGCGGGCAGCACGACCGAGGTCGCGCTGACCGTGCGCCGCGAGGACCTCGCCTACTGGGACATCCGGGTCGACCGCTTCGTCGTCGAGGGCGGCGCGTACCGCGTCGAGGCCGCCGCATCGAGCCGCGACCTGCGCGGATCCGTCACGGTCGAAGTCGCCGGCGACGCGGTCCTCGTGCCGCTCACCCCGGAGTCCACGCTCACCGCGGTGCTCGCGCACCCGGTCGCAGGTCCCATGGTCGCGGGCGCGTTCGCCGCACTTCAGGAGCAGTTCGGCGGCGAGGGTGACGGCATCATGTCGGGCGAGGCCATGGCGAAGATGATGGGCTCGTTCCCGATCGGGCGCCTCCCCGCCTTCGGCTGGGGCCTCGACCGCGACGGTGTGGACCAGCTCCTCGCCGCCGCGAACGCCCCGCAGGGCTGAGCCGCGGCGTCGGTCCGAGCCGGCTCGTGCGTCCCGGAACGCGGTCTCCCTGCGGGGAGACCGCGTTCCGCGTTTCGGCGGACGCCCGAGTGCACGGGATTCTGCCGGGTGCACGGGATGTTCGCGTGCAGGAGCCGTGCGCTCGGCAGCGAGCCGTGCGCTCGGTGAAGTGCGCCGGGATGCTCTGCCGGGTGCACGGGATATCCGCGAGTGCACGGGATCCTGCCGCCGCGGTCGCCGAGTGCACGGGATCCGACCGGGTGCACGGGATATTCGCGTGCAGGAGCCGTGCGCTCGGCAGCAACCCGTGCGTTCGGTGAAGTGCGCCGGGCTCAGCGTGCGCTGCGGCGGGCTTCCCAGCCGGAGCGCACCATCTCGTCGACCGTGTGGCGCATGCGCCAGTCCAGGTCGCGCGCGGCGAGTTCGCCGGTGGCGACGATGCGGTCGGGGTCGCCGGGGCGGCGAGGGCCGATCTCCGCCGTGAAGGCGATGCCGGTCACGCGCGCCATCGCATCCATGATCTGGCGCACCGAGAGGCCGTCGCCGGATCCGAGGTTGTAGGCGGCTTCGACCGGCTCCCCGGCGATCATGCGCTGGGCCGCGGCGACGTGGGCGAGCGCGATGTCGCCGACGTGCACGTAGTCGCGCACGTTCGTGCCGTCCTCCGTGGCGTAGTCGTCGCCGTTGATCCGCGGGGTCTCGCCGGCCAGCAGCTTCTCGAACACGATCGGGAACAGATTGTGCGGGCTCACGTCGTAGACGGACGGATCCGCGGATCCGACCACGTTGAAATACCGCAGCGACGTGTGCACGAGGGGGGTATCGGATCCGGCGGTCGCGACCGCCTGATCCCGCAGCAGCCACTCACCGATGAGCTTGGACTCGCCGTAGGGGCTGGCCGGCCGCTTCTCGGTGCCCTCGACCACAAGGGGCACGTCGGGCGTGCCGAACACGGCGGCGCTGGACGAGAACACGATGTTCGCGACGCCTGCCGCGGCCATCGCCTCGAGGATGACGCGGGTGCCCTCGACGTTCTGCGCATAGGTGTGCAGCGGACGCTGCACCGAGACCCCGGCGTATTTGAACCCGGCGACGTGGATCACACCCTGCACCCCGTGCTCGCGCAGCGTGCGCTCCACGAGCTCGCGGTCGAGGATGCTGCCCTCGATGAAGGCCACGCCCTCGGGCACGAACGAAGCGACGCCGCTGGAGAGGTCGTCCAGCACGACCGGCGTGAGGCCGGCCTCCGACAGGGCGCGCACCACGTGCGATCCGATGTAGCCGGCGCCGCCGGTGACAAGCCAGGACATGGGTCTCCTTCCGTCGCGCGGATCGCGCGGCTTTCATTGTGGCAGGGGGGTTGCTGGGGGATCGCCGGGGCGGATCCGGAACCTGTGCCCAGGATCCGGTGCCCCGGATCCTGGGCCCTCGATCCTGTGCCCTCGTTCGGAGGGGCCCCGGCCGAAGGTCACGTCCGGGACGGGCCCTCGTTCCCGTCGCAGAAGATGCCGCTATCCGGCTGTCAGAACGGCACCTTTTGCGACGGGAGCGGATCCGGACGGGAGTGGATCCGAACGGGAGCGGATCCGAACGGGAGCGGATCCGGTCCCGGGTCCGGGCGGATCCGAACGGGGACGGATCCGAACCGGGTTCGGGGCGGATCCGGTCCCGGGTCCGGGCGGATCCGGGATCAGACGTCGCGCCGCGGGCCGGACGAAGGGGTGACGGTGAACAGGTGCGGCGCGGCGAAGCCGGCTTCGGCGAACGCCGCGCGCACGGCCTCCGACACGGCGGGCACGAGGTCGTGGTCCACGAGCGCGATCGCGGCGCCGCCGAAGCCGCCGCCGGTCATGCGCGCGCCGACAGCGCCGTGCGCGAGGGCGACATCGACCGCGGTGTCGAGCTCGGGGATCGAGATCTCGAAGTCGTCGCGCATCGAGGCGTGCGAGGCCACGAGCAGCTCGCCGATCGCCCGGGGGCCGTCGGCGGCCAGCACGGCGACGGTCTCGAGCACGCGCTGATCCTCGGTCACGACGTGACGCACACGGCGGAAGTCGACCTCGTCGAGCAGCTCCGCGGCGCGCGGCAGATCCGCCGGGGTCACGTCGCGCAGCGCGGGAACGCCGAGCGCGGCGGCGCCGCGCTCGCAGGAGGCGCGACGCTCGCCGTAGCCGCCCGTGGAGTGCGCGTGCTTCACGCCGGTGTCGATCACGAGCACCTCGAGCCCCGCCTCGGCGAACCCGAGCGGCACCGAGCGGGTCTCGAGCGAGCGGCAGTCGAGGAACACGGCGGCGTCGGCCTGGCCGAGCATCGAGGCCATCTGGTCCATGATCCCGGTGGGGGCGCCCACGGCCTCGTTCTCGGCGCGGCGACCGGCCTGCGCGAGAACGACCGGATCCAGCCCCAATCCCCACAGCTCATTCAGCGCGGTGCTCGTCGCGCCCTCGATCGCGGCGGACGAGGACAGCCCCGCCCCGACCGGCACGTCGGAGGCGATCGCGATGTCGACGCCGGCGAAGGTGCCGGCGGCCCACGTGGGCACGAGTGCGCGCAGCGCCCAGGCGACGCCGAGCGGATACGCCGCCCACTCGGGCACGGTGCCGGGCTGCTCGTCGACCGGGCCGGGGAGCGCGCCGCCGGCCGCCCCCGGAGTCTGGGGCGCGCTCCCTGGAGTCTCCAGGCGGCGGGATGCGCCGCCGGCCGGCTCGGCCGGTCCCGGAGCCGCGCCTGCGGCCGGGAACAGCGTCTCGAGGTCGTCGAGCGCGACCTCGACCGGCTCCGCGGCGAACGTGGAGGCGACGCGGATCCGCCCGTCGGCGCGCAGGCGTGCGGCGGCCGCCGTGCGGTGCTGGATCGCGAAGGGCAGCACGAAGCCGTCGTTGTAGTCGGTGTGCTCGCCGATGAGGTTCGCCCGCCCCGGTGCGGACCAGACGCCCGCGGGATCGGATCCGGTCAGCGCGCGGAACAGCGACTCTGCGGCAGTGACGGCGGCGGGCACCGTCGGGGCGCTGCGCAGCCGTCGTGCGGCGGAGGCACCGGAATCCCCGAGGGCGGTGTCGGTCACGGACGGGTCGGCACCGGCGGTGTCGTCGGAGAGTGCGGGGGTGCGGTCAAAGGTCATCGGGTCTCCTCGGGAGCGGTGTTCGGCCGGCCGTGTCCCGCTTCTGGCGGGTTCATGTCCTGAGTCCGGCGGCGGAAGCGCCTCATCGAGGGTGAGAGTCGGGACACGG
>JAFDWK010000035.1:129214-130217 GCA_018268515.1 Actinomycetota bacterium
TCGCGCAGGCGCGCGGCGGTGTCCTCGGGGAGGATCTCGGCGCTCCACGCGTTCATGCCGGCCTCCGTGCCCGCGAGGAACTTCAGCTTGTCGGCACCGCGACGCGGGCTGATCAGCTCGAGATGGATCCGGGCGACGTCGCGCCCGACATGCACCGGCGCCTGATGCCACCCCGCGATGTACGCCGTGGGGGAGTCGTAGAGCGCGTCGATGCCGCGGAGCAGCCGCAGGTAGAGCGGGGCGAGCTCGTCGCGCTCGGCGCCGTCCAGCTCGGTGAAGTCGGCCGCATGACGGTGCGGCACGAGGTGCACCTCGAGGGGCCAGCGGGCGGCGAACGGTACGAACGCGGTCCAGTGCTCGCCCTGCAGCACCACGCGGGATGACGCCTGCTCGAACTCCAGGATGCGATCGAACAGCCCCGGGGCGGCGTGCGCGAGCAGCTGCTGCGTGCGCGGGGTGATGTACGGGTAGGCGTAGATCTGACCGTGCGGGTGCGGCAGGGAGACGCCGATCGCCTCGCCGCGGTTCTCGAACGGGAACACGTGCTCGATGCCGGGCAGGGCGGAAAGCGCCGCCGTGCGGTCGGCCCAGGCCTCGATCACCGTGCGGGCGCGGGTGACGGACTGCGTGCCGAAGGATCCCGCGTGTTCCGGGCTGAAGCACACGACCTCGCATCGGCCGACGCTGGTGCGGGACCGGCCGATCCCCACGGTGCGCACGTCGTCGAGACCCTGGGGCGGGTCGACCGCGGCGGGTGCGGTGCCGACCGCCGACAGGAGCGCCGGTCCGAACGCGGGCGACCGGTTCTCGAACACCGCGACGTCGTAGCGCGACGGCACCTCGGACGGGTTCGTCGCCGACTGCGGCGCGAGCGGATCCGCATCCGCGCTCGGCATCAGCACCCGGGTCTGCCGCTTGGTGGCGAACGTGATCCAGTCGCCGGTCAGCACGTCCTGGCGCATCGTGGCCGTCTCGGGACGCGGATCCAGGATCCGGGCGTCGA
>JAFDWK010000035.1:130330-131661 GCA_018268515.1 Actinomycetota bacterium
CCTGGCGCGGTGCCGGGCGGGACCGGGGCACTAGCGGCCGGGCCGGAGCCGGCCGGGGCGGTCCCAGCGTCGGCTGTGGCGGAGCCGGCCGGGGCCGGCGCCGGTGCTGCGGCGGCTTCGGTCGTACCTGCGGCCGCAGCCCCGAACTCAGGATCCTTTTCCATGTTCACGTAAACATGATAGATCACACCCCGTGATAGCGTCAACACTCCTGAGGTCGGTGTGCGCGACCGGTGAGACGAGTGGGGCGGGGCGATGGCGAAGTACGACGACGGACTCGATGAGCCGCGCCCGATCGCATCCGCCGCGTCGTCCGCTCCGGCGCGGCGCGGCCCGAGGCCCACCGGCCGGGTGTCCATGGCGATGGTCGCGGCGCGGGCGGGGGTCTCCGGGCAGACGGTCTCGCGCGTCGTCAACGACAGCCCGCGCGTGGATCCGGTCACGCGCGGGCGGGTCGAGGCCGCGATGGCCGAGCTCGGCTATCGCCCGCACCGTGCGGCGCGGGCTCTGCGCACGGGGCGCTCGGAGACACTCGGCGTCGTCGCGCAGACGCTCGCCACGGTCGGCAACTCCGCACTGCTGCAGGCCGTGGCCGAGGCGGCGGAAGCGCGCGGCTACGCGCTCGCCGTCGTGACGCTCGGCGCCGGGGGGCGGATCGGCGAAGCGTTCGATCGGCTGCGCGATCAGGGCGTCGACGGCGCCATCGTGCTGAACGAGGCCTCCGCCCTGGCCGGGGAGGCGGATCCGGCCGGGCTCGCACTCGTCGTCGTGGACGCCCCCGCCGATCCGCGCTTCGCCGTCATCGGCACCGATCACGCAGCCGGCGCCCGCGCGGCCACCGCGCACTTGCTCGACCGCGGGGCGGCCACCGTGCACCATCTCGCGGGTCCCGCGGGCTCGTTCGCCGCCGCGGAGCGCGAGCGCGGCTGGCGTGAGGAACTGGTGGCGCGCGGACGGCGGATCCCGGATCCGCTGCGCGGAGACTGGAGCGCCGGGTCGGGTCACGCGCTCGGGGAAGAACTGGCCGCCGATGCCGCTGTCACCGCCGTCTTCGCCGGCAACGATCAGATGGCACTCGGCCTGCTGCGGGCGCTCGCCGACGCCGGCCGCCGCGTTCCCGAGGATGTCGCGGTGCTCGGCTTCGACGACATCGCCGACGCCGCCGAGTTCCGCCCGCCGCTCAGCACGATGCGGCAGGACTTCGCCGCCCTCGGCGAGCTTGCCGTGCGCCTCGTCGTCGACCGCATCGAGACGCCGGACCGAGAGCAGCCGGATCCGCCGCTGCTGACTCCTGCCCTGGTGGTGCGCGCGAGCGCCTGATCTCCCGGGGC
>JAFDWK010000036.1:0-148 GCA_018268515.1 Actinomycetota bacterium
GCAGAACTCCGACCCACCGGATCCCGGAACCCCCACCGGATCCGGGATCCCCCACCGGATCCGGGATCCCCCACCGGATCCCGGATCCCCCACCGGAGCCAGGATCCCCCACCGGATCCCAGAACCCCCACACCCGCGCCCCGGCGCT
>JAFDWK010000036.1:276-33961 GCA_018268515.1 Actinomycetota bacterium
ACCCGCGCCCCGGCGCTCCCTCGGCGAAACGCGCAACTTCGGAGCAATCCACTTCAATTCTCCGCAGTTGCGCAGTTCTCCGCCACACGGCCGGATCCTGACCCTGACCTCACCAAGGCCGGGGCCGCCCGGAGTCCATCCCCGCGCGCACCCGCGTCATCCCGGGGATCCGGTGATCCCCCTCGGAGAAACGCACGACCTCGGAGCAATCCGCGCAGACCCTCCGCACTTACGCAGAACTCCGCCGCACCGCCGTACGCAACCTCGACCGTGCCTTGCCCAGAAACGCCGCGGAGCCCGCGCAGAAGCGGCAACCCGCACCACACCCCACTCGCGCCGTGCGAGTCCGGGTGTCCGACTCAGGCGCTCTTGCGCTTGCGTGCCAGGACCAGCGTGGGCGGGGCGCCTTCGTCGACGGCAGCGCGGGTCACGACGACCTTCTGCACGTCCTCGGTCGAGGGGATCTCGAACATGATCGGGCCGAGCACGTCCTCCAGGATCGCGCGGAGCCCGCGTGCACCGGTCTTGCGTTCGACGGCGAGATCCGCGATCGACTCCAGGGCGTCGTCCTCGAACTCGAGCTCCACCCCGTCGAGCTGGAACATGCGCTGGTACTGCTTGACCAGGGCGTTGCGTGGACCGGTGAGGATGTCGATGAGGGCCGCCTGATCGAGCGGCGTGACCGACGCGACCACTGGAAGACGGCCGATGAACTCGGGGATGAGGCCGAACTTGTGCAGATCCTCCGGGAGCACCTCGCTGAACAGATCCAGATCCTTGCCCTTGTCGTGCAGAGGCGCTCCGAATCCGACGCCGTGCTTGCCGACACGCGCAGAGATGATGTCCTCGAGGCCCGCGAACGCGCCGGCGACGATGAACAGCACGTTCGTGGTGTCGATCTGCAGGAACTCCTGATGCGGATGCTTGCGACCACCCTGCGGCGGCACCGACGCGACCGTGCCTTCCAGGATCTTCAGCAGCGCCTGCTGCACGCCCTCACCCGACACGTCGCGCGTGATCGAGGGGTTCTCCGCCTTGCGCGCGATCTTGTCGACCTCGTCGATGTAGATGATGCCCTGCTCGGCGCGCTTGACGTCGTAGTCCGCGGCCTGGATGAGCTTGAGGAGGATGTTCTCCACATCCTCGCCGACATACCCCGCCTCGGTGAGGGCTGTGGCATCGGCCACGGCGAAGGGCACGTTCAGGCGCTTCGCCAGGGTCTGCGCGAGATAGGTCTTGCCGCAGCCCGTGGGCCCGATCATCAGGATGTTGCTCTTGGCGATCTCGATCTCGTCGGCCTTCTGCTCGGCCGGCTGCAGCGTGCCACGGGCGCGCACGCGCTTGTAGTGGTTGTACACGGCGACCGCGAGGGCGCGCTTGGCCTGGTCCTGCCCGACGACGTACTCCTCGAGGAAGGAGAAGATCTCGCGGGGCTTGGGCAGGTCGAACTCGGCGACCTCGCCGTTCGCCGACTCCGCCATCCGCTCTTCGATGATCTCGTTGCAGAGCTCGACGCACTCGTCGCAGATGTACACGCCGGGGCCGGCGATGAGCTGCTGGACCTGCTTCTGGCTCTTGCCGCAGAATGAGCACTTGAACAGGTCGGCGCTCTCACCGATGCGTGCCATGCGCGTCCTCCTTCGAGACGGGATCCGCGATCACCCTGTGCGTCCTGACGATCGCGGCGTGGGAACACCGTGCGGCGATGCCGCGGTTCGAGCCTAACCGCTGCATCCGACATCGGGTCGCATCGCCACGGATCACCCGCGATGCGCGGCTCCGCGCAGGGCGAACACGCGCCGGATCCGGGCTTTCATGACGCTGGCCCGTCCCGCGCGGAGCGGGCCACGCGTCTGGGTCGGAAGCCGAACTCAGATCATGCTCTTCGGGTGCCAGACCGTCTTCACCTCGGTGAAGGCGGCGATCCGCTGCGGCGACGCCACGACCTCGCCCGGGGTGAGCACGCGCTTGAGCGTGTCGGCTGCGGCGATCTGCAGCTCGATCCAGTCGATCCCGCCCGCGCCGGCGAGGTCCAGCGCGTTGACGTCCGCGTGGGCGGCGAGCCACGGCGCGAGCTCGGCCGCCGAGCCGGTGAGCACGTTCACGACGCCACCGGGCACATCGCTGGTCGCGAGCACCTCGGCGAGGCTGATCGCGGAGAGCGGGTACTGCTCGCTCGCCACGACCACCACGGCGTTGCCGGCGACGAGCGCCGGGGCGACCACCGAGACCAGTCCCAGCAGCGCGCTCTCCTGCGGGGCGACGATCGCGACCACGCCGGTCGGCTCGGGCGCGGAGATGTTGAAGTAGGCCCCCGCGACCGGGTTCAGGTTGCCCGCGATCTGGGCGTACTTGTCGCACCAACCCGCATACCAGACCCACAGGTCGATGGCCTCGTCGACCTGGGAACCCGCGGCGGCAGCCGACACGCCCTGCTGCGCCACGATCTCGTCGACGAACTGCGCGCGGCGCCCCTCGAGCACCTCGGCCACCCGGTAGAGCACCTGGCCGCGGTTGTAGGCGGTCGCCTTGGCCCAGCCGGCCTGAGCCGTGCGCGCTGCCTTGACCGCATCACGGGCGTCCTTGCGGGAGGCCTTGGCCGCGTTCGCGAGGAAGGCGCCCTTCGGCGTCACGACCTCGTACGTGCGCCCCGATTCGCTGCGCGGGAACGCGCCGCCGATCGCGAGCTTGTAGGTCTTGGGAACCCGGAGTCTTTCATCGACAACGTGACGCGCGCTCATGCCGCGGATCCCTTCTTCAGCGCCTTGGCGTCGCTCTTGGTCTCGCTCGGATGGCTCAGCGCGCGCGGGGCGCTGCCGGCCGGGCGCAGGTAGGCCGCGAGACCCTGCTTGCCGCCCTCGCGGCCATAGCCGGACTCCTTGTACCCGCCGAACGGGCTGGACGGATCGAAGCGGTTGAACGTGTTGGCCCACACGACTCCGGCACGCAGGCGGTCGGCGACGGCGAGGACCCGGGATCCCTTGTCGCTCCAGATCCCGGCGGACAGACCGTAGGGGGTGTTGTTCGCCTTCGCGATGGCCTCGGCGGGGGTGCGGAAGGTCAGCACCGACAGCACGGGGCCGAACACCTCTTCGCGGGCGATCCGGTGCGATGCCTCGACGCCGGTGAAGATCGTCGGCGCGAACCAGAACCCCTTCTCCGGGATCACGCAGTCCGCGGTCCACCGCTCGGCGCCCTCGTCCTCGCCGATCTGGCTGAGCTCGCGGATCCGCGCCAGCTGCTCGGCCGAGTTGATCGCGCCGATGTCCGTGTTCTTGTCGAGCGGGTCGCCGAGGCGCAGGGTCGACAGGCGGGACTTCAGGCGGTCGATGACCTCGTCGTGGATCGACTCCTGCACCAGCAGTCGGCTGCCGGCGCAGCACACGTGGCCCTGGTTGAAGAAGATGCCGTTGACGATGCCCTCGATGGCCTGGTCGATCGGGGCGTCGTCGAACACGATGTTCGCCGCCTTCCCGCCGAGCTCCAGGGTGAGCCCCTTGCCAGTGCCGGCCACGGTGCGCGCGATCTCGCGGCCGACCGCGGTGGATCCCGTGAACGCGACCTTGTCGACGTCGGGGTGGCGCACCAGCGCGGCTCCCGTCGCCCCCGCGCCGGTGACGATGTTCACCACGCCGGCCGGAAGGTCGGCCTGCTGCAGGATCTCGGCGAAGATCAGCGCCGTGAGCGGCGTGGTCTCCGCCGGCTTCAGCACCACCGTGTTGCCGGCGGCGAGCGCCGGGGCGATCTTCCACGCCAGCATCAGCAGCGGGAAGTTCCACGGGATGATCTGCCCCGCCACGCCGTGCGCGACAGGGTTCGGCCCGGCACCGACGTAGTCGAGCTTGTCCGCCCAGCCCGCGTAGTAGAAGAACCACGAGGCGACGAGCGGCACGTCGACGTCGCGGGACTCCTTGATCGGCTTGCCGTTGTCGAGGCTCTCGGCGACCGCCAGCTCGCGGGCGCGCTCCTGCACGAGCCGTGCGACGCGGAACAGGTACTTGCCGCGGTCGCGGCCGCTCATCTTCGACCACACCCTGGTGTAGGCGCGGCGCGCGGCGGCGACGGCGAGGTCGACGTCCTCATCCGAGGCGTGCGCGATCGTGGCGATCCGTGACTCGTCCGCGGGAGAGATCGTGCCGAACGTGGCGCCCCGCCCCTCGACGAACTCGCCGTCGATGAACAGCCCGTACTCGTCCTTCAGGTTGAGGATGCTCCGCGACTCGGGCGCGGGTGCGTATTCCAGGAAACTCATCTGAAACCTTCCGGTTGCTGAGCTTGTCGAAGCATCAGTCGATCGTGACGTAGTCGGGGCCGGAGTAGTGGCCGGTGGTCAGCTTCTGCCGCTGCAGCAGCACGTCGTTGAGCAGGCTCGAGGCGCCGAAGCGGAACAGGTGCGGCTGCAGCCACTCCTCGCCCACGGTCTCGGCGACGTGCACGAGATACTTCACCGCGTCCTTCGAGGAGCGGATCCCGCCGGCCGGCTTCACCCCGATCCTCTCGCCGGTGAGCCGGTGCCAGTCCCGCACGGCCTCGAGCATGAGAAGAGTGACCGGCAGCGTCGCCGCGGGGGCGACCTTGCCGGTGGAGGTCTTGATGAAGTCGCCACCGGCCAGCATGCCCAGCCACGACGCGCGCTTGATGTTGTCGTAGGTGTTCAGCTCGCCGGTCTCCAGGATGATCTTGAGCGAGGCCGACGTGCCGTCCTCCCGGCGGCAGGCGTCCTTGACCGCCACGATCTGGTCGAACACCTGGCCGTAGCGCCCGGCGAGGAACGCCCCGCGGTCGATCACCATGTCGATCTCGTCGGCACCGGCCTCGACCGCGTCGCGGGTGTCGGCGAGCTTCACCGCGAGCGAGGCCCGGCCGCTCGGGAACGCCGTCGCGACCGCCGCGACCGAGATGCCGCCCTCGTCGGGGTCGCCGTGCCGCGCTCCGAGCGCCTCGACCGCGAACGGGACCATGTCGCCGTAGACGCACACGGCGGCGACGGAGGGGCAGGTCGGATCCGACGCGTCGGGCAGCTTGGCCTTGGAGACCAGCGAGCGCACTTTGCCCGGGGTGTCCGCACCCTCGAGCGTGGTGAGGTCGATCAGGCGCACGATCGTGTCGAGCGCCCACGCCTTGGAGGTGGTCTTGATCGAGCGCGTGCCGAGCGCGGCGGAGCGCTGCTCCAGCCCCACCGCATCGACGCCCGGCAGGCCGTGCAGGAATCTGCGCAGGGTGAGGTCGTCGGGGTCGCCGCCGAGCACCTCCAGCGCGGTGCGCCGTGCGAGTTCGGTCGTGGTCACTGATCCAACTCCAAAAGGTTCCGGGCGGTCTCCTCGTCGGTGACCACCATCGTGCAGAGCTTCGCGGTCACGACCGTGCGGGCGATGTCGTGCTTCGCCTCTCCGGCCGTGACGAAGACGGCGGTGCGCGCGTCGCGCAGCCGTTCGAGACTGAGGCCCACGGTGCGGGCGTCGAGCTCGGGATCCACGACGTTGCCGTCGGCGTCGATATAGCGGCCGAGCACGTCGCCGACCGCGCCGCGTCGGGCGAGCTCATCGATGTCGCGGACCGTCAGGTAGCCGTTCTCGACGTGGGCGGATCCGGCGTCGCAGACACCCGCCGTGAAGAGATAGGCGTCGGCCTGCGCGGCCTGCTCCAGGACGCCCGCGACGGTGCGATCGCGTTCGATGGCCTGCTTCGTCTCGAGCCGCTCCAGGATCGCCGGGCTCGGCAGCAGCGCGACATGCCCCGACGCGCGCTGTGCGATCGTGGCCGCGAGGGATGCGGCGCCGCCCGGACGGCGGTTCACACTCACGCCGCCGTTCATCTGCACCACGGTGACGCCGCGGGCCCAGCCCTCGGCCATGCGGTCCGCGATCGCCGTGAGCGTGCGTCCCCAGCTCACGGCGAGGGTCTTCGGCACGGGACGCAGGGCCGCGAGGTGATCCGCGGCACCCTGGGCGACGCGGCCGAGGGTCTCGACATCGCTCGGCCCGTTCGGCACCACGACCGCATCGGCGAGCCCGAAGCGCTCACGCAGCTCCCGCTCGATGCCGAGCTTGCGTGCGCGGGGGTGCACGATCTCGATGCGCACGATCCCGTCGATGCGGGCCTGCTGCAGCAGGCGCCCCACCTTCCAGCGCGAGATGCCCAGCAGGCCGCCGATCTCGTCCTGCGTCTTGTCCTCGTCGTAGTACAGCTCCGCCACGCGGACGGCGAGCAGTTCGTCGTCGTCGATGGTGGAGCGCGGCATGTTCCGAGCGTACCGCCCGGCACGCGCACGCGCACAGTTCTGCTCATATGAGCAATCTGCCTCGCTCACCCGCGCACCCGGGAGCCAGGATGCGAGAGGGCGGTCCGGATCGGATCCGGACCGCCCTCTCAGGGATGTCAGCAGCTCAGCTCAGGGCCTGACGCTTGCGGCTGGACAGCACCTGGTCGACGATGCCGTATTCCTTGGCCTGCTCCGCCGAGAGGATGTTGTCGCGATCGATGTCGCGGTTGACCTTCTCGACCGGCTGACCGGTGTGGCGGGCCATGGTCTCCTCGAGCCAGGTGCGCATACGGAGGATCTCCGCCGCCTGGATCTCGATGTCCGACGCCTGGCCCTGACCGGCCTCGCCCATGGCGGGCTGGTGCATCAGCACGCGGGCGTTGGGCAGCGCGAGGCGCTTGCCGGGCGCCCCCGCGGCGAGCAGCACGGATGCGGCCGAAGCCGCCTGGCCGAGCACCACCGTCTGGATCTGCGGCGCCACGTACTGCATCGTGTCGTAGATCGCGGTCATCGCCGTGAAGGATCCGCCGGGCGAGTTGATGTACATCGTGATGTCGCGCTCGGAATCCTGGCTCTCCAGGACCAGCAGCTGCGCCATCACGTCATCGGCGGACGCGTCATCGACCTGTACGCCGAGGAAGATCACGCGATCCTCGAACAGCTTGTTGTACGGGTCCTGCCGCTTGAAGCCGTAGGCCGTGCGCTCCTCGAACTGAGGGAGGACATAGCGACTCGAGGGCCCGTTCTGGTTGGCCAGCAGGGTGCCGGCGGAGCGGAACGTGGGTGTGTACATGGGTGTCCTCTCCAGCCTTTACTTGTCCGAGCCGTCGGCGCCGGTGCCGCCGCCGCCGTGCACGTCGCTCGCGTGCTCGCGCATGTGATCGACGAAGCCGTACTCCAGCGCTTCCTGCGCCGAGAACCAGCGGTCCCGGTCGCCGTCGGCGTTGATCTGCTCGACGGTCTTGCCCGTTTGGCCCGCGGTGATCTCGGCGAGACGCTTCTTCATGTCGAGGATGAGCTGCGCCTGCGTCTGGATGTCGCTCGCGGTGCCGCCGAATCCGCCGTGCGGCTGGTGCAGCAGCACCCGCGCGTTCGGCGTGATGTAGCGCTTGCCCTTGGTGCCGCTGGTCAGCAGCAGCTGCCCCATCGAGGCGGCCATGCCGATGCCGACCGTGACGATGTCGTTCGGCACGAACTGCATCGTGTCGTAGATCGCCATGCCCGCGGTGATGGACCCGCCGGGCGAGTTGATGTAGAGGTAGATGTCCTTCTCGGGGTCCTCGGCGGCGAGAAGGAGGATCTTGGCGCAGATCTCGTTGGCGTTCTCGTCCCGCACCTCGGATCCCAGCCAGATGATGCGATCCTTGAGCAGCCTGTCGAAGACGCTCGTCGCGACCAGGGGTTCAGCCATTTCCGCTCCTGTTTCCGTGTTCGGTGCTTCGAATCTACCGGCGACGACGCGTGCGCCCGCCCGTGTTCGCCGTCGGCAGACGCGGTGTCGGATCCGGCACTGATCCGGATCCTCCGGCCGAGGATCCGGAGAAGGGCTCAGCGCCCGGTGAGCAGCTCCGCGGCGTACCCGCGCACCGACCGCGTGTAGAGCGTCAGATGCGGCGCCAGCGCGGTGAGCGCGACGGACAGCGCCCGCTTCTCGTCGCCCGATGAGGCCAGTGCGAGCGCGTAGAACGCCGCGGCCTCGTCGTGCAGCTCGCCGCCCTCGGTGGCCGCGAACTCGTCCGCGAGCAGCGACAACGCCTCCTCGGTCCTGCCCAGGTTGCGGATCGTGCTCGCCAGCTGGATCACCGCTCGCGTGCGACGGCGCGCGTCGAGCCCGGCGGCGAGTGCCGCCCGGTACAGGGGCTCGGCTGCGCGCTCCTCCCCCGCGCTGTCGCGGGAGCCTGCCCGTTCGAACAGAGCGACCGGATGCCCTGCGCCGAGTTCGCCTGCGAGCACATCGATCGCGTCGATGCGCTCGCGGTCGCTCAGCTCGCGGTCCTGCCCTACCGCGTCGACGCGGGTCTGCCAGTCCGCGAACGCCCGCGAATCGATCTGGATCATGTCTGCTCCTCAGGCGCTCCTGCGGCATCGTCCGGTCCGCGCGGCTGCCACCGCGGAGACGACGAAGGGCGGATGATCTCGATCATCCGCCCTTCGATCATGAGTCGATCACTCGGCCTCGGTCGCCTCGGCCTTCTTGGCGGCGGGCTTGCGAGCCGGCTTCTTCGCGGCGGGCTTCTCCTCCGCCGGAGCCTCCTCGGCATCGGCGGCCTTGGCGGGAGCCTTCTTCGCGGGGGCCTTCTTGGCCGGAGCCTTCTTCGCCGGCTGCTCCTCGGCCGGAGCCTCGGCGGCGTCCTCGGCCTCGTCGTCGGTGGCGACGAAGCCGGTCAGGTCCACGGCCTTGCCGTTGGAGTCGACCACGGTGACCTTGCCCAGCGCGACCGCGAGCGCTTTGTTGCGGGCGACCTCGCCGACCAGGACCGGCAGCTGGTTGGCGGACTGCAGCGCCTCGACGAACTCCTGCGGAGCCATGCCGTACTGCGCAGCGGACTGGATCAGGTACTGGCTGAGCTCGTCCTGCGAGACCTGCACGTCGGCGTCCTCGGCGATGGAGTCCAGCAGCACCTGGGTGCGGAACTGCTTGGTGCTCGCCTCGGTGACCTCGGCGCGGTGCTCGTCGTCCTCCAGACGACCCTCACCCTCGAGGTGGTTGTGCACCTCGTCCTCGATGAGCTGCGGCGGGACAGGGATCTCGATCTGCCCGAGCAGGGTCTCGATGAGCTTGTCGCGCGCGGCGGAGGCCTGGGTGAACACGCCCTGCTGCTCGACGGACTCGCGCAGGCTGTCGCGCAGCTCGGCGATCGTGTCGAACTCGCTCGCGATCTGGGCGAACTCGTCGTCCGCCTCGGGCAGCTCGCGCTCCTTGACCGCCTTGACGGTGACGGAGACTTCGGCCTCCTCGCCGGCGTGGTCGCCGCCGACGAGCTTCGAGCGGAACGTGGTGTCCTCACCGGCGGTGAGGGAGTCGATCGCGTCGTCGATGCCCTCGAGCAGCTCGCCGGAGCCGACCTCGTAGGACACGCCCTCGGCGCGGTCGATCTCGGCGCCGTCGATGGCGGCGACGAGATCGAGCTCGACGAAGTCGCCGGACGCGGCGGGACGGTCGACGGGGACGAGGGTGCCGAAGCGGGCGCGCAGGCGGTCGAGCTCGGCGTCCAGGGCCGCGTCATCGGCCTCGACGGCGTCGACGGTCACGGTGATGCCGTCGAGCGACGGGATCTGGATCTCGGGACGGACGTCGACCTCGACCTCGACCTTGAGGTCGCCGGAGAAGTCCTTCTCGCTCGGCCACTCGATGACCTCGGCCGACGGACGGCCGACGATGCGGAGGTTGTGCTCGAGCGACGCCTCGCGGAAGAAGGTGTCCAGGCCCTCGTTGACGGCGTGCTCGATGACCGCGCCGCGGCCCACACGCTGGTCGATGATCGGCGCGGGCACCTTGCCCTTGCGGAAGCCGGGGATCTGCACGTCCTGCGCGATGTGCTCGTACGCGTGCGCGATGCTGGGCTTGAGGTCCTCGGGGGTGACCGTGATGTGCAGCTTGACCCGGGTCGGGGCAAGCTTCTCGACGGTGCTGTTCGCCATGCTGGTGTGTTCTCCTTGTGAATGTCCCGCGTGGAAATCCCCGCGAGTGCGACGTGTATGAACGTCGGGGCGACAGGATTTGAACCTGCGACCTCCCGCTCCCAAAGCGGGCGCTCTACCAAGCTGAGCTACGCCCCGGGTAGGAACCCGCGCGCGCGGGAACGGCCCTCACGAGTCTAACGGAACGGAGCACCCTCGCCAGTCAGGTATGCTCATTGAGGTCCGGACGCGGTCAGCGCATCCGAACGGCACACAATCGAAAATCGCGGGGATGTAGCTTAATGGTAAAGCCTTAGTCTTCCAAACTAATGACGCGGGTTCGATTCCCGTCATCCCCTCCACTAGTCCACTTGCACAAGGGTCTCGGCCGTCGGCGGAGACCCTTGTTTCGTCGTTTCTCAGCGGCGCGCGACCGTAGACTCGTCGCAGCGTCCGAGCGACGACGCCGAGGGGGACAACGATGGACGAGCAGTCTGCGGCCGCAGCGGCCCATGCCGCGGCTGTGCCGGGCGGGCATGCGCTCCCGGGGCGATTCGGCTCCCGGGGGCCCGACCTCGGAGCCGCGCCACGCGCGAAGCGCCGGCTGCGCCCCGGCGTCCTCCTCGCCTGGGTGCTGCCGACGGCTGCGATCATGATCGGCGCCGTCGCGTTCACCGTGCTGCAGGTGGATGCGAGCCGCGGCTACGACTCCGCGCTCTCCGGTGCACGATCCGCCGAAGAGCAGGCCGCACACGCGCAGAGCGAGCTGAAGAGCGGCGCCGATGAACTGGCGACGGCCGCGGACGTCGCGAGCGCCATCCTCGCCGCCGACACCGCCGGTGTCCTGCCCGCCGACTCCCGCAGCGCCCTTCAGGCGGCCGATGATCAGGCGCAGACCCGCATCAAGGACGCGCACGCCGCCGCATCTTCCCCCTCGACTGCGCACTCTCCGAAGCCGTTCTGGATGTGGGATCTCGGGCCCGCCACGGCGCACCTTCAGACGCAGCGGACGGATGCCGCCACGCAGCGGAAGCGAGCCGACGATGCGCTCCGCGATGCCCGCGCCGCCGGAGCCGCGCTCCTGGCCGCCGGCACCGCCGCCCTCGATGGTGCCGCGACCAACGCGCCCGCGGTGGAGCAGGCCAACGTCTCGGCCCGCACCGGCGACGTGATCGCCCTGCGCCAGGCGGCGCAGGACATGGCGGCAGGCGCCCGCCACCTCGACGCCGGAGCGCAGGGCGCCTTCACCGCCTACGTCGCGGCCGTCGGCGCCGTGCAGGCGTCGAACGCGTCGAAGCTGGCGGAGAAGGCCGGCCCGCTCTATGACCGCCGCCTCGAGGTGGAGGCCTGGGCCCGCTCGATCGCCGGCGGAGTCCTGCTCGACTTCGACTGGGGGCCGATCGTCAACGGCTTCGGCGACAACGGCAGCGCAGGCGGCCTGACCAGCTGGTACGGCGGCCACGGCGTCGACCCGGGCCACGCGACCATCACCCTCTCCGACTCCGTGGCGGAGCTCTGGCCCGACGATCGCATGCAGGCGCTCGTGACCCATGAGGTCGGGCATGCGATCTCCGCCAAGTGCTCGTCGATGTTCGACTGGCGCAGTCGTGACGCCAACGAGGCCTGGGCGACCGCCTGGGCGATCAGCCGTGGTCAGACCGCCGACGGCAACGGCGTCTCGCTCTACGGCACGCCGCCGCAGTCGCTGATCGACACCGCGGCAACCTGCCGCTGAACGGGGAGCTGCCGGAGGGCGAGGTCCTGCGCAGCGCCGGCAGCACCCGCATCGCCGGTGCGCGCCGCCGGCCATGCTCCGCTCCGGTGCGCGCCGCCGGCCGTGCTCCGCTCCGGTGCGCGCCGCCGGCCATGCTCCGCTCCGGTGCGCGCCGCCGGCCATGCTCCGCTCCGGTACGAGGAGAGCCCCTGCCGAAGCAGGGGCTCTCCTCGTACCGCGTCCGGACGGGGTCAGGCCTGACCGCGCCGCTCACGAAGCTGGCTGAGCGCGTCGCCGAGCAGCTGCTCGGCCTCCTCGTCCGTGCGACGTTCCTTCACGTACGCGAGGTGAGTCTTGTAGGGCTCCGCCTTCGCGATCTCCGGCGGGTTCTCCTTGTCCCGCCCGGCCGGCAGACCGGAGTGCGGGTGGTCGATGATGTCCGGGATCTCCTCCTCGGGCAGGCCCGCCGCGAAGTACCGGACGGTCTCGTTGCCGAGTCCATCCCAGTACGAGACCGCGATGCGATCGGCGTGGTAGCCGTGGTCCTGCTCCCCCATGGGACCGGATCCGACCCGCGTGCCGCGGATCGCGTTGCCGCCGGTCGCCATCAGATGGCCTCGAACTTCGTGATCAGGCCGAGACCCACGACCGCGACGAACCAGACCAGCGCGAGCACGACGGTGAAGCGGTTGAGGTTCCGCTCGGCGAGACCGCTGGATCCGACGGCCGACGACATGCCGCCGCCGAACATGTCGGAGAGGCCCCCGCCGCGCCCCTTGTGGAGCAGGATCAGAAGGGTCAGCAGGACGCTGGTGATGCCCAGCAGCACCTGCAGGATGAACTGGAGAATATCCACGGATCGGCCTTTCGCTCGGGCCCGCACGGGCGTGCGGGATCCCGGGTAACGGTCAATTATACGTCGAGACGTCCCCGCCCCTTCTGGGGCGGGGACGCGTGTCACACTCCGACGTGCTTCTGGTAGCGCACGATCGCGGCGAACTCGTCGACGACCAGGCTCGCCCCGCCGACCAGCGCACCGTCCACGTCGGGCTCGCGCATGAACCCGGCGATGTTCGCCGACTTCACGGAACCGCCGTAGAGGATCCGGGTGCGCGCCGCCGCCTCGTCGCCGAGAACCTTCGCGATCACGCCGCGCAGGACCGCGCAGACGTCCTGCGCCTGCTGCGGGGTCGCGGCCTGGCCGGAGCCGATGGCCCAGACCGGCTCGTACGCGACGACGATGTCCGCCTTCGCGTCCAGCCCCTGCAGGGCTGCTTCGAGCTGACCGGCGGGCACGGCACTGGCGCCGAACTTCTCCAGATCCTCCGCGGTCTCGCCCACGCAGATCACCGGCACCAGGCCGTGCTTGAGCGCGGCCCGGGTCTTGGCCGCGACGACCGCATCGCCCTCGGCGTGGTACTCGCGCCGCTCCGAGTGGCCGATGATGACGTAGCTCGCGTCGAGCTTGGCCAGGAACGCGCCCGAGATCTCACCGGTGTACGCGCCGGAGTCGTGCTCGGAGAGATCCTGGGCGCCGAACGCGAACGGGATCTTGTCCGCGTCGATCAGGGTCTGCACACTGCGCAGATCGGTGAGCGGCGGGAACACCGCCACCTCGACCGTTCCGTCCTCGTGCTTGGCGTCCTTGAGCGTCCAGTGCAGCTTCTGCACGAATGCCACCGCCTGCAGATGGTCGAGGTTCATCTTCCAGTTGCCCGCGATGAGTGGGGTACGACTGCTCACTGCCATCCGAGGACCTCCAGTCCGGGAAGCTTCTTTCCTTCGAGGAACTCGAGGCTCGCGCCTCCGCCCGTCGAGATGTGACCGAACTGGTCATCCGCGAAACCGAGCTGGCGCACGGCTGCGGCGGAGTCGCCGCCGCCCACGACGCTCAGGCCGTCGGTCTCGGTCAGCGCCTGCGCGACGGCCTTGGTGCCGGCGGCGAACGCCGGGAACTCGAACACGCCCATCGGCCCGTTCCAGAACACGGTCCTGGATCCGCGGATCGCGTCCGCGAAACGCGCCGCGGTGTCGGGGCCGATGTCGAGCCCGATGCCCGCGGCGCCGAACGACGTCGCCTCGATCGCATCGGCGGCGGCCACCTCGTGCGCCGCATCGGCGGCGAACGACGCCGCCACGACCACGTCGGTGGGGAGCACGAGCTCCACGCCGCGCTCGGCCGCCTCGGCGATGTACCCGCGCACGGTGTCGAGCTGGTCCTTCTCCAGCAGGCTGGACGCGACCGCGTGACCCTGCGCCGCGAGGAACGTGAACAGCATGCCGCCGCCGACGAGCAGGCGGTCCACCCGCGGCAGCAGATGCGAGATCACGCCGAGCTTGTCGGAGACCTTGGATCCGCCGAGCACGACCGTATAGGGGCGCTCGGGGTTCTCGGTGAGACGGTCGAGCACGGTCAGCTCGGCTTCGATGAGCAGTCCGGCCGCGGACGGCAGGATCTGCGCGAGGTCGTAGACGCTGGCCTGCTTGCGGTGCACGACGCCGAACCCGTCGGAGACGAGCGCGTCGCCGAGGGCGGCGAGCTGCTCGGCGAAGGCGCGGCGCTCCGCGTCGTCCTTCGAGGTCTCCCCCGAGTTGAAGCGGAGGTTCTCGAGCACCACGACGCCGCCGGGCTGCAGGGCCGCGACCGTCTCCTGCGCCGAGGCGCCGACGGTGTCCGCCGCGAACGCGACCGGCTGCCCGAGCAGCTCGCCCAGGCGCGCCGCGACGGGCGCCAGGCTGTACTGCGGGTCGGGGGTGCCCTCAGGACGACCGAGGTGGGAGCACACGATCACGCGGGCCCCCTGGTCGATGAGGGCCTTGAGGGTCGGCACCGACGCGCGAACGCGGCCATCGTCCGTGATGATCCCGTCCCGGAGCGGGACATTGAGATCACAACGGACGATGACGCGCGTTCCGTCGAGCGACCCGACCGATTCCTTCAGGGATTCGAGGGTGCGCAGAGTCATGGATATGAGCTTAGAGGCGCTCGGCCACGTACTCGGTGAGGTCGACGAGGCGGTTCGAGTATCCCCACTCGTTGTCGTACCAGCTGGAGACCTTGACCAGGTTGCCGGAGACGTTGGTGAGGGTCGAGTCGAAGATCGACGAGAAGGGGTTGCCCTGGATGTCGCTCGAGACGATCTGGTCCTCGTTGTACTGCAGGTAGCCGTTCAGGCGTCCCTCGGCGGCGGCCTTCGCGTACGCGGCGTTGACCTCGTCGGCCGTCAGGTCCTCGCGCTCGGTGATGAGCGTCAGGTCGACGATCGAGCCGGTGGGGACGGGCACGCGGTAGGAGGATCCGCTGAGCTTGCCGTTGAGCTCCGGCAGCACGAGGCCGATGGCCTTGGCGGCACCGGTCGAGGCCGGGACGATGTTGATCGCGGCGGCGCGGGCGCGGCGCAGGTCGCCGTGCGGGCCGTCCTGCAGGTTCTGGTCGGCGGTGTAGGCGTGCGCGGTCATCATGAAGCCGCGGACGATCCCGAACTCGTCGTTGAACACCTTGGCCAGCGGCGCGAGGCAGTTCGTCGTGCAGGAGGCGTTGGAGATGATGTGGTCGGTCTCCGGGTTGTAGGTCTCCTCGTTCACGCCCATCACGATGGTCGCGTCGTCGCCGGTCGCGGGAGCGGAGATCAGCACCTTCTTGGCGCCGGCCTCGATGTGCTTCTTCGCGAGCTCGGCCTTGGTGAAGAATCCGGTGGACTCGATGACGATGTCGACGCCCAGCTCGCCCCAGGGCAGGTTCGCCGGGTCGCGCTCGGCGAACGCCTTGATGTGGTGCCCGTCGACGGTGATGCTCTCGTCGTCGTAGCTCACGTCGGCCTTCAGGACGCCTCCGACGGAGTCGTACTTCAGCAGGTGCGCGAGCGTCTTGTTGTCGGTGAGGTCGTTGACCGCGACGATCTCGAGGTCGGCGCCCTGCTCGAGGGCCGCGCGGAAGTAATTGCGTCCGATTCGGCCGAAGCCGTTGATACCGATCTTGACAGACACGAAAGTCTCCTGGTTCTTACTCAAGGAAGTGCGTGATTCTTGCAAATTGCGCGGACAACGGCGTCCTGATGGGATTTTCGCCCATCAGGACGCCCATCTTTTACGACAGTACCAGCAGTCCGCTGGTCTTCTCGCGCGCTGTGACGAAGCGCTGAGCGACGTTCTCCCAGTTCGCGATGTTCCACGCCGCCTTGACGTAATCCGCCTTGACGTTCAGGTAGTCCAGGTAGAACGCGTGCTCCCACATGTCCAGCTGGAACAGCGGCACCGTGCCCTGCGCGGTGTTGCCCTGCTGGTCGAACAGCTGCTGGATGATGAGGCGGGCGCCGATCGGATCCCAGCTCAGCACCGACCAGCCCGAACCCTGGATGCCCATGGCCGCCGCGGTGAAGTGCGCCTGGAACTTCTCGAAGGATCCGAAGAACTCGTCGATGGCCGCCTTCAGCTCGCCCTCGGGCTGGCCGCCGCCGTTCGGCGACAGGTTCGTCCAGAAGATCGAGTGGTTGACGTGCCCGCCGAGGTTGAACGCGAGGTCCTTCTCGAGCTTGTTCACGTTCGCGAGGTTGCCGCTCTCGCGCGCCTCGGCCAGCGCGTCGAGCGCTGCGTTCGCACCGGCGACGTAGGCGGCGTGGTGCTTGTCATGGTGCAGTTCCATGATCTTGCCGCTGATATGCGGCTCGAGGGCCGCGAAGTCGTAAGGAAGGTCGGGCAGCGTGTAGGTCGCCATGTCGATGTCATCCAATCCGCACCGCGCTCGCGGCGCTTGCCGGTCCCCCGAAGCGCGGTGTGCGCCCGGGGCGGACGTCTCTCATCCTAATGACGGCAACGCGCGGATCGTCCGGATCCTTCCGGATGTGACGCCTTCACGGACGGGGTCCGGGCGTGTTTCCACGACCCGGAAGAATCGCCCCCGCACAGCGACTCAGACGTCGAGACCGGCGGGCACGGCCGCATCGGTTCCGGGGATGCCCTCGGACTGCGCGCGCTTGTCCGCCATCGCCAGAAGGCGGCGGATCCGGCCGGCGACGGCGTCCTTGGTGAGAGGCGGGTCGGCGTGGTGGCCGAGTTCGTCGAGGCTCGCATCGCGATGCGCGAGCCGCAGCGCGCCGGCGGTGCGCAGGTGCTCGGGGACGTCTTCGCCGAGGATCTCCAGCGCGCGCTCGACGCGGGCACAGGCGGCGACGGCCGCCTGCGCGGAACGGCGCAGGTTCGCATCGTCGAAGTTCACCAGCCGGTTGACGCCGGCGCGAACCTCGCGGCGCTGACGCATCTCCTCCCAGACCGCGGCGGTCTTCGTCGCGCCCATGAGCGAGAGCACCGCGCGGATCCCCTCCGGCTCGCGGATCACGACGCGGGGCATGCCGCGAACCTCACGGGCCTTCGCGGCGATCCCGATGCGGTGCGCCGCGCCGACGAGCGCCATGGCCGCCTCGGAGGACGGGCAGGCGACCTCGAGCACGGCCGAGCGACCCGGCTCGCTGAGCGAGCCCGCGGCGAGGAACGCGCCGCGCCAGAGCCCCGCGAGCTCTTCGCGCGATCCGGTGGTCAGGCGGTTCGGCAGTCCGCGCACCGGGCGACGACGCTGGTCGAGCAGGCCCGTCTGGCGGGCGAGCGTCTCGCCGGCGGCGATCACACGCACGGCGTACTTGGCGCCGTCGTGGCCGGAGGCACCCTGGATCGGGGCGATCTCGGGGCGCACGCCGAAGAGCTCGGCGAGGTCGCGAGCGACGCGACGCGCGAGCAGCTCCGCATCCACCTCCGCCTCGACCGCGATGCGGTTGGCGATCTGGTGCAGCCCCCCGGCGAACCTCAGCACCGCCGTCACCTCCGCGACGCGCACCGTCGGGGGTGCGTTCCGGATGCTGACGAGCTCGGCCTTGACGTCGGTGGTGAGTGCCACGGGTCTCCTTCTCACGGGCGGCGCCGGATCTCGGCGCAAGGGATCAGCTTACCCGGCCCCGGCGCACTGCACCGGCCGGGCCGGCGTCACTCGCGCCCGAGATCGCGGTGCCGGACGGTCACGGCGACCCCCGGCACCTGTCCCAGCCTGGCCGCGAGCTCCTCGACCATCGCGACCGAGCGGTGCTTGCCGCCCGTGCAGCCGATGGCGACCATCGAGTGGCTCTTGTTCTCGCGCTGGTATCCCTCCAGCACCGGACGCAGCGCGGCCGTGTACGCGTCGAGGAACTCCTGCGCCCCGTCGCGGGTGAGCACGTAGTCGCGCACCTCGGCGTCCAGACCTGTGGAGCCGCGCAGCTCGTCGATCCAGAACGGGTTGGGCAGGAAGCGCATGTCGGCGACGAGATCCGCATCCGATGGCAGCCCGTACTTGAACCCGAAGCTCATCACGGTGAGCTTGTGCCGGGCGGCCCCCTCCTCGGCGAAGACCTCGTTCACCTTGGTGACGAGCTGATGCACGTTGAAGTTCGAGGTGTCGATGACGATGTCGGCGGCCTCGCGCAATCCCGCGACCCGGGTGCGCTCGGAGCGGATGCCATCGAGCAGCGTGCCGTCGCCTTGCAGCGGGTGGGGGCGCCGCACCGACTCGAACCGTCGCACGAGAACGTCATCGGAGGCGTCGAGGAAGACGACCTGCACCGATCCGTGCTCGCGCAGCGCCCGCGCCACCCCGGGGAATCCGTCGAAGAGATCGCGCCCGCGCACGTCCACGACGGCGGCCACCTTGGGCAGAGCCGCACCACCGAGATTGGCGAGATCGAGCAGCGGGCGGAGCATCTGGGGCGGCAGGTTGTCGACCACGTACCAGCCCAGGTCCTCGAGCGCGTTCGCGACGGTCGAGCGCCCCGCGCCCGACATCCCGGTGACGATCAGGAACTCACCCGCCTCGGCGCTCATCGGCTCTCCTCCTCGCTCGGATCCAGCCTAGCCAGATGCCAGGGCTTCCGAGGCATCCGCACCGGATCCGGATCCGTCGCCGGCCGTCGAAGGGTACCCCGCACCGGCGGATGGGGCGGCCGAGGATCCGGACGCTGCCGGCCCCGCCGCGGTCGCGGACGATCCCGCGAGATGCGCCCTGATCGCCTCCGCCAGGGCCGGTCCGATGCCCGGTACTTCCTGGATCTCGTCGGATCCGGCGCGGCGCAGCGCGGCGACGGATCCGAAATGCCGCAGCAGCGTCTTGATCCGGGCCGCACCGAGCCCCGGAACCTCGCCGAGGATCGAGGCGATGTCGCGCCTGCGACGCTTGCGCTGATGCGTGATCGCGAAGCGGTGCGCCTCGTCGCGCAGGCGCTGCACGAGGTACAGGGCCTCGCTCGTACGCGGCAGGATGACGGGGTACTCCTCCCCCGGCGGCCAGAGCTCTTCCAGGCGCTTCGCGATGCCGCAGAGGCCGATGTCGGTGCGGCCCGCATCGCGCAGCGCGCGCGCCGCGGCCTCGACCTGCGGCTTGCCGCCGTCGACGATCAGCAGCTGCGGCGGGTACGCGAAGCGCGGCTTCCGGCGCTGCGTCACCACCGGCCCCTGCGGTTCTCCGAGGCCTTCGCCGCCCCGGTCCTGCGTCGGCTCGCTCTCCGGCTCCTCCGGCGCATCGATGTGCGAGAGCCGGCGGGTGAGCACCTGGTACATCGAGTCGGTGTCGTCGGTGGTCTCGGCGATGTTGAACGACCGGTACTGGTCTTTGCGGGGCAGTCCGTCCTCGAACACCACCATCGAGGCGACCACGTTCGTGCCGCCCAGATGCGAGATGTCGTAGCACTCGATCCGCAGTGGGGCCTCGTCGAGGCCCAGCGCGTCCTGAAGGTCGGTGAGCGCCTGCGTGCGCGTCGTGTAGTCGCTGGAGCGGCGGGTCTTGTGCCGGATCAGCGCCTGTTGCGCATTCAGCGTCGCGTTGCGCATGAGCTCGGCCCGCTGGCCGCGCTGCGCGACCGCGATCTCGACCTTCTTGCCGCGGCGCTCGCGCAGCCACTCCTCGAGCTCCGCCGCGTCGTCGGGCAGCGCCGGCACGAGCACGCGCCGCGGCACCTGGTCGCCGTCGGCCTCGCCGTACACGCGCTGCAGGATCTGATCCACGAGCTCGGCGCCGGAGATGTCGATCTCCTTGTCGAGCGTGGATGCGCGCACTCCGCGCACGCGGCCCCCGCGGATCACGAAGTGCTGGATCGCCGCGGACAGCTCGTCCTCGGCGATGCCGAACAGATCCGCGTCCTCGTCCTGCGGGAGCACCAGGGCGCTGCGGCCCAGCACCGCCTCGATCGAGGCGAGCTGGTCGCGGTACCTCGCCGCGCTCTCGTAGTCCATCGCCGCCGACGCCTCGTGCATGCGCCGGGTCAGGTCGCGGGTGAACCGCTCGTCCCCGCCCTCCATGAAGGCGATGAAGTCGTCGACCATGGCGCGATGCTCCGCGATGGACACCTTCATGGAGCAGGGGCCGCCGCACTTGCCGATCTGGCCAGGGAAGCACGGACGCCCGGTCTGCATCGCCTTGCGGTAGCTGGCGTCGCTGCAGGTGCGGATCGGGAACACCTTGATCATCAGGTCGATCGTGTCGTGCACCGCCCACACCTTGGGGTACGGCCCGAAGTACTTGGCGCCGGGGATCCGCCGATTGCGGGTGACGATCACCCGGGGGGCCTCATCGGCGAGCGTGATCGCCAGGAACGGATAGGACTTGTCGTCCTTGTAGCGCACGTTGAACGGCGGATCGAACTCCTTGATCCACATGTACTCGAGCTGCAGCGAGTCCACGTCCGTGGGCACCACGGTCCACTCCACGGACGCGGCCGTGGTGACCATCCGCCGAGTGCGCTCGTGCAGGGTGCGCAGCGGCGCGAAGTAGTTCGACAGCCGCTGACGCAGGTTCTTCGCCTTGCCGACGTAGAGCACTCGCCCCTGCGCATCGCGGAACCGGTACACGCCGGGGTCGGTCGGGATCTCCCCGGATCTGGGCTTGTACGGGAGTTCTTCTGCCATCACCCCGCCTTGCGCTCGAGCACCCGCCGCGCGCCGGGGCGCCCCGCGGCGATCGCGCCGTCGAGGACCTCGGCGAGGAACGCACCGGTGTGGCTGTCGGCGTTGCGCGCGACCTGCTCCGGCGTGCCGGTCGCGATGATCTGCCCGCCGCCGGATCCGCCCTCGGGGCCGAGGTCGATCACCCAGTCGGCCGACTTGATGACGTCGAGGTTGTGCTCGATCACGATCACCGTGTTGCCCTTGTCCACGAGGCCGTTCAGCACCTCGAGCAGCTTGCGCACGTCCTCGAAGTGCAGACCGGTGGTCGGCTCGTCGAGCACGTAGATCGAACGGCCGTTGCTGCGCCGCTGGAGCTCGGTGGCGAGCTTGACGCGCTGCGCCTCGCCGCCGGAGAGCGTCGTCGCCGACTGGCCCAGCCGCACGTACCCGAGTCCGACGTCGACGAGCGTCTTCATGTAGCGGTGGATGGCCTGGATCGGCTCGAAGAACTCGGCTGCCTCCTCGATGGGCATCTCGAGCACCTCGGCGATGTTCTTGCCCTTGTAGTGCACGGCCAGGGTGTCGCGGTTGTACCGTTTGCCGTGGCAGACCTCGCAGTCGACGTACACGTCGGGCAGGAAGTTCATCTCGATCTTGATCGTGCCGTCGCCGGAGCACGCCTCGCAGCGCCCGCCTTTGACGTTGAAGCTGAACCGGCCCGGCTGGTAGCCGCGCACCTTGGCCTCGGGCGTCTCGCTGAAGAGCGTGCGAATGCGGTCGAACACGCCCGTGTAGGTGGCCGGGTTCGACCGCGGGGTGCGACCGATCGGCGCCTGGTCGACGTGCACGACCTTGTCGAGGTTGTCGAGCCCGGTGACCCTGACGTGCTTGCCGGGGACCGTGCGCGCCCCGTTCAGCCGCGAGGCGAGCACCCGGTAGAGGATGTCGTTCACGAGGGACGACTTCCCGGATCCGCTGACGCCGGTGACCGCCGTCAGCACTCCGAGCGGGAAGTCCGCGGTGACGCCCCGGAGGTTGTTCTCCTTCGCGCCGACCACGCTGAGCATGCGCTTGCGGTCGATCCGGCGGCGCTTCTTCGGCGTGACGATCTCACGGCGGCCCGCGAGGTAGTCGCTCGTCATCGACGACTTCTCGCGCAGCAGCGCCTCGTACGGACCGGAGTGCACCACGAGCCCGCCGTTCACGCCGGCGCCCGGTCCGATGTCGACCACCCAGTCCGCTGCCTCGATCGTCTCCTCGTCGTGCTCGACCACGATGAGCGTGTTGCCGAGATCGCGCAGCGTGAGCAGCGTCTCGATGAGTCGCCGGTTGTCGCGCTGGTGCAGGCCGATCGACGGCTCATCGAGCACGTAGAGCACGCCGGTGAGGCCGGATCCGATCTGCGTCGCGAGACGGATGCGCTGCGCCTCCCCGCCGGACAGGGAACCGGCCGAGCGGCTCAGGTTCAGGTACGACAGGCCGACCTGCAGCAGGAAGTCGAGTCGGAGGCGGATCTCGCGCAGCACCTGCGCGGCGATCTTCGCCTCCCGCGGGGTCAGCTCGAGGCGTTGCATGAACTCCTGCGCCTCGGCGAGGCTCTTGTGCGAGACCTCGGCGATCGAGTGCCCGTGCACCTGCACCGCGAGCACCTCGGGCTTGAGCCGGTCGCCGTCGCAGACCGGGCACGGCACCTCGCGCAGGTACTCGCCCCACCGGCTGCGCTGGGTGTCGCTCTCGGCCTGCTGATACTGCCGCTCGATGTACGGCACGACGCCCTCGAAGCCGGACGAGTACCGCATCTCACGGCCGTACCGGTTCTTCCACTTCACGGTGACCTTGTAGTTCTCGCCGCGCAGCACGGCGTTCTGCACGTCGGAGTGCAGATCCTGCCAGGGCGTGTCCAGCGAGAAGTCGAGGTCGGCCGCGAGGCCCTCCAGCAGCCGCTCGTAGTACTGGAACAGCCCCTTGCCCTGGGTGGTCCACGGGATGATCGCGCCCTCGCGGATCGACAGCGACTCGTCGCCCAGCATGAGGTCGACATCGACCGACATCCGGGTGCCGAGGCCGGAGCAGGCGGGGCAGGCGCCGAACGGCGCGTTGAACGAGAACGTGCGCGGCTCGATCTCGGTGAGCGTGATCGCATGGCCGTTGGGGCAGGCCAGCTTCTCCGAGAACGACTGCCAGGCGTCGTCCCCCTCCTCGTCCACGAAGTTCACCTGGACGACGCCGCCCGCGAGCCCGAGCGCGGTCTCCACCGAGTCGGTGACGCGGCCGAGGATGTCGGGCGCCGCGACGAGGCGGTCCACGACCACCCCGATGTCGTGCTTGTAGCTCTTCTTCAGCACCGGGGGTTCGGCCAGCTGCACGAGCTCACCGTCGACGATCGCGCGCGCGTAGCCCTTGGCGCCGAGCTCGCGGAACAGATCGACGAATTCGCCCTTCTTCTGGCTCACCACGGGCGCCACGATCTGGTATCGGGTGCGCTCGGGCAGCTCCATGAGCTGATCGGCGATCTGCTGCACCGTCTGGCGCTGGATCCGCTCACCGCACTGCGGGCAGTGCGGCACGCCGATGCGCGCCCAGAGCAGACGCATGTAGTCGTAGATCTCGGTGATCGTGCCGACGGTCGAACGGGGGTTGCGGTTGGTCGACTTCTGATCGATCGACACCGCGGGGCTGAGTCCCTCGATGAAGTCGACGTCGGGCCGATCGACCTGACCGAGGAACTGGCGCGCGTAGGCGCTGAGGGATTCGACGTAGCGGCGCTGCCCCTCGGCGAAGATCGTGTCGAAGGCGAGGCTCGACTTCCCGGATCCGCTCAGGCCGGTGAAGACGACCAGGGAGTCACGCGGGATCTCGAGGTCGACGTTGCGGAGATTGTGGACACGAGCGCCTCGGACGCTGAGTCTTCCGGGACTGGTTACGGATACGATCGGCACCCGTCAAGTCTAGGAGCGGCCACAGACATCGGATCCGGAGCAGCTCCTCAGCGCCTCGGCGCGGAGCCGGAGCGGCTCCTCAGGGCCGAGGATCGGGGCCGGGACGGGCCGCCATCCGAGCCCGGGACGCGGCATCCGGCCCCCACGAGAGACGGAGCGCAAGGGCGCTCACCCCGGTCAGCACGGCGGCGCCGAGGGGCGCGAGCCAGGCGAAACCCGGTCCGTGCAGCGGCGGCACGGCGAGCACCATGAGCACCGCGACCGACTGCGCGATCGCCTGGATCACGAGCAGCCGACGCAGCCCGGGCAGCAGCACCGCCGGACGGATCCGGGAGCGCCAGGGCACGACCCAGGTCCACCCGGCGAGCAGGTGCGCGAGGTGGATCAGCCCGATGGCGAGGGCCGCACGCCCCGGCGACGGCGGTGTCAGGATCAGCCCGACCGCCATGCAGGCGATGCCCGCCCAGGCCGCCATCGAGCGCGGGACGACCACGGAGATCAGCGTCGCGGCGCCGGCGATCCACCACCACATCGGGTACGGGTTCAGCAGCAGCACCCCGCCGAAGATCATCGCCGCCGCGCAGAGGCGTAGCACCGCACCGGGCACCGATCCCGGTGCCCGCAGCTCATGCGGCCGGCTCATCGCCGCGCTCCCCGGCCGCGATCACGGCGCGCCGTGCGGGCCGCGATCCGCAGAGCGGTCGCCGGATCGCCCGTGTCCCACGACACCACCTCGACGCCCGCGCCGCGCAGATCCTCCAGCACGCCCGCCCGCTCCAGCAGCAGCGTGCGCATCGCGAGGTTCTGCGACGGCGTCAGGCGCGCCGTCTGCGGCCTCGGCAGCACGTCGATCGCGACGACCGCCTGACCGCCGGCGCTCCACCGCAGGGCCAGATCCGCCGCCGCACCGTCGAAGAACGTGGACAGCACGAACACGATCGAGCCGGGCGGGACAGCCGGCGTGCGACGGTACCGGGTGCCGTCGCCGTCCACGCCGGTGCCGGCGATCACGCCGCGCACACGCTCGAGGTGCCGGGCTCCGGATCCGCTGCGCACCGAGCGTCCGCCCGGGGAGAGGGCGTGGAACGCGACCCGGTCCCCCGCGGCGACCGCGGACGTCGCGACCGAGAGCGCCGCCTCCCGGCCGAGGTCCATCGACGTGGGGCCGCTGTGCGCCGTCGCTCCGCTGCCCCAGGTCGCGACCACCGCGCCGAGGTCGTCCGCCGTGTCCAGGGTGATCACCACGGCGCTGTCGCTCAGCGCATTCGTGCGTCGCACCAGCAGCTCACCGGGCCGCCGCGCGAGCCGGGCCGTCGCCCGCCAGTCCACACGCCGCAGCTCGTCGCCGGGCGCGAACGGGTGGATGTCGCGGAAGTCGCCCCCGGCGCCCGCACGCCGCCCGTCGTGACCGCCGTGCAGGCCGATCAGTCGCGGCGCCAGCGGGAGTTCCGCGATGCGTCGTGCCCGCGGAGAGGCGTTCCAGATCGCCGCGACACGGGCGGTCGGCGTGCTCGCCCACGCCCCGTCGTGCTGCACGGCGCGGGCGGCTGCGGCGAGCGCCTCGGACGGACCGGAATGCAGGATGCGCGTGCGCGTGCGTGCCGCCTCGCCCGCGGTCGTCTCGATCCCGCCCGTGCGCTCCCCGCCCTGATCGACCGCGAGCTGGATCCACTCCGCCCCTGTCGCGACATCGATCCTGCCCGGGACCTGCTCTGCGTCCGCGGCCTCGTCCAGGGCCAGCGCGATCTCGACGGTCGGCGCCTGCGGCGGCCGGAACAGCGCCCACACGCCGGCGAGCGCGAGCGGCAGCCCTGCCGCGATCACATCCGGGCGGCCGAACACCAGCCCCGCCCCCGCGAGGAGGACTGCTCCGGTGAGGGCCGCGGCCAGCACTGGTGTGCGCTGCCACTGCAGCGGTGTGCGCAGCGTGGATCCGGGCGGGGTCATGCGCGGATCGTGCCCGCGTCCGCCACTGTCGGCGGCACGGGCGTCGCGCCGACCACCCCGGCGACGACGCTCACCGGGTCCACGCCCTGGGCCCATGCCTGAGGCGTCAGCGTGAGCCGGTGCGCCAGCACGGGAACGGCGATGCGCTTCACGTCATCGGGCCGCACGAAGCCGCGCCCCTCGATGGCGGCGAGGGCGCGCGCCAGCAGGATCAGTGCCTGCGACCCGCGCGGCGACGCTCCCACTGCCACGTTCGGCGCCGTGCGGGTCGCGCGGGTGAGGTGCACCGCGTAGCGGATCAGGTCGTCCTCCACATGGATCCGTTCGACCGCCGCCTGGATCGCACGCAACTCCGCAGTGCCGATCACCGCGTCCACCTCGGCGTGCTCCTGCTGGCGGCGGATGCGCTCCTGCACGATGCCGGCCTCGTTCTCGGGCTCGGGGTAGCCCACCGACAGCCGCACCATGAAACGGTCCAGCTGCGCCTCCGGCAGCGCATACGTGCCCTCGTACTCGATCGGATTCGAGGTCGCGATCACGTGGAACGGATCCGGCAGGGCGTATCGCCGCCCCTCCACCGTCACCTGCCGCTCCGCCATCGCCTCCAGCATCGCGGACTGGGTCTTCGGCGTGGTCCGGTTGATCTCGTCGGCGAGCAGCAGTCCGGTGAAGATCGGGCCGGGACGGAAGCGGAAGTCCCCGGTGTCGGGGGCGTACACGAAGGATCCGGTCACGTCCCCGGGGAGCATGTCCGGCGTGCACTGCAGCCGGCGGAAATCCAGCCCGAGCGCCGCGGCGAGGCTGCGTGCGGCAAGCGTCTTGCCCAGGCCCGGCACGTCCTCGAAGAGCACGTGACCACCCGCCAGGATCGTGGCCAGGGCGAGCGTCAGAGGCTCGTCCATGCCGACCACCGCGGTGCGTACCCGGGCGAGCACCCGGGCCGCGGTGTCCGCGATGTCGACGGCGTCGTCTCTGCTCTGTTCGGTGCTCATGCTCTCTCCGGATTCGATGGGGCGGGCGGCCCCTCCAGGGCGCGCAGGATCCGCGCGAGGTCAGAGGTGCGCATCCGGGCGCCGTGGAGGGCGGCGTGCGCGCCGGGGCCGAGGATCGCGTCGACGTCCGCGGCACCCGCCTGCCCCGGGGAGAGACCGTGCTGCTGCAGCCGTCGGTCTGCGAGTGCGGAGACCCGACGGCGCAGGGTCGGACCCACCTCGCCCGTGCGCGAGTCCACCGCCCACGCCAGGCGGGAGACGTCGGAGCCCCGCTGCACCTGCTCCGGCGGGGGCGGCGGCCAGGGGCCGGATTCGTCGAGGAAGCTCTGCTGTGCGATCAGCAGAGCGGCGGCGAAGACGAGGATCCAGGCGATGCCGAACGGGAGCGGCACCCCCAGGAAGTCGAGCAGCAGAGCGAGCGGCACGCCGATCACGACCCAGAGCACGACCAGCAGGATCCAGCGTCTCATCGCCACCGCTCCTCGATGGCTGCCAGACACCGCCGCGCGGTGCGTCGCTCGGCCTCATCGGCTGCCTCGCCCCCGAAGCGCACGGACTCGTACAGGCCGAGCAAGGTCTCCAGATCGTCGTCGAGCCCCGGCCGGCCACGCAGGATCCCCACGGTGAACTCCGCCGGGGTCTCCGAGGGTGAGCGTGCGCGTCCCGCCCGGGCAGAAGCCTCCTCGAGGTGCACCCAGGCGGCCACGATCGCATCACCGGGGTCGCGGTGCGCGTCCATGACGTCCTGCGCGCCGGCCGTGGCGGCGCGGATCGCGCCCGCATCCACCGGCTCGTCGCCGGCGACGGCCTCCCCGATCTCGACGCCGCCGCCGGTCTGGCGGCTGAGGGGCCGTTGCGCCCAGAGGGCGCGGACCACACGCCAGAACAGCCAGGCCATCAGCACCAGGAATGCCAGGCACAGCAGGATCGCGATCGCCGTGGCGATCGTCGCCAGCACGGGGCTGTCCGGGATCTGGTCCATGCGGGAGGAACCGGGGGGCTGCGTTCCCGCGGCCGGTGTCGGTGCGGGTCCCCGGTGCAGTATCGCGATGTCGCCGAACTGCGGCACCCCTTGCAGCGAGGCGATGGCCATGAGCAGCCCGGCGATGACCACAACGGCGCCGAGCGCTCCCGGGAGGGGGAGCGCGCGAAGACGCGTGGCGTCGCGGACCATGCCCTCACCCTACGTGCTGCTCCGGCCGCTGCCGCATACCGCCGCCCGCCTGCTCAGAGCCGGGCGTCTCCGACTGCCGTCGAGTGGGCGGAAGGCCGGTTCAGAGGTCGGCGGCTCCGGCGAAGCGGCCGAGCGCGTCGCGCACGGCTTCGACGTCGGGCACGCTCATGCCGAGGCGCGCCATCACCTGACGGGGCACATCCAGCGCCCGTACGCGCAAGGCAGCCCCGGACCGGGTGAGGGCGATGTCGAGTCGGCGCTCGTCGGATGAGCTGCGGTGCCGCTCGATCAGGCCGTCGGCCTCGAGTCGCTTCACCAGGGGCGAGGCCGTGGCCGGGTCCATCGCCAGGGCAGCCGCGAGATCGCCGAGAGAGCGCGGGGACTGCTCCCACAAAGCCAGCATCGCGAGGTACTGCGGGTGGGTGAGCCCGAGTGGCTCGAGGATCGGGCGGTAGATCGCGACCACGTTGCGCGCCGCGGTCACCAGCGCGAAGCACAGCTGGTTCTCCAGGCGGAGCAGGTCATCAGGGGTCGGTGTGGCCACGGGACGATGTTACCAACTGCCCTAATCATTAGTACACTAATGATCATGACGAACGCACCCGCCGACCCGCCTCCGCTCCGGCAGCGCATCCGCGAGGCCGGTGGGCTCTACGCCTGGTTCAACACCAATCTGATCCGCTTCGCGGGCCCCGCGTCGGTCGGGCCGTATGAGGCGACGCCTCCTCCCTCATCCGCCGAACGGGCGCAGCGCGGCTGCCCCCTGTGCGGCGCGCCGATGACGGCGCACGAGATCGATCGCAGCGGCCCCAAGCCCCTCATGCACTGCCCCTGATCCTCACCGGTCGTTCGCCCGCGTCTCTCGGGCTTCTCCGCTCCCGGCGTCCTCGCGCGCGACGTCGATCCACTCCATGAGCGCCCCGTCATCGGCGATCGCATCGGCGGCCACGTCGAGCCAGTTCTCGCTCATCGTGCGTGCGCCCATGACCGCGCGCGTCACGCCGGGCTCGGTGAGCAGCACCGCCGCCCGTTCGGCCGCGACACGGACGAGAAGCCGTCCGCCCTTGCGCGCGCCGACCAGGATCCGGCCCTCGGCGAGGAATGCACGACTGCCGAACATCGCGCGCTCCTCGATCTCGCCCGCGCCGCCGAGCAGCGCGCGGATCCGGTCCGCCAGCTCGACGACCGCCGCATCCACCATGTCGCTCCTCCGATTCCACCGGATCCGAACGCGTCGGATCCGCTTCCCTCGCCGCGGCTGTCAGGCCGCGCGCCCCCGCATCGAGGTCGCGGGGCGCTCAGGCATGGCCCGCGCGCTCCATCGCCCGCAGCTCCTTCTTCAGGTCCTGCACCTCGTCCCGCAGTCGCGCGGCGAGCTCGAACTTGAGCTCACCCGCCGCGGCGAGCATCTGGGAGGAGAGATCGGCGATCGTGTCCTCGAGCTGCTGGGCGCCTTCCGCCGCGATGCCCTCCCGCCGCAGATTCGGCGTCGGCGACTTCCCACGGCCCGACTTCGTGCGCTTGGACAGCAGCTCGGCCGTGTCCGCGCCCTCCCGTGCGAGCACATCGGTGATGTCGGCGATGCGTTTGCGCAGCGGCTGCGGGTCGATGCCATTGGCGGTGTTGTACGCGATCTGCTTCTCGCGGCGCCGCTCGGTCTCCTCGATCGCCCTCGCCATCGAGTCGGTCATCGTGTCGGCGTACATGTGCACCTGGCCGGACACGTTGCGCGCCGCGCGGCCGATCGTCTGGATGAGCGAGGTGCCGCTGCGCAGGAACCCCTCCTTGTCCGCGTCGAGGATCGCGACCAGCGAGACCTCCGGCAGGTCGAGGCCCTCGCGGAGCAGGTTGATGCCGACGAGAACGTCGTACACCCCGGCACGCAGCTCGGTCAGCAGTTCGACTCGGCGGAGCGTGTCGACATCGGAGTGCAGGTAGCGCACCCGCACGCCGTGCTCCCCGAGGAAGTCGGTCAGTTCTTCCGCCATCTTCTTGGTGAGGGTCGTGACCAGCACGCGCTCGTCACGCGCGACCCGGATCCGGATCTCCTCGAGCAGGTCGTCGATCTGCCCCTTCGACGGCTTGACCACGATCTCCGGATCCACGAGGCCGGTGGGGCGGATGATCTGCTCGACGACCCCGTCGGCGATGCCCATCTCGTACTTGCCCGGGGTCGCCGAGAGGTACACGGTCTGCCCGATCCGCTTCGTGAACTCGTCCCAGCGCAGCGGGCGGTTGTCCAGCGCGCTGGGGAGGCGGAAGCCGTGGTCGACGAGGGTGCGCTTGCGCGACGCGTCGCCCTCGTACATCGCGCCGATCTGCGGCACGGTGACGTGCGACTCGTCGATCACGAGCAGGAAGTCGTCGGGGAAGAAGTCCAGCAGCGTGTGCGGCGGCTCGCCTGCCTCACGGCCGTCCATGTGCCGCGAGTAGTTCTCGATGCCCGAGCAGAATCCGAGCTGCTGCAGCATCTCCAGGTCGAAGCTCGTGCGCATGCGCAGACGCTGTGCCTCGAGCAGCTTGCCCTGCCGCTCGAGTTCGGCGAGGCGCTCGGTGAGCTCGTCCTCGATCTGGCCGATGGCACGCTGCACCACATCGGTGCCGGCCACATAGTGCGACGCCGGGAAGATCGGCACCGAATCGAGCCGCGCGATCACCTCGCCCGTCAGCGGGTGCAGCGAATACAGCGCCTCGATCTCATCGCCGAACAGCTCGATCCGGATCGCGTGCTCCTCGTAGACGGGGATGATCTCGATCGTGTCGCCCCGCACGCGGAAGTTCCCGCGGGAGAAGTCGACGTCGTTGCGGTTGTACTGCATCGCGATGAACTGGCGGATCAGCGCATCCCGGTCGTACCGCTCCCCCACCTGCAAGGCCACCATCGCGCGCAGGTACTCCTCGGGAGCGCCGAGGCCGTAGATGCAGGAGACCGTGGAGACGACCACCACGTCGCGGCGGCTCAGCAGCGAGTTCGTGGTGGAGTGGCGCAGGCGCTCGACCTCGGCGTTGACCGAGGAGTCCTTCTCGATGAAGGTGTCCGTCTGCGGGACATACGCCTCGGGCTGGTAGTAGTCGTAGTACGAGACGAAATATTCGACCGCGTTGTTCGGCATGAGGTCGCGGAACTCGTTCGCCAGCTGCGCCGCGAGCGTCTTGTTGTGCGCGAGCACGAGCGTGGGACGCTGCACCTGCTCGATGAGCCACGCCGTCGTCGCGGATTTGCCCGTACCGGTGGCGCCGAGGAGCACGACGTCGGTCTCGCCGGCGTTGATGCGCGCGGCGAGCTCCGCGATCGCCTGCGGCTGGTCACCGGCCGGCGCGTACTCGGACACGACTTCGAACGGCCGGACCGAACGTGTGGGTTGCATCCCTCAACACTACGAGGAGCCTGCGACATCGGCGCCGCGGTGCCCCTCGCGTTCGCCGAGAGCACGGCGGATCCGTCACAGGGCACCGCAGGGAGAAGATGACGGCCGAAGGGCCGAACGGCGATGCGGTCCGATCGTCAGCGATGCCGATGCACTCCGCCTGCGTAGGGCCGGCGGCCCCGAGGAACCGCCTTCACTTCCCGCGTGTCCAGACGTACGGCGTGGTGGTGGTGACCTTACGCAGGCCGGAGCGCTCCAGGATCGGCCGCGAGAACTCCGTCGAATCCAAGTGCAGATAGCGGACTCCGCGCCGCAGCGCGGCTTGCGCGCGCTTCGCGGTCAGGGCCCGATACACGCCGCGCCCCCGCCACTCCGGCATGGTGGCGCCGCCCCAGATCCCGGCGAACTGCGTGCCGGCGACCGGCTCGAGCCTGCCCGTGCTGATCACGCGCCCATCGGCCTCGGCGATCCACAGCACGACGTCCTCACCGGCTGCGACACGCGCGATCATGCCCTGCGCCCGCTCCTGGCCGTCCCCGTGGCCGAAGACCACCGCCTGCATCCGCTCCATCGCCAGGATGTCGTCCGCACCACGGATCTCACGCAGCACGACGCCGGCCGGCACCGGGACGTCAGCGGCGAGCGCCGCAGCCTCGCCCAGCATCACCGACTCCGTCTCCTCGGCGACGAAGCCGGCATCCGCGAGCGCGGTCTCCAGCCCCGGAGCGACGTCGTGCCCGCGGGTCTTCCACTCCGCGGTGCGCACCTCGGGAAGCACCTCGAAATGCGCGCGCACCTCCGCGACGAGGGAACGGATCCGCCGCTGCCCGAATCCTGCCAGATCGACGTAGCTCGCGAAGCCGGCGCCACCCGGGAACACGCCCACCGCGACCGGCCCGATGCGCCGGATCCCCTCCGCCCCGATCAGCTCCGCGGAGCCGCGCAGCTGGGCGTCGTAGGCCGCGAGGAGGTCCGTCACGCGGGCGCGCTCAGCCGCAGCCGCTGCCAGAGATCGTCCGTCTGGCGGATCGTCTCGGCCAGGTCGCCGGAGGTGTCGATGATCACGTCCGCGATCGCTCTGCGCTGCTCGTCCGGTGCCTGGGAGTGGATGCGCTTGCGGGCCTCCGTGCGGTCGAGGCCGCGGTTGCGGACGAGGCGCTCCTCGCGCACCTCGGCAGGCGCGTCCGCGACCACGATCAGGTCCCAGGGATCGTCCACCCTGGCCTCCACGAGCAGAGGCACGTCGTAGACGACGACTGCCGTGGGGTCCTCCGCCAGCGCGGCGGCGAACCTGCGCTGCGACTCGGACTTCACGGCCGGGTGCACGATGGCGTTCAGCCGGCCGAGCGCCTCGCCATCGCCGAACACCCGCGCCCCGAGCCGTGCTCGATCGAGCTCCCCGTCGGGCAGGATCATCTCGGTACCGAACTCCGCCGCGATGCGTGCGAGCACGGGAGTGCCGGCGGCCTGCACGTCTCGCACGATCCGATCCGCATCGACGACGACGGCACCGTGTTCGGCGAGCCGGGCGGCGATCGTGGACTTGCCCGACGCGATGCCGCCGGTGAGCGCGATGAGGGGCATGCTGTCAGTCTCGCACGGGCGCCGCAGCCGACCGCACCGCCCGCGCTGGCCCGTGCGGCTCAGGACCGGAGCGGATCCGCGCCCAGCGCCACTCCCTCGGTGCACCGCAGCGCGAGGAGGATCCCCATGCCGCCGCTGAGCGGCGCGAGCATGCCCAGCGCCGTCGCCGCGATCACGCCGATCGCCATCACGGGCACCCGCCCGATCCGGTCGGCGACGACCGACCAGCCGATCACGGATGCCGCGAGTCCGAGCGTCGCGGCCGAGACGCTGAGCGCGGCGGTCGCCGGATCGACGGCGAGATCGCGCGACAGCTCCGGCAGCACCGCCTGAGGCGCATACAGCTGCGCGAAAGTCGCGATGCCCGCGAAGAACAACCCGAGGATGAGCCGCCGGTAGGCGGAGGAACCGGGCGCATGACCGGTGAAGGTCACGGCCAGCGGATCCGCCCTCGCGCGCCGCGATGTTCAGCGACGACCGGATCCATGTCCTCCATCCTCACACGTCCCCGCAGGCGACACCGCCGGCGTCCGGGACGGTCGCGTGATCCCGATCCGCGGCATGCGGAACGGGCCGCCACTCGCCCGAAGGCGAGGTGACGGCCCGTTCTGGAGGGTGATGCTTACGCGTTGCCGCCCGAGAGCTTCTCGCGCAGAGCCGCGAGAGCCTCGTCGTCGGCCAGCGTGCCGGCACCGGCGGAGTCGCTCGAGAACGACTGCGCACCCGCACCGAACTCGTCGCCCGCGGCTGCCTCGGCCTCGGCGGCCTTGATGACCTGAGCCTTGTGCGCCTCCCAGCGAGCCTGGGCAGCCGCGTACTCCTGCTCCCATGCCTCGCGCTGGGCGTCGAAGCCGTCCTTCCACGCACCGGTCTCGGCGTCGAAGCCCTCCGGGTACTTGTACTCGCCGTTCTCGTCGTACTCGGCGAGCATGCCGTACAGGGCCGGGTCGAACTCGGTGCCGTACGGGTCGACCGAATCGTTGGCCTGCTTCAGCGACAGCGAGATGCGACGACGCTCGAGGTCGATGTCGATGACCTTGACGAAGACCTCTTCGCCGACCGAGACGACCTGCTCCGCCAGCTCGACGTGCTTGCTGGACAGCTCGGAGATGTGCACCAGGCCCTCGATGCCGTCCGCGACGCGCACGAACGCACCGAACGGGACGAGCTTGGTGACCTTGCCCGG
>JAFDWK010000037.1:0-3339 GCA_018268515.1 Actinomycetota bacterium
GGCCTCGACCTCGCACCGGTGTCGCTGCAGCAGCTCATCGTGCGACTCACCCAGCGGGAACGGGAGGAGTCCGCTCCCGGGTCCGTCGCATCCGAATCGGATCTCACGAAGGAGATGCGCTGATGTCCCGGATCCAGAACGTGGTCAGGCTTCAGCTGATCAACAGGATGACCTGGGTGTGGATCCCGCTGATCATTCTCGGCGGAGCCACCGCACTGTCGATCCTGATCTTCGCGATGATCCCCGTCGACGGGCCGAAATACAGCGGGGCGGGTCAAGCCCCGCTCTGGTACTTCTTCGCCCTCGGCCTGCAGGCCCTCACGCTGACGTTTCCGTTCTCGCAGGCTCTGAGCGTGACGCGCCGCGACTTCTTCCTCGGGACCCTGTCGACGGCTGTCCTCGGATCCGCGGCGCTGGCGGCGGTGTTCCTGCTGGGCGGTTGGATCGAGGACGCGACGAACGGCTGGGGCGCGAACGGGTTCCTGTTCCGGGTGCCGTGGCTGTGGCAGGCGGGGCCGTTCGCGGTGTGGCTGTCCTACTTCGCGCTCGGGCTGCTGCTGTTCCTGCTCGGCTTCACCGGCGCGACGATCTACAAGCGCGCGGGCGGAATGGCCGTCACGCTCGTGGGCGTCGGGGCGGGTCTCGTCCTGGTCGGCCTGCTGTTCCTGATCACCCGGTTCGAGCTGTGGCGCCAGGTCGGCGAGGGCTTCGCCTCGCTCGGCGTGCTCGGCCTGGCCGCGTGGGGCCTTGCCGCGGTCGTGCTGCTCGCGGGAATCTCGTACCTGGTGCTGCGACGCGCGACACCCTGAGGGGGTGCCTTTCGCGCGCGGGATCGCCCGTCACGACCCACTCACTGCACAGTCTGCAATTGTGCAGATCCCAAGGCCGCTCCCGTAAGCTGGCCCGATGGGTGAGCAGAAGACGGCTCGGCCCGGCACGCGTCAGGACCGCCGGAAGGCCGCTACGCGAGCCAAGATCCTCGAGGCGGCCGAGCGGCTTTTCGGCGAACGCGGCTACACGCAGACCTCGATCGAGGACATCGCCGAGCTGGCCGATGTCGCGGTGCGCACCATTTACATGCACTTCCCCACGAAGGCCGCGATCATGCTCGCCGCGTTCGACGCCTGGGTCGACGTCTTCGTCGAGGCCGTGCTGCAGCGCCCGGTCGACGAGCCGGTGGTCGAGACCGTGCGTGCCGCGCTGGACGCGGTCGAGGCGGCCGGGTGGGTCGACCATCCGGAGAACGACGACACTCCGGTGCACCCGATGGTCGAGCACCTGCACAGCGGATCGCCGGATGTGGCCGGCCACGTGCTGCAGCGCTGGATGCGCGAGATGGACCGGATCGCCCGTGACGCGATCGACCGCGGCGACGACGAGCCGGTATCCCTGCGCCCGCAGGCTCGCGCCACCGCGGTGTTCGCCGCGTGGATCGCCTCGCTCTCGGCGACGGGCGGGCGGTTGCAGGGCCGTGCGCTGCCCGAGGACGCGACCGGGCAGGGCGTCGGAATCTCGGTGCTGGCGCTGATCACCGACGGGACGCTGTAGCGGGAGGGCCCCAGACCCTCCCGCTCGCCGGAGTCCCTGGCTCCGGCGTCGCGCACCCGCGGGCAGTCGCGCCCGGACGCCCCTCCGCTGTCCCGCGAGCCCGGCGCCGCGGAGACCCTCCGGGCTCCGGCGGGTCCTCCCCCGAGGATCGCCGGATCCCCCACCCCGCAGCCCCCCGGCACCGGCCGAAAGACCCGCGACACACGGCGGTCGTGCCGGGTCGACGAATTACTGCATTCTCTCTAATAGTGCATGGCGCGACGCCTTGCGGACCGGATCCGTCACCCTCGCCCCCTCGAAGCTTCCTTCAGGAATGGCATTGCTGCAGTCATTGCATTTTGAGTAGTCTTGCACGGAAGCGACCGCCGCGGGCGGATTCACCCCGTCAATCCCGGAACGGAATCACATGGACGACCCGATCAGCAGCATCATCGCCTTCCTCCTCATGAACTTCACCGTCACGTTCTTCGCCATCGGCGTGATCGTCGCGGCGGTCTCCGTAGCCGTGCGGCGCCCCGGCCGGGCGGACGTGCTGGCGACGTTCCTGAACTGGTTCCTGTTCTTCGCGATCGGCGTCACCTACGTCTTCAATGGCATCATGCACACCGCGTTCGGCGACATGGCCGCCGCGTCGATCGGCTGGGAGAACAACGGCTTCCAGGCCGAGGTCGGCTTCGCGAGCATCGGCGTGGGCATCGTCGGCTTCATGGCCTCGCCGCGCCGGATGCCGTTCAGCCTCAAGCTCGCCGCACTGGTCGGCCCCGCCTGCTTCCTCTGGGGCGCCGCCGCCACCCACATCATCGACATCGTCACCACGGGCAACCTCGCGCCGAACAACGCCGGACCGGTGCTGTACACCGACATCCTGATCCCGGTCATCGGCTTCGCGCTCTGGGGGGCGGCGCTCGCCGCGCACCGCCGTCGGGCCGCGGAGGCACCCGTCTCGGCCGCCCTCGCGTGAGCCGGATCCCCGCGCTCGCGGGTGCAGGCGGATCGCGGTGACCGACCACCCGGGGTGACGCCGGTCGCCGGCGGGGCTCAGTCCGCCGACACCACGTCGAATCCCGCCTCGGTGAGCGCGCGGCGCGCGGCGGTGGTGACGCCGTCGTCGGTGAGAAGCGTGGGGAACAGGTCGGATCCGCCCACCGTTGCGAAGGCGGATCCGCCGATCTTGGACGCATCCGCGACGATCACCGCGCGGCGCGCACGGCTCGCCATCATCCGGTTCACCGCCGCCTCGCGCTCGTCGTGCGTGCTGGCGCCGTCGGCCGCGGACACCGCGTTCACGCCGATGAAGGCGATGTCGAGCGTGATGCCGGCGAGCAGCTGCTCGACGAACGGCCCGACCAGCTCGTAGCTGCGGGAGTGGATCACCCCGCCGGTGACGACGACCTTGATGTCGGGGCGGGTGGCGAGCTGCGCGGCGATGTTCACGGCGTTCGTGACGATGGTGAGGCCCTGCTCGGCGAGGTCCTCGCGGGCCGCCAGCGCCGCGGCGATCGCTGTCGTCGTGGTGCCGCCGGAGAGCCCGACGACGGATCCGGGCGCGACGAGCGCCGAGGCGGCCTGCGCGATGCGCTCCTTCTGCGAGGTGCGCTGGTGGCTCTTGTAGCGCACGGGCAGCTCGTAGGCCACGGACTGCGCGACCGCGCCGCCGTGGGTGCGGGTGAGCAGCCGCCGCTCGGAGAGGCTGTCCAGGTCGCGGCGGATCGTGGCGGGCGAGGCGTCGAAGCGCTCGACGAGCTCCTCGACAGACACGTCGCCCCGGGCCGCGAGCAGGTCGAGGATCGC
>JAFDWK010000037.1:3463-10646 GCA_018268515.1 Actinomycetota bacterium
TCGCCGGCCACGGCGTCGCGGGCGGGCGCGAGGTACTTGCGCGAGTCGACCAGACGCGGATCCGCATCCAGCTTCTCCCGGATCGCGCGCGTGAAGAACCCGTTCAGATGCGTGGAGACGTTGATCTTCGTCATGCCCGCGCGCACCGCCGCGGCGATCGCGCCATCCGGCACGCCACTGGATCCGTGCAGCACGAGCGGCACGTCCGCGCCGTCCTCGCCCGCGCCGCGCAGGGCCTCGCGCAGCCGTCCGATGAGGTCGAGGTCGAGCGCGGCGGTGCGGTCGGTCATCGCGTGCGAGGATCCGACGGCCACGGCGAGCGCGTCGACGCCGGTCTCCGCGACGAAGGCCCTGGCCTCCTGCGGATCCGTGCGGACGCCGGGTGCGTGCGCGCCGTCCTTGCCGCCGACCTCGCCGAGCTCGCCCTCCACGTACACCTCGGCCGCGTGCGCGCGCTCGACGACCCGCGCGGTGAGCGCGACGTTCTCGGCGTAGTCGAGCTTGCCGCCGTCGAACATGACGGATCCGAAGCCCAACGCGATCGCCTCGTCGACGAGTTCGGGCCGCTCGGCATGATCGAGGTGCACGGCGACCGGGGTGCTCGCACGCCGGGCGACGGCGAGGGTGGCCAGCGCGATCGGCTCGAGGCCGCCGTGGTAGTCGGCGCAGTTCTGCGAGATCTGCAGGATCACCGGCAGCTCGGCCTGCGCGGACGCGGCGACCAGGGCCTCGGCGGTCTCCAGGTGGATCACGTTGAAGGCGCCGACGCCGGTGCCGCGGCGGGCCGCGTCGTGCACGAGATCGCGGGCGGAGACGAGGGTCATCGGGGGGTCCTTTCGGTGGACGGTCGGTTCAGCGTCGGTGCGCCATGTCGCACGCGGGGTCGGGTGCGGTGCGGTCAGCCCAGCGCCGTCAGCGCCGGGGCGTCGACGATCAGGGCGGACTCCAGGTCGGGCCAGGACCGGTGGATGTCTCCGGCAAGCGGCATCAGCACGGCGGCCGCCGACCAGGCGGTCGCACGGCGCAGCAGGGCCGTCGGATCCTTCTCGCCCTGTGCGAGCAGCACCGCGCACGCGGCGACCGCGGCATCTCCGGCGCCGGTCGGGTTGCCCGCCAGCGGCGTGGCGAGCCGGGCGCGCACGACCTCGTCCGAGGTGACGGCCAGCATCCCGTCGGCCCCGCGGGAGAGCAGCACCAGCGACACACCACGGCGCAGCAGCTCGCACGCCCCCGCGAGGGGATCCGCGATCCCGGTGGCCTCGACGAGCTCCGCGGCGTTGGGCTTGAGCACGGTCGCCCCCGCATCGGCGGCGGCCAGCAGTGCGGGCCCCGAGGTGTCGGCGATCACGATCGCGCCGGCATCACGACCGATCCGCACGAGCGAGGGCAGCAGGTCGGCGGGGGCGCCCGGGGGAAGGGATCCGGAGAGCACGAGGACAGGTGTCGACGCCTGCCGAGCTTGCGGAGCACCTGTGGATCCGGGCCCTTCGACAAGCTCAGGGACCGGATGGAGGGGCGCGGCGGGATCCGGGAGGGTGCCGCGTTTCGTCTCGCTCGCGCTGCGCGCGTGCTCGCTCAACGACCCCGGAGGGAGGGTGCCGCGTTTCGTCTCGCTCGCGCTGCGCGCGTGCTCGCTCAACGACCCCGGGCGGGAATCCAGGGCGGGCCCCGTCAGGGCCCCGGCGTCCGGACGCTCGGTCTGCAGGGCCCGGGCCACGGCGTCCTTGAGCGCGGCCCACTCGTCGGCGGAGGGGTTCAGGCCGCGCTCGTTCACGATGGTGGTGTCGCCGAGCTGCTCGTCGACGAGTGCGACGCTGCGCCGGGTCGCGGCCTGCACGGCCACGAGCTCGTGCGGCACCCCGGACGACGCGAGTTCGGCGGCGAACTCGACCCCGGTCTCCCCGCCCACGGTCGTCAGCGCACGCACGACCGCGCCCTGCGCGTGCGCGACCCGGGCGACGTTCAGCCCTTTGCCGCCGGCACGGGCGACGCCGGTGTCGGCCCGGTGCGTGCCGCCGGGCACGATCCGGTCGACGTGCCAGGTGAGATCCAGCGCCGGGTTCGGCGTGACGGTGACGATCATCCGAGGCTCCTCGCTCGCAGGGCCGCGCCCAGGATCCCGGCGTTGCCGAGCAACTGCGCGGGAACCAGATCCGGGATCCGGTGGAAGCTCAGCCGCGCGCGCAGGCGCGCGCGCAGCTCATCGAACAGCGCCCCGCCGGCCCGCGACAGGCCGCCGCCGATCACCACAGCCTCCGGCGCGACCACGGCGGTGAGCTGCGCGATCGACAGGGCGAGCGCGTCGAGCGCCTCGTCCCAGACGGCGGCCGCGGCCTCGTCCCCGGCGGCGGCGCGGGCGATGACCTCCTTGGCCCCGTCCACGGCCACGCCGGTGCGCGCCGTGTAGCGCCGGGCGATCGCCCCGGCGGAGGCGATGGCCTCGAGGCACCCCCGGGCGCCGCACGCGCACAGCGGCTCGTCGGCGACCGGCGAGTGGCCGACCTCGCCGGCGTAGCCGCCCGCGGTGAACGGCACCCCGCCCAGCAGCAGCGCCCCGGCGATCCCTGTGCCGATGATCAGCACGATCGAGTTCGCGTAGGGCCGGGCGCCGCCGAGCACATGCTCGGCCCAGCCGCCGGTGCGCACGTCGTGGTCGAACGCGACGGGCAGCCCGAACGCCTCCTCCGCGAGCGCGCGAATCGGTGCGTCACGCCAGCCCATGTTGCTCGCGAACACCCCCACCCCGGCGACCTCGTCGACGATGCCGGGCACGACCAGCCCGACCGCCGCCGGATCCACCCCGGGATGCTCGGCACGCAGCTGCGCACCGAGGTCGACCAGACGGGCGACGAGGCGCTCCGGCAGATCGGATCCGGGATCCGGCGTCGGCGTGCGCCGCAGTCCGAGCATGACGCCGTCGGCGTCGAACAGCGCCGACTTGATGTCGGTGCCGCCCACGTCGAACGCGAGCACGGGGGCGCCCGGTCCGAGCTCGGCTGCGCCCGGTCCGAGCACCGCTGCGCCCGGTCCGAGCACCGCTGCGCCCGGTCCGAGCTCGGCCGCCTCATGCGCGTCCCCGACCGGCCCCGCGTCCGACCGCGAGACTGCATCCTGGCGACGAGACTGCACGTCCGCGCTGCTGTCTCGTCGCCCAGTTGCAGTCTCGCGGTCAGGAGGGAGTGCCGCGCGGTCCGTCTCCGCGACGCCGTCGCCAGGGGCGTTCATCACGGGCCTCAGTCCTCGAGGATCACCGAACGGGTGAGGTTGCGCGGCTCGTCGGGGTTGAGCCCCTTCGCCAGCGCCCGGTCCAGCGCGACACGGTGCAGGCGTGCGAGGTCGGCCATCGGGTCGATCGCGTGCTGCACCCAGCGCCCGCCGGTCGCGGCGACCTGGGCGTCGAGACCCTCGGGCGCGGCGCCGAACTGCCACGTGATGCGGCCGGGCGCGGCGATCGCGATCGGACCGTGCCGGTAGTCCATCGACGGGTACGACTCGGTCCACGACTGCGAGGACTCGCGCATCTTCAGCGCGGCCTCGTGCGCGAGGCCGATGGTCCACCCCCGGCCGAGGAAGGTGTACTGCTCCGCACCGGCGAGCGAGGCGTCCACGTCGGCGAGCGCCGTGCGGGCGTCGGCGATGGCGCCGGTGAGGTCCTCACCGAGCGATGCGCGGAACAGGGCGAGGGCCGTGGTCGCGAACCGGGTCTGCACGACGGACTGCTCGTCGGCGAACGGCAGCAGGATCGCGTCGTCGACCATGCCCACGAGCGGCGAGGTCTCGTCGCCGATGACGCCGACGATGCGCGGGGCGGATCCGGATCCTCTGAGGTCGTCGACGAGTTCGAGCACCTCGGTCGTCGTGCCGGAGCGGGTCAGCGCGACCACGGCGTCGTACCCGCGGTCCATGAACGCCTCGCTGGCGGCGTAGGCGTCGGTGATGCCGAAGCCGGCGCGCTCGCGCAGTGCGGCATAGGACTGCGCCATGAACCAGGAGGTGCCGCAGCCGATCACGGCCACGCGCTGCCCCTGGGCGGGCAGCAGGGCCTGCTCCGCGGTCATGCCGACGGCGCGCTGCCACGTGTCGGGCTGCGAGTCGAGCTCGGCGCGCATGTGGGCGCCGGGGGCGAGGTTCTCGTTCGGGTCGGTCATGCGTCCTCCTCGGCGGGTTCCGGTCGCGATGAATGCGCGACCTTGCATGATCTTACGCCAAAACGATCACTTTCCGTCATGCCCGGAGCGGATCCTCGCGGCCCGATCTGTGTCGAGGAGCGATGAATGCGCTCTGAAGGTCCCGGACACAGCGAACATCGCTCCTCGGCAGCAGGAGCGAAGTTCGCGAAGACGGTCAGCGGGACTCGGCGGCCTCGGTGTGGTGGCGGATGACCTCGGCGACGACGAAGTTGAACCACTTCTCCGCGAACTCCGGATCCAGATGCGCCTCCTCGGCGAGAGCCCGCAGGCGTGCGACCTGCTGCACCTCGCGTCCCGGATCCGAGGCGGGCATGTCATGCTCGGCCTTGAGCACGCCGACCTGCTGCGTGCAGCGGAAGCGCTCCGCGAGCATGAAGATGAGCGCGGCGTCGATGTTGTCGATGCTGGCGCGCAGTCGCAGCAGTTCGGTGCGGGGATCGGGGGCGGTCATCGGGGCTCCTCACCGGGCGGCGGACGTGCGATCCCTCCGACGATAACGCGTCGCCGCCCTCTACAGTGAAGCCATGAGCCCCGAAGACCGCACTCCCGAGGAGGCGGCGTCCGAGACCGCCCCGACATCCGCCGACCCGACCGAAGAAGCCGGGACCACGACACTGACGGCGGCGCCGGACGAAGGCGCGGAGAAGGCACCGCACCGCACCTACGTCGAGGCGGCGCCGCCGCGGGCATCGTTCTGGACCCGGATCGACAAGCCCTTCGTCTTCGGATTCCTGGTGACCCTCGGGGCCCTCGCCGCCATCCTGCTCGGGCTCGCGCTGTCGAGCCTGTCCACGGTGCTCATCTACATCGCCTTCGCGCTGTTCGCCGCCCTCGGCCTCGATCCGGCGGTGCGCTGGCTCGAGAAGCGCGGCCTCTCCCGCGCCTGGTCGGTGGTGACCGTGATCGCAGCGTTCGCCCTCGTGCTGGTGGTGATCGTGCTGGCGATCCTGCCGACCGTGATCGACCAGATCGCCACCTTCGTCACGAGCATCCCCGGCACCATCCGCGGCTTCACGCACACCGAGTTCTACCACTGGCTCGAAGACCGGTTCGGGGTGGGCCTGACCGACCTCGTCACCGAGGTGCAGAAGTTCCTCAGCGACCCGACGCGGATCGCGCAGATCGGCGGCGGCGCGCTGCAGATCGGCACCGGCATCGCGGCCGGCATCGCCACGGGCATCTCCGGCGGCCTGATCGTGATCGTGCTGACGCTGTACTTCCTCGCCACGCTCCCGTCGATGAAGACCGGGCTGCTGCGCCTGGCGCCGGCCCGCGACCGCAAGGGCATCGACCGCATCACCGAGCAGATCACCGAATCGGTCGGCGGCTATGTGATCGGCATGGTCGGGCTCGCGTTCATCAACGCCGTGATCGTCTTCATCCTCTACCTCGTGCTGGGGCTGCCCTTCCCGCCGCTCATGGCGACCGTCGCGTTCCTCATCACGCTGATCCCGCTGGTCGGATCCGTGCTGTTCTGGATCATCGGCACCGGCATCGCGCTGTTCACCTCGCCCCTGCTGGCGCTGATCTTCGCGGCGATCTACGTGGTCTACATGCAGGTCGAGGCCTACGTGATCACACCGCGCGTGATGAGCAAGGCGATCGCGATCCCCGGATCCCTCGTCGTGATCGGCGCACTGGTCGGCGGCACGCTGCTCGGCCTGCTCGGCGCCCTGATCGCCGTCCCGGTCACGGCGTCGATCCTGATCATCATCAAGCAGGTCTGGATCCCCCGGCAGGACGGACGGGTCTGACCGGATCCGGGATGCGGCGACATCTGCGGGCGGCGATCGCGCTGGCGATGGTCGCGCTGACCGCCGGCTGCACCGCGACGGCAGAGAGCTCTCCGCCGGAACCGCGCTCCCCCTCCGCGATCGCGCTGCCGCCGGCGGGCGGCTTCGACTACCAGCTCGGCGGCGCCTACGATCCGCCGGACGGCACCGTCGTGGTCGCCCGGGACAGCACCGATCCGCCCGCGAAGAACCGCTACGGCATCTGCTATCTGAACGCCTTCCAGTCGCAGCCCGGCCAGGCAGCCGACTGGAAGGGCCTGCTGCTCGAGGGGGCCGACGGCCCGGTCGCCGACCCCGGCTGGCCCGACGAGTACCTGCTCGACACGTCGACCGCCGCGAATCGCACGGCGATCGCCGCCCGCGTCGGTGCGCTGATCGCCGGCTGCGCGAAGGCCGGCTACGACGCGGTCGAGTTCGACAACCTCGACTCGTACCTGCGCTCGAACCACGCGCTCACCCCCGACGACAACCTCGCCCTGGCGCGGCTGCTCATCGCTCACGCACACGCCGCGGGCCTGGCCGCCGGGCAGAAGAACGCGCTCGAGCTCGCCCCGGAAGGCCGCGCCGCGGGCTTCGACTTCGCCGTCACCGAGGAGTGCGGCGCCTATCGGGAGTGCGCCGGCTATCAGGCCGCCTACCCGATCGTGCTCGACATCGAATACTCGACGGCGGACGAGTACGCGGCGCTGTGCCGCAGCGGGGCACTGCCCGAGCGATCGGTGCGACGGGACCGGGAGCTGGTGAAGGCCGGGGCGGACGGCTATGCGTTCGGGCGATGCGACTGACCGGGACATGACCCGACCCCGGCGGATCCCGGCCGTGCGGACCGGCGCTCGGCCGATCGCCGTAGGCTGAACGCGAATCGAGGAGAAGCATGTCCGCCGACGCATCCCGCCCCGCCGTCCTCTTCGTCTGCGTGCACAACGCCGGCCGCTCGCAGATGGCCGCAGGCTTCCTGCGCGACCTCGCCGGCGACCGGATCGAGGTCCGCTCCGCCGGATCCCTGCCCGCCGCGCATATCAACCCGGTCGCCGTGGCGGCCATGGCCGAGCTCGGCATCGACATCGCCGCGGAGCAGCCCAAGGTGCTCACCGCGGACGCGGTGCAGGACTCGGACGTCGTCGTCACGATGGGCTGCGGCGACGCCTGCCCGTTCTTCCCCGGCACGCGTTACGAGGACTGGACCCTGGACGACCCGGC
>JAFDWK010000037.1:10734-13487 GCA_018268515.1 Actinomycetota bacterium
GGACGGACCCCGGCTCGCTCTCCTAGGCTGAAACCATGACGCGGATCTGGGTGGTGCGGCACGGGGAGAGCATGCTGAACGCGGCCGAGCGGATGCAGGGATGGTCCGACGCGCCGCTCACGGCTCTCGGCCGCGAGCAGGCGACCGCGCGCGGACTCGACTTCGCCGCCGCGGGGATCGCCTTCGACGCCGCCTTCTCGGGCGACGGCATCCGGCACCGCGAGACCGCGGCCGGACTGCTCGCGGCGGCCGGATCCGACCTGCGCGCCGAATCGGATCCGCGCTGGCGCGAGATCTCGTTCGGCCGGCTCGAAGCCATGCGCGCCCGTCGGTTCGTGCGGCGGATGCGCCCGCACACGGCCGCCGAGAACCCGTTCCTCGCGACCCTCGATGCGCTGGCCGCCGAGGATCCCAGCGCCGAGGCGCCCGCCGACGTGGCCCGCCGTGCGACGGCGGCGCTGCACGATGTCGCCGGCGCCGGATCCGAGGTGCTCGTCGTGACCAGCGGCATCACGATCATGACGCTGCTGCACGGGCTCGGCGCCGATCTCTCCCACCTGGCGGTCGGCCCGGCGAACCTGTCCGTCTCGACGGTGCTGCGCATCGACGACGGCTGGCACGTCTCCCGTGCCGCGGATCCGGATCCCGTCGCGGTCTGAGACGGCGCCTGGCGGTCGCTCGCGCCGTCGATCCCTGATCACGCGGCACGATCATCCGCAGCGCCGACAGATGTCGACAGCGCGAGCGGACCCTGCCCCCACGGAGGAGACGGGATCCGGCGCGGTTCGTCCGCGGGTCAGACGGTGTAGCCGTCGGCGACGTCGAGGGCCTCGTCGAGCACGGCGAGGCCGCGGACCAGCTCGTCCTCGGTGATCACGAGCGGCGGCGCCACATGCATGCGGTTGAAGTGCGTGAACGGCCAGACGCCGCCCTTCTTCGCGGCCGCGGCGAACGCGCCCATCGGCGCCGCGTCGGCGCCGATGGCGTTGAACGGCACGAGGGGCTCGCGGGTCTCGGTCGAGCGCACGAGCTCCACGGCCCAGAACAGGCCCTGCCCGCGCACCTCGCCGACGCTCGGGTGCTTCTCGGCCCAGGCCTCGAGCGTGGGCTGCACGATCCGGGCGCCGAGGTCGCGCACGTGCTCCAGGATCCCGTCGCGGCGGAAAACCTCGAAGGTCGCGACGCCGGCCGCGCAGGCCAGCGGGTGGCCGGAGTAGGTGAGCCCGCCCGCGAAGGAGACGTTGTCGAACGCCGCCGCGATCCGGTCGGAGATCACGACGCCGCCGAGCGGCACGTACCCGGAGTTCACGCCCTTCGCGAAGGTGATGAGATCGGGCTTCGCGTTGAACGCGTCGATGCCGAACCACTCGCCGAGCCGGCCGAAGCCGACCATGACCTCGTCCGCGATGTAGACGATGCCGTAGCGGTCGCACAGCTCGCGCACGCCCTGCAGGTAGCCCGGCGGCGGCACGAGCACGCCGTTCGTGCCGACGACCGTCTCGATGATGATCGCCGCGATCGTCGACGGACCCTCGAGCTGGATCGTCTGCTCCAGGTGCTCGAGCGCGCGCTGCGACTCCTCGGCGAGCGTCGTCGAGTGGAACGCGGTGCGGTACAGGTACGGCCCGAAGAACCGCACCGTGCCGTTGTCGACCGAGTCGTTCGCCCAGCGCCGCGGGTCGCCGGTCAGCGAGATCGCGGTCGCCGTGGAGCCGTGGTAGCTGCGGTACATCGACAGCACCTTGCGGCGGCCGGTCGCGGTGCGCGCCATGCGCACCGCGTACTCGTTCGCGTCGGCGCCGCCGTTCGTGAAGAATACCTTCTCCATGCCCTCGGGCGCGACCTCGGCGATGAGCCGGGCCAGCTCGCCGCGCACGTCATTCGCGATCGACGGCTGGATCGTCGCGAGACGGCCGGCCTGCTGCTGGATCGCGGCGACGAGATCGGGCTGCTGGTGGCCCAGGTTGAGGTTCACCAGCTGGCTCGAGAAATCGAGGTAGGCGTTGCCCTGGTAGTCCCAGAATGTGGACCCCTCGCCCGCGGCGACGGGCACCGGGTCGATGAGCGCCTGCGCGCTCCAGGAGTGGAACACGTGCGCGCGGTCGTCGGCGCGCACCTGCGCCTCGGCCTCGGCGGCCGGCAGCGCGTGCACGGCGCCGTGCCGGTCGGTGAAGCGAGCGGTGTCGGTGAGAGTGCTCATGATCTCGGATCCTTTTCTCGTCAGCTGCCGTCAGGCAGATGAGCAAAACGGAGGCGCGGAATTCGACGCCCCGCGGAGACTTTCTCGTCAGCTGCCGTCAGGCAGATGAGCAAAACGGAGGCGCGAAATTCGACGCCCCGCGGAGACTTTCGCGTCAGTGGTTGCTCGGGAAGCCCAGGTCCACCTGCGCCGGCGTGTGGTCGGGCCAGCGCGTGGTGACGACCTTGGAACGCGTGTAGAAGTGGATCGACTCGGGGCCGTAGATGTGCGAGTCGCCGAACAGACTGGCCTTCCAGCCGCCGAACGAGAACGCGCCCACCGGCACGGGGATCGGCACGTTGACGCCGACCATGCCGACCTCGATGTCGAACTCGAACTGCCGCGCGGTGCCGCCGTCGCGCGTGAAGATCGCAACGCCGTTGCCGAACTGGTGGGCGTTGATGAGCTCCACCGCCTCCGCGTAGCTGTCCACGCGCACGACGCCGAGCACCGGGCCGAAGATCTCGTCCTCGTAGAGCTTCATGCCCGGCTTCACCCCGTCGATGAGGCTGAT
>JAFDWK010000037.1:13566-19725 GCA_018268515.1 Actinomycetota bacterium
TAGCTCTCGACGCGGTCGCGATGCTCGCGCGTGATCAGCGGGCCCATCTCGCTCGCGGCGTCGGTGCCGTCGCCGATGCGCAGGTTCGCCACCTTCTCGGTGATCGACGCGATCAGCGGATCCGCCACCTCGCCCACGGCGACCAGCACGGAGACGGCCATGCAGCGCTCGCCGGCGGATCCATAGGCGGCAGAAACCGCGGCGGCCGCGGCGCTATCGATGTCGGCATCGGGCATGACCACCATGTGGTTCTTCGCGCCGCCGAGGGCCTGTACGCGCTTGCCGTTGGCGGACGCTCGCTCGTAGATCGACTTCGCGATCGGGGTGGATCCGACGAAGCTGACCGCCTTGACGTCCGGCGAGTCGAGCAGGGTGTCGACCGCGACCTTGTCGCCGTTGACGACGTTCAGCACGCCGTCGGGCAGCCCGGCCTCCTGGAAGGCCTTCGCGAGCCAGATCGCCGCGGACGGATCCTTCTCGCTCGGCTTCAGCACGACCGTGTTGCCGCACGCGATCGCCGAGGCGACCATCCACAGCGGCACCATGACCGGGAAGTTGAACGGCGTGATGCACGCGACGACGCCGACCGGCTGCTTGACCGAGTGCACGTCGACGCCGCGGGAGACCTGCTCGGCGCGCTCGCCCTTGAGCAGGTGCACGAGGCCGGCGGCGAACTCGACGTTCTCGATGCCGCGGGACACCTCGCCGGCCGCATCCGAGAGCACCTTGCCGTGCTCGCTGGTGACGATCGCGGCGAGCTCGGGGGTGCGCTCGGCGAGGATCTGACGCAGCCGGAAGAACACGTCGGCGCGCTTGATCAGGCTCGTCGCGCGCCACGCCGGACCGGCGGCCTTGGCCGCCGCGATGGCCTGGGTGACTTCGGCTGCGCTCGCGAAGGCGACCGTGCGGTGCACCTCGCCGGTGGCGGGGTTGTACACCGGGCCGGTGCGCTCGGTCTCGCCGCTGTCGGCGCCGGCGATGAAGTGGCGGATGACGCTCACGTGATGCTCCTCGGGTCGGGGGTTTTCGATGGCGGGGGTTTTCGATGGCGGGGGTTTTCGATGACGGGGTGGGCTCGGTGGCTCCGCGAGACACCAGATCCTGCGCGAGACACCACGGCAGGCATGGTGTCTCGCGACAGAAGTGGTTTCTCAGGTGTCACGGAACGCGGATCCGGACACTCTGATCGGACGCGTCCGCGGGCTTGCTCTCCCATGCTGGCAAAGGGGAGGATGGATCCGTGCCCGCAGATCGTCTGGACTTCCGCGCTGGCCGGACAGATCGTCCGGACCGGTCTCTGAGTGACCCTCGTCGGTCCCTGAGCGAGCGCAGCGAGACGAAGGGCGACCCCGGATCCCCGAGCGAACGCAGCGAGACGGAGAGCGACCCCGGATCCCTGAGCGAACGCAGCGAGACGGAGAGCGACCCCGGATCCCTGAGCGAGCGCAGCGAGACGAAGGGCGCTCGGGATCCGCGGCACGAGACGAAGGGCGACCCCGGCCTGCCGACCGTCGCCGACGCGCTCCAGGTCGCCTCGCTGCAGGCGGGGATCCCCGAGGTGCTGGCCGGATCGGTCGAGGTGCCCGTGCGCTGGGTGCACGTGTCGGACAGCGAGCGGGTCGCGGCGCTCCTCGACGGCGGGGAGCTGCTGCTCACCACCGGGGCCGGGTGGCCCGGCGCCGCCGACGCGCTCACCAGGCTCGTCGACGAACTGGCCGATGCGGGGCTCGCCGGCATCGTGCTCGAGCTCGGCACCCGGTTCACCGTGGCGCCCCCGGCGCTCGTCGCGGCGTGCCGTGCGCGCGACCTCGCCCTGGTGACGCTGGACCGCGAGGTGAAGTTCGTCACGGTCACCGAGGAGGTGCACCGTCGCATCATCGCCGGCCAGGTCGAGGCGCTGCAGGAGCGGCAGCGCCTGCACGAGCTGTTCACCGGGCTGAGCCTGCGCGGCGCGCCGGTCGAGGTGGTCGTGCGGGAGACCGCGCGGGCGCTGCGGGCTCCGGTGGTGCTGGAGGATCTCGCGCACGAGGTCGTGGTGGCCGCGCCGTTCGAGGACGCCGAGGCCGAGGTGCTCTCCGGCTGGACGGGACGGTCGCGCCGTCTGCCGCCGGAGTGGACGCGTGTGCCGGTCGCCGCCCGCGGTACGCGATGGGGCGAGCTCGTCGCGCTGCCCGGACCGCCGCATCCCGCCGGGCCCGCGACGGTGCTCGAGCAGGCGGCCACGGCGCTCGCGCTGTCTCGCCTGGCCGACGGCGAGGGCGCCTGGGCTCGGCTGCGGGCGGAGGGGGTGATCGCCGCGCTGCTCGGCGAGCGGTACGTGACCGTCGCCGACGTCGAGGCCCGGCTCGAGGCGTCGGGGTTCCCGGTGCGCGGGCGCGCGCTGTTCGTCGCCGTCGGGGCGGGTGTGAGTGCGGGCGCAGGTACAGGTGCAGGTGCAGGTGCAGGTGCAGGTGCAGGTGTGAGGGCGGGTGCGGGCGAGACTGCTGCGGCTTCCGAGCACGCGGCTCCGTCTCGCTCCGCTCGATCAGGAACCGGCGAAGGGCGCGACGACGCCCGCACGCTGACGGCCGAGATCGGATCCGAGCGGATCCTGCTCGTGTCCCTGCCTGCCGGGATGCGACTTCCGGATCCGCTCATCGCGGAGCTCGGATCCGGCGCCGTCAGCGATCCCGCCACGACGACCGGCGAGCTGCTCGCGGCGATCCCCGTGGTGCGCCGCCTCGCCCGCCAGGCGGGGCCGAGGGAGCTGTTGCGCGTCGCCGACCGGCCCCTCGCCCGCCTCGCCGCCGAGCTCAGCGGCGACCACCGGCTCCAGGAGCACAGCGCGCGGCTGCTCGCGCCGCTCATCCGCCACGACGACGCCACGGACGGCGACCTGCTCAGAGTGCTGCGCGCGGTGGTGGCGCACCCGGGGAATCGCACGGCGGCAGCGAGCGCCTCGCATCTGTCCCGCTCGGTGTTCTACCAGCGCCTCGCCCTCATCGCGGATCTGCTCGACGCCGACCTCGACGACGGCGAGACGCTCTCGGCCCTGCACCTGGCGCTGCTCGCGCACAGGCGCTGAGCGCCCCGCCGCCTCGCCACCCCACCGGTGCGGCCATCCATCCAGCCATCCAGCCATCCAGCCCTCCAGCCAGCCAGCCAGCCAGCCAGCCAGCCAGCCAGCCAGCCAGCCAGCCAGCCAGCCAGCCAGCCAGCCAGCCAGCCAGAATATGGCACCTCGGGTCGGAATCCATCACGGATACCGACCCGAGGTGCCAGTCGAACTCCATCTCGCACGTGCTTCGTCCTCCACGCACGTGCTTCGTCCTCCACGACGAGGGGAATCAGGATCCATTGCACGGATCCTGGAATCACCCCCTGAGCCCGCCATCGCAGCGCGCACACTGAATCGCATGTCGCGTCTGCCCGCCCCTCTGCCCGGCTCGCTCGGCGAGCAGTTCACGCCAGAGCAGTCCCGCGCTGCAGGGGTCTCGTCACGTCGCCTGAGGGCGCGCGACATCGAACGTCCGTATCGGGGCGTGCTGTCGGTGACGTCTGCGACACCGGACCAGCAGCCCGCCGGATCCGACGACGAGCCATTCGCTCGCGATCGCGCGCAGCGCGCCGCACTGGTGCGACAGGCATCGCTGTATCGCACCGTGATGCCTGCCCACGCCTTCTTCGCGGGCCGATCGGCTGCGGGAATCTGGCGGTTGCCGATCGACTGTTCCGGCGATCTCGTGGTCGGAACAGTGGCGCCGCATCGCGCGCCTCGCCGCCGCGGCATCCAGGGCCGGCAGTTCGCGCCTGAGCTGGTGTCGATTCGCACGGTGGACGATTTCCGGGTGACCAGCCCCGCTTCGACCTGGGCCTCACTCGGCGGTGAACTCACCGTGCGAGAGCTCGTCCGGCTCGGTGACGCGATCGTGCGCGTGCCGCGTGACGCACATGCATGTCTTCAGCCGTCGCTCGCCCTGGCGACGATCACGCAGTTGCAGGCGGCGATGGAGGCCGGGCGGCGCGCGGGCGCCGCCGCGTTGCGCGAGGCGCTCGGCATGATCCGTGTGGGCAGCGCCTCACCTCTCGAAACGGACTACCGGTGCGACTCGATCCGCGAGGGCCTGCCCGAACCCCTGCTCGACGTCGAGATCCGCGACCCGGGCGGACGGCTGCTCGGAGTCACCGAGATCGCATACCCCGACTTCGGGCTGCTCGTGGAGATCGAGGGGGATCACCATCGCACGTCCCGGCAGCAGTGGAACCGCGACATCGACAAGTACGCCGACTATGCCGCGGCGGGCTGGGAGGTGGTGCGTTTGACATCCGCGCACATCCGGGGCGCACGGCCCAGGGCGACGCGGATCGTCCGCGAGTCGCTGCGCCGTCACGGCTGGACTCCCTGATCCAAGGTTCACCTGGATCCAGGGTTCGTCTGGCACCTGATCCAGGATTCATCTGACACCTGATCCAAGGCTCATCTGGCACTTGATCCAAGGCTCATCTGGCACCTGATCCAGGATTCATCTGGCACCTGATCCAGGATTCATCTGGCACCTGATCCAGGATTCATCTGGCACCTGATCCAGGATTCATCTGGCACCTCGGGTCGCAATGCGTGCCGCATAGCGACCCGAGGTGCCAGATGAACGAAGACTCAGGCGATGTAGACCTTGCGGAGGGTCTCGGTCACCGTCCAGGTCGTGCGCATACCGGCGGCGAGCCGCACGACGGATCCGGGGCCGATCTCGAGATCCGGCAACGACGGCTCCTCGAACGCGACGGTCGCGCGGCCGGAGAGCACCACGAACAGCTCATCGGCCTCGGTGTCGGTCGCGATCCCGGGCGTCATCTCCCAGATGCCGATCTCGCGGTCGCCGGTGTCGTCGAGTACGGCGATCGCGGTGGTCGGAGACCCGGCGATGACTTCGTCCGCCGGCAGCGGCGCATGCGCCAGGGCGATGTCGGCGCCGGTGACGGCGGTGCCGGCGGCGGGCAGGGCGGTCACGAGTCGAACCCCATGCCGACGGCGTCGAGCGCCTTCAGGAACAGGTTGCGCCGCCCCTCGTTGTGATCGGCCTGGTTCATCGCCGCGCGCACCAGGTCGACCCCGATCGAGGCCGCGGGCTCCGGCGGGAACGGGAGGGGCTTCGTGCGCACCATCTCGAGCTGGGTGCGCTCGGTGGTGAGCCCCGCGAGCTGGTCGAGCATGACGTCGGCCGCGAACCGGGTCGCCCCGACGCCGAGACCGGTGAATCCGGTCGCGTAGGCGACCCGGCCGCCCCGCGCCGTGCCGAAGAACGCGCAGAACCGGCTGCACGAGTCGATGGCGCCGGCCCAGCGGTGCGTGAAGCGCAGGCCGTCGAGCTGCGGGAACGTGGTGAAGAAGTGCGAGGCGAGCCTGCGAAAGCTCTCCGGCCGCTCCTCGTACTCCTCGCGCACCTTGCCGCCGAAGTGGTAGACGGCGTCGTAGCCGCCGAACAGGATCCGGTTGTCGGCGCTCAGCCGGTAGTAGTGGAACTGGTTCGCGCTGTCGGCGAGGCCCTGGCGGTTCCTCCAGCCGATCGCGTCGTACTGCTCGGGCGTGAGCGGCTCCGTCATGAGCGCATAGTCGTAGACGGGCACGGTCATGAGCCGGTTGCGCTTGAGCAGGGAGGGGAACACGTTTGTGGCGAGCGCGACCTGGTCGGCCACGACGGAGCCGTTGTCCGCGGTCAGCGTCTGCACGCCCTTGCCGCTCAGGCCCGTGACCCGGGTGCGCTCGAAGATCCGCACGCCGAGCTCGGTCGCGACCCGGGCGAGCTCGAACGCGAGCTTGGCCGGATGCACCATCGCGCAGCCGTCGCGGTCCCAGGACCCTGCGAGGTAGGTCGGAGAGGCGACTTCCGCCTGCACGGCGGCCTCGTGAAGGAAGTCGTCGCCCTGCATCCAGGCGACCTGATGCGGCTCGACGGCGACGGCCATCTGCCCGGTGCGCTCCCAGTCGATATCCATGCCGTAGCGCTCGACCGCGTCCTGGATGCCGTCGAGATTCTCCCGCCCGAGACGCTCGAGCTGCCCCATCTCGTCGGGCCAGCGATTCATGCCGTTCTCGTAGCCATGCGTGAGGCTCGCCTCGCAGAACCCGCCGTTGCGACCCGACGCCGCCCAGCCCACCCGGTTCGCCTCGAGCACCACGAC
>JAFDWK010000038.1:0-3677 GCA_018268515.1 Actinomycetota bacterium
TGGCCTCGCGCAGAGACTGGTGCAGGGACTGCGCGCTCACGAATCCGCGCACGTCGGAGAGCTCCTCGCGCACGCGTTCGCGCTGCCACGTGTTCCGCTGGGCCATGCCCCGAGTCTAGAGCGGGGTTCTGGCCTGCGGCTGGGAGCGCACGTTGCGGCGCCGGACGATGCCGGCCGGCGCCCGCCGCCTCGGGGCGCCGAGCGAACACCTGCGTAGCCGGAGCAAGACGAAACACGGCGCGCTGGCGAGGGCGCCGCGTTTCGTCTCGGTCGCCTTCGGCGTCCTCGCGGGGCGACCCCGGGGTGCGGGTCGGGCGCCGCATCGCAGGCGTCCCGGATCCGGAATCAACGACCCCGGGGGTGGTGGCGGGTCACTCCGTCTCGGCGTCCTCAGCCGTCTCAGCAACCTCGCTGCCCTCGGCATCCTCCACGACCGCGGCGGATCCGGATCCCTCGCTGCCGAGTGCGCCGTCGGGGCGGATCAGCTCGCGCACCTCGGCCATGAAGCTGGTCAGCTGCTGCTGCTGCCAGCGCAGCTGGCGGGCGCGGTCGTCGGCGTCGCGCACGACGTTCGCGGTGTGCGCGGTGACCATGTCCACGATCTTCTGCGACTTGGTGCGGGCGCGGTCCAGCGTCTCGCGGGCGCGCACCTGGGCCTCGGCCTCGATCGCGTTCGCCTGGGAGCGCATCAGCCGCTCGTAGTCGTCGGCCTTGGCGGAGATCCGCTCGGAGTGCGCGAGCGAGGAGGCGACCTGCTCGTTGGCGTCGGCGGTGATGCGCTCGGCGTGGGCGACCGCCTGGTTGTGCAGCACCAGGAACTCCTGCTGCGCATCGTCCTGACGGCGGGTGATGGACTCCTCCATCTCCAGCACGCGCGCGTTCATCTCGCGCACCTCGCGCTCGGCCGAGACGCGCAGATCCGTGGTCTCCCGGGTGACCATCGCGCGCAGGGCCGCCGCACCCTTCTCCGCCTCGGAACGGATCGCGTGCGCCTCCTGCTCGGCGTGGTTCACCTTCTCGGCGGCGTGCGCGGCCTCGCGCTCGACCTGCGCGGTGTGCGCCGTGAACTCGGTCTCCATCTTCAGGCGCACCTGGTCGGCGTCGCGCTCGGCCTGCGCCTTGATGCGCGCGACGTCGGCGTCGAGCTCGGCGCGCGTGGCGGCCGCCTCGTCGCGGGCGGCGTCGAGCAGCCGCTCCGCCTGCACGGCGGCGTTCTGGATGAGCACGCTCGCCTGCTCCTCCGCGACGCGCAGCACCGTCTCGAACTGCGAGCGCGAGGTGGCCTCGTCGATGTCCTCCTGGGATCCGGCCAGGGCGGTGCTCAGCGACTGGATCTGCTGCGCGGACTCGGCGATCTTCGCGTTGGCGGTGGCGAGGTCGGTCTCCAGCTGCGCCACCCGGTCCTCGTTGGCCTTGCCGGCCTCGACGAGTTCGGCCCGCTGCTGCTCGGCGGCCTTCTCGACCTGGGCCCGCACCCGATCGAGTTCGGCACGATGCCGCTCATCGGACTTCGCGGTGGAGTCGGTCGCGCGCCGCAGCTCCTCCTTGAGCGCGGTCAGGTGCGCGTCGACCTCGGTCTTGTCATAGCCGCGGAACCCGATCGTGAACGACTGCTGACTCGACGGGCTCTCCAGCAGCTGATCGAAGAAGTCGCCCTGGGGCGCCCTGTCCACGGTTGCTCGGTCTTCGGTTGCCTCGGCCACGTGCCGCGCCTTTCTGTGCGCCCCTCCTGGCCCGGGCACAGGGGTGGCCGGGGCGACGGATGCGGAGGGGGAACCGCGTGGCCCGGCGCTCTGGGTGCGGGGCCGCGATCCACGCGATCTCCCCCCGATCCTAACCCGCCGATCCCTTTTGCGGACAGGGAGGGAGAGCGGATCGGGACCGCCCCTCCCCGCCGCGGAGCCGACCGGGGAACCGGCCCGCGATCCGGCCGCGACACGCCCCGCGGATCCGGCCCGATCCGCCGGACCGAATCCCGGGCGATCAGCACGCGGAGCCGGATCCGTCCGGGTGCCGGATCCCGGAGATCACCGCGCGGATCGCGGCGCCGGCGCGGCGGCGCTGCTCGGCCCGTTCGAGGCCGGCGAGCGGGCCGCGCAGGCAGAGCTCCGCGAAGCCGTGCACGGTCGCCCAGCACGCCCAGGCCGCGTCGTCACGGCGGCCGGCCGGAATGCCGCCGGCGGCGACGAGATCATCGAGCGCGGCGGTCAGCGCGACGAACGCGGGCGCCTCCCGCACGGCCTCGGGGTCGGGCGGACGGATCCCGAAGAACACCACGGCGAACCAGCCGGGCTCGTCCAGGGCGAAGTCGACGTAGGCGGCGCCGATCCGGTGCAGCCGCTTGACGGGATCCCGCTCCGGGGCGTCGGTCATCGCGGCGGCCAGGCCCTGGTGGATCGCGGCCGCGGTCGCGTCGAGCAGCGCGGCCCGGTTCGGGAAATGCCGGTAGGCGGCGTTCGGCGAGACCCCGGCCCGGCGCGTGGCCTCGCGGATCGTGACCGCGGCGGGGCCGCCCTCGCGACCGAGCTCGACCGCGGCCTCGATCAGGGCGGTCGCGAGATCTCCGTGGTGATAGGCCACCGGATCCCCCTCTCCGCCGCGATCCCCTACGGGCTCTTGTCCTGTTGAGCGCGCATGTGTACGGTGTGAACATAGCAGATGTGGACGCCGCGAACATCGGCGCCGCCGCGCGATCGGAACCGACCATCGGAGGATGTCATGACCGTTCTGCCCCCTGTCGTCGACGAGCAGACCTGGCGCGAGGAACTCGCGAAGCTGCGGATCCGCGAGAAGGCCGCGACCCGGGAACAGGATGCGATCGCCGCGGCGCGGCGCCGCCTGCCCGCGGTCAAGCTGCCGGAGTACACCCTGATCGCCGAAGACGGCAGCCGGGTGCGCCTCGCCGACGTCTTCGAGGGCAAGAGCCAGCTCGTCACGTACCACCACATGTGGACGGATGGCGCGGGCTGGCAGTGCCCCGGATGCACCGGCCTCACCTCGCAGTGGACCCGTACCGGGCACATCGAGGCGCAGGACGCCCGTTTCGTCCTCATCACGAACGGGCCGATGGACGAGGTGCTCGCCTACAAGAAGCGCGTCGGCAATCAGATGACCTGGTACTCGTCCGCCGAATCGACGTTCGGCGCCGACATGGACTCCGGCCCCGGCGAGGGGTTCGGCTTCAACGTGTTCCTGCGCGACGGCGACGACGTCTACCGCACCTGGCACACCACCGGCCGTGGCGCCGAGCGGTTCAGCGTCTCGTTCGCGATCTCCGACGTGCTGCCGTACGGCCGTCAGGAGCAGTGGCAGGACGTGCCGGACGGATGGCCGCAGGATCCGACGTACTCCCGCTGGCTGAGCTCGCACGACGTCGCCGCGCTCTACGGCGACCCGACGGCGTAGCCGTCCGCGCGGGTGGGATCCGCTTCGGGCCCCGTGCCACCTCGATGTGCCCGAACGCCGCGTCGCCGTGCACGTGCCCGTGCACGTGCGGGGTGCGCGCGGAGTCAGCTTGCGCGGAGCGCATCGGTCGCCTCCCGCGGGACGACCCGATCCCTGCGGGATCCGATGATCCGGCAGACGAGGTAGATCACGAAGGAGATCGTCGTGATGTACGGGCTCACCGGCAGGGTCCCCATGACCGCGAGCAGGATCCCGCCGACGGCCGACACCAC
>JAFDWK010000038.1:3742-12112 GCA_018268515.1 Actinomycetota bacterium
GTCACCACGAGTGCGAGCACGAGCAGGGCGCCGATGATGTGCACGGCGACGGCGACGACGAGGCCGAGCAGCACCATGAACGCGAACGAGACGCCGACGGTGGGCACGCCGCGCGCGGCGGCGGACTGCGGGTCGAGCGACTCGAAGCGCAGCGGGCGCCAGATGAGCAGAAGGCCGACGAGCGCGAGACCGCAGATCCCCGCCAGCCACCCGAGCTGGGCCTGCTGCACCGAGACGATCTGGCCGGTCAGCAGGCTGAACCGACCCGCCGCACGTCCGTTGTAGAGCGAGAGGAAGAGGATGCCGAGGCCGAGGCCGAAGGGCATCAGCACGCCGATGATCGAGTTCCGGTCGCGCGCCCTGGCCCCCAGCCAGCCGATGATCGCGGCCGCCAGCAGGGATCCGACGATGGATCCGGCGATCACGTCCGCGCCCACCAGCAGGGCCGCCGCGGCGCCCGCGAACGAGAGCTCGCTGATGCCGTGCACGGCGAAGGCCATGTCGCGCTGCATGACGAAGACTCCGATCAGCCCGCCGACGAGGCCGAGGATCGCACCGGCCCAGAGCGAGTTGGTGACCAGCCCGAGGATCTCGCCGTACTGGGAGAGGCCGCCGAACATCGCCTGGCCGATGTCGTCGAGGCTCACGCGCCCTCCTCCTGCTGTTCGATGCGGCCGGGTGCGCCGTGCCGGGCGCCCTCCTCGTGGTGGTGATGGTGTGCGGCCTCGTCGGCGTCCGGCGCACCCACGACGACCAGTCGGCCGCCGACCTTCTGCACGAACACGGGCGCGCCGTAGAGCTCGCTCAGCATCGCCGTGGTGAGCACCTCGTCCGGCGTGCCGAGCGTGAACCGCCCGTTCGCGATGTACAGGATGCGGTCCACGATCTCGAGCACCGGGTTGATGTCGTGCGTGACGAGCAGCACGCCGACCCCGGCGCGGCGGCGGTCGTCGATGAGGCCGACCACCGCCTGCTGATTCGCGAGGTCGAGGCTGGTGAGCGGCTCGTCGCAGAGCAGCAGGCGCGGGTCGTCCGCGAGCGCCTGCCCGACGCGCAGCCTCTGCTGCTCCCCGCCGGAGAGGATCCCCACCGGCCGGTCCGCGAAGCCCCGCGCGCCGACCGCGTCGATGAGCGCGTCGACCCTCGCGCGGTCGCCGCGGCGCGGAAGCGGGATGCCGAAGCGGTGCCCATCCACGCCCAGTGCGACCAGGTCGCGTCCTCGCATGGATGTCTCGGCCGGGAGCGGCCGGGCCTGCGGGAGGTAGCCGATCCGACGGTTTCCGCGGCGGCGCACCGGCTCGCCGAGCGCGCGCACCGAACCGGCCGAGAGCGGCTGCAACCCCAGGATGGCGCGCAGCAGGGTGGTCTTGCCGGTGCCGCTGGGGCCGAGCACCGCGATCAGCTCGCCGGGCGCGACGTCGAGATCGAGCCCGCTCCAGAGCACGCGATCGCCGCGCTGGATCGCCGCCCCGCGGATCTGCAGCACCGGATCCGCGGCGGCTGGCGTAGAGGTCACTTGTCGAGATTACGCGTCATGGTGGCGATGTTGTCCTGCATCCACGTCAGGTAGGTCTTGCCGTCGGGGATCAGCTCGGTGACCTCCTGCACGGGCACTCCCGCCGACTTGGCCGCGTCGATGACCTTCGTCGTCTCGGCGCCACCGGTCTGCGCGTTCGCGAGGAGCGCCTTGAGGTCTCCGGATCCGACGATCTTGGTCGCCTCGAGCAGCGTCGCGGGGGGCACGTCCTGCCCCTCTTCGACCGCGTGGCTGAATGCCTCGGGCGTGACGTTCACCAGCCCTGCCGCCTCGGTCAGGTACAGCGGAACGGGTTCCGTGACGAAGATCTTCGCGCCGTCGTGCGCGCTCTTGACCGCGGCGAGGGAGGAGTCGAGCTTTCCGAGTCCCGCCTCGAAGGTCTTGAGGTTGTGGTCGAAGTCGGCCTTGCGCTCCGGGGCGATCGTGCCGAGCTCGGCGGCGATCTGCTTCGCGACCGCGTCGACGACGGGCGTCGAGTACCAGACGTGCTCGTTGAACCCGTCGACCGTGTCCTCCGGTTTCGCGCTCTTCGGCCAGGTCGGCGCGAACGTCACGGCGGAGATGACCGGCGCGCTGCTCTGCGCCGTCTTGAGGAGGTCCGGGAGGAAGGCGTCGTACCCGGCGCCGTTCTCGAGGATCAGCTTCGCGTTCTTGACCTTGAGCTGGTCTGCCGCGGTGACCTCGTACCCGTGCGGATCCTTCGAGAGCGAATCGATGATGCTCGTCACCTCGACATGGTCCCCGCCGATCTCGTGCGCGATGTCGCCCCAGACGTTCGTGGAGGCCGCCACCGGGATCTTCCCGATGGCGGATCCCCCCGCACTGGCCGACGTCGCGGAGCAGCCCGAGAGAGCGAGGATCGAGGCGGCGGCGAGCGTCAGGGCGGCGAGGGGCTTGTTCATGCCCTCGACCCTACGTTAAATGAGAATCATTATCAAAACGGATCCGGCACTCGACGGATCCGGCACTCGTCGGGTCCGGCACTCACTGTGCATCGCCGGCCGGATCCGGTCTCCGCCGTCGGGAACCGGAGGAGGTGACGGCGTGTCGCCCGCGGGGACCGCCGCGACACGCCCAGAGCACGCCGAGGCGTCTCCGTTTCCCGACCGCCGGGCTCACCAGGGAATCGTCTGGCCGTGCCGGTCCAGGAATCGCAGCCCCGGCACCCCGCGCTGGGCGTCGACCGTGTCGATGAGGGGCGGGATGCTGTCGCCGATCTCGAGCGCCGCATTCGGCCCGCCGAGCCCGGTCCGCACCCAGCCGGGAGCCAGCAGCAGCAGGGCCCGCCGATCGTCACGATGCCGTACGGCGAAGCTCCGGAACATCTGGTTGAGCGCCGATTTCGTCGCCCGGTAGACCTCGAAGCCGCCGGAGTTGTTGCCCGAGATGCTGCCCTGCCCCGAGGACATCACCGCGATCGTCCCCTCCGGGGTGACGAGGTCCTGCAGCCCCTCGACGGCACGCATGACGCCGAGCACGTTCGTGACCATCATCCGTTCGAAGGCGTGCGTATCGATGTCCGCGCCGATCTCATCCTGTGCGGCCAGGGAGATGCCCGCGACGACGAACAGCAGATCGAACGTCCGGCCGGAGAGTCTGCTGCGCAGAGCGGAGATCTCCTCCGGTCGCGTGATGTCGACCTGCTCGATCTCCGCGAGGCCACCGCTTCGGGCGGCGACGTCGCGCAACCGCGACGGTCCGTCGCTCCGCTCGGTCCCGATGACGTGCGCGCCTCGGGAGACATAGGTCTCCACGATCGCCGCACCCAGTCCGCGTGACGCCCCGATGACCAGTACGTTCCGGTGCATCGCGTTCGTCGGTGTCGTTTCACCCATGCTGCTCCCCGTCGGTCGTGACGATGCCGCAATCTGCGGCACTCACAGTCTCGGGTATCTCGGCATCACCCTCGCCCGGTCGGCGCCGTGGAGCTTCCGGAACGCGGCCTTCCGGAGAAGGCCGCGCCCCGCAGGCGGATCCGCCTCAGCCGCGCAGCCAGACCGTGCTCTCGCCGGCCACCGCGCCGTCGACGAGCGCACCGAGCACCGGCTCCTCGCCCGCGGCGAGCGCGAACGGCTCGGTGCCGAAGTTGGTCACGACCTGCCAGCCGTTCGGGCGCACGAAGCGCAGCACGTCGTCGCGGCCGGTCTCGACCCACTCCAGGCTCTCGCCGGTCTGCAGCTCGTGGCGCAGCGCGAGCGCCCGGCGGTAGGTGTTCAGCGTCGATGCCGGATCCGCGTCCTCGACGGCGACCGCGTAGCCGGCGAACCACGCCGGCTGCGGGATGTGCGCGCGCCCCGCACCGAACCCGAACGACGACCCCGCGCCCGTCCACGGCAGCGGCACCCGGCAGCCGTCGCGGCCGAGGCCGTCACGGTCGGGGTCCGCGCCGCGGAAGAAGGCCGGATCCTGTCGGTCCTCGGGGGCGATGTCGCCGACCTCGTGCAGGCCGAGTTCCTCGCCCTGGTACAGGTAAGTGCTGCCGGGCAGGCCGAGCAGGAACAGCGAGGCGGCGAGCGCGCGCCGTCCGCCGCGCTCGAGGTCTACCTGGTCGGCCGGGGCGCCCGCGATGATCCACGCGGAGCCCTGCTTGACCCGGCGGCCGTTCAGCGGCTCCAGGCCGTAGCGGGTCGCGTGCCGCACCACGTCGTGGTTCGAGAGCACCCACGTGGAGCTGGATCCGGTCGCCGCGCTCTGCGCGAGGTTGTCCGTCACGATGTGCAGGAACTGCGCGGCGTCGAAGTCGGCCTCGAGCAGGTCGAAGTTGAACGCCTGGCCCAGCCCGTCCGGGGTGGCGTACTTGGCGCGGCGTTCGGCGGTGGCGACCCAGGCCTCGGCCACCGCGATGCGCGGCGGGTCGTACTCGTCGAACACCTGCCGCCACTCGCGGTAGATGTCGTGCACGGCGTCGCGATCCCACATGGGGTGCTGTCCGTTCGTGGTGTCCATCGCGTCGAGCTCGGCCTGGCTCGGCAGCACCTCCGGGAGGTCCTTGCTCAGGCCGTGCGCGACGTCGATGCGGAAGCCGTCGACGCCGCGGTCCGACCAGAACCGCAGCGTGTGCAGGAACTCGGCGTGCACGTCGGGGTTGTCCCAGTTGAAGTCGGGCTGCTCCTTCGCGAAGAAGTGGAAGTACCACTGGCCGTCGCCGACCGGCTCCCACCCGGCGCCTCCGAAGACGCTCGTCCAGTCCGCGGGCGGCAGTTCGCCGTTCTCCCCGAGCCCGTCGCGGAAGATGTAGCGGTCGCGCTCGGGCGAGCCCTTGGGCGCGGCGAGCGCCGCCTGGAACAGGGCGTGCCGATCCGAGGAGTGGTTCGGCACGATGTCGACGATCACCTTGATGCCGCGGCCGTGCAGGGCGGCGATCATGGCGTCGAAGTCGGCGAGGGTGCCCAGGCGCGGATCCACGTCCCGGTAGTCGGCGACGTCGTAACCGCCGTCGGCGAGCTCGGACGGGTAGAACGGGCTCAGCCACACCGCGTCGACGCCGAGGCCGGCGAGGTAGTCGGCCTTCTCGGTCACGCCGCGGATGTCGCCCAGGCCGTCGCCGTTCGAGTCGGAGAAGCTGCGCGGATAGACCTGGTAGACGACGGCCTGACGCCACCAGGCGGCGTCGGCGGATCCGGTCACGAGGGTGTCGGTCGTGAGGACTGCTTCGGTCATGGGGGTTCCCTTCTGGGGTTGCGGTTCGGTTGGTCTGGGGCCGGGCCCTTCGACAGGCTCAGGGACCGGAGTGGGCGGTTGCTGAGCCTGTCGAAGCCCGGCGCGGGCGGGGTCAGCCCTTGACGGCGCCCTGGGTCACGCCCTCCATCACCCAGCGCTGCGTGAACAGGTAGGCGACGATGGCGGGGGCCATGGCCATCAGGTAGGAGGCGAAGGACACGTTGTAGTTGTTGCTGAACTGGGTCTGGAACAGGTTCTGCCTCACCGGCAGCGTCTGCAAGGCCGGATCCGAGATGATCAGCGACGGCATCATGAAGTCGTTCCAGGCGTACAGGAACGCGAAGATGCCGACCGTGGCGCTCATCGGGCCGAGCAGCGGGAAGATGATCCGCCAGAACGTCTGCCAGGTGCTCGCGCCGTCGATGCGGGCGCTCTCCTCGAGCTCGAGCGGGATCGAGCGCAGGAACGCGGTGAACAGCAGCACGCTGAAGCTCAGCTGGAACATCGTGGCGAGGATGACCACGCCGAACGGGTTGTCCAGGTGCACGAGGCCGGTGAGCTGGATCTGCGGCAGCGCGACCACCGGGAACGGGATGAACATCGCCGCGAGCAGGTAGAAGAAGGAGTAGCGGAACAGCTTCCGATCCCAGTTGCGCACGATCGCGTAGGACGCGAACGCCGCGAGCACGATCGTGAGCACCACGGTGCCCGCGGTCACGAACAGGGAGATCCCCGCTCCGACCGGGAAGTTCGTGAGATTCCACGCCTGCACGAACCCGTCGATCGAGAACGGCGCCGGCAGCGAGAAGGCGTTGCCGTCGACGGCCTGGTTCGTGGTCTTGAACGCCATCGAGATGGTGACGTACAGCGGCAGCAGCACGGTGATCGCGCACAGGATCAGGATGATCGTGCCCGACCAGTTGACGCGCTCCATGCGGATGCGCGGCCGGCGGCCACGACCGCCGCGGGTCGTGAGCGCTTCGGTGGTGATCGTCTCGGTCGTGGTCAGGGTCTGGGTCGACATCAGAGGGCGTTCCTTCCGCGCGTCAGCGACAGCTGGAGGAGGGAGATGAGGATGGCGACGACGAAGAAGATGGTCGCATTGGCCATCTGATAGGCGTAGTCGCCGCCGTTGAAGCCGGCGATGATCGTCATCGCGACGCTGCGCGTCGCGGTGCCGGGGCCGCCGCCGGTGAGACCGACGATGATGTCGTAGGCGTTGAGGAAGCCCTTGAACCCGAGGATCACGTTGATCACCACGTAGCCGAACACGAGCGGAACCGTGATCCGGGTGAGCTGCTGGGTCTTCGAGGCGCCGTCGATCGCGGCCGCCTCGTAGACCTCACCGGGCACTGAGAGCAGGCCCGCGATGTAGATGAGCAGCGCACCGGGGATCGCCTGCCACGCCGTGACGATCACGATCGCGACCCACGCGAAGTCGGGGCTCGCAAGGATGCTGGTCTCCAGCCACGAGACGCCGGTGGCGCCGCCGAGCGCGGGGATCGAGTTCGAGAACAGGAAGTTGAAGACGTAGGCGATGATGATGCCGGAGACCACCATCGGGATCACGAAGACGGTGCGCAGCCCCGTCTTCATCCGGATCCGGGAGGTGAGCCCGACGGCGAGCAGGAACGCGATCACGTTCACCACGATCACCGTGGCGAGGGAGAACCCGAACGTGAACAGATAGCTCTGCAGGATCGCGGGATCGCTGAACGCGGCGATGTAGTTGGTGAGCCCGTTGAAGCTCCAGTCCCCGATGCCGATGGAGTCGGTGAAGCTGAAGAAGATGCCGATCGCGGCAGGCACGGTGATGGCCAGCGTGAACAGGATCAGGCTCGGCAGCAGGAACAGGTAGTAGATCGGCTCGACCCGGCGGGTGCTGCGGCGGGCCGTGCGGTCGCCCTGGGTGACGATCGTGGTCGTGGTGCTCACTGCGCGGCTCCCTTCGTGTCGCGGACCGCGGGTGCGCGGAACGCCAGGCGCGCCCAATCGGCGTCCATGGTGGCGAGCGTCGCGGCGGGTGCGACGCCGAGCGCCATCGCCTGCGCGTAGCTCATGACCGGGATCGTCTTCGGCACCAGCACCGAGGGCCCCTGGTAGATCTGTCCCTTGTCGACGTAGGGGATCATCCCGGCGATGCGCGGGTCGTCCGGTGCCGGTGCCGAGGTGGTGGGGGTGAACCCGAGCTGCGACGCGTTGTAGGCCTCGATGTTCTGCGGCTGATACAGGTACTCGAGGAAGTCGCGGGCGGCGGCCTTGTGATGCGAACCCTCGGGGATCATCGCCGCGAGGTCGAGGTTGACCCGCACCTTGAGGTCGCCGGCGCTGCCGGTCATCGGCAGCGGGAAGGTGCCGAGCGGCAGGTCGGGCGCGGTCTTCGCGATCTCGCTGAACGCCCAGGGCCCCTGCAGGTACATCGCGGCCTGGCCCTTGGAGAAGGCCAGGTTGCCGTCGCCGTAGCCGCGACTGGCCGCATCCTTGTTGACGTACGCGCCCAGCAGCTGCTGCATCTTCGCCATGGGTGCGGCGAAGTCCTTCGAGAACGACGTGGCCGAGTCCGGCCCGACCTTGGCCCCCTCCGCATTCAGCCGCCGGAAGACGTCCAGCACGTCGAGGGATCCGCCCAGCGCGTAGTCGTACCAGCCCTGCCCGACCGTCCAGTCGTCCTTGAGGGTCGCATAGAACGGGGTGACACCGGCGGCCTTGAGCTTCTCGCATGCGGCGATCAGCTCGTCCCAGGTCGTCGGCACGGCGATGTGGTGCGCGGCGAAGATCTGCTTGTTGTAGATGACGGACGCCGCCATCACCGAGTAGGGCAATGCGCTGGTGCGTCCGGCGCAGGTGCCGTACTGGTCGAGCAGGGGCTGGTAGGTGTCGGCGATCTCGCCGGCGGCCTTCGTGCCGCTGAGGTCGCTGAGCGCGCAGCGGGAGACGAAGCGGGCGACCTCCATGTTGTAGTTGGCGAGCATGAGGTCGGGCGGGTTGCCGCGCACGAAGCTCGCCGAGACGACGTCGACGCCCGAAGTGTCGATCACGACCCGGACCTTGTCCTGCGAGGCGTTGTACTCCGAGACCTTCTTCGTCATGAAGTCGATCGCCTCGCGTTTGCTGAACGTGAAGCGGATGGTCTCGCGCCCGTCGGCCGGGGCGCAGCCCGCGAGGGCTCCCCC
>JAFDWK010000038.1:12150-25299 GCA_018268515.1 Actinomycetota bacterium
TGCAGACACCTTCGTCCTCATCTCTTCCGGTCGGATCGGTCGCGTGCGGCGTCGGATCCGTTTGTTCCGGAGATTAGATTTTGTGTCCGAATTAACTCGGACAAGGGATACTCTGACAGAGGTCCACCGAGAGGTCAAGCACGAATGCCGAGATCCGCCCCGTCCGACGAGGCGCCCGCCGCCGCGGGCGCGGGGTCCGGCGCCGCGCATGCCGGTGCCCCGCACGGCCGCCCGAGCCTCGGCCAGGTGCTGGACTTCGCCTGGGGGCGCGGGCCCTTCACCGCCACGGAGGCGATGGCCGGGGCATCGCTCACGCGCTCCACCACCATCGACGCGATCGACACCCTCGTGCAGGCGGGCGTCGTGCGCGAGCTCGCCAACGCCCGCGACGCCGGCGAGTACTCCGGCGGCCGGCCCGCGCGCCGGTTCGAGCTGCCCGCCGACCTCGGCGCCGTGATCGCGCTCGACGCCGGCGACACCCACCTCGGTGTGACCGTCACGGACCTGGCGCGCACCCCGCTTGCCCATGTGCGCGCCGACCTGGATCCGGCGCATACGGTGGGCCGGCGTCGCGCGGCGATCCTGCAGCACCTCGACGCGGCGCTGGCCTCGAGCGGTGTGCCGCGGGATCGCGTGCTCGCGCTCTGCGCCGGGGTCGCCGCCCCGGTGGCGCGGAACGGGTCGTCGCCGCCGCACCCCACCGGGTTCTGGGAGCGCACGAACCCCGGGCTCGCCGAGGTGCTGGCGGGCTGGGCTCCCGTGGTCGAGATCAAGAACGATGCCGTGCTCGCGGCGGCCGCCGAGGGCGATCTGGGCGAGGCCGTGGGCTGCCGCGACTACATCGCGCTGATCGCCGGCGAGCGGTTCGGCGCGGGCGCCGTGGTGGACGGGCACATCCTGCACGGCGCGCACGGCGGCGTGGGCGAGATGGTGCTGCTGGACCATGTGCGCGGCGTCGGCTCCGCCGAGGGGCTGGGGCCGGCGCTCACGCGCATCGCCGCGGAGCTGTTGGCCTCCGGACAGGCCGCGGCCGACGGAGCGCTGGCGTCACTCGCAGCGGAACGAGCCCCGAGGTCTGCCGCGGCCGACGGAGCGCTGGCGTCACTCGCGGCCGACGGCGGCCGGACGGGGCTGCCCACGGACGGTCTGCGCGCGGACCGGATCCTCGCTCTCGCGTCGGCGGGGGATCCGGATGCGGCGCAGGTGGTGCGCCGGACGGGCGCGTTCCTGGCACGCGTGGTGGCGGTGCTCGGCAGCACCTACGACCCGGAGCGCGTGATCATCTGCGGCGCGATCGCGGAGGCCATCGAACCGGTGCTCGACGCGGCGCGCGACGTGCTGCGCCCGCTGCTCCACCTGCCCGCGCCGACGATCCTGCGCTCGCACCTCGGCGCCGACATCGTGCTCGCCGGTGCGGTCTCCACGGCGCTGGCGTCGGCCCGGACGGTCGGCCTGCCGCAGCTCGTGGCCCAGCGCCTGCAGGGCTGAGGCCACCCTCGCAGAGCAGATCCGTAAGAGCACCGCGTTTCGTCTCACTCGCGCTTCGCGCGTGTTCGCTCAACGACCCCGGGGGGACTACGGCGTCCTCACCCAACGACCCCGAGGGGTGCCTGTCCCGGCTCCCGTCCGGGGTTGAGCGAGCACCCCGAACGCAGTGAGGCGACCGTTGAGCGAGCCGAAGGCGAGTCGAAACGCGGAGACGAAACGCGGCGCTCCCGCGAGGGCACAGCGTTTCGTCTCGGTCGCCTGCGGCGTCCTCGCTCAACGGCCCGCAAGGGGCACGGCGTTCTCGCTCAACGACCCCGACCGGCCCGGATCGGGATCCGTCAGTCGACCAGCAGCGCGGGCTCCTCGAGCACGGCGGCGACGTCGGCGATGAAGCGGCTCATGCCGTCGCCGTCGACCACGCGGTGATCGAAGGATCCGGCCACGGTCGTCACCCAGCGCGGGCGCACCTCGCCGTTGACGACCCACGGCTTCTGGCTGATCGTGCCCATCGCGACGATGCCGGCCTCGCCGGGGTTGATGATCGGGGTGCCCGCGTCCATCCCGAACACGCCGATGTTGGTGATCGTGATGGTGCCGCCCTGCTGGTCGGCGGGCGTGGACTTGCCCTCGCGCGCCGTGGTGGTGAGCCGGTTCAGCGCGCGTGCCAGATCCTTCATGCCGAGATCCTGGGCGTCCTTGATGTTGGGCACCAGGAGGCCGCGCGGGGTGGCCGCGGCGATGCCGAGGTTCACGTAGTGACGCACCGCGATCTCGGCGCCGTCGGCGGTGTCGATCCAGGCGGCGTTCACCATCGGGGTGCGGCGCACGGCCCAGATCACGGCGCGGGCCACGATCAGCAGCGGCGACACCTTGATGTCGGCGAAGTCGGGCGAGGCCTTGAGTCGCTTCACGAGCTCCATGGTGCGGGTCGCGTCGACCTCCTTCCACACGGTCACATGCGGGGCGGAGTACGCGCTCTGCACCATCGCCGACGACGTGGCCTTGCGCACGCCCTTGACCGGGATCGACTCGGTGCGGCTCTCGTCGGCGCCGACCGGAGCGGGCGAGATGCCGCGGGCGAGGCCCACCGGCGCCGCCTGCGGGGCGGGCACGGTCTCCTCGCGCACGTCGCCCCACTCCGGGGTCTGGATGTTGCGGAACACGCTGGCCTGCTCGGCGTGCTTCATGACGTCGTCACGGGTGACCTCGCCGTCCGCGCCGGTCGGGGCGACCTGGGTGAGGTCCACGCCGAGGTCACGGGCGAGGCCCCGGATCGGGGGCTTCGCGATCACGCCGACCGTGGAGCGCACCGGGCGCTCGGCGGGGCGACGGCGGCGCGAGGTGGCCTCCGCACCGGAGCCGTAGCCGACCAGGACGGATCCGGACCCCTCCTCCGCCGCCGGAGCCGCAGGCGCAGGGGCGGCGGCCGGGGCGGGCGTCTCCGTCACGAACGTGATGATCGGGGTGCCGACGTCGATCGTCCTGCCCTCCTCGACCAGCAGCTCGCCCACGGTTCCGGCGTGCGGCGAGGGCAGCTCGACGAGCGACTTCGCCGTCTCGATCTCGCAGATCACGTCGTTCACCGCGACGGCGTCGCCGGGGGCCACCCGCCAGGTGACGATCTCGGCCTCGGTCAGCCCCTCGCCGACGTCCGGGAGGGTGAAGGTCTGGGTGCTCATGGTCGGAATCCTTTCATCGATCTGGGCCTGCGTCCTTCGTCTCGTCGCTGCGGGTTCCTGAGCGAGCGAAGCGAGACGAAGGACGCTCCACGACCGGACAGGACATCAGTACGCGAGGGACCGGTCGACGGCCTCGAGGATCCGGTCCGGATCCGGCAGGTAGGCGCCCTCGAGCTTCGCGGGCGGGAACGGGGTGTCGTACCCGGACACCCGCAGCACCGGGGCTTCGAGCGCATAGAACGCGCGCTCCATGACGGTCGCGGCGATCTCGCTGCCGAGGCTCACGAAGCCCGGGGACTCCTGTGCGTAGACCATGCGCCCGGTGGAGCGCACCGAGTCGAGCACAGGCCCGTAGTCGACCGGCGAGAGCGAGCGCAGGTCGACGACCTCGCAGCTCGTTCCCTCGCCCTCGGCGAGCGCGGCGGCCTGCAGCAGCGTGGAGACCATCGCGCCGTGTCCGACGAGGGTGACGTCGGATCCGCGACGCACGATCCGCGAGGCGTGCAGCGGGAGTGCGGGGGCGGCGAGATCGACCTCGCCCTTGGGCCAGTACCGGCTCTTGGGCTCCAGGAAGATCACCGGATCGTTCGAGGCGATCGCCTCCTGGATCATCCAGTACGCGTCGTTCGGGGTCGACGGCGAGACCACGCGCAGACCGGGGGTGTGCGCGAAGTAGGTCTCCGGGCTCTCCTGGTGATGCTCGACCGCGCCGATGTGCCCGCCGTACGGGATCCGGATCACGATCGGCATCGACACTGCGCCCTGGTGCCGCGCGGTGAGCTTCGCGAGCTGGGTGGTGATCTGGTCGAAGGCGGGGAACACGAACCCGTCGAACTGGATCTCGATGACCGGGCGGAACCCGCCCATCGCGAGGCCGATCGCCGTGCCGACGATGCCCGACTCGGCGAGCGGGGTGTCCAGCACCCGCTGCGGACCGAAGTCGCGCTGCAGGTTCTCGGTGACGCGGAACACGCCGCCGAGCGCGCCGATGTCCTCACCCATGAGGAGCACGCGCGGGTCATCCTCCATGGCCTTGCGCAGGCCCGCGTTCAGGGCCTTGCTGAACGGCATCGTCTCGATGCCGGCGGTCGTCTCCACCATGGTCATCGGTCACCCTCCTGGAACGAAGCCTCGTACTGCGCCTGCCACGCCTTCTGCTCGGCCATGAGCGGGTGCGGGTCGGTGTACACGTGGTCGAACATCACCTCCGGGCCCGGCGAGGTCAGCTCGAGGGTGCGCACGCGCAGATCCTCCGCCGCGTCGGCGGCCTCGGTCTCGACGTCGGCGAAGAAGGATCCGGCCGCGCCCCGATGCTCGAGGTACGCGCGCATGCGGGCGATCGGGTCGCGCCGCGCCCACTCCTGCTCCTCGTCGCTGCCGCGGTACTTGGTCGGGTCATCGCTCGTGGTGTGCGCGCCCATGCGGTAGGTGACGGCCTCGATCGCCCGGGGGCCCGCGCCACCGCGTGCCTCGTCGAGCGCCCGGCGGGTGACCGCCCAGCTCGCGAGCACGTCGTTCCCGTCGACCCGGATCGAGTCGATGCCGTAGCCGGCGCCGCGCTGCACGAGCGGCACCCGCGACTGGGTGGACACGGGCACCGAGATCGCCCAGTGGTTGTTCTGCAGGAAGAACACCTCGGGCGTGCGGTAGCTCGCGGCGAACACCATCGCCTCGTGCACGTCGCCCTGGCTCGAGGCGCCGTCGCCGTAGTAGACCATGACGGCCTCGTCGCGATCCGGGTCTCCGGTGCCGCACTTGCCGTCGAACACGAGCCCCATCGCGAGACCCGTGGCGTGCAGGGTCTGCGAGCCGAGCACGAGGGTGTAGATGCGGGTGTTGCCGTTGCGCGGATCGGTCGGATCCCAGCCCCCGTTCGAGGTGCCGCGCATGAGCTTGATGATGTCGACCGGATCCACGCCCCGGATGCGGGTGACGGCGTGCTCGCGGTAGGACGGGAAGATCGTGTCCTGCGGGCGGGCGGCGCGGGCGGATCCGACCTGGGCGGCCTCCTGCCCGCGGCTCGGCGGCCACAGCGCGAGCTGGCCCTGGCGCTGCAGGTGGGTGGCCTGGGTGTCGATCGCGCGGATCACGACCATGTCCCGGTAGAACTGCTCCAGGTCGCCGTCGGGCAGGGCCTCGATCAGCGGCAGATACTCCTCCGCGGCAGGGCTGGGGACGAAGCGGCCGTCGGCATCGAGGACGCGGACGGTGGGGATATCGGCGTCGGTCACGTTGTCTACGCTAACCGAGCTTTCGGCGTCTGCAGTGGAGGGTGCGCACAAACGATCATCGGGCTGCTGTGACGATCCCCACGGACTCATGCGGCCGCGAGGATATCCAGGTGTCCCATGTATCCGCACCCGCGAGAGCGGGAGCGGGGCGATCCATTAATGCCAGGTCCCCCTAGCTTTTTGCGTGGGAGGCCTTGCATCGGAACGCGCGCTCGGTCCAGCCCGTCGAGCGACGGATGCAGGATCCTGGCACGGATGCACGACGGATCCGCCGGATCGGTCGTGCATCCGTGCCCGCGTCGTGCTTCCGTGCCCGCGTCGTGCATCCGTGCCGGGCACCCGGGCGGGCGGGCACCCGGGCGGGCGCGCGCTCGGCGGGTGGGACCGTCGTCAGGCGCGCTGGGCCGCGGCCACGGCCAGCACGCGCGGCAGCGACTCCACCTCGCCGACCGAGATCCGGATCCCGTCTCCTCCGAACGCGCGCACGATCAGGCCGGCCTCTTCGAAAGCGGCGGCGACGTCGACGGTCGCCTCGCCGGTGGGCAGCCAGACGAAGTTGCCCTGCGCGTCCGGCACGTCCCAGCCCTGGGCTCGCAGGCCCTCGACCAGCTCTGTGCGGCGTTCGACGATCACGGCGACCCGGGCGCGCAACTCGTCCTCGGCGTCGAGGCTCGCGATCGCGGCGCGCTCGGCGGCGGCCGTGACCGAAAGCGGGATCGCGGTCGTGCGCGCCGCATCCAGCACGCGCGGGTGCCCGATCGCGTAGCCGACGCGCAGGCCGGCGAGCCCGTACGCCTTGGAGAAGGTGCGCAGCACGACGACGTTGGGATGCGCCTCGAAGATGCGCTCGGCCAGGCCGTCGACGGCGTCGGGGGCAGTGACGAACTCGGCGTAGGCCTCGTCGAGCACGATCAGCACGTCCTGCGGCACCTTCGCCACGAAGGCGGCGAACTCGGCGCTGGTGACGATCGGGCCGGTCGGGTTGTTCGGCGTGCACACGATCACCACGCGGGTGCGCTCGGTGATCGCGGCGGCCATCGCGTCGAGGTCGTGGCGGGCGTCGGCGGTGAGCGGAACCTGCACTCCGGTCGCCCCTGCCACGAGCGGCAGTCCGGGGTAGGCCTCGAACGAGCGCCAGGCGTAGACCACCTCATCGCCGACGGTCGCCGCGGCGAGCACGAGCTGGTACAGGATCGCGACGCTGCCGGACGCGATGTGCACCGCGTCGGCGGCGACGCCGTAGCGCTCACCCAGGCGCGCGCGCAGCGCACCCGCGGTCGCGTCGGGATAGCGGTTCATCGGCGTCGCATCGGAGAGCGCGGCGAGCACCGAGGGCAGCGGATCGAACGGGTTCTCGTTGCTGGACAGCTTGAACGCGTCGGCACCGGCCTGCTTGCCCTGACGGTACGGCGGCAGGGCCGCGATCTCGGCGCGGATGCGGGGCAGGATCTCTTCGCTCACGCGTCGAGTCTAGATCCGGGGCGCGCCGGGATCCGGGGCACGCCGGGATCCGGGATGGGGGCGGATCCGGGATGGGGGCGGATCCGGGGCACGCCGTTCCCGCTGGTGCTCCGGCCGTCCCGCGCCGAGGGCACGCGCTGTCGATGTCGGCCCCAGGGGCCCTGCGGATTCCCGGGCGGATCCGGGTTCCGGATGCGACAATCGGCAGCATGAGGTTCCTGATCCGCGTCATCGTGAACGCCTTCGCCATCTGGGTGGTGAGCCTGATCACGATCCTGGAGGTCACCGTCACCCCGTACCCGCCGGGCGGGGGGATCCCGATGGTGGTCACGCTGCTCGCGATCGGCGCGGTCTTCGCGATCGTGAACACGGTCGTCGGCACCGTCGTGAAGATCGTGGCGATCCCGCTCTACATCCTCACTCTCGGGCTGATCTCACTCGTCATCAACGGCTTCCTGCTCTGGCTGACCGCCTGGATCACCGGCTTCTGGGGCTGGGGTCTCGCGCTCGGCGGCTTCGGCTGGACGATCGTCGCCGCGTTCCTCATCGCCGTCATCAACGCCGTCTTCAACGCGATCCTGCGCCCGCAGCGCCGCCGCGACCGGGAGCGCTGACCGGCCTGGTGCGCCGAACTCGTCATGCGCTCGCGCGCGGGCGTTCCTCGAGCAGCTGGTAGACCCTGGCGCGGGTGATGCCCAGCACACGAGCCGTGTCGATCGCCGATAGCCCGTAGACGTCGCGGAGCGCCCGCGCCGCCGATCTGCGTTCGAACGCTGCACGCGCCTGTGCGTCGAGGGCCGCGTGTTCGAGCTCCGCCACCTCCTGGAGCTTCGCCACGACGTCGTCGGGCTTGCGGATCCGCATGTCGATGTCGAACGCGTCTGCGGGCAGGTCCAGCGCGCCGGCGATGATATCGCGTCCCATCTCATCAACCTCGCCGAGCGTCCGCGCCTGTGTGCGATGCCCGAGTTCGGGAACATCGATGATCCACCATCGGCCCTCGCGAGCGACGTCGAGTGTGTACATCTGACGGGCCACGACGTTCACCTCCATTCGTCGGGCAGCTGCCCGACGGCCTTCTCGATGCTGCGGAGCACCCCCGGAGAGATCCGCGCGTGCCGGGGAAGCGGGACCGCTGGGCATCCGGGCTTGACCCACCACGTGTGCCTGCCCGAGTCGCGTCCGATCCGGTAGCCCTGCTGTCGGAGGAAGCGTTCCACATCCGTTCGCCTCGCCTCCTTCACAGAGTACCAACCCCTCCCTATACGTCAATGTATAGATTGCTGTTTACGCACGGTGGGTGCGCCCTCGAAAGGCCCGCAGCGCCGCCGCGACCGGGAGCGCTGACCGGCGCGAGACCGGGAAGGCCGTCATCGCTCATCGAGTACGCGGGTGGCCGTGTAGTCCGTCGAATCCACCAGCGCCGCGCCGTCGTAGACCGCGAAGTGGTCGCGAACCGCATCCATCCGCGGATCGCCGGACTGCTCGGCCTGGCGCACGGTCTCCCGGTACTCGGCGAGCTGGTGCGCCGGCAGACCCGGGTCGATACCGTGGCCCGGCGCCACGGTGCGGGTGATGACCATGCTGTCGGGCGAGCCGAGGCCATCCGCCCGCCCGCCGCCGGTGAGCCCGGCGACCGGATCGTCGGTGTGCCGCACCGCGACGTCGAACACGTCCGGCGGCAAAGAAGGCTCGATCGGCGAGCCGACGGTGTACACGCCCTGCACACCGAACTCACCCGACTGCGCGATCAGGCCCACGTTCATACCCCCTTGCGAGTAGCCCACCAGGTCGACGGGGGTCGTGGCGTCAGCGCCCGCGGCGCGCAGTGCCGCAACCGTGGCCTTGTAGGAGTCGGACTCCTCCCGGTTCACATACGCGTCGAGGTTCGAGCCCATATCCCAGGGCTCCGTGTCCGCCTCTCCCGGGCGGGTGCCGTCGACGTAGGCGAGAAAGCGGTTCGAGCCGTCGGCGAGGGTGTACTTCTCGACCCGCACCTGCGGCGCCTCGCCGTACGGGATGCGCGCTACGGCGTCTCCCATGCTCGACGGCGCCTTCGGAACAGGATGCGCACTGCCGCTCGCCCCCGCGCCGCCCGCGACGGTGCTCGGAGTCCGCGCGGTGCTGAGCAGGAGGTCGCCGGGACGCGGCTCGACCGCGCCCCGGCCGGGTACCCCGGGCGGCAGGGCGCCATCGACGATGACCCTGCCGGGTGTCGGAGTCAATGGCGTGCGAGGCGTCTGGCCCAGCCCCGGGGCGATGGTGCGCAGCACGACCTCGCCCCACGAACCGAGCGTGCGCGCGTCGGCACCGAACCGCAGAAGCATCAGCGACAGAGCCGGGCTCAGCCAGGACAACATCTCCAGAGGAGTCTCCTGCGCCACCGAGGGAGAGGTGCCGGGCGCAGGCGCGAATCCCTCGAACGCGCCCTCCTGCCATTTCTCGAACACCGATCGAGCGGTCTGCTTCAGACGCGGGTTCGCCGCCAGGATCTCGCCGATGCGATGCAGGGATGCCTTCACCAGCTCCGGGTCGGTCACGCCCGACATCGCGCGCTGGGCACGCAGCTCGGCGATCTCGAAGATGTCGGCCATGGTGCCCGCCGAGCTCGCCAGCTCGTCCAGCGCGGGGCCCGCCCGGTCGAGCCGATTCACGGCGATCCAGACGGGCCCGACGCCACCGACCGCCACCTGGGGCGCCAGCGCCGCCTGTTCCACGAGGGCCGGGATCTCGAGCAGCTCCTCCCGCGCGACCTGCACCGCCGCCGCGTCGTGGAGCACACGGCCTGCCATCGCGCGCAGGTCCTCCGGGTCCACGGCGACGATGCCACCATGGGTGATCTCGACATCGCTCGACATCGTCTCACCCCATCCGCAATCCGGATTCGACCGCACGCAGCTGGTCGAGCACGCCGATCAGCTCCTGCCGCTGCTGTGCGCAGCGGTCGAGCAGCAGCGCGATGCCCGGCGCCTTCCAGGCGCAATCCACAGCGATCGCGTCGAGGTCGGCGACGGCGCGCTCGAGCCGCTCACGGGCGCTGTCGCAGCGCAGCAGCGCCTCAGCGAGGAGCCAGGATCCCTGGTCGGTGGCAGAACTGGTGGTGAACATGACAGCCACCCTGCCCGGCGTGACCACGGCGCGGGGGCCGCGTCGCGCAACCCGTGCAGACTCGAGGCGGGCTCCGCGCTGTGGAGGACGATCGAGGAAACGGATCCGGAGGGCGGATCCGGATGGCGGATCCGGGAGATGATCCGGGAGATGACCCGTGAGTTGACCCGGGCGGCGGATCGCGGCCGCCTGGTGCGGGAGAATGGACCCATGACCGCCTCGGATCCGTTCCGCGTGATCTTCGTGTGCACGGGGAACATCTGCCGGTCTCCGATGGCGGAGGTGGTGTTCCGCGACATCGCCGCGAAGCAGGGCCTGGGCGACCGGATCGTCTCGACCAGCGCCGGCACCGGCGACTGGCACGTGGGCGAGCAGGCCGACAGCCGCACGATCGACGCCCTGGCCCGCCGCGGCTACGACGGGTCCAAGCACCGCGCACGCCAGTTCACCTACGACTCCTTCACCGATAACGACCTCGTCGTGGCCCTCGACCGCTCGCACGAGCGGATCCTGAAGCAGTGGGCGCGCGACGAGTCCGAGGAGGGCAAGGTCGCCCTGCTGCTCTCGTTCGAGCACAACGACGCGTCTTTGGAGCACCGGGACGTGCTGGACGTGCCCGACCCGTACTATGCCGACGCCCGGGTGTTCGACGAGGTGCTCGGTATGATCGAGAGAGCGAGCCACGGTCTCTTCAGCCAGCTCCAGCCCGCCATCCGACCGCCGCGTCCGTGACGAGATCGCCCGGAACGCCATCGTGGCCGGATCCACGACTTCCCGGAGGACCCCCGTGACCGCCTCGCTTCCCGCGCAGCCCCTCAGCCCGCTCGACGGACGCTACCGCGCCTCGGTCGCACCGCTCGCCGACTACCTCTCCGAGGCCGGGCTCAACCGCGCCCGCGTCGAGGTCGAGGTCGAGTGGCTGATCACCCTCACCGACCGCTCGCTGTTCGGCACCTCGCCCCTCGCCGACGCCGACAAGGAGCGCCTGCGGGGCCTCTACCGCGACTTCGGGCAGGCCGAGATCGACTGGCTCGCCGAGAAGGAGGCGGTGACCCGTCACGACGTGAAGGCCGTGGAGTACCTGGTCCGCGACCGCCTGTCGGCCCTGGGCCTGGACGCGATCGCCGAGCTCACGCACTTCGCCTGCACGAGCGAGGACATCAACTCCGCCTCCTACGCGCTCACCGTCAAGCGCGCCGTCGAGCGGGTGTGGCTGCCCGCCCTGCAGGACGTGATCGCGAAGCTCCGCGAGCTCGCCGTCGAGCACGCCGACGCGGCGATGCTGTCCCGCACCCACGGCCAGCCGGCGACGCCCTCGACCATGGGCAAGGAGCTCGCCGTGTTCGCCTGGCGCCTGGAGCGGGTCGTCAAGCGGATCGAGTCATCCGAGTACCTCGCCAAGTTCTCCGGCGCGACCGGCACCTGGTCGGCGCACCTCGCCGCCGAGCCCGACGCCGACTGGCCGATGATCGCGCGCGACTACATCGAGGGCCTCGGGATCGACTTCAACATCCTCACCACGCAGATCGAGTCGCACGACTGGCAGGTCGAGCTGTACGACCAGGTCCGTCACGCGGGCGGGATCCTGCACAACCTCGCGACCGACATCTGGACCTACATCTCGCTCGGCTACTTCGCGCAGATCCCCGTCGCGGGCGCGACCGGATCCTCGACGATGCCGCACAAGATCAACCCGATCCGGTTCGAGAACGCCGAGGCGAACCTCGAGCTCTCCGGCGCGCTGCTGAACTCGCTGTCGCAGACGCTGGTCACCAGCCGCCTGCAGCGCGACCTGACCGACTCGACCACGCAGCGCAACATCGGCGTCGCGTTCGGGCACTCGCTGCTCGCCCTGGACAACCTGCGCCGCGGCCTCAACGAGATCTCGCTCTCCCGCGACGTGCTGCTCGAAGACCTCGACCACAACTGGGAGGTGCTCGGCGAGGCGATCCAGACGGTGATCCGCGCCGAGGTCGTCGCCGGCCGCTCCACGATCCAGGATCCGTACGCGCTGCTGAAGGAGCTCACCCGCGGTCACCGCGTGGGCGCCGCCGAGCTCGCCGCGTTCGTGCAGGGCCTGGAGATCGGCGACGCGGCGAAGCAGCGCCTGCTGGCGCTCACCCCGGCGACCTACGTCGGGCTCGCGGAGACCCTCGCGAAGTAACCGAGACCCTCGCGAAGTAACCGAGACCCTCGCGAAGTAACGCGGCTCAGGCCTTCCTCCGGGCGTCCGGCCACGTCGCGTCGACGTCCGTCCGCGCCCCTCGGGATGGATAGCCCCTCGGGATGGATAACGGTGCTGCCGCACGCCTGGGGGCAGCGTTTTCCATCCCCGAGGACGATCAGCACCTGGGTGGAGATGGATAACGTTGCTGCCGTACGCGCGCGAGCAGCGTTTTCCATCTCTCCGAGCGGGTAGCCGGACTCGAGCGCGTTCCGCCCTGCTCAGCCCTCCACGGGGGCCGCGACCGGCGCGCCGGCGTGCTCCCCGGCACGGTCCTTCGGCATCGCGAACACCGCGACGAGGACCAGGGCCGCGGTGACCGCCGCCGCGACGAACACCCACGTCGAGGCGTGCACGACAGTGGCCGGATCCCCGGATCCGCCGCCCGAGGCCATGACGGCGTTCGAGATCGCGCCGAACACGGCCACGCCCACCGCGCTGCCGGCCGACCGGGCGAACGTGTTCATGCCGGTGACCGCGCCGCGCTCGCCCCAGCCGACCGAGGCCTGCGCGACGATGAGGGTCGGCGCCGCCGTCCAGCCCAGGCCGAAGCCGATCACGAAGGCGACCGCGGCGAGCGAGAACGCGTTCGGGTACGGCCCGACCAGCGCCAGCCCGATCGCGCCGAGCGTGGCGATCGAGGCGCCGATCAGCGCGGTGAAGCGGAAGCCGCGGCGCAGATACAGCCGCCCGGCGTTCGCCGCCGACAGCGGCCAGCCCAGGGTCATCGCGGCCACCGCGAGCCCCGACAGCAGCGGCACCACGCCGATCGACCCCTCGAGGTACGCCGGCGCGAAGCTCGTCACGCCGGTCAGCAGCGCGCCGATCGCGAGCGAGGCGAGGGTCGTGGTGAGGATGAGGCGGCGCGAGATCAGTCTCAGGTCGATGATCGGCTCGGCCGCGCGGCGCTCCACGAGCGCGAAGAGCACGAGGGCGAGCGCCCCGCCGACGAAGCAGA
>JAFDWK010000038.1:25442-30289 GCA_018268515.1 Actinomycetota bacterium
ACGTCGAACTGCGCGAACAGGCCACCGAGGGCCGGGCCCACGACCGAGGCGATCGCCCAGACGCTGGCGATGTAGCCCTGCACGATCGCCCGCTCGGAGATCGTGTAGATGTCGCCGACGATGGTCATCGCCATCGGGCCGACGGCTCCCGCACCGAGCCCCTGCACGAGCCGGAACAGGATGAGCGAGGTCATGCTCCACGCCAGGCCGCAGAGGATCGAGCCGAGCAGGAACAGCGCGATCCCGCACAGGATGATCGGCTTGCGTCCCACGGTGTCGGCCAGCTTCGAGTAGATCGGCACGCTCACCGCCTGCGCGAGCAGGTAGATCGAGAACAACCAGGGGAACTGCTGGTAGCTGCCCAGGTCGTGCACCACGCTCGGCACGGCCGTGGCGAGGATCGTCGCGTCCATCGCGATCAGGCCGGTGGCCAGCATCAGCGAGAGCAGCACCGGGCCGCGCTCGGAACGGAAGCCCACAGCGGCGCGGTCGATGGTCATGCTCACCCTGGTGACAAGCGAGGGGTGCCGAGGGCTTATTCCCCGCGCGGGTCGGTCAGGACGCGGAGGGCGACCCGGATCCGGACGTTTCCGGGCCGTCGTCGGATCCGGGGGCATCGGATCCGGACGTCTCGGATCCGGACGTCTCGCCGGCGGATCCGGACGCGGCGGATCCGGACGCGGCGGATCCGGACGCATCGTCGCCGGCGGCACCGGTCGCCCAGGTTGCCGCGTCATCGGTCGCCGCGTCGTACAGCACCGGGCGGTCGTGCGGCTTCGCGAAGTCGGCGGGATCCACGGCGAGGATCAGGATCGACAGGATCAGCAGCGCGGCGATGAAGATCACGCCGGTGACGATGAAGGCGAGGTTCCACGGCGGGATGCCCGCGTAGGTTCCCTTGTCGACCATGCGCATCACCTTCTGGGTGAAGGCACCGGTAGCGATCACCGTGACGGCGCCCGCGAAGACACCGCACAGCAGCGAGAGCCCGACCAGCTGCAACGGTCGGAACAGGTCCCTGCGTCTGGTCTTCTCGGTCATGCGGATCCTTCGTTCTCGGCGGCGGCCGTGGAGGCGGCGGCGGTGGACGCGGCGGGCGTCGCGGGGGTCGTGCGCGGGCTGAGCCCCGCGATCCCCAGGAACACGGCGACGATCGCGGCGTAGGCGCCGAAGATCCCGACGGCGAGGGTGATGCCGGTCAGCGTGAATGAGCCGGCTTCGGCGATGGAGTAGGTGAGCGCGTAGGTTGTCGGCACGCACAGCAGACCGACGGCGAGAGCCAGGCCCAGGGATCCGACCAGGATCGCGTCGCGGGCGCCGTCGGAGGCGGGCAGGGTGCCGGCGCGGACCATGCGGCGGGCGCGGATCCCCGCGACGAGCTCGATCGTGCCGCTGAGGGCGCCCCAGGCGATCACCACCACGAAGAACAGCGGCGTCGAGCGCCAGGCGGGAACGCCTCCGACCATCCCGGTCAGGATCGCGACGACGGCGAGCAGCACATACGGCCAGCGCCAGCCCCTCGGCGTCACGAGCCAGGCGCCGAGGATGTAGATCAGGGCGCTGACGAGCACGAAGCCGCTGAACACGGACAGCCCGACGGTGGCCGAGTGATCGGCGGAGAACGTGATCATGAGCGCCGCGACGGCGGCGAAGAGGGCGCGCGCGAGCTGCACGTGACGCAGCTGGAACGTGCGGGTGGCGGGCATGACGGATCCTCGGGTCCCTGTGCTTCGCGAGCCCTGAGTGTCACGGGGACGGGCTCGACGGCCGCCCCGATGGGCCGGGCGGACCGTCCCAGTCTACGCGCGGGATCCTAGGCGCCTGCCCGGCGGGAGAGCTCCGTCCCATCGGGATCCGGTGCGCTCCCGTGTGGATCCGGATCCTCTGCGGGATCGGGTGACTCGCCCTCCGGGGCGCCGTCCCCGGGATCGCCCGCAGGGTTCGACCGGCGCGGGCGCAGTTCGCTGAGCAGCGTGCCCGCGACGATGAGCGCGGCACCGAGGATCGCCAGCGGCGGGATCCGCTCCCCCGCGATGCGGCCGACCACACCGGCCCATACGGGTTCGCCCGTGTAGATGATGGTGGCGCGGGTCGCGGAGACCGAGCGCTGCGCCCAGTTCATCGTGAGCTGGATGAGCCCGCTCGCCACCCCCATGCCGAGGCCGGCGAACAGCCAGACCGGGTCGAAGGCGGGGATCCGCTCGCCGACCGCGGGCATCGTCGCGAAACCCAGCAGCGATGCGGTGAACAGCTGCACGACGGTCAGCCGGCCGACATCGAAACGGCCGCCGAAGAGGCTGATCAGGATGATCTCGCCGGCGATCGGCAGCGTGCTGATCAGGGTGAGGATCTCGCCCTCGCCGAGGTGGATGCCGCGGGATCCGATCCCTGCGACGAGCAGCAGGCCGGCGAACGCCAGTCCCGCGCCGACCAGGGTCAGCGCCCGCGGGGGCTTGCGCAGCACCAGCCACTGCAGCAGCGGCACGAGCGGCACGTAGAAGGCGGTCATGAACGCGCTGGTCGAGGAGTCGATCGTCTGCAGGCCGGCGGTCTGCAGACCGTAGCCGCCGTAGATCGCCGCGCCGATGGCGGCTCCCGCGCCGAGTTCCCGCCACGTCATGCCCCGCAGCGAGCGCCAGAAGATCGCCACCGCGAACAGGCCCGCCGCGAAGAACCGGAAACCGACGAAGAACCAGGGCCCGGAGTGCTGCATCGCAGTGTGCACCACGAGGAACGTGCCGCCCCAGATCGCCGTGATGCCGACCAGTGCCCACTCCTGCACGGACAGCCCCAGGACACGGCGGAAGACGGGGTGGCGCACGGTCATACGTTACGGGAGATCCTCCCCCGTGCTCGCGGAACCGGTCCCTGAGCGACGACGGTGCAGCCGGCCGTCACCAACCGGTCCCTGAGCGAGGAGCGCAGCGACGAGACGAAGGGCGCTCAGCGGCTGGACGGAGCCGTCGCGATCCAGAGCCTGCCGGATCCGCTCGCCCTCACCTCCGCCGCGCGCGTCACGAACACCGCGGCGCCGCGGGGCAGGTCGGCCGAGGCTCCGTCCGCGGCGAGCGCGAAGGATCCGTCCGTGGTGATCGCGATCGAGGGGCCGGCCAGCGCGATCGCGGCGTCACCGGTGACCGCGAGCAGCTCGAACGGCACGTCGGCGCCGGAGGCGTGGATGCGCGGGCGGTAGCCGCGCACGTGCGCGGAGACCTCGACGGGCATGAGGTGGTCGTCCTCGCTGGCGGTGAAGGTCAGCACCCGCTCGAGCTCGGCGGTGTCGACGTGCTTGGGGGTGAGCCCGCCGCGCAGCACGTTGTCGCTGGGCCCCATGAGCTCGACACCGGCGCCGCGCAGGTAGGCGTGGATGTTGCCCGCGGGCAGCCACAGCGACTCGCCCGCGGCGAGCGTCACGTGGTTCAGCATCAGGGCGACCGCGATCCCGGGGTCGCCGGGGTAGGCCTCGGCGAGGCGGGTGATCAGCTCGAAGCGCTCGTCGCCCGAGGCCGCGGCCACGAGCGCGGCGACCGCGAGGTCCACCCCCGCGCCGCCGGCCAGCAGCCAGGAGAACCCGGCACGCAGCCCGTCGGATCCGGACAGTTCCTCCCGCCAGGCGGCGAGGGAATCGGATCCGGCGCGGGCGGCGAGCGCATCGACGTCGGCGAGGATCCGGGCGACGGGACGGAAACCGCACAGCGCCTCGAAGCCGTCCTCGAGCGCGACGATCAGCTCGGGCTTGGCGTAGGGGTCCTTGTAGTTGCGGTGCCCGGCGGTGAGCGGGATGCCGCGCGCGTTCTCGTCGGCGAACCCGGCAGCGGCCTGGGCCGGCGTGGGGTGCGCCTGCAGCGAGAGCGGGCCGCCCGACACGAGGATCTTGAGCAGGAACGGCAGCGTCGCCCCGCTCTGCCGCTCCCAGTCGAGCAGAGTGGGCCAGGGCGCCCCGTCCGTGGTGCGGGCCGGGGAGCCGGGGTGCGCACCGAGCCACAGCTCGGCCTCGGGTCCGCCGGTGCCCGCGGTGCCGAGCACGCCGGCGACGCCGTCGACCCGCCCCCAGGCGTAGTCGCGCGGCGCGTTGCCGATCTGGACGAAGAGCTCGTTCTCGTGCGCGCTCATGCGGCTCCGTTCAGGGTTGCGGGAGGGGACCTCTGCCAGCGTAGGCGACGTCGCCGCTCCCCGTTTCAAGGAGTGATGTTCGCGGGCACCTGCCGGGATCGGGAGCGGACATCGCTCCTCGAACTCCCGGATCCGCGGAATCAGGACGAAGATGGCTCCATGAGCCAGCCCCGTTCCGCCACTGCGGCGACCGCCGCGATCCGCTCCGCCCGTGATCTGCTGCTCGCGCACGCCACCGACTACGCCGGCGCCCGCGGCGCGTTCCGCTGGCCCGCGCTCTCGGAGTTCAACTTCGCGCTGGAGTGGTTCGACGTGGTGGCCGCCGAGACGCCGAACCGGCCCGCGGTGCAGATCGTGTCGGCCGACCTCTCCAGCCGCAGCTGGTCGTACGGCGAATTGGCGCGCCGATCGAACCAGGTCGCGAACTGGCTGCACGGCCTGGGGCTGCGCCGCGGCGACCACGTGATCGTGATGCTCGGCAACTCGATCGACCTGTGGGAGACCATGCTCGGCCTCACCAAGATCGGGGCGGTCGCGATCCCCACCTCGACGCTGCTCTCCCCGGCGGATCTGGCCTATCGCGCGGAGAAGGGCGAGGCGCGCGCGGTCGTCACGCTCGGCTCGCTGAGCGATCGCGTGGCCGAGCTGCCCGCGGAGATCGTGCGCATCGCCGTGCCCGACGCTCCGGGCGAGGCGGCGCCCGCAGGCTGGCACGACTTCACCGCTTCGAACGA
>JAFDWK010000038.1:30315-61075 GCA_018268515.1 Actinomycetota bacterium
CTCGTGCAGCACACGCACGTGTCGTATCCGGTCGGGCACCTCTCCACCATGTGGTGGCTGGGCGTGCGCGAGGGCGACGTGCACCTGAACATCTCGTCGCCGGGGTGGGCCAAGCACGCCTGGTCGAGCTTCTACTCGCCGTTCCTCGCCGAGGCGACGGTGTTCGTGTACAACTACGACCGCTTCGACGCGAACACCCTGATGGAGGTCATGGAGCAGCATCACGTCACCACGTTCTGCGCGCCGCCGACCGTGTGGCGCATGCTGATCCAGGCCGACCTGGGCCGGCTCCCGCACCCGCCGCGCGAGCTCGTCGGCGCCGGCGAACCGCTGAACCCCGAGGTGATCGGCCGCGTGCGCGACGCCTGGGGAGGCACGATCCGCGACGGCTTCGGGCAGACCGAGATGACGGCCTGCGTGGGCAACTCGCCGGGTCAGGTCGTGAAGGACGGATCCATGGGGCGCCCCCTGCCCGGATACCCGGTGGTGCTGGTGGATCCGGTCACCGGGGCGCGCGTCGACGGCGACGCGCACGGCGTGGCCGAGGGCGAGATCTGCCTCGATCTCGCCGAGCGCCCGCTCGGCCTGATGGCCGGGTACTACGCGGATCCGGAGGCCACGGCGCGGTCGTGCGAGGGCGGTTACCACCACACCGGCGACATCGCGACCCGCGACGCCGAGGGGTATCTGACCTACGTCGGCCGTGCGGACGACGTGTTCAAGGCGTCGGACTACAAGGTCTCGCCGTTCGAGCTCGAGTCAGTGCTGCTCGAGCACCCCGACGTCATGGAGGCGGCGGTCGTGCCGAGCCCGGATCCGACCCGCCTCGCGGTGCCGAAGGCGTATGTGCTGCTCACGGCGTCGGCGCACGACGACCTCGTGGCGACGGCGGGCTCGATCTTCGCCTACGCCCGCGGTCAGCTCTCGCCGCACCTGTGGGTGCGCATCATCGAGTTCGTGCCTGAGCTGCCGAAGACGATCTCCGGCAAGATCCGCCGGGTGGATCTGCGCGCCCGCGAGGCCGAGCGCATCGCCTCGGGCGACGAGACCGGCCAGCACCACGACCGCGACCACCGCTGAGCCGGATCCGCCGCGCCGCACGCCCGGGAGGAGAACTCGCCCTCGGGAGGAAGGTCGGCGCAGGATCCTCCTCCCGAACCTGAGAACTCCTCCGAACCGGCGCGCCTCAGGCGTCAGGATCCGATCCTCGAGCCCGTCGCGGGCTCAGCGCGCGTCGTACTCGGCGCGGGACTGCTCGATCGTGGCGTGGTTCGCGATCGCCCACTGCGCGATCGTGTGCGCGGTCTCGACGAACGTGGCGCCGAGGGCCGTGAGCCGGTATTCGACGCGCGGCGGGACCTCGGCGTAGGCCGTGCGGATCACGAGTCCGTCGCGCTCGAGCTGACGCAGCGTCAGGGTGAGCATGCGCTGCGAGATCCCCGGGATGTGGCGCAGCAGGTCGCTGAAACGCAGGACCTCCTCCCCGAGCGTCGCGACCACGAGCAGAGACCACTTGTCGCCCACGCGGTCGAGCACCTCGCGGATCATGCGGCCCGCCTCCGGACCACCGGGGTGCCCCTCGCACGAGTGCTCGTACTCGGCGAGGCCTGCGGGAGCGGTCGACCCTGCCTCGGTTCTCCGGTGGTGCGCCGGTGACACCGATGTGCCTTTTGTACGCGTCCCCACGATGCTCCATCCTTTACTTACTGATCGTAACAAAGTGACGATCGATAACAAGAAGGAACCCCATGCTGATCGCCCTCTGGATCGTCAATGCGCTGCTCACCCTCGCCATGCTGGGCGGCGGCGGCATGAAGCTGATCACCCCCAAGCCTGTGCTCGCGGAGCGCGGGATGGCGTGGACCGATGACTTCTCCGCGGGTTCGATCAAGGCGATCGCCGCCCTCGAGGTCATCGGCGCGATCGGCCTGATCCTGCCGCTCGCGACCGGGATCGCACCGATCCTCACGCCCCTCGCCGGCACCGGTCTCGCCGTCGTCATGCTCGGCGCGGTCGTCGTGCACCTGCGCCGCAAGGAGCCGGCCACCCCGGCGATCGTCCTCGCCGTCCTCGCCATCGCGAGCGCGACGTTGGGTTTCCTCGCCCTGCGCTGACGCGGACGGATCCCCGTCTCACCGCGCGCGAACGGCTGCGGATCGTCCCAGGGGTGGAGCAGAGCGCGCGCTCGGGCGGAGATCGCACGCTCGGGCGGAGGATCTGCGCGAGATCGTCCGCCCGAACCGGAGTTCTCCTCCCCCACGCGGGCGGAGAGGACCGGATCCGGTTCAGAAGTCGGCGATGACCAGCTTCGTCATGCGCATCAGGTGCTGGTAGGCATTCGGGCGCCGCATCAGCTCCGCCATGTTCGACGGCACGATCTGCCAGCTCACGCCGAACCGGTCGACGAGCCAGCCGCACTGCTCCGCGGCGGGCACCGCGCTGAGCGCGTTCCACAGCCGGTCGATCTCTTCCTGCCCGTCGCAGTCGACCTGCAGGGAGATCCCCGGCGTGAACGGCAGATCACGGTCCACCGGCGAGTCGAACGCGGCGAAGCGCTGTCCGGCGAGCAGGAACTCCGAGTACGTGATCGGATCCGTCACATGCGGGGGCTCGGTCACCGGGTACACCGCCTGACGGACCGGACCCGACGGCGGCAGCAGGTCGCCGTACAGCGCCATCGCCTCCTGCGCCTTGTGCTGCAGCGGTCCGCCGAACATCAGCATCGGGATGACCGGCGGCGCGGGCTCGGCCGCCGGATCCGCGAGCTTCAGGTGCCAGCTCACCCCGTATCGATCCTCGACCCAGCCGTAGAGGCCGCTGAACAGGTACTCGCCGATGTCCATCAGCACGCGCCCCTCCTCGCCCAGGCTCGTCCAGGTGCGGTTGATCCAGCCGCGGGCGGCGTGCTCGTCCCCGCCGAAGTCGCGCGGATCCACGGTCACGACGAACGAGATCGCGGGCGTCGGCGTGAACTCGTCGCCGGCGTTGATGAGCGTGAGGCGGTAGCCGCGGATCGACACGTCGACCGTGAGCGCCGCACCGGCGAAGGAGCGCTGGAACCCGGGCAGCCCCGCGGACGGGTACCGGGCGACGACGACGGCGGTGGCGTCATCGAAGACCGACGCGTAGAAGGCGCCCGCCTCCTCCGCGCTGCGGTCGCACCAGATGTTCGGAATGATCCGCTGAGTCATGACGTGCCCCTCGTGCGCTGACTGTGCCCCCGACACCCAGCGTGCGCGCCCGTCGCCGACACCGCAAGCGCCGCACCCGGATCCACAGCGCGTGGCCAGGTCCCGCCCGGGCGCCGTCAGGATCCGCGGCGCCGGCGGATCCGGACGGGCGCCGCCCCTCGGCGATGCGCCGTCAGCGGCGCCCGACCTTGAGGCGCGACCTGGCCTTGATGACCGGCACGGGGGCCGTGATCACCGCGTCCACCACCATGGAACCGTCGGTGGGGCCGACCACGGGGATCGCGGTGGTCGGGGTGACCTCGATCGGATCGACGCGCATCGTCGCGAGCTGACGGTGCGCCTTCACGTACGCGGGGATCAGCAGCGCCGCCGCGCCCAGCCACGCGAGCGGGTTGCTCAGCGCGACGCCGGGGTAGCCGATGAGGGCGCCCAGCACGACCGCGGCCGCCACGCGCATCACCAGCTCGATCACGCCGGTGATCGTCGGGATGAGCGTGTGGCCGAGTCCCTGCAGCACGCCCCGCAGCACGAACAGCACGCCGAGGGCGGTGTAGCTGAGCCCGTTGATGAGCAGCATGAGCGCGGCGAGGCGCACGACCTCGTCGGATCCGTCGCCGATGAACACCCGCACCATCGAGGATCCGAACAGCACCAGCAGGGCGCCGAGCACGACCGCGGTGATCACAGCCATCCAGATCGCCTCGGACACGCCACGGCGGATCCGGTCCGGCCGGCGCCCGCCGAGGTTCTGCGCCGCGTACATCGAGGCGGCCAGCCCGATCGAGGAGAGGAACGCCACCGCGATGCTGTCCACCCGGGACGCGGTCGTGTAGGCGGCCACGGCGTCGGGGCCGAGCATGTTCAGCGCGACCTGCACCGTGATCGTGCCGATCGCGATGATCGAGGCCTGGAAGCCCATCGGCAGGCCGAGGCGCAGGTGCTCGGCGATGTCGGCGCGGGTGACCCGCCAGTCGGCGCGGCGCACGTGCAGCACCGGGAGCTTGCGCCACACGTACACCAGGCACAGCACGACCGACACGCCCTGAGCGACGACGGTCGCCCAGGCGGCGCCGGCGACACCCCACTCGAAGCTGCCGACCATGAGGATCACGAGCACGATGTTCAGCGCGCACGACACCGTGAGGAACACGAGCGGGGTGCGGGAGTCGCCGATCGCGCGGATCACCGCGGAGAGGTAGTTGAAGAACATCACCGTGCTGCCGCCGATGAAGGTGACCTGCGTGAACACCGTCGCCTCCGGCATCAGCACCGCGGGCGTCTGCAGCAGGGCGAGCAGCGGCTGCGCGACGAGCGGGCCGCCGATCGAGATGACGATGCTGGTCGCCGCGGTCAGCAGCGTGCCCGTCGCGACCGAGCGCCGCACGGCGGCATGATCGACGGCTCCGAACGACTGCGCCGTCGGGATCGCGAACCCGCTGCTCAGGCCCCACGCGAACCCGATCAGCAGGAAGATCAGGCTGCCCGTGGCGCCGACAGCGGCGAGCGAGTCGACACCGAGATGACGGCCGACCACGATCGCATCCGCGAACTGGTACAGCTGCTGGACGACGTTGCCGATCAGCAGGGGGACGGCGAACGCGAGGATGACGCGCCAGGGGCGGCCAGTGGTGAGGGAGACGGCCATGCGGGAACTCTTCGAGCGGGGGATGTGCAGGGAGGAGGGGCCCGTCGTGAGCGGTCACAACGCGCAGTCCTCCATGGTATCGAATCGATTCGGAGAATCGGTAGGGGGGTCGGCGTCCTTTCTTCCCGGGACGACGCGGATCCTCGTCCCGAGGCGAGTCGGATCCGCCCGGGGACGATGCGCTCGATCACCCGTCCGCGTCCCGCCGCAGGTCGATCCGCGTCCCGCCGCAGGTCGATCCGCGACCCGCTGCAGGTCAGGTCCGCGACCCGCCGCCGGCAGGCTCACGACCCAGGCGCGTCAGCGCCCCACGTAGGAGAACTGCGTCGGGTTGTAGCGATCGCCCGCGACGCCGAGCCGCACCGCCAGGGAGTCCAGGTCCGCGCGCTCGTCGGCCGACAGCGCGACCGCGGTCGCCGCGGCGTTCTCCGCGATCCGAGCCGTACGCCGGGTGCCCGGGATCGGCACGATCCACGGCTGCTGGGCGAGCAGCCAGGCGAGCGCGACCTGGCCCGGCGTCGCGCCTTTGGCGGCGGCGAGAGCGGAGACGTGGTCCACGAGCCGCTGGTTCGCCACCCTGTTGTCCGCGGTGTAGCGCGGAATGGTCGTGCGGATGTCGCCCTCGGCGAAGGCGGTCTGCGCCGTGACCGTGCCGGTGAGGAAGCCCTTGCCGAGGGGGCTGAACGGCACGAAACCGATGCCGAGCTCGGCCAGGGCGGGCAGCACCTCCGCCTCCGGATCCCGCGTCCACAGCGAGTACTCGCTCTGCACCGCGGTCACCGGGAACACCGCATGTGCGCGGCGGATCGTCGCGGCGGACGCCTCGGACATCCCGAAGTGGCGCACCTTGCCTTCGCGGACGAGCTCGCCGACGGTGCCGGCGACGTCCTCGATCGGGACCGCCGGATCCACCCGGTGCTGATAGAAGAGGTCGATGACGTCGGTGCGCAGCCGGCGCAGCGACGCCTCCGCGACCCGGCGGATCTGCTCCCGCCGGCTGTCGACGCCGGTGTAGCGGCCGTCCTCCTCGATGTGCCAGCCGAACTTCGTGGCGATCACGACCTCGTCCCGCACCGGCTCGAGGGCTTCGCCGACCAGCTCCTCGTTCACGTACGGGCCGTAGACCTCCGCGGTGTCGATGAAGGTGACGCCGTGATCGAGCGCCGACCGCAGCACGCCGATCATGTCGTCGCGGCTGCCCGGGTTCGGCCCGTAGCTCTGCGACATCCCCATCGCGCCGAGACCTCCAGGCCCGCCCCGTCGATGCCGTGTCCGAGTCTGCGAGTGTGCATGCGCGTTCCTTCCGTCGCGGATCCGGTCCGCGCGATCGCGGCCGGTGGGTTCATCGTCCCGGTGCGACCGGGACTCGTCCAGTCGACTCCGGATCGGCGGCCCGCGCCAGACCCGGATGTTCCGGGTACTGCCAGTGCCTGGCACCTGCCCGGCTCGGGCGGCCGACCCGGGCGTCATGATGGCCGTCTACACCGCGGAGCCCGGATCCGGGTCGGCGGACGCGCTGCGGATGCTGGCCAGCTGGGCCGCGACCGCCGAGGAGGAGCGGGTCCGCACCGGCCGCTGATGCGGCGCGCTCCATGGTCGTGACACCGCACCCCACTGCTACGGCATGCGCGGCGGTGCTACGGCTGGCGCGGCGGCCGATCGAATCCGACCGAGAGCAGCGTCGCCGACGCCCCCTGACGAACGGCGTCGAGCGCGACCCGCTCGTGCGGGGGCATCCGCTCGGGAAGGCGATCCAGGGGGAACCACTCGAGGCCGCCGCACTTGGCCGGCTCGAGGATGGCGGGCCTGCCCCGCCAGGTGCGACAGGTGAAGAACCAGTCGACGCGCTGCTCGCGCGGATCGGTCGTGCCGTCCGTGCGCTGCATGACCGCGACCGGATCCAGGTCCTCGAGCGCCACGTCGACGCCGAGCTCCTCCCGGAGCTCGCGGATCGCCGCGGCCGCCGCGGTCTCGCCCCGCTCGACGTGCCCCGCGGCCCCGGCCGCCCAGCAGCCGTCCATGTAGCCGGTGTTCTGCCGGAGCTGCAGCAGCACTCCCCGCGAGCTCCGCAGGTAGACGTAGGCCGCGGGGATCACCGCGAACGGATCCGATCTCACGTTCATCCGGATCCTTCCTCGCAGATCATCTTCTAATAGGTATATCGTTTGCTTTTAGAGTAGTCGAGGTTTCGATCACGGGATCCGGGAGGCGATGACGGTGACGACAGGGGCAAGGTCTTGATGTTCGAGGAGACACCCTCGGAGCCGCTCGCGGTGCATCGCATCGGCGGCCGGACCTTCGACTTCTCGCGCCGGATCGCGGTGATGGCGGTGGTGAACCGCACCCCCGATTCCTTCTACGACCACGGCGCGACCTTTGCGCTGCAGAGCGCGGTGGATCGCGCCCTGCAGGCCGCCGACACCGGCGCGGACTGGGTCGACATCGGCGGCGTCCCGTTCGGACGCGGACCCGCGGTGACCACCGCGGAGGAGATCGACCGTGTCGTGCCGACGGTCCGGGCGATCGCATCGGCCCGCCCGGAGCTCGTGGTGTCGGTCGACACCAACCGCGCCGACGTCGCCGAGGCCGCGATCGAGGCCGGCGCCGCCGTCATCAACGACACCAGCGGCCTCGGGGATCCGCGGATGGCCGAGGTGCTCGCGGCGAGCGATGCCCACGTCGTGATCACCCACAGCGTCGGTCCGCCGCGCGCCGAGAAGCCCGCGGCGCACTTCGACGACGTGGTCGCGGAGGTCTCCGCGTTCCTCCGCGCCCGCATGGCGCGGGCGGAGGAGGCCGGGATCCCGCGGGAACGGCTGATCATCGACCCCGGCCACGACCTCGACAAGAACACGCTGCACTCGCTGGAGCTCACCCGCAGACTGGCCGAGATCGTCGCGATCGGGCCGCCGGTGCTCGTCGCCGTGTCGAACAAGGACTTCATCGGCGAGTCCATCGATCGGGTGCAGGGCGAGCGGCTCACGGGGTCGATCGCGGCGATGGTCGCCTGCGTGCTGCAGGGGGCGCGCATCGTCCGGATGCACGATGTGGCGGCGACCGTCGACGCCGTGCGCATGGTCGAGGCGATCCTGGGGATGCGCGCGCCCGCTCGGCTCGAGCACAACACGCACCCGACCCACAACGTCTGAGGACCGCGCCCACGGGCGGGCTCAGGGCTCTCCTGCGGCCCCGGGTGGAGCCTGCGGCCCCGGGTGGAGCCCCGAACGCGCGGCGAAGGGCGCCCCGAACGCGCGGGTGGGCCCCGGCCGACGCCGGGGCCCCCGCGCTCACAGGGCGCCGAGATCCACCGCGGGGTCGGCGAGGCGGGCCGGATCCACCCGGACGCGACCCGCGATGAGCGGCTTGACCGTGTCGACCACGTCCCAGACGTTCACGTTCATCGCGGCCACGATCGTGTCCTCGTGGGTGAGCCAGAAGGCGATGAACTCCCGGGCGCCCAGGTCTCCGCGGATCATGATGCGCTCGAAGGTCCCGTCGACGGCATTGCCGATGTACTCCATGCCCAGGTCGTACTGGTCGGTGTAGAAGTACGGCAGCTCGGCGTATACGTCGTCGCCACCGAGGAGCGCAGCCGCGGCCGCGGTCGGCTGGTTGAGGGCCGTGGCCCAGTGCTCGACCCTGACGCGCCGGCCGAGGACCGGATGATCGTGGTTGGCGATGTCCCCCACGGCGAAGACATCGGGGTCACTGGTGCGCAGCGACGCGTCCACGAGCACGCCGTTGTCGACGTCGAGCCCGGCCTGCTGTGCGAGGGCGACCTCGGGCGCGACCCCCACGCCGATCACGACGGCGTCGGCCTCGATCGCGGATCCGTCCTCGAGCCGCACGCCCGTGGCGGCCCCGTCGCGCGTGGTGATCTCGGCGATGCGCGCGCTCAGGCGCAGATCGACGCCGTGCTCGCGATGCAGGTCGGCGAAGACCCGCGCGAGCTCGGGGCCGAGCACCCGCAGCAGCGGCAGCTCGGCGGCCTCGATGACCGTGACGGAGGTTCCCGCCGCACGCGCCGCGGCCGCCACCTCGAGCCCGATCCAGCCGGCGCCGATGATCGCGAGCCGCCGGCCCTCGCCGAAGGTGCGGCGGATTCCGTCGGAGTCCTCGACGGTGCGCAGGTAGTGCACCCCGCGCGCTCCCGCCCCCGGGATCGGGGGACGGCGCGGCGCGGAGCCCGTCGCCAGCACGAGCCGGTCGTACCGGAGCGCGGTGCCGTCGTCGAGACGCGCCTCGTGCGCGCCGAGGTCGATCGCGGCGACCGTGGATCCGAGCCGCAGGGAGATGTCGTTCTCGTCGTACCAGTCCTGCGGATGCACGACCGCACTGTCGAACGGGGCCTTGTCCGCCAGGTAGTCCTTCGACAGCGGTGGGCGCTCGTAGGGCAGGTGCCGCTCCGCCCCCACCAGGGTGATGGCGCCGCGGTAGCCGAGATCGCGCAGCGCCTCGGCCGCCTTCGCCCCGGCGAGACCGGCGCCGACGATGACGACGTCCTCGATCGCACTCATGACTGGATCCTTTCCTCGTGCTCCGATATCCCGGCGGCGATGCTCCTGCTCCGCCATCCGGGTTACGCATCCGCTCCGCGCCGGCGCGCGCTGCGCCCGCTCGGCGGAGTCCCTAGGACGCCGCGATCCCCGACAGCGACAGGAACTCCTGCCGCGACCGCGCGTCCTCTCTCAGCTGTCCCAGCAGCGTCGAGGTGACCGTGCTCGCGCCCGTGGCCTCGGCGCCCCGCAGCGTCATGCACGAGTGCTCGGCCGCGATCACCACCCCGACCGCCCGGGGCCGCAGGTTCTCCTGCAGCCAGTCCGCGACCTGCTTGGTCAGGCGCTCCTGCGTCTGCGGCCGGCAGGCGAAGTGCTCGACGATCCGCGCGAGCTTCGACAGTCCGACGATGCGCTCCCCGGGGAGGTACGCCACGCAGGCGCGACCCCGGAACGGGAGGAGGTGATGCTCGCAGAGCGAGCGGACCGGGATGTCCCGCACGATCACGAGCTCGTCGTAGCCCTCGTCGTTGGGGAAGGTCGTCAGCTCGAACGGGCGCGGGGTGAGGAACTCCGCCCACGCGCGTGCCATGCGGGCGGGCGTCTTGCGCAGATGCTCGGCGTCGAGCGACATCCCCAGCGCGGACAGGAACTCCCGGGCGGCGAGCTCGGCGCGCACGAGATCGGGCTCGATCCCGTCGTCCGGGATGCGCGGGGACTCCCCCCAGGCCTCCGCTGCGCGGGCATCGGGCGACCTCGTCGCCTCGATCACCCTGGCGCCGCGCTCCGACGCGACCGTCGCCATCCCTCCGACCATGAGCTCGGACATCGCTTCACCCTTCTATAAGTGAGCTTCTGCACTTTTAGAATCCCACCGGGAGCGGCTCGCGTCAAGGGGGGTCGGTCAGCGGGCGCGCACGTAGCGCAGCAGCAGGGTGCCCTCGGACTGCAGCACCGAGACCAGGCGCATCGCCCGGGACGGGATCCGCCCTCGCGCGATGCGCCCCGCATCGCCCGCCTCCAGGGTCGGCTCCACGGTCAGGCAGAGCTCGTCCACGACGTCGGCCTGCAGCAGGCTGCCGAACAGCGCCGGTCCGCCCTCGCAGAGGATCCGCTCCAGCCCCCGCGAGCGGAGGGCGGATGCGATCGCGGATCCGTCGACCTCCGTGCCGCTCGTCACGCAGAGCTCTGCCAGCCCCGCGAACCGCGCGCCGTGCCGCGCCACGGCGGCTTCGGTGGTGAACAGGATCGGACGCTCCGGCGCCGCCGTGAAGATCGGGGATTCCGGATCCAGGTCCAGGGATCCGGTCACGATCGCGAAGACGGGGTGCGCGGTGCGCCCGTGCCCGGTGCGCCAGCGCGCGGACGCCTCGTCGACGCGCATGTCGGCATAGCCCTCGGTGCGCACCGTGCCCGCGGCCACCAGCACCACGTCGGACCAGCGCCGCAGCAGTCCGAAGAAGCGCTTGTCGGCCGCGCCGGACAGCCCTCCCGAGTGCCCGTCGCGGGTGACGGCTCCGTCGATGCTCGAGACGAAGTTCATCCGCAGGCAGGGCCCGTCCAGCGCCTCGAGGATCTCCTCGTCGGAGAGACCCGGGGCGGCCTGCGGCCAGAGACGGTCGAGTTCGGCGTCCACGGCCCCATGATGGCACCGGCGCGCGGGCGCGGGGCCGTTCGCGCCGGATCCGACCGCATCCCGAAACGCGCTCTCCCCCGCCGCAGAACCGTGTTGCCCCGTCGCATAACACGCTCCCGTCGCAAAAGATGTCAGATTCGGACGATCAGAGCGACGTTTTCTGCGACGGGAGCACGTGATGCCGACGGTCGAGGGCCGAGAACTGCAGGCTGAGGCCGCTCAGCGGAATCGACGCAGACGCAGGCTGTTGCCCACGACGAACACGCTCGAGAACGCCATCGCGGCGCCGGCGAGCATGGGGTTGAGCAGCCCCAGCGCCGCGATCGGGATCGCCGCGACGTTGTACGCGAAGGCCCAGAACAGGTTCGCCTTGATCGTGCCCAGAGTGCGGCGGGAGAGCCGGATCGCATCGGCCGCGGTGCGCAGGTCACCGCGCACGAGCGTGATGTCGCTCGCCTCGATCGCGACGTCGGTGCCGGTGCCCATGGCCATGCCGAGATCGGCGGTGGCGAGCGCCGGGGCGTCGTTCACGCCGTCGCCGACCATCGCGACGATGCGGCCTTCGGCCTGCAGCCGGGCGATGACGTCGACCTTGCCCTCGGGCAGCACCTCGGCGGTGACCTCGTCGATGCCGACCTCGGCCGCGATCCGGCGGGCGACCGCCTCGTTGTCGCCGGTGAGCAGGATCGGGGTGAGGCCCAGGCGCTTCAGCTCGGCGACCGCGGCGGCGCTCGTGGGCTTCACGGTGTCGGCGATCACGAGGATGCCGCGGGCGGATCCGTCCCAGCCGACGGCGACGACGGTCTTGCCGCCGGCCTCCGCCTCGGCCTTCGCCGCGGCCACGCGCGGGCTCAGGTGCTGCGCCCAGTCGGCGAGCAGCGCCTCCCGCCCGACCAGCACCGCACGGCCTTCGACGACGCCCTGCACGCCCCGGCCCGGGATGTTCTGGAACGACTCGACAGGCGGGAGCGCGGCACTCGGGGTCGTTGAGCGAGCGAAGCCGCCATCGGTCCCTGAGCGAGCGAAGCCGCCATCGGTCCCTGAGCGAGCGGAGCGAGACGAAGGGCCGTCAGGGACCGGAGCCGCCTCGGCCGCGCGGGCCACGGCCTGCGCGATCGGGTGCTCGGAGGCGTTCTCCAGCGCACCGGCCAGACGCAGCAGCTCGGCCGGATCCGTCCCGTCCTCGACGACCACGTCGACCAGCTCCATACGGCCGCTCGTGACCGTGCCGGTCTTGTCGAGCACGATCGTGTCGACCCTGCGGGTGGACTCCAGCACCTCCGGGCCCTTGATCAGGATCCCGAGCTGCGCGCCGCGTCCGGTGCCGACGAGCAGTGCGGTGGGGGTCGCGAGGCCCAGCGCGCAGGGGCAGGCGATCACGAGCACGGCCACGGCGGCGGTGAAGGCGGCCGTCGCCGGCGCGCCGGCACCGAGCCAGGCGCCGAGGGTCACGACGGCGATCGCGATCACGATCGGCACGAACACGCCCGAGATCCGGTCGGCGAGGCGCTGCACCTCGGCCTTGCCGGTCTGCGCGTCCTCGACGAGCCGGGCCATGTGCGCGAGCTGCGTATCGGATCCGACCCGCGTCGCGCGGACCACGATCCGCCCGCCCGCATTGACCGTGGCACCGGCCACGGAGTCGCCGGCGCCGACCTCGACCGGCACCGACTCGCCGGTGAGCATGGAGGCGTCGACCGCCGAGGAGCCGGAGACGACCACGCCGTCCGTGGCGATCTTCTCGCCCGGGCGCACGACGAACTCGTCGCCGACGGCGAGCTGCGCGATCGGGATCCGAACCTCCTCGGTCCCTGAGCCTGTACCTGCGGTCCCTGAGCCCGCACCCTCGGTTCCTGAGCGCATCGAAGGGCGCAGCACCGCCACATCCTTGGCGCCGAGTTCGAGCAGCGCCCGCAGTGCCGCCCCCGCGCGCCGCTTGGAGCGCTTCTCGAAGTACCGGCCGGCCAGGATGAACACCGTCACCCCGGCACCCACCTCGAGGTAGATGCTGTCGGCGCCCTGGCCCGAAGTGAGCGCGAGCGAGAACTCGTGCCGCATGCCCGGCATGCCGGCCGCGCCGAAGAACAGCGCGTACAGCGACCAGCCGAACGCGGCGAGCGTGCCCATCGAGATGAGCGTGTCCATGGTCGCCGCACCGTGGCGCAGGTTCAGCCATGCGGCGCGGTGGAACGGCCAGGCGCCCCAGACGATCACGGGGGCGGCGAGCGCGAGCGAGGCCCACTGCCAGGACGTGAACTGCAGGGCGGGGATCATCGCCATCGCGACGACCGGCCCGGTGAGGACGGTGCTGACCAGGAGCCGGGTGCGCAGGGAGCGCAGCTCGGGGTCGTCCTCGCCGGTCGAGGCGTCCGCGCGGGCCGCGGAGTCCGCGTCCTGCTCGGCGACCGGGGGCGCGGGCAGTTCGGCCGTGTAGCCGATGTCCACGACCTGAGCGATGAGCACGGCGGGATCGAAGCCGTCGGGCAGCTCGACCTTCGCCTTCTCCGTCGCGTAGTTCACGGTGGCGGTGACGCCGTCGAGCTTGTTGAGCGTCTTCTCGATGCGGTTCGCGCAGGAGGCGCATGTCATCCCGCCGATCTCGAGCTCCACGCTGTTCGCGTTCATGGTGCGACTCCTTCCGTATCGATTGTCCGGCTATCGGGGCCCGGCGGATCCGGGTCAGTGCGCGTGCGGGGCGCCGCTCGCCACGGCGAAGGCCGCGGCGAGCGCGGTGCCGTGCAGCCCCAGCCGTCCCGCGGTGTTCATCAGGCGCGGACCGCCCGGTATCCGGCCTCGTCGACCGCGGCGAAGACGCTCGCGTCGTCGAGCGGTGCGCTCGCGGTGATGACGAGCGAGCCGTCGGCGGCGCTCACGTCGACCGCGTCGACGCCGGCGATCTTGCCGACCTCTCGGCGCACGGACATCTCGCAGTGCCCACAGGTCATCCCGGTCACCTGATATGCGGTGGTGGTCATGTCGTCTCCTCCGTTCGATACCCCGTCCGGGTACCTGCTCTCACTCAACCATATACCCCCTAGGGGTATTCCCGCATCGAATTTCGCCCGACCTCCCTGACGCGGGCGGCTGCATCGGGGATGGGAATCGGGCCATCATCGTCACGGGAAACGGGAGAGAGACCGGATCCGTAGAATCCGGTCATGCGCATCGTCGTCTCCGGCACGCACGCGACCGGCAAGAGCACGCTGATCTCGGATTTCGCCCTCGCGCATCCGGAGTTCGCGGTACTGCCCGATCCGTTCGAGCTCGTGGACGAGGATCTCGGATCCGGATCCTTCCTCGCGCAGCTGCGGATCAGCGCCGAGCGCCTTCTCGACCCCACCCTGCCGCGCACAGTGATCGCCGAGCGCGGCCCGCTCGACTTCCTCGCCTATCTCGCGGCGGTCGACGGGCTCGGCCGGTCGCCCGCCGCTGGGGAACTCGTCCGCCGCGAGGCACCCCTCGCCGCGAGAGCCATGGCGGAGGTCGATCTGCTGGTGCTGCTCGCGCCGGAAGGCATCGCGGTGCCCGAGGAGGAGGATCCGGAGCTCCGCGACGCCATGGCCGAGGCGCTGCTCGACCTCGTGGACGATCCCGACCTCACCGGGACGGCACGGATCCTGGAGCTGCAGGGAGATCCGGCGGCCCGTCTGGCCGGGCTGCGAGGCGCCGTCTCCGGCTGATCCGCGGCGTCGGAGCGCGCGAGGAACCAGGATCCGCGAGAGAAACCACGTCTGCCGTGGTGTCTCATGCAGGATCTGGTTTCTCGCGAGTGCGGTCCGGATCCGGACCGGATCCGGACCGGGCCCCGTCCGCCCCGGGGCCGGGCGTCAGGCCCGCAGCGCCTGCTCCAGATCTGCGAGCAGGTCGGCCGGGTCCTCCAGGCCGACCGAGAGGCGCACCACCTCGACGGGCACGGCCGCCTCGGTGCCGCGCACGGAGGCGTGGGTCATCGCGTCGGGGTAGTTGACGAGCGACTCCACCCCGCCGAGCGACTCCGCGAGCTGGAACACCCGCGTCGACTCGGCGAACCGGCGAGCGGCCTCGCCGGATTCCAGCGCGACCGAGACGATGCCGCCGAAGCCGGACATCTGCCGCGCGGCGAGCTCATGGCCGGGATGCTCGGGGAGGCCGGGGTAGTAGACGCGCGCCACCCGCGGATGCGTCACGAGGAACTCCGCGACGGCCTCGGCGCTGGCGTTGTGCTGGCGCATCCGCACCGGCAGCGTCTTGATGCCGCGGGTGGTGAGCCAGGCATCGAACGGCCCGGACACGGCGCCCACGGCGAACTGCAGGAAGCCGACCTTCTCGGCGAGCGCGGCGTCGTTCAGCACGACCGCACCGCCGACCACGTCGGAGTGCCCGCCGAGGTACTTCGTGGTGGAGTGCACGACCACGTCGGCGCCGAGGGCGAGCGGGCGCTGCAGCGCGGGGGTCGCGAAGGTGTTGTCGACCACGACGACGGATCCGGCGTCGTGTCCGATCGCGGCGAGCGCTGTGATGTCGGAGATGCGCAGCAGCGGGTTCGACGGCGTCTCGACCCACAGCACGCGCGGCGCCTTGGCCGCGACGGCGTCCCGCACCGCATCCGTGTCGCTCATGTCGACCACCTGCACGGTCACGCCCCAGGCGCCGAGCACCCGCGAGATGAGCCGGAACGTGCCGCCGTAGACGTCGTTGCCGAGCAGCACGTGGTCGCCCGGGGCGAGCAGGGCGCGCAGCAGGGTGTCCTCCGCGGCGAGGCCCGAGGCGAAGGAGTAGGCGTGCGTGCCGCCCTCGAGCGCGGCGAGCTGCGCCTGCAGGGCGTCGCGGGTGGGATTGCCGCTGCGGCCGTACTCGTAGCCCTGGCGCAGGCCCCCGATGCCGTCCTGCACGAAGGTCGTCGACAGGTGCAGCGGCGGGATCACCGCCCCCGTGTACGGGTCGGCGGCCTGGCCCGCGTGGATGGCGGCGGTGGCGGTCTTGTCGGTCTCGATGGTCATGGTCGGATCCCTCCGGGTCGGTCGTTCGTGCCGGCTGCGGGGCCGGCCTGGTCAGTCGTCGCGGATGCGGCGGCGGGCACGTCGAAGCCGCGCCCGGCCATCCACGCGTCGTCGTAGAGCTTGTCCAGGTAGCCGCGGCCGTGGTCGGGCAGCAGCACGACGACCACGTCGTCCGCCGCCAGGCCCTCCGCGACGCGCAGCGCCGCCACCACGGCCATGCCGCTGGAGCCGCCGACGAGCAGCCCCTCCTCGCGGGCGAGCCGACGGGTCATCGCGAACGACTCCGCATCCGGGATCCGCTCGTAGCCGTCGACCACGGCGGGATCGAACGTGGCGGGCAGGAAGTCCTCGCCGACGCCCTCCACCAGATAGGAGTGGATGTCGCCGCCGGAATAGATGGATCCTTCCGGATCCGCGCCGATCACCCGCACTCTGCCGGCGCTCGCCTCCTTGAGGAAGCGCCCGGTGCCGCTGATCGTGCCGCCCGTGCCGATACCCGCGACGAAGTGCGTGACCCGGCCGTCGGTGTCGCTCCAGATCACGGGACCGGTGGACTCGTAGTGCCCGCACGGACCGTTCTGATTCGCGAACTGGTTCGGGTTGAAGGCTCCGGGGATCTCGCGCGCGAGCCGGGCGGCGACGGAGTAGTACGACTCGGGATGTTCGGGCGGAACCGTGGTCGGCGTGACGACGACCTCGGCGCCGTAGGCGCGGAGCGTGGCGACCTTGGGCCCGTCGAACTTGTCCGGCACGACGAACACCATGCGGTAGCCGCGCTGCAGCGCGATCAGCGCCAGGCCGACCCCGGTGTTGCCGCTCGTGGCCTCGACGATCGTGCCGCCGGGCCGGAGCAGACCGTCGCGCTCGGCGGCATCGACGATCGCGCGCGCGATGCGGTCCTTCGCGGATCCGCCGGGGTTGAAGTACTCGACCTTGGCGAGCACGGTCGCCCGGATCGGCTCGCGGTCGGCGGTCGCGCCGGTGACGGAGGAGAGACGGACGAGAGGCGTCGCGCCGACGAGATCGGCGACGTGGCCGGCGTAGCGCACGGGAGGTGTCCTGAACGGTGATCGCGCGGAGCGCGCGGGCTGTCTGTGGTCGTCGAAGCAGCGCGGATCGCGCTCAGAGACAACAACGACAGGTCAGGGCCACGGTGTCAAGGTACCGCGTCGGATCCGGATCCGAAGACCCGGCGTAGCAGTCGGCGTAACACTCGCGGGTCCATCTACGAGGCAACTCATTCGGCCGGGGGTAGTCCGACACAGCACTTCGAGCCCCACGCTCTGGCCGAGGCTGGGAGCGGTCGTCGATTCCCGTCCGGTGCAGGACAATTGGCAGGGATGGCTTCGGCACCGAGTGAATACCGATGCTGAAGACATCGCCGTCAGTGGACGGCGTGCGCGCTGAGGGCTACGATCGTCCACAGTCCCGCGATCACGATCACAGGAAGCAACGTGAGAATTACCCCATGGCTGCGACGATAGCGGAGTGCCAGGAAGGTCACGGCGGCGGCGGCAACGGTTGCGAGTAGGCCCAAGATGGTTGTCGGCCAGCCAGTCTGCGTCGAGATAACTCCGCCGCCGCTCGCCTCGTAGACGCACAGCCTGCCCGCAGGCACGGCAGTCTCGGCAGCATACACGATCGGGGCTTCTGTCAGAGCGACGCCAGGAGGCTGCGCGTAGACGCATTGCGATGCGACATTCTCATGTGCGTCGACATACTGGCTGAAGGTCATGATCAGGACCGGGATGCAAAGCACTGCAGCAACCGTGAGCAGCAGGGAGTAAATGCTGCGCACCGCTCGCACCGGGGAGTCAGACTCGTTGCTCAGCATCCGGAGATGTAGAGGATCGGGTCTGCATCGCCGAAGTCCGACGAGATCCAGCACCTGGTAGGAGCGCTCCAAGCGCGATCAGTGCTCAGCGTGTACCGTGGCGAGTTCTCGGAGTTGGTGAGCCCCATGCAGTCCGTGAGATCGAGCCACGGAGCAAGAACACAGCCGGTCCCGTTCACGGGCTGGATCAGACCGCTGATCCCCCCGAAGTCGTCCTTCCCCCTCGGCGCTGTGATGTTGAACATCACGTCCTGTTGCCCGTTGGAGCGAACCGGAAGAACCTGCGGTGTCCGCAACCCAATGGCCAGAGAGTTGCGGTTGCACTGGTCAGAGAGGTCGTTGTAGTCGGCATACGCTCCGACATTCGATGCGGCCGACTCGATGCCGGAGTTCCCGATCACAAGAACTTCCCAGTCCCAGTTGTAATTCTTCGCGAATGGCCAGTCCTTATAGTCGCCGAGGTTGCAGCCGTCCCTGATCCCCGACTGGAGAGTCGGCTCCCAGGACCAGGCGTTGACCTCAGCCTCGAATCCGTCGTCCGCACTCAGGTTGGCCGTTTTGGCCGTTATGCCATTCCAGTTGTAGTACTGCGAGATGAAGATCTTGTCGGTGCCAGAGCGCTTGATCTGGATGTCGGCGGTGTTCGGTTTCCACGTCGGCAGAGTCTCAGCGAGAGGAGCGATCGCTGGGCCCACCTGGTCTGCGTCGCTTCGCCGCTCTGTCATTAGCGCATCGATCTTCGCGGAATCCGCAGGAGGAGCAACGAACGCGTCGCCGTCCACGGGAACGCCGATCAGAGCCTTCCGGGAATTGAATCGTTCTTTCGCATCTTCCGCCGACATGACAACGACCGCTGCGACCACCTGCGGCTGAGTCCCGTACCGCTCGTCGAATTCACTCAAGTACTGGTCAACCGAGCTCGGGCCGTTGACTGCGAACTCGCCGACGATCTCGTTGTTCTCGAAGCGGAACGCGACTACGGCGCGGCCATCGATCTCTCGGATCTTCTGAGCATCGGCGAGCGTCTGAGCCGCCGACAATGGAATGTCAACCCGAGTCTCTGTCACGGCCTGGGTCTCTGCCGACGCTGTCTCCGTCGCTACCGAGGCCTGCGCAAACGCTGGGCTTACGGAAAGCGCGGATATCGCTACGGCTGCAACCGTACACAACGCCGTGAATCTGAAACGAATCATCTGGTTCCCCCTCGGTCCACACGTAACTAGGAGACTCTCACCATGTACGGCTAATCCATGTGGTCATCACAGGATAAACATAGATTTCCCGCGAGATCAAACAGCCCCGGGTTCCGCGCTCGATATCGCGGTCCGGAGCGGTCACCGCGCTGAGCGCGCCCTGACCAACATCGAAAGATCGCGTCACGCCTTGCGCAGGGCGTCCTCCAGGGCGACCCAGCCGAGCATCGCGCACTTGACGCGGGCGACGTAGCGGGAGACGCCGGTCAGGGCGGCGGCGTCGCCGTACACGTCCTCGTCGAGCTCCATCGCACCTCGCGACCGCAGTGCTTCGCGGAAGCCGTCGATGAGGTCACCGGCTTCGGCGCGGGTGTGCCCGACCACGAGCTCGGTGAGCATCGACGCGGAGGCCTGCGAGATCGAGCAGCCGGATCCCTCCCAGCTCACCTCCGTGATGCGCTCGCCGTCGGGGTCGCCCTCCGACGACGCGACACGCGCGCGCAGGGTGATCTCGTCGCCGCAGATCGGGTTGCGCTGGTGCGACTCGGCGACATGCGAATCGGTCCCAGAGCGCGTCGAAGGGTCGGCGCCCAGCAGCCCCTTGCCGTGCGGGCGCTTGGAGTGGTCCAGGATGAGCTCCTGGTACAGGTCCTCGAGGCTCATGAGTGCACCTCCTGCTCCTCGACGGATCCGGAGACGCCGAAGAACGCGCGCACCCCGGAGACGGCCTCGAGCATCCGGTCGACCTCGTCGGCCGTGTTGTAGAGCGCGGCCGAGGCGCGCACCGACGCGGTCACGCCGAGGCGGGCGTGCACGGGCTCCGCGCAGTGGTGCCCGACGCGCACGGCCACCCCGCGGGAGTCGAGGAACTGGCCGACGTCGTGCGCGTGCACCCCGTCGACCACGAACGCCTGCAGGGCGACGCGCTCGGCACCGTCGGCGGCCCCCAGCAGACGCACCCCGTCGATCGCGCCGAGGCCCTCGCGCAGACGGCGCTCCAGCATGACCTCGTGCGCGTGCACCGCATCCATGCCGAGGCCGTCGAGGTAGCGCACCGCGGCGGCGAGCGCGATCGCCTGCGACACGGGCTGCGTGCCGGCCTCGAAGCGCTGCGGCGGCGGCAGGAACTCGGTGCGCTCGAACGTGACCCGGGTGATCATGGATCCGCCGGTGAGGAACGGCGGCAGCGCCTCGAGCACCTCACGGCGGCCGTACAACCCGCCGATCCCGTACGGGCCCTGCATCTTGTGGCCGGAGAACACGGCGAGGTCGACGCCGAGGCCCGGCAGGTCGAGCGGCAGGTGCGGCGCGGACTGGCACGCGTCGAGCACGGTGAGCGCGCCGACCTCCCGCGCGAGCGCCACGACCGAGGCGACCGGGTTGACGATGCCGAGCACGTTGGAGACGTGCGTGAAGGCGACCACGCGTGTGCGGGATCCGATGACCTCGGCCGCGTGATCGAGGTCGAGGGATCCGTCGTCGCGGATCCGGATCACCCGCAGGACGGCGCCGGTGCGGGCCGCGAGCTCCTGCCACGGCACGATGTTCGCGTGGTGCTCGGCCTCGGTGACGACGAGCTCGTCCCCGGGCTGCAGGGCGAAGCGGGCGCTCTCCGGCAGCCCGCGGCCGGCCGTGGCGTTGCCGATCGCGTACGCGACGAGGTTCAGCCCCTCGGTGGCGCCGTGCGTCCACACCAGGTCATCCGCGTCGGCACCCACGAACCCGGCGACGGCGGCACGGGCGTCCTCGTAGAGCTCGGTCGCCTCGGCCGCGAGGGTGTGCGCGCCGCGGTGCACGGCGGCGTTGGAGCGCTCCAGGAAGTCGCGCTCGGCGTCCAGCACCACGCGCGGCTTCTGGCTCGTCGCCGCGGAGTCGAGGTACGCCAGCGGCTCCCCGTTCACCGATTCGGCGAGCAGGGGGAAATCCGCGCGGACGGCGGCCACATCGAGGGCGGGAGTGCTCACGCATCAACGCTACGTCAACGCGGGGGTGTTCGGCCCGTGGTGACGGAGAAGGACCGGGACGACACGCGCGCGGGGGCGGCGTGTGCGGGGCTGCGCCGTGGGGCCTCGGCTGTGGATCGGCCGGACTCCGCTCGCCGTGGCCATCGACGCGGACCGGATCCGGTCCGCGTCGACGCCCTGGACACCCTCGGCGTCACCCGTATATTGGACCAGGTCTGCCTTTCGGAGGTGTCGTGCCCGATGCGTCGCGCGGAGCGCGGGGACTGATCCCCGCGGCTCTCTTCGGCGTTCTCGTCGCCGCGGGCTGGGTGCTTCTCACGCTGATGTCCGGATCCGGATCCGCGCAGGCTGCGGAGACGCCGCTCCCTTCTCCGGCGACTGCCACCGCATCGGCCGCGAGCACGACTTCCGTGCCCAGCGCACCGGCGGCGTCGAGTATCGCCGGACTCCTGCCAGACGTCGCAGGAACGGTGAGCGGTGCGGCCGATGCCGTCGGCGGGCTCGCCGACGGCATCCTGTCCGGACTGCTCGACCCGACCGGCGCGACGCCTGGTCCGGCCACGCCGATCGATGCGCCCTCCGTTCCGGCCACGCCGATCGATGCGGTGTCGGCAACAGCTCCGGAGCCCGCGCCGAGCACGGCAGACCGCACGACGGTCGGTGCCGCGCCCTCCCCGACGACGACCGTTCCCACGGCCACATCGGCGACCGCCCTCGTCGGCACCGTGCAGAATCTGCTCCCCACGACCCTCGCCGCTCTCGGTGGCCTCGACGATGCCGTGACCACGCTCACCGCTCCGGTCGACCGCTCGGTGAGCACGCTCCTGGTGTTCGCCTCGGGCACCCTGCCGCTCACGAAGGCCGACGACCAGGGGAACGGCTGGACGATCGACGCATGGATCCCGGACGACGGCTGGATCCAGTGGATCCTGTTCGGCGACGACGAAGACGGCGCGAGGACGACACCGCACCTCCGCCGCGTCCCGGCCGCGACCGGCGCCACCGCCGCCGCGGGGTCCGGTCCCGTGCTCGCGCCCCCCGCCCCCGCCGCTGACGCACTCGCCCCCGCCGGCGACAGCCTGATGTCCTTCACCACGGCGACTTCGAGCACGGCCGGATCCGCGGGTCCTGCGTCTCCGGCGCCGACCGCGAGCCCGCACGCACCGCCCGCCCTCGGTGCGCCGTCGTCGACGGGCGCAGGTTCCGGCATCGGCGCCTCCTCCGAATCCGCCATCCCGCTCGGCACCGTGTCGGATTCCGCGCAGCCCGTGGCCCTCGGCGCCGTCGTCATCGCAGCGCGTGCGATCGACGACCGCCTCCCCGATTCACCCGTCGCCGAGCACGACTCCGCCCCCGACTGATCAAGTCCCTGTCGTCCCCGCGACGACATGCGTCTCGCGCCCCCGGGCGCACCCTTGATCAGACCGAGGAGTCATGAAGCGTTCCCAGAATCACGCCGTCGTCGGCATGCTCATCGTCGGCGGCATCGTCCTGGGCGGAGCCGCGGCCGCGGTCGTGCTCCAGCCCGACCAGCTGCCGTCCCCGTCCCTCTCCGGATTCGGCGATCCGTTCCTGCTCGTCGCGGGCCTCGTGCTGCTCGCCGCCGCCGCAGGCCTCACACGGTTCGGGCGCTGACCGCGGGGTTGGGCGCGCCGCACGCGGACGCAGCCCAACCCCGCGGTCGCGTCGATCGTGGTGATCGCCCCGTGCCTGGGCATGTTCAGCGGGCACTGACGCGGATCTCCCGCACCTCGCCCCGGTCGATCGAGTTATGTAGGTTAGGCTTACCTACCTACCTGTTCCTTTCTCCGAGGAGATCCATGCCCTCCCTCCGCCTGCGCCGTGGCGCGGCCGTCCTCAGCCTCCTGACCGCCGGCGCCCTCGCCCTGACCGCGTGCTCGACCGGATCCTCGCCCAGCGCGACCGGAACCGGATCCGCCGACGGCGCCTTCCCCGCGACCGTCGAGCACGTCTACGGCAAGACCGTGATCGAGTCGGCTCCGAAGAACGTGGCGACGATCGGCTGGGGCAGCTTCGACGCGGCCATCGCCCTGGGCACCGTCCCCGTCACGATCCCGAAGGCGACCTTCGGCGACCCGGACGGCGACGGCTACCTGGAATGGACGAAGAACGCGATCGACGCCGACAAGGCGAAGCTGCCGCCGCTGCACGACGAGACCGACGGGATCCCCTACGAGAAGATCGCCGACACCTCGCCGGATCTGATCCTGGGCGCGAACTCGGGCCTCACGAAGCAGGAGTACGACACGCTCACCAAGATCGCGCCCACCGTCGCCTACCCCGGCGCCCCCTGGGGCACCTCGTGGCGCGACTCGACCACGATGGTCGGCACGGCTCTCGGCAGGTCCGCCGAGGCGAAGACGCTGATCGCCGACACCGAGAAGGCCATGGCGACCGAGATGGCCAAGTACCCGGCCGCCCAGGGCAAGACCGGCATGGTCATGTGGATCGACGCGAAGGACCTCGGCAAAGTGCAGTACTACGTGCCGACCGACACACGCGTGCAGTACCTGAACGACCTCGGCTTCGCCACCCCGACCTCGATCACTGATCTGGCCAAGAACGAGAAGGGCTTCGTCGGCACGATCTCGGCCGAGCAGGCCGACAAGCTCGACGCCGACGTCGCGGTCGTCTACGTGCAGGGCGGCGACCTGTCGACCCTGCAGAACGACCCGCTGCTCAGCAAGATCCCCGCCGTGAAGAAGGGATCCGCCGTGCTCCTGAACGACGAAGCGCTGCTCATGGCCATCTCCGCGCCCACCGTGCTGTCGATCCCGTGGGCGCTTCCCGCCTACGCGAAGATGCTCGGCGAGGCCGCAGCCAAGGCCTGATGACCCTCGCCACCGCGCCGACGACGCCCGCCCCGGGCTCCGGTGCACGCCGCCGCGTGCGGCTGAGCCCGGGGTGGGCGATCGTCGTGTGCCTGGGCGCACTGCTCGCCGCGACCGCGCTCTCCCTCGCGCTGGGTGCGCGGATCGTGCCGCTCGACGCGGTATGGGACGCGTTCCTGCGCCCCGACGGATCCACGGATCAGGCGGCGGTGCTCTCGCGGGTGCCGACGACGATCACCGGACTGCTCGTGGGCGCGGCGCTCGGCATGGGCGGCGCCGTCATGCAGGGCATGGCCCGCAATCCGCTCGCCGATCCCGGCCTGCTCGGCGTGAACGCCGGGGCGTCGCTGTTCGTGGTGCTGGGCATGACGCTGTTCGGGTGGCAGGCGCCGCTCGTGATCGTGTGGTGCGCCCTGGCCGGAGCGGCCGTGGCGGTCGTGGTCGGCTACGGGGCCGCGGCGGCCAGTCCCGGAGGCGCGACCCCCGTGACGCTCGCCCTGGCGGGTGCCGCGGTCGCGGCGATCGCGACGGCCGTCATCACCGGGATCCTCATCGTCGACGAATCGACGCTGGAGAGCTTCCGGTTCTGGCAGGTCGGATCCCTGACCGCCGCATCGTTCTCCTCGCTCGCGCAGCTGGGCGGCTTCCTCGCCCTCGGGGCCGTGCTAGCGGTCGCCTGCTCCGGCCGGCTGAACGCGCTCGCCCTCGGCGACGACGTCGCCCGCGGGCTGGGCGTGCGGGTCGGCGCCTCTCGCCTCACCGCGGTGCTCGCGGTCGTGCTGCTCTGCGGCACGGCGACGGCGCTCGCGGGACCGATCGGCTTCGTCGGCCTGGCCGTGCCGCACGCGGTGCGGTTCCTCGCCGGCAGCGACTACCGCTGGATCGTGGCGCTGTCCGCGGTGGCCGGAGCCACGTTCCTGCTCGTCTGCGACGTGATCGGCCGGATCCTCGCGCGCCCCGGCGTGCTCGAGGTGGGCATCGTGACGGGCGTCATCGGAGCCCCGGTCTTCATCGCGCTGCTGCGCCGGCGGCAGGCGGTCGGGCTGTGACCGTGCTCGACACCGCACGCCCTGCCGTCGCATCCGCGCCTGCGGACCGGCTCCGGGCCGCCCGACGCCATCGCGCGGCCCGCGACGCCGCGCTCATCGCCGTGCTCGCCGTCGTCACGGTCCTGCTGTTCGGGGCGGCTCTCGTGTTCGGCGCGAAGACCCTCGCCCTGCCCGACGTGCTGCGCGCGCTCGGCGGCCAGACCGTGCCGGGCGTGAGCTTCGCCGTGGTCGAACTGCGCCTGCCTCGCGCGGTCGGCGCGCTGCTGGCCGGGGCCGCGTTCGGCCTCGGCGGGATGCTGTTCCAGACCCTGTTGCGCAACGTCCTCGCGAGCCCCGACGTGATCGGCATCAGCACGGGATCCAGCGCCGCGGCGATCACCGCGATCTCGTTCTTCGGCGCCTCGGGACTCGTCGTGTCGGGGGCCGCCATCGCCGGCGGGCTCATGACCGCTCTCCTGATCTGGGTGCTCGCCTACCGGCGGGGCCTCTCCGGCCTGCGCTTCGTCCTCGTCGGCATCGGCGTCGCCGCGGCGCTGCAGGCCGTGATCAGCTACGTCCTCACCCGCTCCGACGTCAAGGCGGCGGAGCAGGCGACCGTGTGGATGGCCGGATCCCTCAGCCGCAGTCTCTGGGATCAGCTCGCACCGACCGCGCCGGCGCTGCTGGTGCTGCTCGTGATCGCGCTGCCGGCGGCGCGCACGCTGCCGGTTCTCCGCCTCGGCGACGACTCCGCGACCGCGCTGGGTGCGCGTCCGCAGCGCTCCCGGATCCTGCTGATCCTGTGCGCGGTGCTGCTCATCGCCGTCGCGACCTCGCTGACCGGGCCGATCTCGTTCGTCGCGTTCCTGGCCGGGCCGATCGCCCTGCGCCTCGTCCGGCGCGATGCGGCCCTTCCCCTGGTCTCCGCGCTCCTCGGCGCGATCATCGTGCTCGCCGGCGATGCCGTCGGGCAGCACCTGTTCCCGATCACGCTGCCCGTCGGCGTGATCACCGGCGCGATCGGTGCGCCGTTCCTGCTGTGGCTCCTGATGAGAGGACGCACGCGCGCATGAGCTCGCACACCCTCGAAGCGACCGCCCTGACCGTCGGCTACGACGGCGATCCCGTCATCGACGGACTGGATCTGGCCCTGCCCGGATCCGGGATCACGATGATCGTCGGCGGCAACGGCTGCGGCAAGTCGACGCTGCTGCGCACGCTCGCGCGGCTGCTGAAGCCGCGCAGCGGATCCGTGCTGCTGGACGGATCCGCAATCGCGCAGCTGCCCACCAAGGATGTCGCGCGCATCGTGGGTCTGCTGCCCCAGGCGCCGGTCGCCCCCGACGGCATCAGCGTCGCCGACCTCGTCGACCGCGGCCGCACGCCGCACCGCGGCTGGCTGGGCGGGCGCGACCACCGCGACGACGAGGTGGTCGCGGATGCGCTGCAGGTGACCGGAATGGCGGAGTTCGCCGAGCGCTCGATCGACGAGCTCTCCGGCGGGCAGCGGCAGCGCGCCTGGGTCGCGATGGCGCTCGCGCAGGAGCCCGACATCCTGCTGCTCGACGAGCCCACGACCTACCTCGATCTCGCGCACCAGGTCGAGCTGCTGCAGCTGCTCGTGCGACTCTCGCGCGAGCGGGGGACCCAGGTCGTCGTGGTCATGCACGAGCTCAATCTCGCGACCCGCTATGCCGACCATCTCGTCGCGATGCGCGACGGCCGCATCGTCGCCGAGGGCGCTCCCGGCGACGTCGTCACGGTCGACCTGCTCCGCGCGGTGTTCGACCTGGAGGCCGTCGTGATCCCGGATCCGGTCGCCGGAACGCCGATGATCGTGCCGGTGGACGTGCACCGGGACTGACCGCGCGTCGCGCCTAGGATCGTGGGATGGGCACCGAGCACCCGGCGACCGGGGACGTCGAGATCAAGGGGCGGCCCGTCGATGCGCAGACCCGCTGCGTGCACTACCGCACCGAGCTCGACGTCGTGGCGATCCGCTTCGCATGCTGCGGCGAGTACTACCCCTGCCACCTCTGCCACGAGGAGACGGCCGGCCACCCGGCCCGGCCGTGGCCATCCGCCGAGCAGGACGCGAAGGCCGTGCTGTGCGGCGTCTGCGGCCACGAGCTCGAGATCCGCGAGTACCTCGGCGTGACCGCCTGCCCACGATGCTCCGCTTCCTTCAACCCGCGCTGGGCGCTGCACGCCGACCTGTACTTCGAGGTGGCGCCGGGCGGATCCTGAGCCCCGCGGACGCGCGACGACGTGCGGCCCGTTCGGGAGGAGAACTCCGCTTCGGGCGGATCAGCGCGCCCGGATCCTCCTCCCGAGCGTGAGAAGTCCTCCCGAGCGTGAGAAGTCCTCCCGAGCCGCGGCGATCCCGGGCCAGGATGCGGGCAAGGATCCGCACGTGGTCAGGGCCGGACCAGCTCCTCGAGCACCTCGACCACGTGCCGGTACGGCCGGCCAGTGGCGCGGCTCATGCCGAGCTCGCAGGTGCGGTTCGCCGAGACGAAGGCGTCGAAGCCGCCGCGGTCGATCCCCGCCGCCGCGATCTCGGCCGCCTCGACGGCCGTGGCGCTCGCGGTCAGCTCGGGATGCAGCATGCCGCGGTCGCCCGCGAACGCGCAGCAGCCCCAGCCCTCGGGCACGTACACCTCGTCGGCGACCGCGCCCGCGAGCGCGCGCAGGGCGTCATTCGCGCCGAGCTGCGTGGTCGAGCAGGTCGGGTGCACGGCGACCGACCGGATCCGCTCCCGCACGGTCAGCTTCAGCAGTGCCTCGCGTGCGAGGAAGGTGGTCGCGTCCTCGATCCGCAGTGCGGCGTACTCCGGGCGCTCCGCGACGGCCTTGGCGAGCATGACGTGCAGCCCCTCGGTGCACGACGCGGCGTCGCAGACCACGGGCAGCGCACCCTCGTGACTCGCCCGCCACAGCGACGGCAGCACGCGTTCGGTCATCGTGGTGTAGCCGTCGAGCTGGCCCTTGGACTTCCACGGGGTGCCGCAGCAGAGCCCGCCCGCGTCGACGGGGATCGCGAACGGAATCCCGGCCCGGTCCAGCAGCAGCCGCACCGCCTCCCGGGAGCCCTCGCCGTGCACGCCGTCCGCGTCCTGCTCCGCGCCGAACATCGTGCCGATGCAGGATCCGAACAGCACGGCCTGCGCGTCGGCGGGGCTCTGGGCCTGCGGCGCGCGCGAACCGCCACCGGGGAGGCGCGCGTCGTAGAGCGGCACGGTGTCGGCGCCGAGCACGGCCCGGGCGGCCTTGGTGACGCCGGTCACGAGCGGTGCCGGCAGCGCCTGAGCGACGTTCAGCGCGAAGCCGCCGCCACGGGTGATCGCGCCCCAGCCCTTCGCCGCGGCATTCCAGACGCCCTGCTCGAACCGGCCGGTCTCCTCGGCGCGCAGTCGGCGCACGAGATCCCCGGTGTTGATGTCGACCGGGCACGCGACCCCGCACATGCCGTCGACGGCGCAGGTCTGCACGGCGTCGTAATCGTAGTCCCGCGCGATCTCGGCCGCGAGGTCGACCTCGCCGCGGTGCAGCGCGGCCGTCATGTCGCGGCGCAGCACGATGCGCTGCCGTGGGGTGAGCGTGACGTCCTTGCTGGGGCACGTCGGCTCGCAGTAGCCGCACTCGACGCAGCGGTCGACCTCGCTCTCGACGGTCGGCACGTGCTTGAGGTCGGCGAGGTACGAGTTCGCATCGTCGGACAGGACGACACCCGGATTCAGGATCCCGTCCGGGTCGATGAGCCCCTTGATCTCCCACATCATGTCGGTGAGCACGTCGCCGTACTGCCGCCGCACGAACGGCGCCATGATGCGGCCCGTGCCGTGCTCGGCCTTGAGCGTCCCGCCCTGGGCGAGCACGAGCTCGACGAGGTCCTCGGTGAAGGCCTCGTAGCGGCGCAGCGCCTCCGGGTCGTCGAAACGCTCGTTGACGAGGAAGTGCACGTTGCCGTCCTTGGCGTGCCCGAAGATCACGCAGCCCTCGTAATGGTGCTTCTCGAACAGCACCGTGAGCCCCTCGCACACGCCGAGCAGGCGCTCGACCGGCACCGCGATGTCCTCGAGCAGCGCCGTCGTGCCCGATGGGCGGGCTCCCGCGACCGCGGTGTACAGCCCCTTGCGGACGGTCCAGAGCTCGCCGCGCTCGGCCGGATCCTCGGTCATCCGCGCCGGTGTCGTGAGCGGCAGCTCTCCGATGTGCGCGAGGGCCGTCGCCTTGCCCGCCTCGAGAGAGGCGGCGTCCGCCGCGTGGACCTCGACGAGCAACGCCGCGTGTCCCCGCACGTCGATCCCGGCGATCGCGTCGGGCACCGTGCTCAGCCTCTGCGCGACCCTGAGCGAGGCCGCGTCCATGAGCTCGATCGTGGCGAGCCCGAGCGCGGTCAGGCCGGGAAGGGCCGCCATCGCGTCGGAGAGCGAGTCGAAGACGAGCAGCCCGGTCGAGATCGCGGGCTGGATCAGGATCGTGCGGAACCGCGCCTCCGCGACGAACGCGAGCGTTCCCTCGGATCCGATCACGAGGTGTTCCAGGATCCGCACCGGATCGTCGAAGTCGAGGAGAGAGTTGAGGCCGTAGCCCATGGTGTTCTTCATCGAGAACTGGCGCGCGACCTCGGCGCTCAGCGCCGCGTCTCCGCGCAGGCGATCGCGCAGGTGCTCGAGCCCCCGCGCGATCTGCGGTTCCCGCTCGCGCAGCTGGGCGAGGGCGTCGGGTGCGCCGGTGTCGAGGATCGTGCCGCTCGGCAGCACCAGCAGCATCGACTCGATCGTGCGGTAGGAGTTCTCCACGATCCCGCAGGCCATGCCGCTCGAGTTGTCGGCGACCACGCCGCCGATGGTGCAGGCGATCTCGCTCGCCGGATCCGGCCCGAGCTTGCGGCCGAACCGCGCCAGCCGGGTGTTCACCTGACGCACGGTGGCGCCGGGCTGCGCGGCGACGGAGGCGCCGTCGGCGCTCACGCTGATGCCGCGGAAGGCCGAGCGCGTGTCGACCATGACGTCGCCGGTCACTCCCTGCCCGCTGAGGCTCGTGCCCCCGGAGCGGAAGGTGAGGCTGCGCCCCGCCGCGCGCACTGTCGCGAAGACCCGGGCGACGGCCGCCGCATCCTGCGGCACGAGCACCGCGTCGGGCACGAGCAGGTAGTGCGAGGCGTCGTGCGCGCGGGCGAACCGGTCGATCGGGCGCGAGGCGACCCGCACGTCAGGACCGAGGACGGCCTCGTCCAGCGGAGAGGCGAGAGTGACGGACATGCGGCCTCCTCGGGCGGTCGGTCTGCCCCCAGTCTGGCCCCACCGGCGTTCGGGAGCGATGTCTGCTGCGATCCGGCCCTTTCGAGAGCCAGCATCACCCCTCGAAACCGGATCCGGGCCGCGGATCGGAACGACTCAGCGCACCGCGCCCGGGTCCGCCACCCGGTACACGCCGTCCACGAGCACCGGCACGGTCGTCGACACGTCGGTCTGGGCGGCGAGCTCGACGTCCGCGCCCTGTCCCGCCTCGCGTAGTTCGACGCCGCTCGACGACGCCGTGAACAGGTGCCGGGTCGCCCGCGCCAAGCCCGTGTAGGCGGCGCAGGCCGCGGCCGCTTCCGGGGAACAGGCGTCGATGCCGCGCATTCCGAGGGCGTCGATGACGGCGCCGGCGGTGAGCAGGTCCTCGACGGAGAAACGCACGGTCTCGTCGTCGCGCACCTCCCCGCCCGCGATCACGGCCACCTTCACGCGACGACCGGCGGCGTGCTGGCGGTCGAGGATCCACTGCGCGACGGCGGACCGGTTCCGCAGCGATGCTGCGAGCACCGGTACGCCGAACTGTGCAGCCGCCGCCGACAGCCGGGATCCATTGAACGACGGCACCACGGCGCGGGTCGCGCCGAACGCGGCCACGTTCTCGGCGGTGAGGCTCGACGGCGACAGCGTCACGCC
>JAFDWK010000039.1 GCA_018268515.1 Actinomycetota bacterium
GCGTCGAACCAGTCCGCGACGTACCAGCAGACCGCGTCGATGCGCCGCCCTCCGCGCGCGACGATGTCGTCGACGGCCCCCTCGACAAGGACCGCGGCATAGCCGGATCCGCGGAAAGCCGGGATAGTGAAGGCCCTCGTCAACGCGATCGTGCGCCCGTCGTCGCGGTAGTCGAGCACGCTCAGCAGCACGCCGTCGCGCGTCAGCGTGTAGCGCGACGCGTCGGCCTCCCGGGTGAGCACGAATCGGTCGGAGCCAGCAGATTTCCCCACGATTTCACGCTACGCCCGCATTCTTCGACCGGGTCCGTTTTGACACAGGAGGTCACCGTCGGTAATAATCGGCCCCATGACCACCAACGCACGCCCCATGTCCGCCCAGGAGGCGAACGGGACGACCGGGATGATGATGCCCGGTTGCGTTGGCATGTGTTGCCGAATGTGTCGCTGAAGCCACAACACTCTGTCTGACTCGCTCGTCGTGATCTTCGCGGGCTGAGTCTCGAGCACCCATCCGCGTGCTCGCCCCCTCCGGCTCGCCGGTCACTTCGCAACACTCTCCGAGTCGCCGACCGACTCCTTCCTTTCAAGGACCCATCATCATGTCGAACACCGCCCTCCTCGAGCGTCCCGTCACCGTCTCCCCCGTCACCGCGCCCCGCCTGCACGCCGTGCCGCGCACCCAGATCGATGCTCCGGCCCCCGCCGTCGACGCCCCGCCGGCCCGTTCGCCCCGCGGCTTCGCCCTCTACGTCGGCCTCGACGAGCTGAAGGCCGCCACGAACGGCGTCAGCCTGCCGCTCCTGGTCGACGCCCTGCGCCGGACTCTCGCCGAGCTCGCCCCCGATGCCGAGACCCACGCCACCGTCGCCCTCGCCCCGCAGGGCACCGGCGGCCGCGACCTCGACGTCGTGCGTCTCGCCCTGCACGAGCCCGGCGCGATCGCCCGGTCCAAGGCCGAGGCCGAAGAGCGCGAGCCCGAGGACGGCGGCGGTGTCGTCGTCGACATCTCCCGCAAGCGCGTGCTGATCGACGGCGACTCCGCCGCGTTCACGTACAAGGAGTTCGAGCTGTTGCAGTACCTCGTGCTGCGCGAGGGATCCACGATCGAGCGCAGCGAGCTCGTCGGCGCGCTGTGGCAGACCTCCGACGAGGAGGCCCCCGGCGAGCGCACGATCGACGTGCACGTGCGTCGCCTGCGCGCCAAGCTCGGCCGCTACGAGGACATCGTGCGCACCGTCCGCGGCGTCGGCTACCGCTTCGACCGGCACGCCGACGTCAGCATCCGCTACGGCGTGGGCACCCCCTCCCCCGACCGGTTCTGAGGCCCGCCGCGCACGGGAACCCGCTGACACCGGATCCTGCCGACCGCACGAGATCCCGCCGACCACTCGGGCACCCGACGATCGCACGAGATCCTGACAACACCGGATCCCGCCGACCACTCGGGCACCCGACGATCGCACGAGATCCTGACAACACCGGATCCTGCCGACCGCACGGCTTGTCCACGCGAAGATCCGGTGTGCCCGACGACTTCCGGTGCACTCGACGACGACGAACGGATCCCGCGAAGCGCGTGAGCCCGGATCCTGGATCCGCCTGTCGGCATGCGGATCTAGGGTGTTCCCATGACCCTCACCGCGGATCCTGCGCCACGCACGTGGCCGATGCGCGAGGGCTCGTACCGCCCGCGCGGGCCGCTCGATCTGCACGCCACGCTCGGCATCCTGGGCCGCGGGCCGCGCGACCCCGCGTTCGTGCGCGACGGAGCCGTGCTCTGGCTGACGCTGCGCACCGAGGCCGGCATCGCGACACTCGCGCTGCGCGCCGGATCCGGTGAGGTGCGCGCGAGCGCCTGGGGTCCCGGCGCCGAGGCGGCCCTCGACCGCGTCCCCGCGCTGTGCGGCGCGCTCGACGACCCCGATGGGTTCGACCCGTCCACGCACCCGCTCCTGGCCGTCACCGCGCAGCGCTTCCCCGGAGTGCGGCTCACGCGGACCGACGCCGTGTTCGACGCGCTCGCCGGCGTCGTGCTCGAGCAGAAGGTCACCGGTCTGCAGGCATACGGCGCCTGGCGCGCGCTGGTGACGCGCTTCGGCGATTCCGCGCCCGGCCCGACGCCGCGCCCGATGGCCGTCGCCCCCGATGCGGCGGGCTGGCGCCGCATCCCGTCCTGGGCCTGGCATCGCGCGGGGGCCGAGCCGCCGCAGTCGCGCACGGTCGTACGCGCCGCGGAACGCGCGGTCGGCATCGAGCGCGCCATGCAGGCCGCCGCGGACGGGACCGCGCGCGACGCCGTGCTCACGAGCCTGCCCGGCGTCGGCCCGTGGACCGCCGCCGAGACGCGGATCCGCGCCCTCGGCGACCCCGACGCCGTGAGCGTGGGCGACTACCACCTGGCGCATGAGGTCGGTCACGCCCTCGCCGGACACCGCACCGACGACGCCGGCATGCTCGAACTGCTCGAGCCATGGGCGGGGCACCGCCAGCGCGTGGTCCGGCTCGTCCGGATGAGTGGTGCGCGGGAGCCCCGCCGCGGTCCGCGCCTGGCCCCGGAGGATCACCGGGCCCGCTGAATCCGCAGGGCGCTGTCGCTCCCGTCGCAAAGGATGCCGTTATCGTCCGGTCGGAACGACAGTTTCTGCGACGGGAGCGGGTCCCACGGAACGCTCCCACGGAACGCTCCCACGGAACGCTCCCACGGGACGCGCCCACGGAACGCTCCCACGGAACGCTCCCACGGAACGCTCCCACAGGGCGCCTCAGTGCCAGACCGCGAGCGGGCCGTCCGGGCCGTCGATCACGGTGACGGGCGTCTCGAACACCTCGGTCAGCACCTCGCCCCGCATGATGTCCGCGACCGGGCCGAACGCGACGACCTCGCCGTCCTTCATCGCGCAGATCCGGTCGGCGTAGCGCGCGGCGAAGTTGATGTCGTGCAGCACCACGACCACGCTCTTGCCGAGTTCGCCCGAGATCCGCTGCAGGTGGCGCATCATCCGCACCGCGTGCTTCATGTCGAGGTTGTTCAGCGGCTCGTCCAGCAGCACGGTTCCGGTGTCCTGCGCGAGCACCATCGCGACGTAAGCGCGCTGGCGCTGCCCGCCGGAGAGCTCGTCGAGGTAGCGCTTCTCCAGCTCACCCAGCTCGAGGAAGTCGATCGCGCGGCTCACGGCCTCCTCGTCCGCGCGCGTGAGCCGGCCGCGCGAGTGCGGGAACCGGCCGAAGCCGACGAGCTGTCGCACGGTCAGGCGCGTCACGAAGTGGTTCTCCTGACGCAGGATCGACACGACCGTGGCCAGATCCTTCGACTTCGTGGTCCCGACGTCGAAGCCGGAGATCCGGATGGATCCCTGATCCATCCCGAGCAGCCGCCCGATCATGGTGAGCAGCGTCGATTTGCCGGCGCCGTTCGGGCCGATCAGGGCCGTCACGCCCCCCGCCGGGATCTCCAGGTCGACCGGCCCGATCGCCACGCCGGCGCTCTTCCCCGTCCGATCCCCGTACCGCTTGCGCACCCCCGAGATCGAGATCCCGCCCTGTCCGTCCCGCTGCCCCCGCCCCGCGTCCTGCCCGTCCCCCTGCCCGTCCCGCTGCCCCCGCCCCGCGTCCTGCCCGTCCTCCCGACCGCCCTCCTGACCGCGAGACTTCATCTGGGCGACGAGACTGCGCTCCCGGGCCGCAGTCTCGTCGCGGAGTTGGAGTCTCGCGGATCTGTCGATGGCGCTCATAGGCGTCCCTTCCTGAGCAGGACGAGCAGGAAGACGGATCCGCCGACCAGCTCGATGATGATGGAGACGGCGCCCTGCGCCGAGAAGACGTGCTTCATCACGAAGTACGCCCCGCCGAGCACCGCGATCGCGGCGAGCACGGCGACGGGCAGCACGAGCCGATGGTCGTGCGTGTCGGCCAGCTGGTACGCGAGGGTCGCCACGAGGAAGCCGAGGAACGTCATCGGCCCGACCAGCGCGGTCGAGGTCGCCATGAGCACGGCGACGAGCAGCAGCACCCGGAGCTGCTCCCGCCGGTGGTCGACGCCGAGCGCGTTCGCGGCGTCGGGCCCGAGCGCCAGCACGTTCAGCCGTCGCGCACGCAGGAACAGGAGCGCCGACGCGGCCAGGCAGAGCGGGATCGCGAGCGGCAGGTAGGAGGCGTCGGCGTTCGCGACGCTGCCGAACAGGCGCGCGGCGAGCACATCGAACTCGCTCGGGGTGAGCAGCCGCTGCATGAAGGTGGACACGGCGCCGAGACCGCCGCCGATCACGATCCCGATCAGCAGCATCACGTGCATGCTGCCGCGTCGTCCGGAGAGCAGCCAGCCATAGAGCAGGACGGCGAATCCGGTCATCAGCACGATCTGCAGCGCGAACTGCGGCACGCCCTGCAGTGCGGTGACGCCCGCGGCGCCGAGCAGGAACACCGCGGTGGTCTGGATCGCCGTGTACAGGGACTCGAACCCCATGATCGACGGGGTCACGATGCGGTTGTTCGCCGCGGTCTGGAAGGCGACGGTCGCGGTGGCCTGGGCGATCGCGACCACGAGGATCACCAGCACGCTCGTGACGCGCAGCTGCACGACCCGCCAGAAGCCGTCGGTGCCGAACGGCACCGGGTTGCCGTGCACCAGCAGCCCGATCAGCGCAGCCGCGGCGATCACGGCCAGCACGGCGATCACCAGGACGTACCGCCGCCGCGCCCGTGCCGTCGGGAAGGCGCCGGACGTGCGCTCCACCGCCGGTGTCACAGGCGCCGCACTCGGACTCAGCACCTCAGCCACGGGAACGCTGCCTCAGGATCAGCACGATGAACACTGCGGCGCCGACGAGGCCGAGCACGAGCGACACCGGCACCTCGAACGGCATGATGATCGTGCGCCCGATGAGGTCGCACGCCGTCACGAGGCCGACCCCGAGCAGGCACACCCACGGCAGGTTGCTGCGCAGATCGTCGCCGCGGATCATCGACACCACGTTCGGCACGATGAGCCCGACGAACGGCAGGTTCCCGACGACCACCGTGACGACGCCCGTGGTCGCGGCGATGAGCACGGTTCCGAGCAGGACCACCCTGCCGTGGTTCAGGCCGGCGTTCGTCGCGATCTCCTCGCCGAGCCCCGCGATCGTGAACCGGTCCGCCACGATGAAGACGATCACCCCGGCGATCGCGACGATCCAGAGCAGCTCGTACTGTCCGCGCAGCACCGAGATGAAGCTGCCCGCGAACCACACCCCGAGCGTCTGCAGCGTGTTCGTCGCGAGGGCGAGGTAGGTCGAGACGGATCCGACCACCGCCCCCAGCATGATCCCCACGATCGGCACGATGAGCGAGGAGCGCAACGACACCCGCCGCAGGAACGCGAAGAACACCAGCGTGCCGGCGAAGGCGCAGAGCACCGCCCCGAGCATCCGCAGCGGGATGCTCGGGTGCGGCACGAGCACCGAGACGGCCAGCAGCCCGAGCCCCGCCCACTCCGTCGTGCCGGTGGTGGTCGGCTCGACGAAACGGTTCTGCGTCAGCATCTGCATGACGAGTCCCGCCATCGCCATCGAGGCGCCCGCGAGCACGAGCGCGGTCGTGCGCGGAATGCGCGTGATCGCGAACATCTCCGCACCATCGGCGGATCCGGTCACGTCGTAGACGCCGACGAACAGCGACAGCACGAGGAGGCCGGCGACGAGGAGGATCCCGATGAGCAGCGCGGGATCGAAGAGCCGCGCCCTGCCCCGGGCCGCAGCGGAGGCGCTGCCCGGGGCGGGGCGGGTGAGCGGAGTGGTCATGACCTGAGGAGCCGGGGCGTCAGCTCTTCTTCGCGCTCTTCTCGAGAGCGTCGGCGAAGGAGTTCAGGAACGTCGTGTACGTCTGGATGCCCTCGTTGAGGTAGGTGTCGGTGGGCATGTAGACGACGTGCTTCTGCTGGATCGCGGTGACGGAGGCCAGCGCCTGATTCTTCTCCAGGATCTCGGCGGCCTGCACGTAGGAGGGGTCGTCCTTCGCGAACACCGCGTCGCGGTCCATCACGAGGATCCAGGACGGGTTCGACGCGGCGATGGCTTCGACCGAGATGTCGTCGCCCTTGTGGTTGTCGTCGGCGCCCTCGACCTGCAGCGCGGGCGTGAGGCCGAGGATGTCGAACACCGGGCCGAGCGTGCGGCCGACGGTCGGCGCGAGGTAGCCGATCTTGCCGCCGGACGTGGTGACGGCCATCACGCCGGATCCGTCGTAGGCCTTCTTCGCGCGGTCCACCGCCTTGTCGAAGTCGTCGACGAGCTTCTTCGCCTCCTTCTGCTTGCCGAAGACCTCGCCGAGCACCGTGACCTGACGCGTGAGCTCGGCGTCGAAGGGCTGCCCGTCGCGCGGGTCGAGCTCGAGGATCGTCGCATCGGGGACGAGGGCGGCGAGCTTGTCGTGGTGCTGGGTGAAGCGCTGCCCGTTCACGATGACGTCGGGCGCCACGGCGACGACCGCTTCGAGGTCGGGCTCCATGTGGGTGCCGAGGTCGACGATGCTCTTGTCGGTGACGTAGGAGACGGTCTCCGGCATGAGCGAGACCGCCGCCGCCGTGACCGGGATGCCCCAGTCGGCGAGCGTCTGGAACGTGCGGTTGTCGGTCGCGACGACCGAGGCCGGAGGGGTGGTGAGCGTGTGCTTGCCGTTGTTGTCCTCGACGGTCACGGTGCCGGCCTGCGCGCTCTGGGTGGGCGCGGCGGCAGGGCCGGAGGCGCAGCCGGCGAGGGCGACGACGGCGGCGAGGCCGAGCGCGGTGGCGGTGAGGATCCGAGGCACGGACATGGAGATGCTCCTGTTCTGCGGGATGTGCTGTGAGAGTGACGCCAATCGGAAAGGTTAGGTTTACCTAACTTCAACCTGGGGTCTCACACAGGTTAGCCTTACCTTATGAACAATGCGAAATCCGGCTTCACCCTGGCGCGACGCCCGCTCGAGCTGCGCTTCCGCACGCTGACCCTCGCCGCGCGCGAGTGGATCGCGCCCGATTTCGTGCGGGTACGCCTGACCGGATCCGACCTCGCGGGCTTCGATTCGCTCGGCGCGGACGACCACATGCGGCTCTTCTTCGCGAACGCGCCGGGCGACTCGATCGAGGAGCTGCGCACCGCACCGAGCCGCGAATACACTCCCCTCGCGTGGGGCGGAGACTGGCTCGACGTGGAGTTCGCCGTGCACGGCGATCAGGGCATCGCCGCCCCGTGGGCCGCGAAAGCTCCCCTCGGTTCCACCATCGGCGTCGGGGGCCCGCGCGGTTCCCTCGTGCTGGAGGGCGATCCGGACGGCTGGCTGCTCGCCGGCGACGAGACGGCGATCCCGGCGATCCGCCGCTTCGCCTCCCGCATTCCCGCCGGGGCCCCCGCCCGCATCGCGATCGAGGTGCGCGGCGCCGAGCACGAGCTGGCTCTCGATGCACCCGTGCCGGTCGAGTGGATCCATCGCGGCGACGCCCCGGCCGGATCCGCTCTCGCCGAGTTCCTGGGCGCGCTCGGGGAAGCCGATCGTCCGGGCGATGCCCCGTTCGTCTTCGTCGCGGCCGAGTCGTCGATCGTGAGGCCGGGCCGCGCCCTGCTCGAGCGCTGGGGCGTCGACACGGCGCAGGCGATCGTGAAGGGCTACTGGAAGCGCGGCGAGCCCGAGTACCACGCCCCGCACTGACGATGGGTGGAACGCCCTGGGCGTGAGTCCTGCTTCGGCTCAGCCCTCGTCCACGACGGCGACGACGGCCTCGATCTCGACCAGCTGGCAGCGGCCTGGCCCGCATCCTTCGGCGCCGTGGCCGCGTAGGCGTACTGTGCGGCATCGGAGAGCGGCGCTGAGCGCATGAGGGTCACGGCAGTCATGCTCCCCGTCGGTCGCGCTGCCGGTCGGGTCATCGGGTGGGGATTTCTCGGCGGATCGATCCGCACATCCACGCGGCGGGACCCGTTCTTCACAGATCACGTGATCGGCGACCACCGCGCCCGGCGCCTCTGGCATGCTCGGACGAACGATGCGACGATGAGGACGTGGGATTCATGAACGACGCGCAGATCTGGACGATGATCGGGGCGTTCACCGCGCTCATGCTCGGGATGATGACCATCGTCTCCACGCTCTTCATCCGCGTCCTGCGCGCGGAGATCGGCGGGCTCCGATCCGAGGTGAACGGCCGCCTGGGAGAGATGAATGGTCGCCTGGACACCATGAACGCACGGATGGACGGCCTCGACCGGGATGTGCAGGCGCTCGTCAAGCGCACCTTCGGCCTCGACCGCGACTGATCGGCCGGGACTGATCGGCCGCGACTGATCGCACGCGCGCTGTCGGGCAGACTGGCCCCATGCCCCTCATCGATCACCTCGGCCTGACCGTCGGCGACCTCGACCGCGCCTTCGCCCAGTGGGATCCGGTGCTCCGCGCCCTCGGCTGCACGAGCAGCGGCGAAGAGATGGAGGGCGGGATCGCCTGGTCCCGCGAGGACGAGACCGAGCTCATCCTCTACCGCGCCCCGGAACCCGACGGCGAACCGCACCGCTACGGGCGGATCGGGTGGCAGCATCTCGCCTTCGCCGTGGACTCGCGCGCCGAGGTGGAGCGCCTGCACGCGATCGCGCTCGATGCCGGCTGGACGACGGTGCGGGATCCGAAGGTCTTCACCCGCTTCTCGGACCGCTACTACGCCTCGTTCGTCGAGGACGACAACGGGATCCGGATCGAGTTCGTGCACAACCCTCCGCGCGACTCCGTCGAGGGCTGATCCCGCCCCCGACGCCGGGGCCTCGCGCTTCGCCGAGCGCACGGCATCGTGACGAGCGCACCGGATCCGTGCGCCGACGACCCGTGCCCTCGGCAACATCCCGTGCACTCGCTGAAGCGCGAGGCAACGTGCCGTGCGCTCGGCAACATCCGGTGCACTCGGCGAGAACTCGCGACAGCACCTCGCGACAGCACCACGACCGCAGCTCGCGCTTTGTGCCCGCCATCCGCGACGCTGGGGGCATGGCTTCTCTCGATCACCTCGGCATCAGCGTCGACCACGTTCCCAGCGCCTCCACGCAGTTCGATCCGGTGCTGAGCGCACTCGGCTACACCCGGCGCCACGACGCTCCGGACCTCGCCTACTGGCGGCAGAACGGTCAGGCCGAGATCCTCCTCTACCCCGCCCGGGACAACGCGGACGGCCCGCATGAGCACGGCCGTGTCGGCTGGCAGCACCTCGCCTTCGCGGTCGAATCGCGCGCCGAGGTCGACCGCCTGCACGACATCGCGCTCGACGCCGGCTGGACCGCGGTGCGTCCACCGAAGGAGTACCCGCGGTTCACGGATCGCTACTATGCGTCCTTCGTCGAGGACGACAACGGCATCAGGCTCGAGATCATGCACAACCCGCCGCGGGACTCGTCCGAGAGCTGATCCGCGACACACCGTTGCCCAAGTCGGAGACCGGCCTCAGACTGAGTTCGGCGCCGGAGCGGTGCCGTTGTTCCGAGCACGGAGGACATCGATGACCAATCTCAATCCGTACATCTCGTTCCGCGGCGACGCCCGCGCGGCGATGGAGTTCTACCAGCAGGCCCTCGGCGGCGATCTGCAGGTGATGACCTTCGGCGATATGCCGGGCATGCTGCAGGACGAGGCCGAGCAGACACTCGTCATGCACGCTCAGCTGACCACCCCAGGCGGCCTGGTGCTGATGGCTTCCGACACCCCCGGATACATGGAGTACAAGGCTCCGCAGGGCGTCTCGGTGTCCCTGAGCGGCTCCGACGAGGCCGAGATCCACGCCGCGTGGGACAAGCTCGCCGACGGCGCCACGGTCAGCCAGGACTACGGTCCCGCGCCGTGGGGCGGCCAGTTCGGCATGCTCACCGATCGGTTCGGCGTCGACTGGATGTTCTCCGGCGGCGAAGGCAACGCCTGATCTGCGCGCGGACCCGCCGGGAGGAGCCAGGACTGCCCACTCCCCCGGATCCGCAGTGATCGGATCCGCCGCGATCGGATCCGCCGCGATTCAGAGTTCGGGCTCGGCGGTCGCCCACTCGACGCCGTCGAGCCCGAGTTCCTCCGTCATGTCGCGCAGGAACCGGATCACCACCTCGCGTTCGGCCTCGGTCAGCCGCGCGGCCGAAAGGAAGCGGCGCGCCTGCTGACGCCCCACCGTCTCCATCGCCGCCCGCTGCGTCTCCGGCGTGATGGTGATCGCGAGCGCCCGCCGGTCCGAGGGGTGCGCGGCCCGCGAGACGTGCCCGCCGCGCTCCAGCCGGTCCAGCAGCTTGGTGGTCGAGGCCGTCGAGATGCCGAGGTGCTGCGCGATGCCGCCCGGGGTCGCAACGGCTCCGCGGTTCGCGCACACGATGAGGTAGTGCAGCGCCCGCATGTCGGTCTCGTTGAGCTTCATGTACCGCCGGGAGGCTTCGGCGAGCTGCTGCTCCGCGTCGCGCAGTCCTCCGAGCGCCGTCATCAGCTCGGTGATCTGCCGGATCCCCTCCCGGTCGACGCCGGCGCGATCCAGCAGCATCCCCGTCGGATCGCTGGCCTGAATGTCGTAGACGTCACCCGGCTCGACGCCATCGCGCGTCGACGCCCCGACCCGTGTGACGAGCTCCTGCTCGTCCGCCTCATCGTGCCGCTCCGCCATGCCGTCATGTTACATCCGGTCTTTTTTCATGCCAGGATGTTTACTTGCCAAGCTAGCGAATTGGATCTATCCTCCCAATGACGGAAGGATCCCGATGACCGCCCCGCAGCACGTCGCACGCCCGCATCGCACCCGCCGCACTCTGCGGATCCTCCTGCCCGCCCTGATCATCGTGGGCTGGCTCATCGCCGCGTCACTCGGCGGACCGCTGTTCGGCAAGGTCGACGAGGTCTCCTCGAACGACCGCACCGCGTACCTGCCCTCTTCGTCGGACTCCGCCCGCGTGCAGGCGCTGCAGACCCGCTTCGCGGGATCCGATGAGATCCCCGCGATCGTGGTCGCCGTCGCCGACACGAAGCTCACCGATGCCCAGACCACCACCCTGGCCGATGCGGTGAAGGCCCTGACCGGCATCGCCGGCGTCGGCGAGGTCTCCCCTGCTCTGCCCTCCGACGACGGGAAGGCGGTGCAGGCATTCGTGCCGATCCACTCCGATGCCGACCTCGGCGAGGTCGTCTCCGAGGTCCGCACATCCCTCGACAAGGCCGCCCCCGACGGCGTGCGCGTGTACGTCACCGGCCCCGCGGGTTTCAGCGCCGATCTCGTCGCCGGCTTCGCGGGCATCGACGGGATCCTGCTCGGCGTCGCGCTGGCGGCGGTGTTCGTGATCCTCGTGCTCGTCTACCGCTCCCTGCTGCTGCCGATCGTCGTGCTCGCCACGAGCCTGTTCGCGCTGTGCACCGCGCTGCTATTGGTGTGGTGGCTCGCGAAGTGGGGCGTGCTGCTGCTCAGCGGCCAGACCCAGGGGATCCTGTTCATCCTCGTGATCGGCGCGGCGACCGACTACGCGCTGCTGTTCGTCTCGCGCTTCCGCGAGGCCCTGCGCGTCGAACAGGATCGCGCGAAGGCCGTGCTCACCGCATGGAAGGGCGCGTTCGAGCCGATCCTGGCCTCGGGCGGCACCGTGATCGCGGGCCTGCTCTGCCTGTTGCTGAGCGACCTGAAGTCGAACAGTGCTCTCGGCCCGGTCGCGGCCATCGGGATCGCCTTCGCGATGCTCTCCGCGCTCACCCTGCTGCCCGCGCTGCTCATGGCCTTCGGCCGCGCGGCGTTCTGGCCGCGCCGCCCGATCTACGCCCCCGAGGTCGTCGCCGCGGAGGGCGGCATGCCCACGACGGGTGTCTGGGCGCGTCTCGCCGAGCTGATCCGGCGCCGCTCGCGCGTGATCTGGATCGCGACGACCGTGGTGCTCGCGATCGGGACGGTCGGGGTGCTGCAGCTCGATGCCTCCGGCGTGCCGCAGTCCGACCTCGTGCTCGGCTCCTCGCAGGCCCGCGACGGGCAGAAGGCGCTGGGCGATCACTTCCCCGGTGGATCCGGCAGCCCCGTGCAGGTCGTCGTGGCGAAGGGCTCCCTGCAGAAGGGCGCCGACGTGCTGCTCGCGGACAAGGGCATCGACGGCGTCACGGTCACCGCGAAGGACTCCCCGAGCGGCTCGGCCCCCGTGACGAAGGACGGCGTCCAGCCGGTCGGGCGCCCCGGCACCCCTGCGCCGGATCCGACCGTGGTCGACGGGGACGTGATGCTGCAGGGCACGCTCACCGCCGCCGCCGACTCGACGGCCGCGGAGGACACTGTGCGCCGGATCCGCACCGCCCTGGAAGACCCGGCGTTCCAGGGCACCGGCGCCGTCGTGGGCGGGGTCACGGCGACCGCCGTCGACACGAACGACGCCTCGCTGCACGATCGCGCGCTGATCATCCCGGTGATCCTCGTCGTGATCATGCTGATCCTGATGATGCTGCTGCGCGCGATCGTCGCGCCGGTGCTGCTCATCGTGACGACCGTGCTGTCGTTCGGCACCGCGATGGGGGTCTCCGCACTCGTCTTCAACGGGATCTTCCACTTCCCCGGGGCGGATCCGGCCGTGCCGCTGTACGGCTTCGTCTTCCTCGTCGCGTTGGGGATCGACTACAACATCTTCCTCATGACGCGGGTGCGCGAGGAGTCGCGCCTGCATGGCACCCGGGAAGGCGTGCGCCGTGGCCTCGCGATCACCGGCGGCGTCATCACCTCGGCGGGTCTCGTGCTCGCGACGACCTTCGCGGCGCTCGCGGTGATCCCGATCCTGTTCCTCGCGCAGCTGGCCTTCATCGTGGCGTTCGGCGTGCTGCTGGACACGTTCGTGGTGCGCTCGCTGCTCGTGCCCGCGCTCGTGCACGATCTGGGCCGCACGGTGTGGTGGCCGTCGAAGCTGTCGCGCGGCGAGCGCTGAGCGCCCTTCGTCTCGTCGCTTCGCTCCTCGCTCAGGAACCGGTGAGGGGTGACTCCTCCGGTTCCTGAGCGAGCGCAGCGAGACGAAGGACGCTGGACGACCCCACGGCGGGGCGTCAGCGGGGCGTGGCCTCCGTGGCGGCGGCGTGGGCGGCTCGATCGGTGAACGCCTGCTTCGGCACGAACAGCAGCAGCACGGCCGCGGCGAGTGCGGTCGCCCCGCACACGATCCACACCGTCACATAGCCCGAGAAGGATCCGGCCGTGCCCTCGGCCGCGGCGGATCCGGCGACCGCATGCATGAGCGCGATCCCGAACACGCAGGAGGCGATCGCGCCGCCCACGGTCTTCACCGAGTTGGTGAGCCCGGTCGCGACCCCGGTCTGGGTGTGCGGCGCCGCCGACGCCGCCGCTGCGGGGAGGGCGGCGACGAGCGCCCCGGATCCGATCCCGGCGATCATCATGTTCGTGACGACCTGCAGGTAGGCGCCGTGGAAGGGCAGGAACAGCAGGAACCCGATCCCGACGAGCAGCGAAGCGCCGATGAGCGTGACCCGCGGGGTCGCGAGCCGGGCGAGGACCGGGAACAGCAGGGCCCCGGCGATCATCGCGATGAGGTACAGGCCGATGATGAGCGACGTCGCGAAACCGCTGGTGCCGAGGCCGTAGCCGTAGACCGCCGGATCCGTGCGGGCGAACGTGGACAGCGGCGCCTGCGCGCCCAGCACGCTCACGCCGAACAGGCCGGCCGTCAGGAACACCGGACCGAGCGCGGGGCTGCGGAACATCCGCACGTCGATGAGCGGATCCTGCCGGCGCAGCTCCCAGAGCGCGAACGGCACGATCAGCAGCACGCCGACGGCGATCACGATCCAGGACAGCGGGTTCGCCACGCCGCCGGGCAGACGCAGCAGGCTGAGTCCGCCGGTCAGACCGATGAGCGACAGCGAGATCAGCACGAGCCCTGTGGTGTCGAAGACGCCGCCGGTCTTCTCCGGGGATTCCTGCACGCCGAAGAGGATCACGAAGAAGCAGGCCGCGATGAGCACCGCGGGCACGAGCAGCACCACGGTGAGCGGCAGATGGTCGACGAGCGCACCGCCGGCGAGGGCGCCGATGATCGCCCCGCCCTCGAGCGCGGCGACCAGGATCCCCGCCGCCTTCGCGGTGATCGCCGAGCTGCCCTCGATGCGCCGCGCACGCGACCAGATCAGCGCGATCTCGAGCGGCAGCCACACGACGTAGAAGCCCATGAACGCCCACGCCACGAGGAAGACGCCGAAGGTCGCGGTGAACGGCAGCACGAAGGCGGCGACCGCGGTGATCGCCGTCGAGATCAGCAGCATGCGCTTGCGGCCGATCATGTCGCCGAGCTTCGCGAACGCCGGCACCACGAGCGCCGACAGCATGAGCTGCGCGCCCTCGAACCAGTTCACGTCGGCGTCGTGGATGCCCAGATGCCGGGCGATGTCGCTCAGCATCGGCGTGTAGTAGCCCTGCAGCACGCCGCTGGTGAACTCGACGAAGGCCAGGAACCCGATCACGGCGACCAGGGTGCCGAGGGTGGCGGTGCGCGTCATCGCGCCTCCTTGCAGACGGCGACGGCACCCGTCGCGGCGGATCCGGTCATGGCAGCCGTTCGATGAGCGCGCGGTGGAACCGCGCCCCGCGCTCGAGCGCCGCGATCTCGACGCTCTCGTCCACGCCGTGGATCGTGGCGCGCTGGGCGTTCGACATCTCCAGCGGCGCGAACCGGTACACCGCGGGCGCGAACCGGTGGAAGTGCCGGGAGTCGGTCGCCTGCATGGTCACGTACGGCACGGCGGGGATCCCCGGGTGCGACACGGCGAGCGCCTCCGCGAGGAGCGCGAACGGCGCACCGTCGACCGGGGACTCGGGCGACGGATCGCTGCCTTCGAGCACCTCGATGCTCACGAGCGGATCCGCGATGCGTCGGCGCAGCCGCGCGGTCGCGCTCTGCACGGTCTCACCGAGGGCGATCCGCAGGTTCACGGTGGCCGTGGCCTGCGACGGCAGCACGTTCGCGGCGGTTCCGCCGGTCTGCATCGTGGGCGCGACGGTGGTGCGCACGAGCGCGGCCGCCTCGCCGCCGAGCGCGGCGAACACCCGCGCCGACACGAGCGGGAGCGCCCCGAGCGTGCGCAGCAGCAGGCGCGCGAGCCCGGAGGCGCCGCCGGACAGCTGCGTCAGCATGCGCGAGATCGCCCGCGGCGTGCGCGGACGGAACGTGCCGGGACCGAGCCGCTCGACGGCGCGCGCGATCCGGCGCACCGCGGTCAGCGGCGGCGGGGCGGAGGCGTGCCCGCCCTCGCCGCGCGCGCCGAGCCGCACCGTCATCACGCCCTTCTCGCCGACCCCGATCATGGCCACACGCCCCGGAACGAACGGCAGGGGCGCGTCGACCACCGCCCCGCCCTCGTCGACCACGAGCCACGGCACGATCCCGCGATCCTTCAGCGCGTCGGCGATCGCGACGGCGGCGGATCCGAACGTCTCCTCGTTGCCGCCGAAGGACAGGTAGACGTCGCGGGCGGGTGTGAAGCCCTCGGCGAGCAGCGTCTCGACCGCCTCGAGGATGACGATGAGCGGGCCCTTGTCGTCCAGGGCGCCGCGACCGTAGACGGATCCGTTCTCGATCACGCCCGCGAACGGCGGATGCGTCCATGCGTCGGACTCGTCGACGGGGACGACGTCGTAGTGCGCCATGAGCACCAGCGGGCCGTCCGCGGCCTGACGGCGTCCCGTCCACCGGAACAGCAGCCCGAAATCGGTGTGACGTTCGAGCGTCAGCTCGGCATGCACCCGAGGGTAGAGCTCCGCGATCAGCGCCACGAACTCCTCGAACGGCGCGGATCCGCGCGCGTCCCGCTCGGCGGACACGGTGGGCAGCTGGATCATCCGGCTCAGCCGCTCGGCGATCGGGGGCACGTCAGTCATCGTCGCCATGCTAACCGTGGAACCGAGGTTCAGCGCACCCGGGACTGCGTGCCGTTCAGGATCCGGTGCCGCGCCGGCACGACGTGCTGCCGCGAGCTTTCCCGATACCTTGGCCACGGCCCACGCGGGACGCCGCTCACGCCCCTCGGCACAGTCGACGTCTTAGGCTGACTCCATGAGCACCCCGACCGATTCTCCCTCCGCCGGATCCCGCCCGTTCGCCGTCATCAGCGGCGGCGGCAGCGGGATCGGGCTCGCCTCGGCCCTGCGGCTCGCGCGGGACGGCTTCGATCTGGCGCTGATCGGTCGCCGCCCCGACGTGCTCGAAGCCGCGGCGGCCCGGCTGAGCGCGCAGACGCCTGCCGTGCACGTGCGGACGATCACCGCAGACCTGCAGGATCCGGCGCAGGTGGAGCGTGCCGCGTCCGAGGTCGACGCGCCCGTCGACGTGCTACTGAACAACGCCGGCGGCAACGTGCTGGACCGTGGCGAGGGCCTGGCCGGCATCGCCGCGAACTACGAGGCGAACCTGCGTCTGAACGTGCTCACGGCAGTGCTGCTCACCGAGGCGCTGCTGCCGCGCATCACCCGCCCCGGCGGGCGGATCATCTCGATCAGCTCGATCGCGGCGCTGCGCGGCGCGAACGGCTACGGAGCCGCCAAGGCCGCGATCCACGGCTGGATGATGGGCCTCGCCGCCGAGCTGGCGCCGGAGGGCGTGACCGTGAACGCGATCGCTCCGGGCTACGTGCCCGACACCGGCTTCTGGGACGGCCGGCGCACCCCGGAGATCGTGGCGTCGCGCCTCGCCCAGGTGCCGATGAACCGCGCCGGCACCCCGGACGAGGTCGCGGGGGCCGTCGCCTACCTCGCCGGCCCCGAGGGCGGCTGGACCACGGGGCAGATCATCCAGGTCAACGGCGGCGCCCTCTTCGGGCGCGGCTGACAGGGTTCACGCGCACCGGATCCAGGCTGTTCGAGGGAAGCTTCAGGCGGCGGCCCGTGGTGCGGTGGCGTCCGTCTCCATGAACATCACCCGCGGTGGCGGCGTGTCGGCGTACTCGATGCCTGCGGGGCTGATCCACACGATGACACCGCCTGCCCTCTGCTCGGCGGTCCAGCGCCAGCGGGGATCGACATCGGGGTGTTTCAGCGCATGGTGGGTCTCGCAGAGGCAGGCGAGGTTGCAGGGGTCGCTGGGACCGCCTCGGGCGAAATCATGGTTGTGATCGATCTGGCATCGTCGGGCAGGTTGCCGGCAGCCCGGGAATCGGCATGTGCGATCCCGGGCGCGAAGGTGTCGTTTCACCGCTTCCGTGACCCGGTACGGACTGGTGCGTACGACTCTGCCCCACGCATCCAGTTCGAGTCGTTCCCAGCTGAACGCCGCAAGAGCGAGGGTGCGGGCGAGGTCCGGATCCATCGGGCCTCGCCCGTCGAGCTCCGCCATCCGGTCGTCTCGACCGATGAGCGTGGATTCCGCCACCGTGACCTGCACCGTCGCCCGGAGAGCCGCGACGATGTCGGCGTCATCCGCGATGAGACCGGTCAGCACCTTCAGCAGGAATCGGTCGAAGCGCACCTGATCCAGCCGCCGCTCGTCGGCGGATTCGTTCTCGTCGCCCGCCCCGGAGGCCCCCCGCTTGGCCGCCCGCTTCGCCTCATCGAGGATCGTCCGGGCCTCCTGCGTCAGCAGATCGTACGCCGCGTGGATGAGTGCTGCGGGACCGCTCGCGCGCATCGTGGCCTGCCCCGCGCCGTCGTCCGTCACCGACACCGCGCGGTCGTCGTGGGCTCGTCGATGCGCGTCGGTCAGCGCGACCGGGGCCACGGTGGCGGCCACGGACTCAGCGAAGGCCTTCGTGCGCGCCCGGGACTCGGCCGCGGCGAACGGCACCACGTGCGCCTCATACTCCGCGAGCGCCGCGGAGTCGTCATGGGGGATGTCGGCCGCCGCGTCGACGATGCTCTCCACGTGGGCGAGGGACACGTCTCCCGCCTCCAGAGCGGCACGAGTGGCCGGGAACCGCTCGTGCAGAGCGTGCCCGATCGCGAGCATCTTCGTCGAGGCATAGCGGGACAGATGCAGGCCCGCCGCGAGTTCGCAGATCATCGAGCGCTCCGCCTGGTCGAAACCGGCTGACCCGGTCGGGATCTCCTCGAGCAGAAGCGCGACCCTCTCGTGCGCCAGAGCCGCCTTGCGCGCCTGCAGCCGGGCGACCTCCCGCTCGAGCTCGGCGCACTCCCTCACGATCTCCGCACTACGTCGGAGATAGTGATCAAGAGGCTTGTCCATGCCTGCAAGTATAG
>JAFDWK010000003.1 GCA_018268515.1 Actinomycetota bacterium
TGCCGAGGCGAAGGCCGCGGCCGATGAACACCTGCGCGCGACCGCGCTGGACTGGACGGTGCTGGGACCCAGTCGGCTGACCCTGGAGGAACCGACGGGCCGGATCGACGCCACGTCGGAGACTTCGGGCAGTGTCTCGCGTGCCGACGTCGCGCAGGTGATCGCGCAGACGCTGGTCGAGCCGGCGACCGTCCACCGCACGATCCGGTTCAATACGGGGGATCGGCCGATCGACGAGGCGCTGCGCGACTCCTGAGACGGTGCGCGGGAGGCGGCGTCGCGGATAGCGCTGCGCGGCCGGGGCGTCCGGGCAACGGCCGTCGTGGCGGTGCGTCCCGGCATCGGTGCGGCGCGGTGGCGGTGTGGCGCGCTGGCGCTGCCGATCAGTCCCGGCCCGCCAGGGCGGCGAGCAGCTCCAGCACGCACAACGCGGCGAGGCGCACCGTGCGGGCGTCCTCGTCGTCGGCGGTGGCGTCCACCTCGGCGATGTCCGCGCTGACCACGCGGCGGTCGCCGGCGATGCCGCGCACGAGCGCGCGCAGCTCCCACGCCGCGAATCCGCCGGGCACGCTCGCCGGGCAGCCCGGGGTCGCGGCCCGGTCGCACGCATCCACGTCGATGTCGAGGTGCACGCGGGAGGCGTCGCCGGCGCCGGCGATCTCCACGGCCTCGGCCACCGCGTCGTCGATCCCGCGGCGGCGCACCTCGTCCAGGGTGATGACGCGGATGCCCCAGTCCGCGGCGCGGAGCGCGTAGGCGGCGGAGTTCGCGAAGTCCGCGATGCCGATCTGCACGATCCGGCGGGGATCGATCGCGGATCCCTCCCGGGCGTCCTCGACCAGCCGGCGCACCGGGGATCCGTTCGAGACGCCGTCGCGGAGGTCGAAGTGCGCGTCGATCGTGATGAGGCCGTCCGCGCCTGCTCCGAGTGCGACCGGGTAGGTGAGCGAGTTGTCGCCGCCGAGGGCGATCACCAGGCGCGATGCGGCTGAGAGCTCGGACACACGGGCGATGGTGCGGGCGATGCCCTCGTCGCCGTCGGGCTCGTGCACATCTCCCGCATCGGCGATGCGCAGCACCTCGTTCAGGTCGATCGCGGGCGGGCCCATCAGGGTCGGGCTGTAGCGGCGCAATGCGTCGCGGATCGCCGCCGGGGTCGCATGGGCGCCGGTGGGGGACAGCGAGGTGCGCCAGGTCGGCACCCCGAGCAGGACCGCATCGGCGGGCGCGCCGAAGGCGGGCCAGTCGCCGCCACGGGGCCAGAGGGGATCGTGCGACAGTGCCATGAGGTGTCCCTTCCCGGAGGCGCGATCGGCATCCGTTGACCAGCGTGCCACGGCGCGGACCGTGCGTCGGGTGGACAGCGCGGGCCTTGTCTGGTGTCCGAGACACCGTGCCTCCGGGCGCCGCGCGGTCGGTGCCTGCCCGGCCCGCACACCCCGGACTACACGGGGATCACGGCGTGCGCGACGGCGAAGATCGCGAGTCCCGCGAGCGCCCCGACGACCGTGCCGTTCAGGCGGATGTACTGCAGGTCGCGGCCGACCATGAGCTCGATCTTCTCCGTGGTCTCGGCCGGATCCCACCGCGCCACGGTGTCGGTGATGATCGAGGCGATGTCGTGCCGGTAGCGGTCGACGAGGAACACGGCGGCATCGGTGAGCCAGCCGTCCACGCGCTGCTGCAGCGCCTCCTCGGTGGCCAGGCGATCGCCGAGTTCGGCGATCGCTGCGGCGGCGCGGCGGCGCAGGCCGCTCTCCGGATCCGCGAGCGCCGACAGCAGGCCCGCCTTGGCCGCGTTCCACGCCTCTGCGGCCAGCGCTCCCACGCGCGGGCTGTCGAACACGGCCGCCTTGGTGTTCTCCAGCCGGGCGCGCGTGGTGGGGTCGTGCTGCAGGTTGTCCGCAAGGCGGGCGAGGTAGCCGTCCAGGGCGAGGCGGGCCGGATGGCGCGGATCCGCCTGCACCGCACGCGCGAAACGCACGGCCTCGTTGTACGCGGCCTCGTCCACGAAGCGGTGCGCGAGCCGCGGCACCCACCCGGGCAGCCGGCGTGAGAGCAGCCCCTGGAACGCGGCGGCGTTGCCGTCCAGCCAGGTCGCGATGCTGTCGACGGCGAGGTCCACGGCGCCGCGATGGGCGTCGGCCTCGACGATCCGCTGCAGCCAGGTGCCCGCGGGTGTGCCCCACTCCGGCTCCACCAGATGCTCGCGCGCGAGTTCGGCGATGACGCTCTGCACGTCGTCGTCGCTCAGCGCGCGCAGCACGGCGGCGGCGATCGTGGATCCCTCGGTCGCGACCCGCTCCGCGTGCGCGGGGGCGCGCAGCCAGGATCCGAGCCGCGCGGCGATCGAGGTCTCGGATAGCTTGGTGCGCACGACCTCGGCGGAGAGGAAGTTCGTCTCGACGAACTCGCCGAGCGTGCGCCCGATCTCGTCCTTGCGATTCGGGATGATCGCCGTGTGCGGGATCGGCAGACCGAGCGGACGCCGGAACAGCGCGGTCACCGCGAACCAGTCGGCCAGGGCGCCGACCATGCCTCCTTCGGCGGCAGCGCGGACGTAGTCCAGCCACGGGTAGCGGCCCTGCAGCCAGAATGCCACGACGAACGCCACGGCCATGATCCCCAGCGCGGCGAGGGCGACGGCCTTCATCCGCCGCAGCGCCCGCAGGCGCGCCAGATCCGCCGGGGACAGCTGGCTGCTGCCAGATGGGAAATCAGAAGATGCGACATTCGACGCCCCCGGCGGAGACTTTCGCTTCAGCAGTGCTTCACGGGCGCGCGCCATGCGCCCATCCTTGCAGAGAGCGCACCCTGCAGAGCGCTCCCGGGCGCGCGGACGGTACTCTCGACCTCGTGATCGAAGACATCAAGAAGCGCGCCCTGCATCGCACCAGCATCCTCGAGGGCCAGCTCCGCGGCGTCGCGAAGATGATCGAGAACGAGGACTACTGCATGGACATCATCACGCAGTCGCGTGCGATCCAGCGCTCCCTCGAGTCACTTAACAAGCTGCTGCTGGAGAACCATCTGCGCACCCACGTGGCGCATATGTTCGACGAGGGCGGCGATCAGCGCGAGCAGGCCATCGAGGAGCTTCTGAAGGCGTTCGACTTCCAGGGGAGGTAGGTAACCGACTCGGATCCCGATGCCCTCAGATCCGTTGGGGATCAAGCTCTCGACAACGAATATCGTCGCAAAAGTCTCATCGACCTACGTTTTCATCTGTACTGAGCACGGATCCTGTGCCAGACTCTCCGCAGCGAAGAACTCACTGTGGAGGTTCCATGAGCGGCCCAATGTCCGTACCTGCTCCGAGCACGAACGATGCGCCCACCGGCGGCGTCGAGATCTCTGGGGTCACCAAGTACTACGGTGACGCGACCGCCGTCGACCGGCTGTCGCTGTCGATCCGGCCGGGGGAGTTCCTGTCCCTGCTCGGCCCGTCCGGCTGCGGCAAGACCACGACGCTCCGCATGATCGCGGGCTTCGAGCATCCCGACGAAGGCGACATCCGCCTGAGCGGCCGGAGCGTGCTGGGCCTGCCGCCGCACAAGCGCGAAGTCAACACGGTCTTCCAGGCGTACGCGCTGTTCCCGCACATGACCGTCGCCGAGAATGTCGCGTACGGACTGCAGCAGCGCCGGGTGCCCAAGTCCGAGCAGCGCGAGCGCGTGGCCGAGGCGCTGGACATGGTGCAGTTGCGCCGCTTCGCGGATCGCAGGCCCACGCAGCTCAGCGGCGGGCAGCAGCAGCGCATCGCGCTGTCCCGTGCCCTGATCAACCGCCCGTCGGTGCTGCTGCTGGACGAGCCGCTGGCGGCCCTGGACCGGCAGCTGCGTGAGGAGATGCAGCTCGAGCTGAAGCTGCTGCAGGCGCGGCTCGCCACGACCTTCGTGTTCGTGACGCACGATCAGGCCGAGGCACTGTCGATGAGCGACCGGATCGCGGTCATGCGCGCCGGCCGGATCGAGCAGCTCGCCGCACCCGCCGACATCTATGCCGAGCCCGCGTCGGCCTACGTCGCCTCCTTCATCGGCCAGCAGAACTTCCTGCACGGCACGGCGCTCGGCGGTGACGAGGTGGACACCTTCGCCGGCACGCTGCGGGGCCGCTGGGGCGGTGAGCAGACCGCGCCGGGATCCGCCACCGTCGCGGCGATCCGGCCCGAGTTCGTGCGGCTCGCCCCCGCCGGAACCACGGACGGCCCCGGCATCGACGGCACCGTCCTGGGCGTATCCCATCTCGGCGAGACGCTGCAGGTCGCCGTCGACGTGGGCCGCGAGCAGGCGTTCCTGGTGCGGATCCCCGCGCCCGGCGCCCCCTCGGTCGCGGTGGGCGACGCCGTGCGTTGCACGTGGAGCCCCTCCGATGTGCGCATCTTCGCCGGCGACGGGATCCCCGAGACCGCGACGCACGTGATCGCCCTGCCCAAGGAAGCAGCGTGATGACCCCTGGGAGCGCACGCGAGGCGCCCCCGGTCCGTGTGCTCGCGAACGGCGCGTCCGCGCGGAAGATCCGCTCGGAGCTCACCCGGCGGGGCTTCCTCGCGACGGCGCTCGCCGCATCCGGTGCCGTGCTGTTCACGGCGTGCGCGCCGCAGCAGGCCTCGGCCGCCTCCGACGCACGCGGCGGCCCGCTCGAGGACCGGCTCTCGATCTACACCTGGAGCGACTACGACGATCCCGAGATCCTCAGCGCCTTCACTAAGAAGTCGGGGCCGAAGATCGTCGTCGACGCCTTCAATTCGAACGAGGAGCTCATCGCGAAGCTCGTCGCCGCGCGCGGGACGTCCGGGTACGACATCGTCGTTCCGAGCGGACTGTTCATCATGCCGATGGCCGAGAACGGCCTGCTGGAGAGGATCAACCTCGATCTGATCCCGAACTTCGCGACGATGAATCCGAACTTCATCCACCGGTCCTTCGACCCGAAGAACGAGTACTCGATCTGCAAGGCCTGGGGGACGACCGGGTTCGTCTACGACAAGACCGTGATCACGCGGGAGCTGACCAGCTGGGCCGACTTCGTCGACGCCGCGCAGAAGGAGGCGTCGGGAAAGACAGCCGTCCTCGATGACCCGGCGCCCCTGTGCGGCATCTACTTCTGGTCGCACGGCATCGATTGGAACACCACCGAGAAGAATCACCTCGACGCGTGCGAGAGCTTCCTCACGAAGCAGCTCGCCCCGCACCTCACCACGTTCGACTCGGCGCCCGGTGGCCAGATCATCCCTCAGGCATCGGCCGCGCTGGTGCAGTCCTACAGCGGCGACGCGCGCACCGGCATGGCGGCGTCGAAGGATCCGGAGCGCTGGCAGTGGGTGCTCGGCGCCCCCGCGACCGAGCTGTGGATGGACAACTGGGCGATCGCCAAGGGTGCGCCGCACCCCGAGGCGGCGCACGCCTTCATCGACTACATCATCGCGCCGGACGTGCAGCTCGCCCAGGTCGACTACATCGGCTACGACACGGGCGTGCAGGGCACCCAGCAGCAGGCGGAAGAGGCCGGATTGGAGCGTCTGGACATGGTGTACTTCGACGACGCGCAGGTGAAGACCATGCACGAGCAGAAGTTCACGAGCGCGCAGGAGCGGATCGTGTCGATCTGGAACGCGACGAAGGCGGCCGCCGGTGCGTAGGCTCAGGATCCGCTTCGGCCTCGCCCTGCCCGCCTGGGTCTGGCTGCTCGTCTTCTTCGTCGTCCCGATCGGGGTCGTCGTCTGGTACAGCTTCGGGTACAAGCCGAGCATCTTCGCGACCAACGCGAACGACAAGCTGTCCTTCGACCGCTACGTCGAGGCGCTTTCGCCGACGTTCTTCTCCACGTTCCAGAACACGCTGTGGGTGGGGATCGCCGGCACCGTGCTGTGCCTCGTGATCGGGGCACCGGTGGCGTACTGGATCGCCGTGAAGTGCGCGCCGAGCCGGCGCGGGATGTTCCTCGCGCTCGTCATGGTGCCGTTCTGGACCAACTTCCTGGTGCGCACGATCGGCTGGCAGATCATCCTCGCTCCCGAGGGCTGGCTGTCCCACGCGCTGCAGTTCCTCGGCGTCATCCCGGGGCCGCTCGGAATACTGAACACCCGCGGAGCGGTGCTGCTCGGCGTCGTCTACAACTACCTTCCGCTCATGATCCTGCCGCTGTTCGTGGCGTTCGACCGCGTGAGCGGCCCGCTGCGCGAGGCGAGCAAGGATCTGGGCGCTGGCAGCTGGAAGACCTTCTTCCGGGTGACGATCCCGCTCGCGCAGCCCGGCATCATCGCCGGGGTGCTGCTGGTCTACATCCCCCTCATGGGCGACTACATCACCGCGACCGTCCTGGGCGGAGCCAAGGGCAACATGGTCGGTCAGATCGTGGCCAGCCAGTTCCAGACCGCGCAGAACTGGGCGCTGGGATCCGCGATGGCGGTGCTGCTGATCCTCACCATCGGGCTGTCGATCGCCATCGCGGCCGCGATCGGCTGGCTCGTCACGATCCCGATCCGCCGCAGCTACCGGCTCACGCTCGAGGAGGCATGATGACCGTCGTCGCAGAACGACCCGCCGAGCAGGCGGATCCGTCCCCGTCCGCGACCCGGGCGGGATCCGGTGGCCGTGCGAAGGCGCCGCGCAACGTCACCCGCTGGCTCCTGCCGTTGTGGGCGACCCTCGTGTTCGCCTTCCTGTTCCTGCCGATCGCGGTCGTGATCGTGTACTCGTTCAACGTCGGCCGGCTGCTGATCTCCTGGGACCACTTCGGCTTCGACTCGTTCGCCGCGATCGTCACCAAGCCCGCCGTGCGCGATGCGGTGCTGGTCTCGCTGCGCACCGGCCTCATCGCCGCGGTGCTCGCGACGGCGCTCGGTACCCTCGCCGGGATCGCGATGGCGCGGACGCCCGGCAAGTGGGTGCCGTGGTTCCTCGGCCTGCTGCTGCTGATCTCGGTCACGCCCGAGATCGTCGACGCCGTCGCGCTGCTGCCCTGGGTCGTGTTCCTCGGCCAGGATCTGGGGCTGTCGATCTTCAACGACGGCACCGTGCGCCTCGTGATCGGGCAATCGCTGTTCTCGATCGCGATCGTGTCGTACATCGTGCGGGCCCGCCTGGTCGGGCTCGACGCGAAGCTCGAGGAGGCCTCGGCAGACCTCTACGCGAAGCCTCTCACGACGTTCGTCAAGGTCACGCTGCCGCTCGCGATGCCGGCCGTGCTCGCGGGCTTCCTGCTCTCGTTCACCCTGGGCCTGGACAACACGATCGTCTCCGCGTTCGTGCAGGTCTCCGGCACCACGCCGTGGCCGGTGTACGTGCTGAGCGCCCTGCGCAGCGGCCTGCGCCCGGAGATCGCCGCGGTGTCCACGATCATGCTCGTGCTCACGCTCGGAGCACTCGCCCTCGTGGCGCTCGTGCTGAAGAAGGCGGGCGACTCGGCCGCCGACATCGCCCGGACGATGGCCGGAGGCTGAGCCGGGCGGCGAGCCTCGGCCTCGTGAACGCCTCCGACCTCGCCGCGCTCCGCCGCGGCCTGCTCGCCTTCTGCTATCAGATGCTGGGCTCGCCGTTCGACGCGGAGGACGCCGTGCAGGACGCGCTCGAGCGCGCCTGGCGGAACCGGGCGTCGTACGACCCGGCCACGGCGGCGCTGTCGACCTGGGTGTACCGCATCGCGCGCAACGTGTGCGTGGATCGGCTCCGGGAGACGCCCCGGCGTCCGCTGCCGCGCGACCTGACGGATCCGGGCATTGACGTCGGCGCACCCCTCGTCCCGGCCCTGGACGTGCCCTGGCTCGTGCCGGCGCCGACCCGCTGGTGGGCGGACTCCGAACCCGAGCGCGTCGTGGCCGCGGCGGATGGGGTGCGGCTCGCGGTGACGCTCGTGCTGCAGGCACTGGCGCCCAAGCAGCGCGGGGTCTTCATCCTGCGCGAGGTGCTCGGCCGCTCCGCAGCGGAGACCGCCGAGATCCTCGAGACGAGCGTGCCGTCGGTGAACTCCGCGCTGCAGCGCGCGAAGGCGGCCGTCGCCGAGCGCGCGTCCCGTCCGGCTCCGCTGCGCCGCGAGACCGTCGAGAGGTACGCCCGCGCGATCGAGCGGGCGGATGCCGCGGCGCTCGCCGAGCTCGTCGCCGACGACGTGCTGTTCGAGATGCCGCCCGTGCCGTCCTGGTCGATCGGGCGCGAGACCTACACCGCGTTCATGGCACACCTGTTCGCGTGGCAGGGCACCCGCTGGCGCACCATCCCGATCTCGGCCAACGGGCAGCACGGCTTCCTGCTGCTGCGCGTCGACGATGACGGCGCGCACCCGCACACCGTGCAGCTGTTCGCGGCCGACGCGTCCGGCGAACGGATCGGCCACGTGCTGGTCTACCGTGACGAGGCGCTGTTCACGCTGTTCGCACGGGACGGCATCGTCGCACTGTGACGAATCCGGACGAATTCCGCTCCCGCCGATGAGTTCGGCGTGGCTCATCCGTACACCTACGTGAAGGCCCTTCGCGGGGGATCCGCATCGGGCACGACGCAAGGAGCACGACATGGCACGCATCATCGTGGCGCAGTTCATCACCCTCGACGGGGTCGTGGAGGATCCGGACGGATCCGACGGCACGCCCTTCGGCGGATGGTGCTTCCGGCACGGCCCCGAGGCGATCTCGGGGGACAAGTTCCACTACGGACCGATCCTGCAGACCGGGATCTTCCTGTTCGGACGGCGCACGTGGGAGGCGTTCTCGGCCCTGTGGCCGCCGCGCGACGACACGGATCCCTTCGCCCACGCGCTGAACGCCGCGGACAAGGCGGTCGTGACGGGCGGTGAGATCGACCTGGCCCGGTGGCAGAACTCGAGGCGGGTCGCGGCGGATCCGGTGGGCTGGGCGCGGGAGACCGCAGCGCAGCGCGACGTGATCGTCATCGGCAGCGGATCTCTCGTCGAGCGCTTCGTCGAGGCGGGAGCGGTCGACGAGTACCGGCTGCGGGTGTTCCCGACGGCGACCGGAGCCGGGCGCCGCCTGTTCCCCGACGGCGCGGCGCTCGACCTCGTGAGCGTCGAGCAGATGGGCCCCACGAACCTGGTGATCGCGACGCCGTCCGTCTGACGCCCCGGGGTCGTTGCACGAGCACCGGCTTGCTCCTGTCCGGGGTCGTTGAGCGAGCACCGGCGCAGCCGGAGCGAGACGAAACGCGGTGCCCTCCCGGTCACCGCGTTTCGCCGCACATCCCCATCCGTTACAGAACCGACTCTGCCTCCTTGAGCACGCCGCGCAGGATCCCAGTGATCTCACGGAACTCCGCCGGTCCGATGGTGAGGGGCGGGGCGAGCTGGATCACGGGGTCGCCGCGGTCGTCGGCGCGGCAGTACAGGCCGGCGTCGTAGAGGGCGCCGGAGAGGAAGCCGCGCAGCAGGCGCTCCGACTCGTCGTCGTCGAACGTCTCCCGCGTCGTCTTGTCCTTGACCAGCTCGATCCCGAAGAAGTAGCCGTCGCCGCGCACGTCGCCGACGAGCGGCAGGTCGAGCAGGGTCTCCAGCTCGGCACGGAACAGCGGCGAGTTCTCGCGCGCGCGCTCGTTGAGCTTCTCCTCTTCGAAGATGTTCAGGTTCTCCAGGGCGACGGCGGTGGAGACCGGGTGCCCGCCGAACGTGTACCCGTGCGGGAAGGTGAGATCGCCGTGGGAGTAGGGCTCGTAGATCCGGTCGCTCACGATCGCCGCACCCAAGGGCGCGTACCCGCTCGTGATGCCCTTGGCGCAGGTGATGATGTCGGGCGCGTACCCGTAGGCGTCGCAGGCGAACATGTGCCCGATCCGGCCGAAGGCGCAGATCACCTCGTCGGAGACGAGCAGCACGTCGTAGCGGTCGCAGATCTCGCGCACGCGCTGGAAGTAGCCGGGGGGCGGCGGGAAGCACCCGCCCGAGTTCTGCACCGGCTCCAGGAACACCGCGGCCACGGTGTCGGGGCCCTCGAACTGGATCATCTCCTCGATCCGGTCGGCGGCCCAGACGCCGAACGCCTCGGGATCCGTCGGCGCGCCCATCTCTGCGGCACGGTAGATGTTCGTGTTCGGCACCCGGAAGCCGCCCGGGGTGACCGGCTCGAACATCGCCTTCATCGCGGGGATGCCGGTGATCGCGAGGGCCCCCTGGGTGGTGCCGTGATAGGCGATCGAACGGGAGAGCACCTTGTGCTTGGTGGGCTTGCCGCGCAGCTTCCAGTAGTGCTTGGCGAGCTTGAACGCGGTCTCGACGGCCTCGCCGCCGCCCGACGTGAAGAAGACCCGATTCAGGTCTCCCGGGGCGTAGCCGGCCAGACGGTCGGCGAGCTCGATCGCGGCGGGGTGCGCATACGACCACAGCGGGAAGAAGGCGAGCTGCTCGGCCTGCTTCGCGGCGGCTTCGGCGAGACGAGCACGGCCGTGGCCCGCGTTGACGACGAAGAGGCCGGCGAGCCCGTCGATGTACTGCTTGCCGGTGTCGTCCCAGATGTGGTGCCCCTCACCCCTCACGATGATCGGCACTCCGCCGCGGTCCATCGTGGACTGACGGGTGAAGTGCATCCAGAGGTGATCGTGTGCTTTCTGCTGCAAATCGGCGCTCATGCACCGATCTTGACACTCGAAATCCAAAAAGACAACAGAAATCGAAGGTTGGAATCCCCGGATCCTGCGGATTCCGAGGTTCGATTCGTCAGGCGACGATGAAGACGCGTGTCCGCCGTCCGGGAATGGCCGCGAGCTTCGCGTCCGTCGTGAGGACGGGAACCCCGAGTGCTTCGCCGAGCGCGATGTAGGCGGCATCGTATGCGTTCGCGTTGGCGGACATCTCGACGATCCGGCTGAGGAGGGGGACGACGGAACGTTCGTCGAACTCGAATCGGGCGAGCGCGGCAATCCACATGCGGTGCGTCTCCGCGGGCGCCCCTGTTCCTCGGGCGATCCCGCGCAGCGCGTTCGCAACTTCGGCTACGGTGTGGCCTGGGATCACCCAGTCGGTGTCGCCGTCGATCGTCCGCCGCACGCCTTCCGCGAGTCCGCGTGCATCGGTGATGAGCTCGACGATGGCGGAGGCGTCGAGGACGATCATGCGATGTTCTTGCGATCCTGATCGTCGCGCGCGTCGGCGATGAGCTCGACCACGTCGATCTCCTTCGGCGGGCGAACGGGTTCGTACACGTCGAGGAATGCGCGATTGCGAGCCATCCTCGCCTCCCGTGCGAGCACCGACTGCAAGTACGTCTGCAGTGACTCGCCTCGCTGGCGCGCGGCCGTGATGAGTGCCTCACGCACGTCGTCCGGAACGTCTCGCACCTGGATCGCCGACATGCGGCCAGAGTAGCATGCAGAACTGCATGCAAGCCCATGTCTGTCAGATCCGAGCGTCCCGGATCCAGTTCTCGCCCAGCGCCAGCATGGTCGCGTCCGCGGTGAGCAGCGTCAGACGCTCCGCGTGCGCCTGCGCAAGGATCATCCGGTCGAACGGGTCGTGTCGCGTCAGTGCGGGGAACTGCAGCATGGCGGTCGCATGCGCGGACGTGAAGGGGAGCTCACGCAGGCCGGCGTCGGAGAACGCCACCGGAAATCGGTCGCCTCCTGGCAGGTCGATTCGACCGAGCATGTTCTTGATCACGAGTTCCGAGATCGAAATCGTCGAGAAGTGGGTGACGGTCGAGCCCTCGATGGTCCGCCGTGCGGCACGGCCAAGAGCTGCGCTGTCGCGATGAAGCCAGACCAATGCGTTGGTGTCGAGCAGGATCATCGTGCGGATTCCTCGGCCCAGTCAGGACCGTAGAACATCTCCTGAATCTCAGGGTCGGTGCCATCGAAGAGAGCGGGATCATGCTCGGGTTCGTCCCGCCCGAGTCCGTAGACGATGGTCGTACGCGCGTGGGGGATGAGGTCGACGACCGGCTTCCCCGCGCGGGCGATCGTGACCTCCTCGCCATCCAGCACGCGCGCGATCAGCGCGGAGAGCTGCGTCTTCGCCTCATGAACGTTCACCTGGGTCATGACGACAGTTTAGTCCAGTGGACTAAGTAATGAGGTGGTCAGTTCGTGATTGATCCGCGCTGACTATCGTCGCGTTCACGCCATGCGTCATGGCGGTCCTGCTCCACAGCTCGAGCGTGGGCGAGTCGGGCGAGCAAGTCTGTCACGGCTTGGTCGGCCTGTTCGAGTCGTTCGCGTTGTGCACGCATCCCGGCAGACGTATCCGCTGGGGGGAACCGTGCAGCCTTCGCGTTCTTCGCTTCTTCTTCAGCGTCTCTCAAGACGCCTTCGATCTCGAACCGTCGGTCTCGGGCATCCCTCCACAGCTCAAATCGCGAATAGTCCGCGAGGGTTGCCGCGAGCTCCCTCCGTGAGAGTTCGATCTCCCATTGTGATCGGGGCATGGCTTTGAGGGTGCTCTCGCGGTACTCGATGAGCGACGATGCGAGCGTCTTGGAACCTTCTGCGCCACGAGCCGCAGCTCGGACTTGTTGCTGCCATCTATCAACGATGGAGGTCGTGCCGAATGACGAAGGGGGTGACACTGCTCGATCGGAATGCCATCCGAGCGAATACAGGGATCCCTGAGCGAAGGAAGTCATGGACTGGAGCTCGCCGTCGTGTTCAGCGAAGACGAACTCAGCATCGACGAGGCCTCTGAGTATCCGATCATCACTGACGCGACTTCCGTTCCAGTGTTCAGACCCCTCGGCGAACGCGGCGACGGCATCTTTGAGCGATACACCGGGGTATATGCCATTGATCCAACAACCGTCGGTCGTTTCGACGGGCACGGTATCGAAGCCTGTGAACCCCGCGAAGGGAACAGCTTGCCCTAGCTCACAGAGCACCACGGCTTCGCGCGGACCGCGCATGATCAGGGCGGGAGATTCGCGGATGTAGAAGACATTGCCTCGTTGGCGTCGCGACTCCGCACCTGCTTTGGCGCTTGCAATGTCGCTGAAGAGGTGCGCGTTTCGGAACCAATGCCTGACCCAGGTGCTGTGCCATGCGTTGCGGCCGCGAACGAGATATGCGACGACACCCGCCTCGATATCGAGCAGCAGGTTGTCGTCGTAGGCTTCCTCACGCTGGGGCCATTTGAGATCGGGTATTTTCATGCGGCACCCGTAGCTAAGTCGGACTGGTGTGCGTCAGGCAACGTCGTAGACCTTCATGACCTCGTCGCCGTAGTCGTTGATGACCTTGATGGCGATCTTGCCTGTAGCGGGACGCTCGAACGGCATTGAGACCGTGCGGTAGAGCTGCTCCCACGCATCCGCGTCGATGTCCGCCTTCAGTGCGACCTTGAGCTTCTTCATCGGGTCGTTTCCGCCCGTGAAATAGCAGTGGCGAACGAAGAATGACTCCTCGTTGTAGTTGGTGTCGATCATCCACAGCGCGATGTCCTTGGTATCGCGCGAGCGGACATCATTGATCGCGGCATCGTAGACATCGACGCCGAAGAGTTCGGCCTCGATCCGATCGGATCCGTCAGTGGCCGGGCGGATCTGCACATCCGGTTCGCCGAACACCGTGAACAGGTTGCCCGTCCCCGTCTTCTTGAGCGCATCGCCCATCAGCAGCTCGGCGTTCATGCGAACGATGAGAACCTTGAGCCGACCGAGCTTGCGCTCGCCCGAGACGTTCGCGAACCCGTCCTCACTGGTGTCGATGTTCGTCGCGTCGACCTCGGTGACCTCGGTCACGTTCGGCTCGAACGAGAAGCCGAGTACGCAGAGTAGATCGACGTCCGGATCCGCGAGGGCTTCCTTGGCTGCGTCCCGCACGAAGCCGGGGCTCACCGTCCCGTACTCGGGGCCGATCGCGATCGCGACCTTGCTGCCGGTCGCTGAGCTCGTCGAAGCGTCATCGTCCTCTGCTCTTTCGCCGACGGCCTGGACGTGCGTACCGGCGTGCTCTTCCAAGAGCGCGAACTCGATGCGCTCCTTGCGGCGACCGTTCTGGATGCCAGCGCTGCGCAGATTCTCGATGATCGTCTGCGTGTAGTCGGCACCCATGGCGTCCGACGAGCCAGCTCGCTCGCTTCGTGACGTCTCACCCTGCTGGTCCATCGCCCGATAGGGCGAGAGGCTCTCGACTGTGAAGCGACCGGTGACCCGCACTCGCTTCTTGTCTTCGTACGGCTTGTCGTAAAGCAACTCGAAGTCAGCGTGCTTCTTGATCGCAGCGTCGATCTCCTCGCGCGTCATGCCCTCGCGGATGTCGGGGTTGTTCGCGATCGACTTAAGGGTGATGTGCTGGACGCGCTCGTAGACGAACCCCTGGCTGATGTCGGCATGGGTTTCGGCCGGCGGCATCAGGGTGCCGGACACCTGTGCTTCCTTCGTCCGGCCTTCGGGAGAATCGGCGAGCAGGTAATACGGATAGCGGCCGCCCATGAGTCGCTGACGGGCGAGCGCGAGGGCGACCCGCGAGGTGTCGATCGTGATCCAGCGGCGTCCCCACTGTTCAGCGACGTAGGCGGTTGTGCCAGAGCCGCAGGTGGGATCGAGGACGAGGTCGCCGGGGTCGGTCGTCATGAGCATGCAACGCTCAATAACGCGGGTGTTGGTCTGTACTACGTAGCTGATGTCATTCGCGGGTGCAGTATCGTGCCACGGTGACGTGAGCTTGCTGAACGGGAAGTCGTCGTGGTACATGACATAGCTCGGTAGGTCGCGCTCGACCTCCAGGCGCCTGATGCGGCCCAGCGCCTGCATCTTCTCGTGCGACGTCACCCAAGATTGCCCGCGACCGGGGCGAAATGTGCGGCCATCGTATTCGAAGTCAAACACTCCGGATTCAGAAAAGCTCGGCGCAGTTTGGCTGACTAAGCGATACGGTCGAGCGCCGGCAGGAAGCGTCGCCAAGTTTGTTCTCTCCGTGGTTAGCAGCTTCCGCCGCGAGCCGTCAGCCAGCTCGACACTTGTCCAGCGAGACTCGACTCGTGGAACCGACGGGAGGTAGAGCTGTCGATACTTCACGCGCTGGATGTCGGAGCAGTACCAGATCAGATGGTCGTTCATGGACTCCAACGTCTTTGCTCCGAGTGGCATTAGCTTCTTGCGGAAGGGAATCTGAGCAACGAAGTTCTCGGGCCCAAACAGCTCGTCCATCAGAGCTCGCACGCGATGCACGTTCTCATCGCCGATCTGCACGAAGACGGATCCCGACTCCGTCAGAAGGTCTCTCGCGACGACGAGGCGGTCCCGCAAGTACGAGAGATACGTGTGGATTCCGTCCTTCCACGTATCGCGGAAGGCCTTGATCTGCTCGGCCTCACGTGCCGCGTCCTTGCCGTCCTTCACATCGCGTTTGCTGGCGGAGACCTGCCAGTTCGAGTTGAACTTGATGCCGTAGGGCGGGTCGATGTAGATCATCTGCACCTTGCCGCGCAGCCGCTCCCGCTCGGCGAGCGAGCCCATCGCCTGCAAGGAGTCGCCGAGGATCATACGGTTCGACCAGGCGGCGTCGTATCGGTAGTACGAGATCTGCTGCAATTCGTCGAGGCCGCCGTCGAAATCGTCGTAGAACAGCATCTCGGGCTCGGCCTCGCCCGACTTCGCAGTATCGCGCAGGTTCTCGACCAACACCCGCGGGTCGATCTTCTCCTGAATGTACAGCGGCGGCGCCTCGACGATCAGGTCATCGTCGTCCTGCTGGTCCTTGCCATGCCAGACCAGTTGTGGATCTAGAGCTTCGTTCCGCGATGCGCGCTCGGCGGCGATGCCCGCGAACCGTGCGTACACGACTGGCTCATGCTCGAGCGACTCGGGATCTGCCCATCGCTCGGCGCCGTCCGCCGTAGGGATGTTCGTGCGCGTGGCCTCGGGGTGCTCGTACGCGTCGACTTCCGTAGGCCCTGTCTGAGCAGGCTTACGCGCCATCGTCGTCCTCCAGGAATCGCACGCGCCGTGTCGGTCGCGTAGAACGGGCAGGGGAGAAGCTGAGGTTGTCCCAGTCGCCGATGATCGGGTCATCGGCGTAGAGGCCGTTGATCGCCTCGCGCAGGGTGCGTTGCAGGCCGATCACGGTGTCGAGTTCGAGGTAGCCCCAGCGGCCGAATCCGCCGTGGTTGTTCACTGCGACGCACCACACGTTGCGGGCGGTCTCCGCCTTCACCGCGCGCAACTGCTGGTTCTTCCGTCCGCCCGAGACCTCGACGACGAGCGTTCGGTCGAGCCCTTCGGGGTCGCCAGGGTCGGGCGCGAGCTTGAGCAGGAAGTCGGGGATGTATCGATGCGTCATCCCCTCGTGCACATACGGGATGTCGAAGCCGAGACGATCGTTCTTCACATACGACGTGACCACGCCCTCATTCGCGAGCATCTCGCACTCGTAAGCGAGCAGGTTCTCCCAGGTGTTGCCGTCACGCCCGTCGAGGGTGACGTGGCTGATCTCGCTCGTCTTCGTCTCGTAAACGCGCTTGCGCGTGACGAAATGGACGTCGCCGGTGTCTCCGACAGGAGCAGAGCGGTCGAAGATCGGCTGTACGAGCTCACGACGGTTGTTGCCCTGCCAGACGATGCAGCGCGCGAGAGCCTCCGCGGCACGTCGCAGCTCATTCTCACTGCGGGTCAGGTGCCAGGCCTCGAAACCCTCTCCGAACTCGAGTACTTCGTCGATCCAGGTGCGGGCGAATCCCAGAAGACGCGGGAACAGCCACGGGCGGGGGTTGGTACCGCCGTCCGTGAAGTGCAGGTCGAGCACGCGTTTGGCGAGCTCGAAGGCGACGCGTGCGTTGCGGCGGCCTTCGGCATCGGTGTTGAAGTCATCGAGCTCGCCTTCGCCGAGCACCCCTGCGGTCTCCGTCTTCGTCGGCACCTGGCTCTGGTCCACGCGGAACGGCTCCGCGTCTGACGTGTCGAGCCACAACTCGTCATCGGGCATCTCCACCCGATAACCGCTCAGCCTCGGGAACGTGATCCGACGTCCTTCGCGCCCTTCTACGCTCCCCACCTCGACAGCCGGAGGAGGCGGAAGCGGATCCTTGCCCGCGCGCTCGCCAGGGATGAAGGCGAACGGGATCCCGTAGACGTTCGCGTACTCGGGCTCGAAACGTCCCTCCTCGTTGAGTGCCCAGCTGCGTCGGCGCAAGCCACGCCCGATCACCTGCTCGCAGAGCAGTTGCGAACCGAACGCGCGGATGCCGAGGATGTGGGTGACGGTGTTGGCGTCCCATCCTTCGGTGAGCATCCCGACGCTCACGACGCAGCGGATGTGCTCGCCGAGCATTCCCTTCTTGCCCACGGTGTTCATAACCTCGCGCAGCAGATCCTGCTCGGTCAGCTGATCCGCATCCGCTCCCGGATGCTGCTTGCGCCAGTCATCCTTGAACCGCGCGATCTCGGGCCCTGCCGCCGCGAGAAAGTCCTTGGGGAGCGACTCGCCGGATTCGAGAGCGGCGGAGTCGATGAGCAGTGTGCGCGGCCTCGCACGCCAGCCCACACCGTCCGTGTTGTCGAAGAGTTCCAGCCGGCCGTGCCGGTAGTGGGTCTCGCCGTCGACCTCGATCTCCCTGCCGGCGATCCACTCGGTCATGAGGCGAGACACGACCGTGTTCGGGCAGACCAGGATCATCACCGGAGGCGGCTCATCATGGTCGCGGAGGGTGACGTTCCAGCGCTCGTACTCGCGCTGATAGCTGCGGTAAAGGCTCTCGAGTGCGGCCTGCAACTCCTCGGGGGGCGCCCAGTTCTCGGGTACCGATGACAGCCGTTTCGGCAGCCGATCGCCGACGTGACTCCACAGCGCGCGGAAGGTCGTCTCGTCTCCGATGGCGTCGTCATCGATCGGGAGCCGGGGGATCTTGACGATGCCCGATTCGATCGCGTCCATGAGTGAGAAGTCGCTCACAGTCCACGGGAAGATGTAGCCCTCGTTCCAGCCGGAACCACCGAGATAGAACGGGGTCGCCGAGACGTCGAAGACCTGCTTCAGCCCGTACCCCTTGGTAGTCCTGATGGCTTCCAAGCCACGGAACCACACCCGAGCGTCCTTGTTGCGATCGCTGTCATCCTTGCTGACCTTCCCCATGCGTAGCGGACGGCTCTGGTAGCAGTGATGCGCTTCATCGTTGAGCACGATGATCTGTCCCGGATCCTTGCCCAGATCGCGCAGGACGCGGCTCACGATCTCCGCAGCGGTCTCCACATAGCGATCGCCGTCGCCGGGGGCGAGGATCTCGCGGGTCGTCTTCGAGACGCCTTCGAACTCCTTGCGGAGCCGCGGGAGGAACTGGTGGTAGTTCGCGATGACTACGCGGGCATCGCCCAGGCGTGGGCGCAGATCCGCCGGCACCAGTTCGCGCTCATCATAGTAGTTGCCGTCGCTCTCCGGTCGCAGCACCCGCAGCCGATCGCGAATGGTGATGCCGGGGGCCACGAGAAGGAACTTGCTTGCGAATCGCGTGTCGCGAGGCGCCGCCACCTTGTTCAGCGTCTGCCATGCGATGAGCATGGCCATGAGCACGGTCTTGCCCGTGCCTGTGGCCATCTTGAGCGCGATCCGCGGAAGACCGGAGTTGTGCTCCTCGTTGGCTGCATCGATCCGCAGACGCCAGTCGGTGTATCCGCGGCGTCCAGCTACTTCGGTGAGGAAGATCGCCGTCTCGGCCGCATCGCGCTGGCAGAAGAGGGTGCGGTTCTCCCGATCCGTATCGGCCCAGTGCAGCAGGAGCTTGCGACTGATCGGCGTGACACCGTCGTAACCGCGGGTGCGCCAGAGCTCGACGTCGCGACGGAGACCGTTGATCGTGTCGTTGACCTCACGGCGTTCGCCGGTGAGGTCGAAATCGATCTCGAGCTGCTGCACCGAGGCCTTGCCGCGGCCCTTGCGCTCCTGAGGGATCGCCATGAACGACTCGCTCGGTCGCCTGCCTGGCTTCTTCTCGCCTGTGGGCCCGTCAGGCCCGATGGCGAAATGCGCTGCGGGAGGGTCGTACGGACCGTTGAGGATCGGGTTGAGGAGCGCGGTCGCGGTATCCGTCACGGAAGCCCCCTCGCTGGTGGGTCGAGCAAGGTGAGACGGTTATAACCTCGCGGTTCTAACCTAGCGGGGATAAACCTTCGTGTTTGTCCGCGAGGGCACTACCAAAGATGAGTGCCCGAAACTCCTGAGGATCCGCGCGTCGAGCTCGGTCGGCGGCTCGCCGACCTCCGCGCGAAGCAATCGCTCACGATCCAGGGGCTGGGAGCGGCGGCCGAACTCGATGAGTCGAATCTGCGCAAGATCGAGAAGGGCGAAGGCAACCCTCGGCTGGTGACGATCCTCAAGATCGCGGGCGTGCTGGAGGCGGATCTGGGTGAACTGTTCCGCGGGTTGGATCCCTACGGCCTGACGGGGAGGGATCATCCGCAACCGTTGAGTGCGTTCGACGACTCCTTCTGGCGCACCAAGGACCGGATCGCCTGAATCGCCACCAGATCAGCGCCGATGCAGCTAAAATGCATGCATGAGCGTGACGATCACGGTTCGCAACGTCCCTGATGAGGTGCGGGATGAACTCGCGGCCAGGGCGGCGAAGTCCGGCCGCTCGCTGCAGGAGTATCTGAGCGGCGAACTCGTTCGCCTCGCGTCGACGCCGAGCGCCCTCGAGGCCGTGGCGCAGGCCCGGTTGAACACGCAGACATACCCATCGCTCAGCATGAGCGACATCGTGAAAGCCGTCGATGACGGTCGGCGCTGAACGCGACCGCGTCGTCATCGATGCCTCCGTGGTGGTTGCCCTCGTCGCCGCCAACGCGGACGAGACGCGAGGGCTGTCGGAGCGCATCCGCGATGTGATGCTCTTCGCCCCGGCGATCCTGCTGACGGAGGTCGACAGCGCACTGCGCGGTCTGGAGCTCGGCCGCAAGCTCTCTGCGCGGCAGGCGGGCGCTTCACGGTGGCATGCGCGCCGGCTGCCGATCGAGTTCTGGCCTGGCGAGGCGGTCGCGGAGCGCGTATGGGAGCTGCGGGCGAATCTCACGATCTATGACGCGAGCTCTGTCGCGCTGGCCGAGCACATCGGCGCGGTACTGGTCACCGGAGACCGGCGTATCGCGAAGGCTGGGGTTGCGCGATGCCCGATCGAGGTCGTCGAGCTGGAGCGGTAGCGCTCAGGGCAGCGGCACGGCCTCGGTGTCGGGCATCGGGGCGGCGTCACGGCCGCGCAGATCCGGGAAGAAGCGCACGAAGAGGATCGAGACCACGAGTGCGGCGGCGGCGAAGCAGGTGGCGGCGAGGTAGGCGCCGGTCGGGCTGCCCAGGCTGTCGATGAGGAAGCCGGCGATGGCGGATCCGGCGGCGGCGCCGATCAGCTGCCCGGTGCCGGCCCAGCCGAACGCCTCGGCTGTCTCGGAGAACTTCACGCTCGCCGAGGTGATGGCGAACAGCACGGCAAGCGCGGGAGCGATGCCGATGCCGGCCGCGAGCAGCGTGCCGCCCAACCAGAACACGTTGAGCGAGACCATGGTCAGCGCGAGGCCCACGGTCACGATGGTGAGCCGGCGGGCCATCGCCCACGGACCCATGGGCACCCGGCCCGAGGCGAGGCCGCCGACCAGGCTCCCCACGGAGAACACCGCGAGCACGAGCCCCGCCTCCAGACCGCCCTCGTCGAACGTCTTGACCACGCCCGCCTCGACCGCGGCGCAGGCGCCGATGAGCAGGAAGCCGATGACCGTGGCGAGCATCACCGGGGGCTTCAGCACGACGACGCCGAAGCCGCGACGGCTGCGCGGGATGCGCACGCGGCCGACCTCGGGGGAGAGGATGAACCACGCGCCCCCGCCGACGAGCATCGCGGCGACGAGCAGCAGGCCCTGCACGGTGCCGACCTGGGTGGATACGATCGTGATGGCGACCGGCGCGACGATCCAGATGATCTCCTGCAGCGACGCGTCGAGTGAGAACAGCGGTGTCAGCTGCGAGGAGTTCACGAGCTTGGGGTAGATGGTGCGCGCCGCCGACTGGATCGGCGGAGTGGACAGTCCCGCGATCAGACCGAGGATCACGGATCCGGGCAGCGGCAGGTGCGGCAGCAGCGCCAGGCCGAGGAAGGCCAGCACGCAGACCGACAGCGTCAGCGTCAGCACGGGGCGCATCCCCCAGCGGCCCATCCATCGGCTCGTGATGGGGCCGGACACGGCCTGGCCGACCGAGGACGCCGCCAGCACCAGGCCGGCCGCGCCGTAGGAGCCCGTCTCGTGCTGCACGTGCAGCAGGATCGCGAGACTCGCCATGCCGTTCGGGAACCGCGCCGTCAGCTGCGCGGCGATGATCCGCCCGACTCCCGGTACGCGCAGGAGCTCCTTGTATCCCGATCCGGTCACGGATCAACGTTATCGGTCGGACGGCGGCGGAAGCAGGCTCTCGTGCGGTCTCGGGCGCGGCGACGCGAGGGTGCGGACGCGACACGCCGACGACACGCCGGAGGGCGGATTCCACAGGCTGAGGAATGTCTCAGGCCCTCCCTAGTGTCGGATCTGTGGACGGATCTGAGCGGGGTCTCCGCGACCCGCGGGAAATCGCGGCTCGGCGCTGTTCCGGGGAGGCCGCGAACTGTGGACAAAGACGTGGAGAACCTGTGGTGAAGCGGTGGAATACGGTGGAAAACTACACAGTTGTAACTACTAGCCCTTGTGGTCGACCCGAATGTCCGCACCTATATGTAGTATTGAACTCCCGGCGGGGCCACCTGCCGACAGCCGGGTTCTGAGGGGAAAGAAGAGGCGTATCGCATGTCCATCACGGTCTACACCAAGCCCTCCTGCGTGCAGTGCAACGCGACCTACCGCGCACTCGACGCGAAGGGCATCGAGTACGAGGTCCACGACGTCTCCGAGGACGCCGCGGCGCTCGAGCACGTGAAGTCGCTCGGCTACCTGCAGGCTCCCGTCGTCGTCACCGACGAGGGCCACTGGTCGGGCTTCCGTCCCGACAAGATCGACGAGCTCGCCGCTCGCCTGGCGTAAGCACCTCGGCACCCTTCGAGAGCCTCAGGGACCGAAGATGAACGCCGCGACCGCGACCGCCGCGCCGCTGCTGGTCTACTTCTCGAGCATCTCGGGCAACACCGCCCGGTTCATCGAGAAGCTGGGTCTTCCGGCGCGGCGGATCCCGCTGCACAGCACCGAGGAGCCGCTCGTCATCGAGGAGCCGTTCGTGCTGGTCACACCCACCTACGGTGGCGGGCAGGGGCGCGGCGTCGAGAAGGGCGCTGTGCCCAAGCAGGTCATCCGGTTCCTCAACGACGAGCGCAACCGGCGACACATCCGCGGAGTGATCTCCGCAGGCAACACCAACTTCGGCGACGCGTTCTGCGCCGCCGGTGACATCATCAGCCGCAAGTGCCACGTGCCCCACTTGTACCGGCTCGAGATCTACGGCACGCAGGACGACGTCGATCGGGTGACCGACGGATTGGAACGATGGTGGAAGCAACTGTGAAGGACTCAGCGCCGGTGACGAGCGAGATCGCGTTCAAGGCCAACGCCGCGTATGAGGGGCTCGACTATCACGCCCTCAACGCGATGCTGAACCTGTACGACGCGGACGGCAAGATCCAGTTCGACGCGGACAAGCGCGCCGCGCGGGAGTACTTCCTGCAGCACGTGAACCAGAACACCGTGTTCTTCCACTCCCTCAAGGAGCGCCTGGACTACCTGGTGGAGAAGCAGTACTACGAAGGTGCGGTGCTGGAGAAGTACTCGTTCGACTTCATCCAGAAGCTCAACGACCTGGCCTACTCGAAGAAGTTCCGCTTCGAGACCTTCCTCGGCGCGTTCAAGTACTACACCAGCTACACGCTGAAGACCTTCGACGGCAAGCGCTACCTCGAGCGCTTCGAGGACCGTGTCGTGATGACCGCGCTCGCCCTCGCGGACGGCGACGAGAAGCTCGCCACGGGCCTGGTCGAGGAGATCATCTCCGGCCGTTTCCAGCCCGCCACCCCGACCTTCCTCAACGCCGGCAAGGCGCAGCGCGGCGAGCTGGTCAGCTGCTTCCTGCTGCGCATCGAGGACAACATGGAGTCGATCGCGCGCGGCATCAACTCCGCCCTGCAGCTCAGCAAGCGCGGCGGCGGCGTGGCGCTGCTGCTGTCGAACATCCGCGAGTCCGGTGCCCCGATCAAGCAGATCGAGAACCAGTCCTCGGGCATCATCCCCGTGATGAAGCTCCTCGAAGACTCCTTCTCGTACGCCAACCAGCTCGGCGCGCGTCAGGGTGCCGGCGCGGTCTACCTCAGCGCGCACCACCCCGACATCATGCGCTTCCTCGACACCAAGCGCGAGAACGCCGACGAGAAGATCCGCATCAAGACCCTGTCGCTGGGCGTGGTCGTCCCGGACATCACGTTCGAGCTCGCCAAGAACGGCGAGGACATGTACCTGTTCAGCCCGTACGACGTCGAGCGCGTCTACGGAGTGCCGTTCGGCGACATCTCCGTCACCGAGAAGTACCGCGAGATGGTCGACGACCCGCGCATCAAGAAGACCAAGATCAACGCGCGCGAGTTCTTCCAGACCCTCGCCGAGATCCAGTTCGAGTCGGGCTACCCGTACATCATGTTCGAGGACACGGTGAACAAGGCCAACCCGATCAAGGGCCGGATCAACATGTCCAACCTGTGCAGCGAGATCCTGCAGGTGAACACGCCGACGACGTTCAACGAGGACCTCTCGTACGACCAGATCGGCAAGGACATCTCCTGCAACCTCGGTTCGCTCAACATCGCGCTCGCGATGGACGGCGGCGACCTCGCCAAGACCGTCGAGATGAGCATCCGCGCGCTCACCGCGGTCAGCCAGCAGAGCCACATCGCGTCGGTGCGCTCCATCGAGGACGGCAACGATCGGTCGCACGCGATCGGCCTCGGCCAGATGAACCTGCACGGCTACCTCGCCCGCGAGCACGTCTACTACGGCTCGGAGGAGGGCGTCGACTTCACGAACATCTACTTCTATTCGGTGCTGTTCCACGCGCTGACCGCGTCGAACAGGATCGCGATCGAGCGCGGGGAGACCTTCGACGGCTTCGCCGACTCCACCTACGCGTCGGGCGAGTTCTTCGACAAGTACATCGATCAGGAGTGGGTGCCCGCGACCGACAAGGTCAAGGACATGTTCGCCGGCCACCGCATCCCGACGCAGGAGGACTGGAAGGCGCTCAAGGCGTCGATCCAGGAGCACGGGATCTACAACCAGAACCTGCAGGCCGTCCCGCCGACCGGATCCATCTCCTACATCAACAACTCGACGAGCTCGATCCACCCGATCGCGGCGAAGGTCGAGATCCGCAAGGAGGGCAAGCTCGGCCGCGTCTACTACCCGGCGGCGTTCATGACGAACGACAACCTGGAGTACTACCAGGACGCGTACGAGATCGGCTACGAGAAGGTCATCGACACCTACGCCGCGGCCACGCAGCACGTCGACCAGGGACTCTCGCTGACGCTGTTCTTCAAGGACACCGCCACGACGCGCGACATCAACAAGGCGCAGATCTACGCCTGGCGCAAGGGCATCAAGACGATCTACTACATCCGGCTGCGTCAGATGGCACTCGAGGGCACCGACATGTCCGAATGCGTCAGCTGCACGCTGTAATCGGCGTCTGATCTGGGAATTTCTGAAGGAAGAGACATGACCCCCGAACCCCTCAAGCTGGTCGACCGCGTGCAGGCGATCAACTGGAACAAGATCCAGGACGACAAGGACCTCGAGGTCTGGAACCGCCTGGTGAACAACTTCTGGCTGCCCGAGAAGGTGCCGCTGTCCAACGACATCCAGTCGTGGAACACGCTCACCCCCGAGGAGCAGACGCTCACCATGCGCGTGTTCACCGGCCTGACGCTGCTGGACACGATCCAGGGCACTGTCGGGGCCGTGTCGCTCATCCCCGATGCGATCACCCCGCACGAGGAGGCCGTCTACACGAACATCGCGTTCATGGAGTCGGTGCACGCGAAGAGCTACTCCTCGATCTTCTCGACGCTGTGCTCGACGAAGGAGATCGACGAGGCGTTCCGCTGGTCGGTGGAGAACCCGAACCTTCAGAAGAAGGCTCAGATCGTCATGGACTACTACCGCGGGGATGAGCCGCTCAAGCGCAAGGTCGCCTCGACCCTGCTGGAGAGCTTCCTCTTCTACTCGGGGTTCTACCTGCCGATGCACTGGTCGTCGCGGGCGAAGCTCACCAACACCGCCGACCTCATCCGTCTCATCATCCGTGACGAGGCGGTGCACGGGTACTACATCGGCTACAAGTACCAGCGCGGCCTCGAGACGCTCGATCAGGCCAAGCGGGACGAGCTCAAGGACTACACGTTCTCGCTGCTGTACGAGCTCTACGACAACGAGGTGCAGTACACGCAGGATCTGTACGACGGCGTCGGCCTCACCGAGGACGTCAAGCGCTTCCTGCACTACAACGCGAACAAGGCGCTGATGAACCTCGGTTACGAGGCGATGTTCCCCGCCGCCGTGACGAACGTGAACCCGGCGATCCTGTCGGCCCTGTCGCCGAACGCCGACGAGAACCACGACTTCTTCTCCGGATCCGGATCCTCCTACGTGATCGGCAAGGCCGAGGCCACCGAAGACGAGGACTGGGACTTCTAGGACGCAGCGTGTGAGAGTCCCGGATCCGCGATCGTCACGGGTCCGGGATTTTTCGCATCAGCCGATGCGCAGGCGAGTCCTGATAGCGTCGCCGGAACGGCCGACGACAGGAGAACCGGTGACCGATGACCCTACCCTCGGCCTGACGCTCAGCGGCGGCGGCGCCTACGGCGCCGCCCAGGCCGGCGTGCTGCAGGTGCTCGCGGAGCGCGGCATCCGTCCCGGCATCGTCGCCGGCACGAGCGCCGGGGCCCTCGTCGGCGCCGCCTACGCCGTCGGCTTCGATGCGGACGCGATCGAGCGCGCGGTGCGCCGCTTCCGATGGAGCGCGATCGCACGATGGTCGTCCCGGCCGCGCTGGGGGCTGCTGGACACCCACGCGGTGACCGACGCGATCCACCGCCTCCTCGGACGGGATCCTCTCATCGAGGATCTGCCGCGGCGCTTCGGCGCCTATGCGACCGACCTGCGCACGCGCCGCGGCGTGATCCTCGACCGCGGGCCGCTCAGCACGGCGCTGCGCTCGACCATCGCCGTGCCCGGCGTACTCCCGCCGGTCCGCCGCGACGGCGGACTGCTCGCAGACGGCGGCATGATCGACAACGTCCCCGACACGGTGACCCGGGCGCTCGGCGCGGAACGCACGATCGTCGTGCGGCTGCACGCCAAGTGGGAGAACGTGCGGATGATGCGCACGGTCACCGCGACGTCGGACCTGGTCGCCGACCCGACCGTCATCCTCATCCAGCCCGAGATGGACCGCATGGCGCAGTGGATGATGAAGGACGTTCCGCGGCTCATCGCGGAGGGGCGCCGGGCCGCCGAGACGGCCCTCGACGCCGCGCATCGCGATGGCCGGCTGCAGCCCGTCGTCTGAACTGCGCATACCCGTCCGCGCATATGCGGTCGCGTAGCGTGGGACCAGCGATCGGCGTCCGCCCTTGGCTCCAGCTCCGGCCTCTGCCGGACCCAGGGAAAGCGCTCATCGATGTCCTCCGCACACACTGAAGCCCCGTCACGTCTGGGCCCCGTCCGGCAGACCTACGCACGCCAGGAGGACTTCCCGCACGTCGCCCGCGCGTTCGTCGACGTGTCGCGGGTCGTGCGCGAGATGGGGTTGATGCAGCGCACCCCGTGGTTCTACGCCCTCGTCGCGGCGGGGCTCGCGGTCGCCTTCGGCGGTGCGGTCACCGGATTCATCCTCTTCGGAGACAGCTGGTTCCAGCTCCTCATCGCCGCCGCCTTCGGGATCCTGTTCACGCAGGTCGCGTTCCTCGCGCACGAGGCCGCCCATCGGCAGGTCCTCGCCTCCGGACCCGCGAACGACCGGCTGGCCCGGGTGCTGGCCGCGGTGGTCGGCATGAGCTATTCGTGGTGGGACTCGAAGCACAGCCGCCACCACGCCAACCCGAATCGGGTGGGCAAGGATCCGGACATCGAGGTCGACACGATCTCCTTCCTCGACGAGGACGCCGCGCAGGCGCGCGGACTGCGCCGGCTGATCACCCGCAAGCAGGGCTGGTTGTTCTTCCCGCTGCTGACCCTGGAGGGGCTGAACCTGCACTACCTCGGCTTCAAGCACCTCGCACGCCGCGAACCGGTGAAGAACCGCTGGTCCGAGATCGGCATGCTGGCCGTGCGCTTCGCCCTCGTGCTGACGCCGATCTTCCTGGTGCTCCCGCTCGGCAAAGCCGCCGCGTTCCTCGGCGTCATGCTCGCCGTCTTCGGCGTGTACATGGGAGCGTCCTTCGCGCCGAACCACAAGGGCATGGCCGTGATCGCCCCGGACGCCCGGCTCGACTTCTTCTCCAAGCAGGTGCACACCTCGCGCAACATCCGCGGGGGATGGTGGGCCACCGCTCTCATGGGCGGACTGAACTACCAGGTCGAGCATCATCTGTTCCCGAGCATGTCCCGGATGCATCTCGCCCAGACCAGTGAGATCGTGCGGGAGTTCTGCGACACGCACGGCGTCCCCTACACGGAGACCTCCCTCTGGCGGTCGTACGCGATCGTCATCGACTACCTCAATGGCGTGGGTCTCGCCGCACGGGATCCGTTCGACTGCCCCATGGTCGGGCAGTACCGACGCGCCTGAGGGCGTCGACGGGATCCGTTTCAGGCCGTCTCGACCGTCCGTTTCAGAGCCTGCAGCATCTGCTCCCACATGCCCTGCGAGTGCCGGGCGGCCTCGGCCGAGGCGTTGTTGCTCTGCGACAGCGTCACGCGGGTCGTCGGGCCGTCCTCGGAGAGTGCGAACTCGAGCGTGTGATGGTTCTCCGGCAGGTCCGGCGCTCCGCTCAGCGGGCTGAAGTGGGTGAGCCGGAGCAGCCGGGGCGGATCGAATGCGAGGATCTCGCCCGTGTCCTGATAGCGGGCGCCGTTCCACTCGCCGTCCCAGGTGATGGGGGATCCGGGCTCCCAGCTGGTGCGGACGACGGCCCCGAACCACAGTTCCGGCAGTCGATCCGGATCGGTGAGCGCATCCCAGATCCGCTGCCCTGATGCCGAGATCGAGATCTCTGCCGTCGCGAGATGGTCTTCTGATGTCATGTCGGTGCTCCTCGGATCCGCCCTGTCGAGTATGCGCCGCGACGAGTGCGGCGTCCAGGGCGGGGAACAGCCGTGGCGGACCGCGGTGGGCGCCGACGCCTTCCGCGACGAAGGGGAGTGAAACTGAGTCTCGCGTATACTGAGTCCGAGTCTCATTCGCAGTGCCGCAGATTGGAGCCCCCGATGGCCAGCGACTACACCCCTCCCGTCTCGGATTACGCCTTCCTCTACGGTGAGGCGTTCGGCGTCGACCTGGTGGCGCGCGGCACCGGCGGCGCGTTCAGCGCGGAGGATGCGACCGAGATCATCGCGGGCGCCGGTGAGTTCGCGGCCAACGTGCTCGCGCCCCTCGAGACGGTCGGCGACCGGGAGGGCGCCCGTCTCGAAGACGGCCAGGTGCACCTTCCTGCGGGATTCGCCGAGGCGTACAAGGCGTTCGTGGAGGCCGGCTGGGTCACCGCCGAGGCCCCGGAGTCGGCAGGGGGCGATGGTCTTCCCGGATCCATCCGCGCCGGTCTCGGTGAGGTGTGGAACGCCTCCAACGCCGCGTTCGCCCTGTGCTGGTTGCTGACGGCCGGCCAGATCCACGCGCTCGACGCGGTGGCCTCCGACGAGATCCGCGCCACCTACCTGACCAAGCTGGTCTCCGGTGAGTGGACGGGGACGATGAACCTCACCGAGCCCGAGGCGGGCACCGACCTCGGCGCGATCCGCACCATGGCGACGCCGCGCGCCGACGGGTCGTGGGGGATCAGCGGTCAGAAGATCTTCATCACCTGGGGCGACCACGACGTCGCCGACAACATCGTGCATCTCGTGCTCGCGCGCACACCCGACGCGCCGGCGGGCGCGAAGGGGCTGTCGCTGTTCGTCGCCCCGAAGCGGCTGGTGAACGGCGATGGCTCGCTCGGCGGCCGCAACGCCGTCACCACCGTCGCGATCGAGCACAAGCTCGGCATCCACGGCAGCCCGACCTGCGTGCTCGCCTACGAGGACGCCACCGGCTACCTCGTCGGCGAGGTCGGCGGGGGACTGGCCGGCATGTTCGTGATGATGAACTCGGCCCGCGCGGGCATGGGCTTCCAGGCCACGGGAATCGCCGACCGCGCGCTCCAGCGCGCCGCGGCGTATGCGGACGATCGCCGTCAGGGCGCGGTCCTCGATCGTCCTGCGGGCACACCGATCGCCGGACACCCCGACGTGCGCCGGCTGCTGCTGTCGATGCAGAGCAAGGTCTTCGCGATGCGCGCGCTGGGCGTCTACCTCGGCGACCTCTTCGACCGCGCGGAGGCGGACGGCACCGGGGCGCTCGCCGAGTTCTTCGTGCCGGTGCTCAAGGGCTGGACGACCGAGGATGCCGTGGCGCTGACCAGCGACGCCATCCAGGTGCACGGCGGCATGGGCTTCATCGAGGAGACCGGCGTCGCGCAGCACTACCGCGACGCCCGGATCATGCCGATCTACGAGGGCACGACGGCGATCCAGTCGAACGACCTGATCGGCCGCAAGCTCATCCGCGACGGCGGCGCCACCGCCGCATCGCTGTTCGCGCAGATCGCCGAGACCGCCGCTGCCCTGCGCGGGATCGAGCACCCGGTCGCGCAGCGCACCGCGGCGCGGCTGGATCGCGCGATCGCGTCGGCACGGGCCGCGACGACGTCGCTGCTGGGCTTCGGCGCCACGCGCGATGCGTACGGGGTGAGTGTGCCCTATCTCATGCTGCTGGGCACTCTCGCCGGAGGCTGGATGCACGCCCTGGCCCTGGTCGCCGTGCTCGCGCACGACACGCAGTCCGACGAGGACACCACACGCATCGTCTCCGCCGACTTCTACGGGGCGCACCATCTGCCCCGGGTGCACATGCTCGCCGAGACGGTCGCCGCCGGCGAGGTCGTCTGAGCATCGCACGTCGCGCACGCGTTGAGGCGGGCGGATCCGGTCCCTTCGACAGACTCAGGGACCGGATCCGCCCGCCTCATCTGCGTGATCAGCGGCGCTGCTCCCGGTAGTAGGCGAGGAGCGAGCGGGTGGACGGGTCCTGCGCGGCGATCGCATCCTGGTCGCCCTCGATGGCGGGGGCGATCTGCAGGGCGAGCTGCTTGCCGAGCTCGACGCCCCACTGATCGAAGGAGTTGATGCCCCAGATCACGCCCTGAGTGAAGGTGATGTGCTCGTACAGTGCGATCAGCTGGCCGAGCACGGCCGGGGTGAGGGCGGGGGCGAAGATCGACGTGGTCGGGCGGTTTCCGGGGAAGGTGCGCGCGGCGACGAGCGCGCCGGTCGTTCCCTCGGCCTCGACCTCCGCCGCGGTCTTGCCGAATGCGAGCGCCTTGGTCTGTGCGAGGAAGTTCGCGAGGAACAGGCCGTGCACGTCGCGGTCGTCATCGGCGAGCGGATAGGCGGGGTTCGCTACGGCGATGAAGTCGGCGGGGATGAGCCGGGTGCCCTGGTGGATGAGCTGGTAGAAGGCGTGCTGGCCGTTGGTGCCGGGCTCGCCCCAGAACACCTCGCCGGTGCCGGTCGTGACCGGGGTGCCGTCCCAGCGCACCGACTTGCCGTTGGACTCCATCGTGAGCTGCTGCAGGTAGGCGGGGAACCGGCTCAGCTGCTGCGCGTAGGGGAGCACCGCATGCGACTGGGCGCCGAGGAAGTTCGTGTACCAGACGTTGAGCAGTCCCATCAGGACCGGCACGTTGCGCTCGAGCGGCGTGGTGCGCACGTGCTCGTCGACGGCGTGGAAGCCGGCCAGCAGGTCGCGGAACACGGCGGGGCCGAACGCGATGGTCAGGGACAACCCGATCGCGCTGTCGACCGAGTAGCGTCCGCCGACCCAGTCCCAGAACCCGAACGCGTTGGCCGGGTCGATGCCGAACGCGGCCACCTTGTCGAGCGCCGTCGAGACGGCGACGAAGTGGTGCGCGACCGCGGTGCTGCGGGCCGCGTCGGTGGCGACGTCGACCCCTGCGGCGGCGAGGCCCTCCCACAGCCAGTCGCGGGCGAGGCGCGCGTTCGTGAGGGTCTCGAGCGTGGTGAAGGTCTTCGAGGCGACGATGAACAGCGTGGTCTCGGGATCCAGATCCGCGGTCTTCTGCGCGAGGTCGGTCGGGTCGATGTTGGAGACGAAGCGAGCCTGGATCCCGGCATCGGCATACGGCTTGAGCGCCTCGTAGACCATGACCGGGCCGAGGTCGGATCCGCCGATCCCGATGTTGACGACGTGCGTGACCTTCTTGCCGGTGATGCCGAGCCACTCGCCCGAGCGCACCCGGTCGGCGAACGCGCTCAGGGCGTCGAGCACGGCGTGCACGTCGTGGTCGATGTCCTGTCCGTCGACCACCAGCGCGGGAGAGGCCCCCGCGGGGCGGCGCAGGGCCGTATGCAGCACGGCGCGATCCTCGGTGGTGTTGATGTGCTCGCCGGCCAGCATCGCGGCGAACCGCTCGGCGACGCCGGTCTGCTCGGCGAGGTGGACCAGGGCCGCGCGGATCTGGGCGGTGACCAGGTTCTTGGACAGGTCGACCCGCAGGTCGGCGAGATCGAAGGTCAGGCTCTGCACGCGTTCCGGATCGCTCGCGAACCACTCTCGCAGATCGGGGGAGAAGGACTCTCGCAGCGCGGTGAGTGCGGCCCAGGCAGGGGTGGACGTGGCGTCGATCGGGGAGCTCATGCGTCCACGCTAGCGTGCGGGAGACACCGCGTGCGGATGATGTCCGGCTCACGCATCCCGCGCCGACCGGGCGATGGGACGAGGCACGCACAGTACCCCGCCCCACCGCATGATCAGGCCCGGTTCGCGTAGTCCGGCAGTTGCTGCAGCGTCCAGCGGTTGCCGTCGGGATCGGCGAACGTGACGAAGCGCCCCCAGGCCTGCTCGTCGACGTCCGTGGCCTCCGCCCCGACGCTGCGCAGGTGGGCGAGCGCCTCGTCGGCATCCGGCACGACCACCTGAATCGAGTTCTGCTGGCCGGGCAGCATCCCGGGGTCGCCGAGGTTGGTGCCGAAGGCGATCGAGCAGGCGGATCCGGGAGGCGTCATCTGCACGAAACGCAGCCCCTCGAACGGCGTCTGGTCGTGGTCGGCGTGGAAGCCGATCCGCTCGTAGAACTCCTTCGCACGGTCGACATCCGTGACCGGCACGAAGATGAGCTCGATCTTCCAGTCCATGCTGCACACTCCTTGATGGGGAGAACCTTGATGTTGATGGGGAGAACCTTGATGCGGGCGAACCCATGGCGGCGGTGGCGCCGTCGTCCCGACGCTACGCCGGGGGTCGGACATCCGGCGCGATCCTGCAACCGCGAGCATCGGCGTGATCGCAGCGACCGCGATCATCGGCGCGGCGGCGCTGCTCGTGCGCGGCGGAGCCGGAGAAGAGACCTTGTCGAAACTGCGGTGCGACTCGGCGGATCCCGTCGATCACTCCTTCCTCTTGTCGAACATTAGTGCTAAACTCGGGGGATGGAAGCGATCATCCCGAACCCCGACGAGGAGCCCGTCGATGACGGTGCCTCCCGGGTGATGGTGGTGGATGAGACGTTCCTCGCGGCGCGGATTCTCGACGGTCTGCAGGAGGACGATGTCGCGTTGAATCAGCGGGCGGTGCGACGCGCGGAGCGGATCGTGGAGGTCGTGGATCTTGCCCGCAGGCATCCCGAGATCTACACGATCGGCGACGGCCCGGATGATGCGGATCACGCGCGGCGCTCGGTGTTCTTCGATGTCGCACTGCGGTTGCAGATCTCGGAGAACGAGGCCCGCGCGCTGGAATGCGCCGCGACGACCGCCGCCGAGCATCTGCCGTTGCTGTGGGAGCATGCCCGCGACGGATTCGTGTCCCTCCGGTTCGTGGAGACCGCCGTGTCCGCTGTGCTGCGGCTGCGTGCGCCGGTCGGCGCCGACCCCGCCGCTCAGGCGTATGCGCGCGATGCGATCGACCTCATCGACCGGACCGCATCGACGTGGGCGTTGAGTCTGCCGGTGAGCACGTTCCGCCGGCGGATGACGATTCTCACCGACCGGCTGGATCCGACCCCTCCCGCGCACAGGCATGCCCGGGGGATGGCGGATCGCCGGGTCGTGGTGGAAGACGCCGGTGACGGGATGAGCTGGCTGATGGCCTTGATCCCGACGGTGAAGGCGACGGCGATCAAACGACGTCTCACGTCGACGGCGAAACACCTGCAGAAGGACCGCCGTGAAGGGCGCACTCGGGATCAGGTCCGCGCCGATCTGTTGTGCGACTGGATGCTGGGCGTCGGCACGGCTACCGCGGTGAAGACGACGGTGTTCGTCACCGTCCCCGTGGGGCTGCTCACCGGCGAGAGCGTGGCGACGGCACCGTCGACAGCGTTCATGCCCGCGGCCGAGTTCGCGTCGAAGGACGTGGTGGGAGCGACTTTCGCGGGGAATCCGGTCGCTTCGGCCACCGAGGCGCAGTTGGTCGGGCACGGTCCGATCGATGCCGCCACGGCCCGGCAGGCGTTCCTGGACGCGACCGGGTTCCGGCGGGTGATCACGGATCCGGTGCGCGGGGTGATCCTGAACATGGATCGCCGCACGTATCGGCCGACGAAGGCGCAGCGCGACTGGCTCGTCCTGCAGCATGGCACCTGCGCCCGTGATGGATGCGACCGGCTTGCGCTGGACGCCGATGTCGACCATGAACGCGCCTGGGCCCACGGCGGCGCCACCGACGTCGGCAACCTGCGGCCGCTGTGCCCCGCCGACCACGTCCGCCGTCACCGCACCCGGATCATCTACCGCCCCCGTGAGGATGACACGGTGCAGGTCGCCACCCCCACCGGGTTCCGCACCAGCGACCCGCCGCCCTTCTGAGAACAGCCGTTCACTCGTGCACCCACGATCTTCCTCCGGAACCGGGCCGCAGGGCAACGAACGCACCGGCATGGGGGACAATGGGCCATGGCCGAAACCAATCTCGTCGGGGACCGCATGCTCTCCCGGGCGGAGGGGATCGCCGCGGGTCGTGCCGCGCGCGAGCGGATCCCCCGCGACGACCTCGCGAACATCAGCACGACGGGGCGCGATCCGCTCGGGATCCTGGACCGGCAGAACAGCACCCGGCTCGCGGATCTCATCCCGTTGCGCACCGAGCGCATGGCGGCGAGCCCGTTCGCGTTCTACCGCGGCACGGCGGCGATCATGGCCGCCGATTTCGCCCGCGAGCCGCACACCGGGATCCTCGTGCCGTCCTGCGGTGACGCGCACATCGGCAATTTCGGCTTCTTCGCCTCGCCGCAGCGCACCCTGCTGTTCGACCTCAACGACTTCGACGAGGCAGCCTGGGCGCCGTGGGAGTGGGATCTGAAGCGTCTCGTGGCGAGTGTCGTGATCGGCGCCCGCGACGCGCGCGGGCAGGCGGTGGCCGATGAGGCGGCCCGGCTGAGCGTGCTCGCCTACGCACGGGCGCTGCGTGCCGCAGTCGGCGCGGACCCGCTGCAGCGCTATTACGCGCATTTCGATGCGACCACCAGCAGCGACGGTCTCGACGTCGACTCGCGGAAGGCTTTGCGCGCCGCGGTGAAGGCGGCGGAGAAGCGCACCGGGCAGCGCGCGGCGCGACGGCTCACGGTGAAGGGCGAGGACGGCCACCTGCGGTTCGTCGAGCAGCCGCCGGTCATGACGCACGCCGATCCGGAGATCCGCGAGGTCAGCGACGAGGCCTTCGAGCGATACGCGGCGTCGGCGAACGTCGACATCCAGCAGCTGCTGCGCCAGTACCGGGTGCGGGACGTCGCGCGCCGCGTGGTCGGCGTGGGCAGCGTCGGCACGCGGTGCTTCCTCGCCGTGCTCGGCACGGCGGACGCCGAACCGCTGCTGCTGCAGATCAAGCAGGCGAGCCGCAGCGTACTCGCCGAGTACGGCGGCGTCGCACAGCCCGCCGACCTGCAGGAGCGCATCGCGGAGGGCGGCGAGGGGGCCCGCGTCGTGGGCGTGCAGCGGGTGCTGCAGGCGTTCTCGGATCCGTTCCTGGGACACATCAAGGGTGCCCGCGACGACTACTACGTGCGTCAGTTCCACGATATGAAGGGATCCATCGACACCGATGTGATCGAGGACGAGGGGTATCGCGAGTACGCCATCGCCTGCGCGATCACGCTCGCCCGTGCCCACGCCCAGGCCCCGGCCGCCGCGGAGATCGCCGGATATGCGGGCAAGGGATACCGGCTCGCCGATATCCTGGTGCGCTGGGCCAACGGCTATGCGGATCTCGCTGCGGAGGACTACCGCCGCTTCGCGGCACGGCCCCAGGAGCAGGCGACGACGGACGTCGCCGCGAACACCGCGCAGACGACTGCGCAGGAGGAGAGCAGGGCATGAAGCAGGTCCGATTCGGATCCGGATCCGCCCCGGCGGTCATCGCCGGGATGATGCGCATCGACGGTCGCACCGATGCGCAGATCCGCGAGTTGTACGACGCCGCGCGCGCGAACGGCATCGACTTCTTCGACCATGCC